>CACZJU010000008.1 GCA_902781515.1 uncultured Bacteroidales bacterium | reverse complement strand
CGCCGTCAACCTCGGCCTCTGCTTCTGATTAGGAGTTTTGTTACTTGGGCGGAAAGATAAACCGCACTTGTCACTTCGCTGGTGGCAGGTGCGGTTTGCTTTACTTGGCTAAGATATTACGAATTTATTTTTAAGGACTAAACTACTACCTTAAGCAATCGTACATATACAAAGCTGATAATACTCTTAGAGGGGATATTCCTCGAAGGCGTACAGGACGGTGGAGAGGTAGCGCTCGCCTGTGTCGGGCAGCAGGACTACTACGCGTTTGCCTTTGTTTTCTGGACGCTTGGCAATCTCTGTGGCTGCGAACAGGGCAGCGCCTGCAGATATGCCGACAAGCAAGCCTTCTGACTGGGCAATCTCGCGACCTGTGCGGATGGCATCATCGTTTTCTACGTCAAAGACCTCGTCTATCACGTTGGAATCGTAGGTTTTTGGAATAAAACCTGCTCCGATGCCCTGAATCTTATGAGGGCCTGAAGGCTGACCGTTCAATACTGCCGACGACTTTGGTTCTACGGCGATAATCTTAACGTTGGGATTGTGCTCCTTAAGTCTGCGACCAACGCCGGAAATGGTGCCGCCAGTACCTACACCGGCTACAAAGATATCGACCAATCCATCGGTCTGTTTCCATATTTCCTCACCTGTAGTCTGATAGTGCTTGGTGGGATTTGCCTGATTCTCGAACTGCTGCAGAATGACAGAGCCTGGAATGGAGTTGCGAAGAGCTTCTGCCTCACGTATCGCGCCGGACATTCCGTCCTTGCCGGGAGTCAGACGAACCTCGGCTCCATAGGCCTTCACAAGGTTGCGGCGCTCGATGCTCATGGTGTCGGGCATCGTCAGGATGAGGTGGTAGCCACGAACGGCGCTTACGAGTGCCAGTCCCACACCAGTATTGCCGCTTGTAGGCTCAATGATGGTGGCTCCGGGCTTCAGGATTCCCTTTGCCTCAGCATCTTCTATCATAGCAAAGGCTATGCGGTCCTTTACGCTTCCGCCTGGATTGAAGAACTCTACTTTGGCTATTACGGGTGTATCAACACCTTTAGCTTTTGAAAACTTGTTGAGTTGGAGTAGGGGAGTGTTGCCGATAAGGTCGGTCAACTGTTGTGCTATCTGTGCCATAATTTTACGGTTTTGAGGTTTTACGGTTTTACGGTTTTGCGGTTAGCAGTTTGCAAAGTTACAAATAAATCTTAATTCTTAATTCTTAATTCGTAATTAATTAAGTGCCTGACTTAGGTCTTCCAGAATATCGTCGATGTGTTCGGTACCAATCGACAAACGAATGGTGGAGGGAGTAATGTGCTGCTCGGCAAGTTCTTCGGGCGAGAGCTGCGAGTGAGTAGTCGTGTAGGGATGAATCACAAGACTCTTCACATCGGCAACGTTAGCCAGTAACGAGAAAATCTGCAATCTATCGATGAACTTCCAAGCTTCTTCCTGTCCACCCTTGATTTCGAAGGTGAAAATCGAGCCTCCGCCGTTGGGGAAATACTTCTGGTAGAGATGGTGGTCGTGGTGGCTCTCAAGCGAAGGATGATTCACCTTAGACACCTTCGGATGGTTCTTCAGGAACTCAACAACCTTCAGTGTGTTCTCGATGTGACGTTCAACACGCAGACTCAATGTTTCCACTCCCTGCAAGAGAATCCACGCATTGAAGGGCGAAATGGCAGCACCCGTATCGCGCAGGATGACGGCACGGATGCGAGTCACAAAAGCCGCTGCACCAGCCACATCGGCAAACACTGCCCCATGATATGAGGGCTCTGGCTTCGCTAAGGAGGGGAACTTGTCAGGGTTGGCTTTCCAATCGAATTTACCTCCGTCAACAATCACACCGCCCAGCGATGAACCGTGACCGCCCAAAAACTTTGTGGCAGAATGTACCACAATGTCTGCTCCGTGCTCAAGCGGACGAATCAGATAGGGAGTACCAAACGTGTTGTCAACGATGAGGGGCAGTCCGTGACGATGAGCCACAGCAGCCACACCTTCGATATCCAACACATCGGAATTGGGATTTCCAAACGCCTCGGCATAAATCACCTTCGTGTTGGGACGGATAGCATCTTCAAGTGCCTGCAGGTCGTTGACATTCACAATGGTATTCTCGACACCCTGTGTCTTCAGCGTGTGCGTAATCAAGTTATAGGAACCACCATACAAGTTGTCTGCAGCCACGATGTGGTCACCAGCTTGGGCAATGTTCTGGAGAGCATAGGTGATGGCAGCCGCACCACTGGCAACAGCCAAACCAGCCACACCTCCCTCAAGCGCGGCAACGCGGTCTTCGAACACACCTTGAGTAGAGTTTGTCAGGCGACCGTAGATGTTACCTGCATCGCGAAGACCGAAACGGTCGGCTGCGTGCTGCGAGTTACGGAACACGTAACTTGTAGTCTGATAGATGGGAACTGCACGAGAGTCAGTCGTGGGGTCTGCTTGCTCTTGTCCTACATGGAGTTGCAAAGTCTCGAATCTGTAATTTCTTTCCTGTGCCATAATTCTATTTATTTATTATCTATTATTTAATCTATCATTTCGTTAAGTTTCGCACTGCAAAGTTACGGACTTTTAGAAATATCCTCCAAATCTTTTGCTTATTCCAGAAGATATACCTAATTTTGTGCATTCAACTGACACTTTATTCTGCAAACACCTATAAAACAAACCTTCAAAAGAATAATATTCTATGTACACACCGGATGAGACTGATTATCAGATACTTCGCACCCTTCAGAAGAATGCAAAGTTAACTACAAAAGAGCTGGCAGATGCCGTTCATTTGACTCCCACACCCGTATTCGAACGCCAGAAACGACTCGAACGCAACGGATATATAAAGAAGTATGTAGCCGTACTCGACCCTGAGCGTCTGGGAAAAGGACTGCTCGTATTCGTAAAAGTGAAGTTGAAGCAGATAAACCGCGAGATTGGTGAGGATTTCCAGCGTCGCATCCAGCACATTCCCGAGGTTATAGAGTGCTACAACACCTCAGGAACCTACGACTATCTGTTGAAGATTCGCGTAGCCGATATGCACGAATACCAGCAACTGGTGCTGAACAAACTGGGCACCATAGAGTCGCTGGCCTCGCTGGAAAGCACTTTCGTGATGAGTGAAGTGAAGCAGGCGTACGGAATCAACATATAATAAATTAAGAATTAAGAAATAAGAATTGAGAAATATTTGTAACTTTGTAGTCGTAAATCGTAATTCGTAAAAATAATTATGTCATTGAAAGCTGGTATCGTGGGACTGCCCAACGTGGGCAAATCCACTCTTTTTAACTGCCTGTCGAGTGCAAAGGCACAGGCAGCCAATTTTCCTTTTTGTACCATTGACGCCCAAATGGGGCAGGTGAGTGTTCCCGATGAACGACTCACTAAACTTGCCGAGTTAGTACACCCTGGTCGCATAGTTCCTGCTGTTTGCGATATTGTGGACATTGCCGGACTGGTGAAGGGTGCTTCGAAGGGTGAAGGCTTGGGCAACCAGTTCCTTGCCAACATCCGCGAATGTGATGCCATCATACACGTTCTGCGTTGCTTCGACGATACTAACATCGTGCACGTTGACGGTTCAGTAGATCCTGTTCGCGACAAAGAGATTATCGATATGGAACTGCAACTCAAGGACCTTGAGACTATAGAGAGCCGTATGCAGAAAGTGGAGAAGCAGGCCCGTGTGGGTGGTGACAAGCAGGCAAAGATAGAACTAGGCGTGCTTGAGGCATACAAAGCTGCTCTGTTGCAAGGCAAGAGTGCCCGCACCGTAGAGTTCGAGACGGAAGACGAGCAGGCCGCTGCCAAGAACCTGTTCCTGCTGACCACAAAGCCCGTGCTCTATGTCTGCAACGTTGACGACCAGAGCGCCAAGGACGGTAATGAATACACAAAGCGCGTGGAGGAAGCCATTAAGGACGAAGACGCACAAATGCTCATCATATCGGCACAGACAGAAGCCGACATTGCCGAACTGGAGACCTACGAGGAGAAGCAGATGTTCCTTGAGGATATGGGACTGACGGAAAGCGGATGCAACCGTCTCATCAAAGCCATATACTCGCTGTTGAACCTGCAGACATTCATCACCGCAGGCGAAATGGAGGTGAAGGCTTGGACATTCCGTCGTGGATGGAAGGCCCCTCAATGTGCCGGTGTCATTCACACAGATTTCGAAAAGGGTTTCATCCGTGCCGAAGTCATCAAGTACGACGACTACATCAAATACGGCTCTGAGGCAGCAGTTCGCGAAGCCGGTAAGATGGGGGTCGAAGGTAAAGAATACGAAGTTCAGGACGGCGACATCATGCATTTCAGATTCAATGTATAACCCCCTCCTAACCTCCCCGAGGGGAGGCTTTACTTAGTATAAAAATAAAAAATGATTACATCACTATTAACATCTATTCCCCTCGGGGGAGTCGGAGGGGGGTTATTATACATAACTTGGAATCCTGACATATTTGCTTTCCACGTGGGAGCATTTGGTGTACGTTGGTACTCGCTGTGCTGGGCAATAGGTTTGTTCAGCGTGTATCTGTTGGAACATAAAATCTTTCGCGAACAGCGCATACCAGAGGAAAAGTTCGAACCGCTGGTGTTCTACTGCTTCATAGGCATCCTAATTGGTGCCCGATTGGGACACTGTCTGTTCTACGAGCCCTCATACTTCCTTGTTCATCCGCTGGAGATGATACTCCCCATGAGACAGGATGCAGCAGGCAGTTGGCACTTTACAGGCTACGAAGGACTGGCAAGTCACGGCGGCACGATAGGACTCATCTTTGCCCTTTGGCTCTACATGCGTAAGACAGGATTGAAGTTGCTGACGGTGCTCGACAATATTGCCATCGTTACTCCCATCTGCGCCTGTGCCATCCGTATGGGCAACCTCATGAACTCGGAAATAATCGGACGTCCGACTGATGTGCCTTGGGCATTTATCTTCGAACGCATAGACCAACTTCCACGCCATCCGGGACAGCTCTACGAAGCCATTTGCTATGCCCTGTTCTTCTGTGTTCATTGGTACTTTTATCGCAAATATCCCAAGAAGGTGGGTACAGGTTTCTTCTTCGGTATCTGTCTGACACTCATATTCACAGCACGTATCTTCATCGAGTACACCAAGGAGAATCAGGTGGACTTCGAAAACGGTATGCTCTTCAATATGGGTCAGTTGCTCAGTGTTCCGTTCATCATCGTTGGCGTTTACTCCATACTTCGCAGCAGTAAGCAGAAATAAAGAGTCAAAAAAATTAAATTGCGTTTGATATGAAAGCCTACAGAACTTCCCTTTGCGTTTGTATAATTGCCTGTATGCTGAATTTCTTTAGCATAAGCCTTTATGCAGAAGAACTGATAGTCTGCGGACAGAATGTGCAAAACTTCTTCTATTCGCTCGACCGTAGCAGGACTATGAACAATGGTATTCCTATCAGTAACTATAACGATGTGGAAGGACGTACGGCTAAACTGAATGCCATCACCAATGCCTTGTCGCCATACAAAGCCGACATCTATGCCTTCAATGAGGTAGAATGTTGTGCAGAAGTATTGGAAATATTGGCACAAAGCATGAGCACGAAAACAGGCAAGAACTATCAACCTGTTACCGATGGACTAAGCTACGACCTCAACGACCCTGACAATGCCACTGGTGCCATCAAGTCGGGATTCATATACAATACGGCAACAATAGAACTTGTAGGTGATAACGTATCTACGGCTGTAGGATATACTTATGTTTACCCCAACCAGATGCGTATGCAGACCTTTAAGAGCAAGGCTTCCGGTGAGAGTTTCACATTGAGCATGAATCATTTCAAGGCCAGTACCAGTAACAACATTGAAGATGATATCAATAAGCGAATAGCCAATGCCACTGCATTGCTAAGCGGACTAACTGGGGCAAAAGACAATGACATCCTGATTATGGGTGACCTTAATGCCGAAATGGATGAGGAGAGTATGCAGATGCTTCTCAGGGCTGGCTATGAAGAGCAATTGTTGAAATACGACATCGGAGCCGTATATTCACATTGCTGGGAACCTGAAAACGAACTTATCGACCACGTCTTAGCTAACGAGACAATGGCACAGCAGGTAACCTCCGCCAAATGCTTGCATATTGCTAATCCATGCTCTACTGGCAGCAAGTATTATTCCTATTCTGACCACGACCCATATATAGTAACCCTTGAGCTGAAACACATAGATGTACCAACTTATTCATTTGCAAAAGCAACCTCTGTAAAAGATGGTGGACAATATCTGATAGCAGCTCCTATCAACAACGAATTGCACATAGCCAAGCCAGTACCTTCAAACAAAGACTACTCTTATCTCTACACGCAGCAAGTAACTGAAGATGACGAGGTAATAACGCTGGAGGATATGACGAATGCTTTTACTTTTGAAGATGCCGGCGACGGAAAATTCTACATCAAAGACAGCAATGGTCGTTATGCTTATCAGACATTAAAGTCAGGCAATACCTATTATACTACAGTTGCGGCTACAACGAACAAGAGTACTGCTCATAAGTACACGGCAACATATCAAACTAACGGAACATTCAAGATATTGAGCCAGACGGGATATTACATGTATGGAACGTTGTATAATAATTCCACACCCGAATTTGGAATGACTAACTATTCTACACTTTATAGTGGAAGTTATCTGCCTTGGTTATATGAGTACACAACCACACCTGATGGCCTTAACGCAATAGAGTATACACAGCCCATCATACCTCAAAAGGTGTTGGAAAATGGTCGCATCATAATAAGGCTTCCCAACGGCAAACGCTACACCATCCAAGGCCTCGAACTGAAATAAACATACAAATAAGCGTCTGACACATGAAACGCTTGGTCTTGTTGCTGACCGTGCTCATGATGGTGATGAGCGAAGCCAGAGGACAAGCAGCATTGACGTGGCAGGAGTTTGTGGATGAAGTAGCTGACGATGAGTATGCCGAACAACAGGGATGGACGGAGCACATGGAGGAGCTGGCACAACTGGCGGCTCATCCGTTGGACATAAATACTGCGACACGCGAACAACTCTCAATGATTCCTTTCCTGTCAGAGGAACAAATTGAGGAAATTCACACATACATATTCCTACATCGAGGAATGCGCACAATAAGCGAATTGATGGCTATTGCCTCGATAGACTACACTACACGTCGCTACCTCTCTCTCTTTCTATATGCCGACCAAGCAGTATTCGCGAGGAAAGACACTACCACCTTGCGTTCGCTACTGAAAGGAGCACGCCATGAAGTGCAAAGCCGAATTGACGTTCCCCTATATTATCGTGCCGGATACTCCTACGCCCCAGAGAGCGGAGGCTATAAGGGTGAACCATTTTATCACAATCTGCGCTATCGTCTGGATAGCAAAAACCGACTTTCTGCAAGTCTGTCGGCAGAGAAGGACCAAGGTGAGCCTTTCAAAGGAAACGGAGGCTGGGACCACTATGGTGGACACCTGATGGTAAGGGATATGGGCGTAGTATCCACAGCAGTAGTGGGTGACTACAAACTGGGCTTTGGCGAAGGACTAGTGATAAACAACGGAGGTTTTGCAACAGGAAAATCCGCCCTGATGAACAAACCAAGTCAAGGAATTCGGGCAAAGCGCAGTATGGACGAGGTAAACTATCTGCGAGGAGCTGCCGCTACATTGCAGTTTGGAGAGGTAAAGCTTACAACATGGCTGTCGTATAGACGACTAGATTCCTCGCTCAATAATGATGGAACGGTGAAAACCATCCAAACTTCAGGACTTCACAGGACCTTAAAGGAACTCGAACAGAAAAGGAATCTTGCGACAACTGTAGCAGGCGGAAACGTAACATGGAAACGGAAGGGGCTTTACGCAGGAGCAACAGGCTACTATCAGCATTTCGAGCGCAATCTTTCGCCAGGCACAGCAGTATATCGACAAATTTTTCCCATGGGGAGGGACTTCGGAGTCGTAGGTGTGAATTATGGCTTCAAGCACTTATGGTTCACATTGGCAGGAGAGACGGCCTACAGTTCCGAGAAAGGTGGTTGGGCAACCTTGGAACGCGCTTCATGGAAAATTAATACCAGATACACGCTTAGCGGTTCGTATCGCTTTTATTCCTATAAATATTATTCGTTCCACGCATCGGCTTTGAGCGAGAACAGCGACGTGCAGAACGAAAGTGGAGCAACTTTACGACTGGATGCTAAACCTGTGGAAAACCTGACACTGACAGTCTATGCCGATTTCTTCTACAATCCTTGGCCAAGATACAGTCTGACACATAGCAGCAGTGGACAGGAAGGCTGCATATATGCCGAATATGCCATCAATAGGCAAAACAAACTATCCGTACGTTATCAACTGAAACGTAAGGAACGAAGCAACCAAATGGAAACGCACAACCGACTGCGACTGCAATATACACGAGAGCAAGGAAAATCGTGGCAACTGCAAACGACTGCATTATTGCATTCGTTAAAGACAAAAGGCACAGGATTAGCAATTTCCCAACGTATGCGCTACAAGAAAGGATTGGGACAGGTGTCGGCTCTGTTAACATATTTCCACACACCAAACTACCAAACACGATTATTCCTTTACGAACCCCTACTAACCAACATGTTCCGCTACCCCTCGCTCTACTATCACGGAATGAGAATGGCATCGGCAGGACACATCTCATTATGGAACAAACGTCTGTTGGCAGAAGCCATGATTGGAGTAACCCGATACTTCGACCGCACTACCCAAGGCTCAGGGATGCAAGAAATCCGCAGCCCATGGAAATCAGACATAAGTATTCAATTTAGGCTTAGAATCTAATTTAATGCATAATGCATAATGCATAATGTGTAATTATTTCGTAATTTTGCAGCGTATTATGAGTACAGTAATATATCCATCGCCAATATTCGGGCCTGTGCATAGTCGCCGGCTTGGTGTCTCGCTGGGCATTAATTTACTTCCAAAGGATGGCAAGTGGTGCTCGTTTGACTGCATTTACTGTGAGTGTGGCCTCAATGCTGAACGACGTGCAAAAGCACCTCTGCCCACTCGAGAAGAGGTTTATGAAGCTTTGAAAAGCCAACTTCAAAAAATGCAGGCAGAAGGTCCAAAACCCGATGTACTGACTTTCGCCGGCAACGGAGAACCAACGCTTCACCCACACTTTCCTGAGATTGTGGATGACGTTATCAGTCTGCGAAATAAATATTTTCCTGAAGCTAAGATATCAGTTTTATCGAATAGTACACAGATACATCGCCAGACAATTCGCGAAGCCTTGTTGAAGACTGATAACCCTATTATGAAACTCGACACCGTATCAGCCGAGTACATCAAGCGCGTGGACCGTCCACAAGGAAACTACGATGTAAAAGAAATCGTAGAGCATTTGAAGGAAATGGCTCCGAAAGTGATAATACAGACAATGTTTATGAGTGGAGAAGGTGTGGACAATACTGGCAATGAGTTTGTTGATCCTTGGCTGAAGGCTGTGAAAACAATAAGTCCAAGACAAGTGATGATATACACCATCGACCGCGAAACACCTGTACAAGGATTGGAAAAGGCGAGACCTGAAATCCTTGATGGAATCGCGGAAGAAGTCAGACAAATGGGCATCAGTTGCAGTGTGTCGTACTAAATACATTTGACATTTAACATTTTACATTTAAATGAAGAAGAGTATATTCGGAATGCTACTGACAATGGAAAGCCTTTTCATGGGCTTTGTAACGCTGGCAGCACTCTATTATCACTATAAATTGGGTGAGGAAGACTGGAAAGCCTTCGCCATAACAACAGGCATAACCTTTGTTTCCGGCGTACTGCTTACAGCTTATGGTCACACTAAAATGGGGCGTCAGCAACAGCAGTTGTCAAGAGGAGGTTCATTCATCATCGTTGGCTTTACGTGGGTAGTATTTTCGCTGTTTGGAATGCTTCCATTCTTGCTATATGACGGATTGGATGTAGATATAGCCAGCGCTTACTTCGAAACTATGAGCGGCTTCAGCACAATGGGTGCTACTATAATTCCTG
This sequence comes from uncultured Bacteroidales bacterium, assembly GCA_902781515.1. Taxonomy (GTDB): domain Bacteria; phylum Bacteroidota; class Bacteroidia; order Bacteroidales; family Bacteroidaceae; genus Physcousia. Next base: position 82,667 of record CACZJU010000008.1, on the reverse strand, counting down.
ACATAGAGGCAATGCCGCACGGAATACTTCTATGGCGTAGTATGACGCAGTGGATGGGAGGCTTGGGAATAGTTGTATTCTCGTTTGCCCTATTACCTGTCAGGGATATGAAAAACTCCACGATGTTCATAGCGGAGATGTCTGGCTTGAGTATCAATCGTCTGCAACCAAAGATTGGTGCCACCTCGCGCCGTTTACTTCTCATTTATCTTATACTCACCATTGTCTGTACTCTGATGTTCTGGGTTGGTCCAATGGGACTATACGATGCAATATGCTTTGCCTTGTCAACCATAGCCACAGGTGGATATGGAACCCATACTGCCAGCATCGGTTATTTCCATTCGGCCTACATTGAATATGTGTGTGCCACATTCATGATTATCTCCAGCCTCAACTTCGGTATATACTACTATATTTCCATCATGCGTGGACGTGTATGCCTTAAGAACGAAGAGGTGAAGGCTTTTCTGCTGACAGTGATGGGACTGGTAGCCATATTCTGCCTGTTGTTCCGATTCAAAACTTTCGATGGTAGTGTCGCTATTCCACAAACAGGTGAGGACATATTCCGCACAAGTTTCTTCCACGTTGCCACAATCATCAGTTCCTGTGGTTTCCAAGCCCAGTCATTCGACTATGTAGGGTGGGGTAGAGCCTTTTGGATACCTACCATCACAATGATGATACTTGGTGGCTGCACAGTCAGCACGGCAGGTGGTATGAAGATGATGCGTGTGCTCATCTACCTGAAGTATGCCTGGCGTGAGTTCCGCACACACCTTCATCCCCATGCAGTCATCAGCATTAAGTTCAACGGAAGAATCATCAGCGAACAGCACATCAGACGAGTGATGTCCTATTTGGTCATCTACGTGTTTGTTCTGCTTATTTGCTGCGGACTGATGACAATGTTCATGGATTTTGAACTGACAACAGCTTTCGGCGCTGTAGTATCAAGCTTTGGCAATACAGGACCTGCTTTAGGTGAACTTGGACCTGCCGGCAACTTCGTTTCGGTACCAGCTGCCGGCAAGTGGTTGTTGAGTTTCCTAATGCTATTGGGTCGTCTTGAAATCTTTACCGTCCTCTTCCTCTTTATGCCCAAAGCCTGGCGTATGTAACTATTTCTGGTCGTAGGCGTGCTTGGGATAATCGACGGTATAGTGAAGGCCGCGACTCTCCTTGCGCTCTAAGGCTTGACGTGTAATTAAATAGCCAACGTTTATCATGTTGCGGAGCTCACAAATGTCCTTAGTGGGCTTCACGCGCTTAAAGAGTTCTTCAGTCTCTTCATAGAGAAGGTCGAGACGTGTCCAAGCACGATGCAGACGAAGGTCGGAACGGACTATACCCACGTAGTTCGACATAATTTGTCCCACCTCGCGCATATCCTGAGCGATAAGAACCTTTTCTTCGTTCGACATTGTACCTTCATCATTCCATTCAGGAACTCTGTCGTTGAACGTATAGTTATCGATAACCTCAAGCGAATGTTTAGCGGCTGCATCGGCATAGACGACAGCCTCTATGAGCGAGTTAGAAGCAAGACGGTTTCCACCATGCAGACCTGTGCAAGAGCATTCACCTACAGCATAGAGGCGATGGATGGTTGACTCACCATTGAGGTCAACCTTTATACCGCCGCACATATAGTGAGCACTCGGACAAACAGGAATCATCTGCTTCGTGATATCTATACCTATCGATAGACACTTAGCATAGATATTTGGGAAGTGGTGTTTCGTTTCTTCAGCATCTTTGTGAGTGACATCGAGACATACGTGGTCTATACCATGAATCTTCATCTCGCGGTCAATGGCTCGTGCCACGATATCGCGTGGAGCCAAAGAAAGACGCTTGTCGTATTTCTGCATGAATTCCTCACCATTGGGCAGTTTCAGTATTCCTCCATAACCGCGCATTGCCTCTGTGATAAGGTAAGCAGGATGTGTTTCGGCTGGATTATAAAGTACTGTCGGGTGGAACTGCACAAACTCCATATCCTTGACTATACCCTTTGCACGATATACCATAGCAATGCCATCACCAGTTGCAATGTTTGGATTAGAAGTGGTGGCATATACGGCACCCGTACCACCCGTTGCCATCAGTGTTACTCGCGAGAGGAAAGTATCCACCTTCTGGGTATCTGGGTCAAGAATGTAGGCTCCGTAGCACTCTATGTCCGTCATGTGACGGTTAACCTCACGACCCAAATGGTGCTGAGTGATTATTTCCACTGCATAGTGATTTTCGAGCACGGTTATCTTCTTGTTGCGACGTACAGCCTCCATAAGTCCGCGCTGTATCTCGAAGCCTGTATCATCGGCGTGATGAAGAATACGAAACTCTGAATGTCCTCCCTCGCGATGGAGATCGAACTCACCGTCCTCCTTCTTGTCGAAGTTTACTCCCCACTTCACCAAATCGGCAATACCTTGGGGGGCATTTCTCACTACCTGTTCCACAGCCGCTGGGTCGCTGATAAAATCACCAGCAACCATTGTGTCCTGAATGTGCTTTTCGAAATTGTCGAGCTTCAGGTTCGTAACGCTGGCTATACCGCCTTGCGCCTTCGCAGTATTGGCTTCATCGAGCGTTGTTTTGCATACGAGAGCCACCTTACCCTTCTTTGCATTTGCCACTTTCAAGGCATAGCTCATACCAGCCACACCACCACCGATAATCAGGAAATCGAATTTACGTATCATGGTATTTATGTTTTACTGAATGCAAAATTACATAAAAAAGGTTAATCATAGCCCCACATAGCCAAATAATTTGTACCTTTACGCCAAAACATAGACATTATGCGTAAATACTTACTTTATAGTTTCTTGTTTTTCACGCTGAGCGTGGGAGCCAACGATATAGTACCTGATGACAATTCAACATGGACCGGTCGCATGCAGCATAAGTTGGATTCGCTGACAAGTCTGCCTCTTTTTGAGACAACACAGATAGGTCTTTATGTGCGCGACCTTACAGCCCAGCGCGACCTATATCGCCTCAATCATCGTCAGCGTATGCGTCCGGCAAGCAATCAAAAGGTAGTGACAGCAATATCTGCACTCTATCACCTCAGTGCCGACTGTCCCATCAACACTACCATGCTCATCAGTGGCGAAGTTCGCGATAGTGTGCTCTGGGGCGACCTGTGTGTTGTAGGCGGAATGGATCCTCTGCTCGCACAGGGAGAAGTCTATAAAATGGCAAACGCACTACATGAGGCAGGAATAGACTCCATTGCAGGCATACTCAGGCTCGATCAAAGCATGAAGTCTCAGGATATTTTAGGATGGGGCTGGTGCTGGGACGATGAAACAACACCCTTGCGTCCGCTGATGGTGGACAAAAAGGACCGTTTCGCTCAGGAACTGCTATCCGACTTTGAGACACTTGGTGTGAAGGGTCTCGATGAAAGTAGGGTTATGGAAGCACAATGTCCCACAGATGCCCGTGTGCTGTGCACTATTAGCCACACCGTCGGACAGGTATTACCCAGAATGATGAAGAAATCGGACAACTTCTATGCCGAAAGCCTCTTCTATCAACTTGCAGCACTCAGTGGAAAAAGACCAGCAGGACGCAAAGATGCCAGAGGATATATCGATGCACTCATAAGTAAGGTAGGTTTGACACCTGCCAACTATCAGATAGCCGATGGAAGTGGTGTCTCGCTCTATAATTACTTATCACCAGAGCTTCTTGTACGTTTACTTGAACTTGCCTGGAACAACAACTCCATACGCCAGGCACTATATCCATCGCTTCCCATAGCCGGTGTAGATGGAACACTTGAAAACAGAATGCGCAAAACGGCTGCTCAAGGCAATGTTCACGCCAAAACAGGTACAGTCACAGGTGTCAGCAGTCTCAGTGGTTATGCCACATCTCCTGAAGGACACATTCTGGTCTTCAGTATTATTAATCAAGGTATAAGCAAGGCAAGTGACGGTCGTGACTGGCAAGATAAAGTCTGTGAAGCACTCTGCAGTAAATAAAAGAATAAGGTATTAAAATATCAATATTATGAAGTACAAACTCATTGTTCTCGATGTCGATGGAACATTGCTCAACAGCAACCGCGAAGTGACAAAGCGCACGGTTCAGACTCTGCGCAGGGTACAACAAATGGGCATACGGGTAGCTCTGGCAAGTGGTCGTCCCACCTATGGAATACTGCCCTTGGCCAAAGCCATTGACCTGGGTGTCTATGAGGGATACATTATCTCGTACAACGGAGCACAGGTGATGGAAGCCAAGACTGGTCAAATCATCTTTGAGCGCCGCATAGATCCTCAGATGGTGCCATATCTCGAGAAGAAAGCCAAGAAGATGGGCCTCACTATGGCCTATTACGATGGTAATGAGGTTGTATCTACAGACATCAGTAATCCTCACATCATTGATGAAGCCGAGATGAACGGAATGACTTTGAGACAAGACGATGTACTTTCCATTGCAATAGACGATTGGCCAGCAGAGATAATGCTTGTAAGCGACGATGAAGAAGCACTTTCAAGTCTTGAAGAACATATGCAGCGCCATCTTGCTGGTGTGATGGACACCATTCACTCAAATCCCTATTATCTTGAGATTGTAGGCTATCAGGTGGGCAAAAGCTACGCCATGAGTGCCCTTGTGCAGAAGATGGGAATACAGATGAGTGAAGTGCTGGCAATAGGTGACGGCGAAGCAGATGTAAATATGATACAGATGGCTGGCACAGGAATAGCTATGGCTAACGCAACAGCCGCAGTACGCCGCTGTGCCGATTTCACTACTCTCGACAATGACAACGACGGAGCGGCATTAGCAATAGAAAAGGCCATCATGAAGGAAGTGAGAGTTGCCGACATACCTATAGATGCCATGAATGCACAAAGTGGTTCTACACTTATGGGTAACTTAGGCATACAATACACATTTGCAAGTGCCGAACGTGTTGAGGCTACAATGCCTGTTGACCATCGTACACGCCAGCCATTCGGAATACTGCACGGAGGAGCAACTCTGGCTCTGGCAGAAACAGTTGCTGGATTAGGCTCTATGATTGCCTGTCAGCCTGACGAGACAGTAGTAGGAATGCAGGTCAGCGGCAACCATGTAAGCAGTGCCCTTGAAGGTGATACCGTTCGTGCTGTCTGCACTCCTGTCCACTTAGGTCGTTCGAGTCATGTGTGGAATGTAGATGTGTTCACCTCAACAGACAAACTCGTATCTAGCATCCGCGTGGTAAATGCTGTTATGAAGAAGAGAGGATAATACTGAATAATTAAGAATTAAGAGTTAAAAATGAAGAATTATAGAAAAATAGTTATTGCATTGCTGTGCTTGGCTAATTGCACACTATCCATCAATGCACAACAGTCGTGGACGGCTGATAATGGTAATGGTACATTCACTAACCCTCTGTTCTACGATGAGTTTTCAGACCCAGATATTCTACGTGTAGGCGATGATTACTACCTGGCAGGAACCACTATGCACAGTGTACCCGGACTTGTTATTTTACACTCACGCGACCTTGTCAACTGGGAAAATATCTCATATTGTTTTCCACGTTTCGACTTCGATGACGATGCATTCTCGCTTCGCAATCACAAGGAGATATACGGACAAGGTATATGGGCACCTGCAATACGATATGCCAACGGCAAGTTCTACGTTTTCTCCAACATTAACGGTAAGGGCCTGCAATGCTATACGGCAACAGATATACGCGGTCCTTGGGAACACCACAATATGAAGGGGCGCATCTATGACCTTTCAGTTCTCTTCGACGATGATGGTAAAATATATGCCATTCACGGCTACGGAGAAGTAAAATGTACTGAACTAGAGCCTGATATGAGTGGTCCTAAAGAGGAAACAGAACGCACAATCATTCCTGAAGGAAATGCTGTGGGTGAGGGACACCATATGTACAAGATAAATGGTATGTACTATCTCATCAGCACAGACTATAAACCAAACGGACGTACTTTGTGCTCCCGCTCAAAGAATATCTGGGGACCATACGAAACTATTACCATTACTGCCGATGAAACCTTTGGTTATCATCCTGCTCCTATGACGCAAGTCAGAGGTCGTATAATGCCCGACGGTACCAAATTCGGCATATCTCCAGCTAACTTCGATGCTACAGCTTGTACCAACATTCATCAGGGTGGTATTGTAGAAGACCAGACAGGACAGTGGTGGGCTCTGCTGATGATGGATTTCCACTCTATCGGACGCACAACAACACTTGCTCCAATAATCTGGAAGGATGGATGGCCTATGCTTGGACTTGAAGGAAATCTTGGTCGTGCTCCACGCACCTGGTTCAAGCCCAATATTCCGTCTGTTGCTACTGAGTCGCAACCAACCAGACACGCTCCATACAACCGCTGTGAGAACTTCGATGGAAAACAGTTGGGACGTGTGTGGCAATGGAACCATAATCCAGATGACAAGAAATGGAGTCTGAAGAAAGGTCGTCTGCGCCTGACAGCTCTACCTGCCGAACAGTTGATGTGGGCACGCAACAGTCTTACACAACGTGTCATTGGTCCCACCAGCATTGCCACAGTAGAGCTCTTCACAGCTGGAATGAAAGATGGTGATGTGGCTGGGTTGGGCAACATCAATGTGCCTTGTTCGTGGATAGGTGTAGTGAAAGATGGTAAGCAACTTACATTGCGTTGCTTCGAACAATTGACGAACGATACAACAGACGTAGCTATTAATAATCCATTGAAATTGTATCTCCGTTTTGTAGGTGACTATGATAATGATAAGGGACACTACGAATATTCAATAGATGGAAGCACATTCACACAGGTAGGTCCTGAAATGGTGCTCTCATATCAACTTATTTCGTTCCAAGGCTCACGTCATGCTCTATTTGCCTTCAATCATAAAGGAAACGAAGGCGGATATGCTGAGTTCGATAACTTCACAGTAGATGAACCCAAAGCCGACCGCTCAAAGAATATTCCATATGGTAAGACATTCCGCATTCGCAATCTTGCCAATAACCGCTTTGCTGAGGCTACAACTCATGGAGTACTTTACGATACTGACCGCGATTCGAAGCTGACACACTTCCGCCTCATTGACCGTGGACAAGGAAAGGTAGTGGTGCAGTGTGAAGACGGCCGATACCTGATGTGCTCTGGCTTTGGTATTGCAGGCGATGTACGTATGACTAACAATTTAGAAAAAGCTGAGGAATTTCTTTGGCAGGACTATCTCGACGGACAGTTCATGCTCTTGTCGCTTCGCAATCACAGATATTTAGGAAAGAGTCCTACAACAGGCAGTCCCTATTCTATGGACTACACAGGTGCTGACCCAGGTCGTCGTAACGGCGCAGTCCTGAAGTGGGAGGAAGTGAAGTAAAGTTTAGAGTTTAAAGTTTAGAGTTTAGAGTTGAGGGTGATGAAAAGGACAATTATTGTATTATTTGCATTACTGCCATTTATTGTTGAGGCGAAAGTACCTCGTATGCAACAGCCAGATAAGAATTTCCATATTTATCTGTGTCTTGGACAATCGAATATGGAAGGTGCCGCTAAGCCTGAACAACAGGATTTGGAAGGTGTTAGTGAGCGCTTCGTTGTGATGAATGCAGTAGATAGTGAAAAGGACAACTGGATGATTGGTGAATGGCGTAAAGCAGTTCCTCCTCTCGTACGTCCAAATACCGGTCTGACACCAATAGACTATTTCGGACGCACACTGACTGAACAGTTGCCCGATAGCATACGTGTGGGAGTAATTGTAGTTGCTGTAGGCGGAATACATATCGATGCTTTCATGCCCGACTCTATTGGTTCTTACATCGAACATCGAGCGCCAGGATGGATGAAAGACTGGCTTAAAGCCTATGATAATGACCCGTATGACCGACTGCTTGTAATGGCTCGACAGGCAAAGAAAGAAGGAATCATAAAGGGTATATTGCTGCATCAGGGAGAATCTAACACGGGTGACCCAAGATGGGCAGAAAAGGTGCAGACAGTCTATAATAAACTGCTCAACGACCTACATTTAGACGCAGAAAAAGTACCTTTACTGGCAGGTGAGGTTGTTCAGGCAAATGGCAAAGGAGTTTGCATTGGTGCAAATAAGATGATAGATGCCCTGCCAAGAACCATAAAGACGGCTCACGTTATTTCATCAGAAGGTTGCACCAATGGTCCTGACAATCTGCATTTCGATGCTGCAGGTTATCGTATGCTTGGTCGTCGTTATGGAGAATGTATGCTGCGATTGCTAGGATATAAGTCAACAACAGCACTCAAGGACACCTATAAAGATAAGTTTATGATAGGTGTAGCAGTCAATCCTCGCAACATTACCGATCCCATGCAATCGGCTCTCGTATGTCGCGAGTTCAACAGTATGACTTCTGAGAACGACATGAAGCCCCAACCAACAGAACCTGCTCAAGGAAAATTCAATTGGACAGGAGCCGACCGTGTTGCAAACTTCGCACGTCAGAACGGCATAAAACTGCGTGGACACTGTCTTGTCTGGCACAATCAGATAGGCGATTGGATATACACCGATAAAAAGGGACAGGAAGTGTCGAAGAAAGAACTTCTGAAACGCATTCGTAAGCATATAACCACAGTAGTGAAGCGATATAAGGATGTGGTTTATTGTTGGGATGTGGTTAACGAAGCCATAACTGACGACCCACATGCAGAAAACTACTTCCGTCAGTCGCGCCTCTATAAGATTGCAGGCGACGATTTCATTCGTGAAGCCTTCCGTGCTGCTCGCAAAGCCGACAAAAAGGCTCTTCTCTTCTATAATGATTATAATGAGTGCGACCCAGTTAAGAGCCGTCGTATTGCTGAAATGGTATATAAAATGAAAGCCGACGGAGTACCCATCGACGGTATTGGAATGCAGGCACACTATAATATCTATGAACCCTCAACGGATGATATAGACCGTGCTATCCGTCTGTATAAAGATGTAGTAAAGCACATTCACGTTACGGAACTTGATGTTCGTGTCAACCGAGAAATGGGTGGACAGTTGAAATTCAAGAAAGATGCAGGCGTTATTACAGACAGCATCCGTCATCTGCAGGAACTGCAATATGCCAAGCTATTCAAGATATTCCGCAGTCATTCGGATGTAATAGATTGTGTAACGTTTTGGAACCTCAGCGACCGCGATTCGTGGCTCGATGTAAAGAACTATCCGTTGCCTTTCGACGAAAAGTACCGCCCAAAGCCCGTATATTATATGATACGCGACTGGGCGGCACCTGAAACCGTTATAGTGGAATAATCTATTTTATAGCATATTCAACCGTATTTACCACACGGATGCGTTTGATGTAAGGAGTGTTCTGGTCGCGGTCCTCAATACTGAACTGACCCTGCTGAGCACTTATTACACCATTCAGTTTAGCATTTGCATCCTTTGCAAACTGCTCGGCAGTGGCTTTGGCATTAGTCATAGCCTCCTGCACCATTTCCGATTTGATGTCGGTGAGTCCTGTATATTCGTAACGGATGGTCTGATCACCGTATTCCTCACTCACCAAAGCAATGCCTTGCTTCATCAGTTCCGACTGACGACGCATAAGCTGACGCACCTTGTCTACATCTGTTGAGGTAACTGTTATCACGCACGAAGCCTTATAGCGATAAGTCATTATCTCGTTGCCATAGTTATCTGCCTGACGGTCGCGTATGGTTGGAGGATTCACACTTATCTCGTTATCGGTAAGACCTGCAGCCTTAAGGAAACTTACAAGCTTTTCGTTCTTCTTCTCTATGAGTTCGTACATCTCCGATGGGTCATTACCAAGTTCCTTGTACAGCAAAGGCCAAGTTACTTTATTGGCAGGAACCTCGCGCTCGGAAAGTCCTTTAACTGTGATGTGGCGGTCGAGTGTCTTGAAACGCTCAATGCTGTTGCCAACAATCCATCCCATCGCTACCATTCCCAATGCAAGCACTAAAGCTGCAAACAAATGTTTTTGTTCTTTCATATTTCCTCATTTTTATTGGTTAGTGAGGCAAAGTTATAAAATAATCCTCAGCACTATTATGCACTGAGGACCACTTTAATATTTATTTAACATATCAGAGGACTTTCCGAAGCGATGCTAGCGAAGCACTTGTGCCTGCAATCCATAGTTTTTCACCTGGAACAATACGATGATCGGCACCAGTAACATGCATGTTTCCTTTCTGGTCTTCGCTGCCCACAACCATACAGCGATATTCAGCTCGAATGCTACTATCCTTAATCAGTTTTCCAACCATTGTGCTCTCATTGCTGACCATTATTGCCTGCAGTTCCATAGATTCGGCTACGATGTCTCTTTCATTACACACCTCAGCCGTCATTCGTTGCTTGAATTGTTCGATGCTTTGGTCGTCACCTACAACCTCTATAATATCACCTGGAAAGAGCATAGAACTGCCACCAGGAACATTCAGACGATTGTGATCACGAACTATTGCAGCCACATGCACGCCATTACTACCTCCAATCTTCAGTTGAGCCAATGTCTTACCGCTCCAATTGCTTCCCATAGGAATAGAAAGTCTGGCAATATGCAAGTCGCGACCTTTCAGCTTACGGGCATAGGCAGGACCGCTTGATTCCTCGCGCCTGTTGAGATTCTCAAGGAAAGTATTCTCTATGCGAATGCTTATCTTTCTTATCCACATACTGCGCATAATGGCATATACAATAACAACAGCAACCACTATGTGCAACATCCAAGGTAGGGGAGAAAGGAATTCTATTACATAGAAAACAATATTTACTACAAAGGCAAAGCGGACGAATATGGTGAAATTAACAAGAAAAGCATACCAGCGACCTTGCTTTCTGAGGGCATTTGCTTCGCGCGAAGTATTATTCCTCATTATAATAGGACGCACCAGAGGAGCCAGCAGCAACAATACGAGCACACCACAAACAGCATTGCCTACCCAATGACCAAACAAATGCCGACAAGCAACCAATAGCGATACAAACACCAATGAAACAACGGCAATGGAGAGAACACTGTAGATAGTGGTTTGTAATACCAACTTTTTAATGAATGTCTTTAATGTTTCGTTTACAGTAAGTATGGGCTGACTCTTACGTCCTCCACGCTTCTTCACTTGCGGTTCTTCAGGCTTTATACTTGTACTAAGCTTTGCAGCCAGTTTTATCATGTACGGAGTAAGGAAGGTGGTAATGATACTGGTAGCAACGACTATGGGCATAAGAAAACCGTCAGTAACGTGAAGCGATTCGCCCAAGGCAGCTATGATGAATGCAAACTCACCTATCTGAGCCATTGAAAAACCACTCATAAGAGCATCGCTGCGACTGCTTCCGGAAAGTAGATAGCCTATGGTTCCAAACACAGCCTGTCCTATAAGAATGGCAAATACCAATACTACTATAGGAATCCAATACTCAACGAGTTGTGAAGGCGAAACCATCATTCCGACAGATACAAAGAAGATGGCTCCGAAGAGGTCTTTTATCGATGAAATGGCAGAATCTATTCGTTCTGCCTCAAGTGTTTCTGCTAATATGCTGCCCATCATAAATGCTCCCAAAGCAGAACTGTAGCCAACACTGTCGGCAACCACCACCATAAGGAAACAAAGACCGATACTTACTATTACGAGAGTTTCCTTATTTATAAATGAACGATTGCTATGAAGGAATGTAGGAACAATCCACATGCCCACAAGGAACCATAACAGCAGGAAGAAGCCAAGCTTTACGAGCGAGACAATAAGATCAGTACCCTCAAGATTATTGCTGACAGCAAGGGCAGACAGCAGCACCATCACCACGATGCCAAGAATATCCTCGAAAATAAGTACGGACATAACCTTACTGGCAAATCGACGTGTGAGCAGACCCATATCGTCGAATGCCTTGTAAATGATTGTGGTACTGGACATTGCCAGCATTCCACCAACAAACATACAATCCGTTGGCGACCAGTTCATAAGGTATCCCACACCACATCCCATTCCCCACATAGCAAACATAATGAAACAAGCTGCTATGATGGGCGAAGGGCCTCCCTTGAGAATCTTCTTGAACGAAAATTCCAATCCAAGCGAGAACATAAGGAATATGACACCTATCTGACTCCACACCTCTATGCTTTCCTTATCCTGTATGCTTGGCATATACGACATATTGGGACCTGCCAGAAAACCAGCAAGAATGTAGCCCAAGACAAGCGGCTGCTTGAGTCGCTTGAATATAATAGTGGTGATGCCTGCTACAATAAGTATTAGGGCAAGGTCGGCTATTAGTTGAGACACCCCTGTTTGAGAGTTTAGAGTTGAGAGATTAGAGTTGAGAGTTTAGAGTTGAGAGATTAGAGGCCGAGGCGGGCAGAGATTTCGAGCATACGGTTGATGGGGCGAATGGCTTTTTCAGCAATTTCAGGCTCCACTTCCACTTGAGGCCACTCATACTTCAGACAGTTATAGAGCTTCTGAAGAGTAATCAGCTTCATATAGTTGCATTCGTTGCAAGCACAAGTACTGTCGTTAGGAGGAGCAGGAATGAATGTCTTCTCAGGACAGCGCTTCTGCATTTCGTGCAATATTCCGCTTTCAGTAGCAACTATGAACTCTGTAGCGTCGTCGTTAATGGCAAACTTCAGCAAAGCAGCAGTACTGCCAACCTTATCGGCAACTCTCACCACAGGTCCTTTGCATTCAGGATGCACCAGTATCTTTGCCTCCGGATGCTGACGCTTCAGTTCCAGTATCTTCTCAAGAGAGAACTTCTCGTGAACGTGACAGGCACCATTCCACAGAATCATCTGTCGGCCTGTAATAGAATTAATGTAATTACCCAAGTTCTGGTCAGGTCCGAAGATTATCTTCTCATCCTTGGGCAGTGACTCTACTATCTGACGTGCATTGCCGCTCGTTACAACTACATCAGTAACGGCCTTTGTGGCAGCAGTGGTATTGACATAACTGATGACAGTATGATCGGGATGAGCCTCCACAAACTTCTTGAACTCATCGGCAGGACAACTTTCAGCCAAAGAGCATGTGGCATTGAGGTCGGGCACCAGAACTGTCTTGTCTGGACAAAGAATCTTATTCGTTTCACCCATGAAGTGCACACCACACATCACTATTATCTTGGCATCGGTCTTTGCTGCCTGCTGAGCCAGAGCCAGCGAGTCGCCAACAAAGTCGGCAAGGTCCTGAATCTCGCCGCTGACATAATAGTGAGCCATAATGACTGCATTCTTCTCGCGAGCCATACGACGTATTTCGGCCTTCAGGTCAATACCCTCTGGGATGGGTTCATCCACATATCCCTTAGCTGTCCATTCTTCTTTTGTCAACATAAGATTATTATATTTTTATTATTTATTTAAATTAAAAGAATCTATTGATGATGATGATTGCGTGTTGATAGTGTAGATAAGTTTTTACCAAAATATTTGGTATTTAAGTTATTGTATTTAGAGCATATTCTGTTCACTTGGTTATTTACAATTTCATTTATCTCCTATCGTATTATATATTAGAGTGATATTATACAGATGCAGAAAGTTATCAACGCTTGTAGATAACCGCAAAGTTAAGAAATATTTTTCTTTTCGAGGTTGAAAACTCAGTAAAATAGTGTTGATATTGTGTAATAATTTTGACTGAGTGTAGATAATTTCAAAGGCTGGTCGTGTAATAGCAAATTTATTATTACTTTTGCACATCGTTATCAACACTTATCAACACACATTGTTAATAAAATATAGAGATGAGGAAACTTAGCGTTTTGGAGATGGGTCGCATGACTGTCGATGAGTATAAGGAGAGCCTTAAGACTCCGCTTGTGGTGGTGCTCGATCATGTGCGTTCGCTTTACAATGTAGGCAGCGTTTTCCGTACTGCCGATGCTTTCCGTCTCTCAGGTGTGTGTCTGTGTGGCATAACTGCTCGTCCTCCCCATCCAGAGATTCACAAGACAGCCCTCGGAGCAGAAGACAGTGTTGACTGGAAATATTTCGAGCATACCGAAGACTGCGTCACTTGGCTTCGTCAGCAAGGCTACACTGTCCTTGCCATCGAGCAATGCGAAGGAAGCACAATGCTTAATAATTATCAATTATCCATTGTCAATTGTCAATTGCCCAAAATTGCTATAATTTTAGGTAACGAAGTGAAGGGTGTGCAGCAGCAGGTAGTAGATATGTGCGACGGTTGCATAGAAATCCCCCAGTACGGCACCAAGCACTCAATGAACGTCTCCGTCACAGCCGGCATCGTCATCTGGGAGTTCTTCAAACAACTCCACTAACTGAAGCGGCGCGACGACCATCACGACTACACCGAGTGAGAAGCATCTAGAACAAAGTTCAAGGTGCTGATTAAGTGAAATAGCTGAGTCCAAATTTGGATTCAGGTATAAATCAACAACAGGGAAATTTTTCCCTCGGCGAAGTAGCCGGGCGCAAATTTGCGCTCGGGTAATCACAAGGTACTAGTCCTTATTGCAGGAGGTTTTAGAACTTGTGGCGATAGGTTCTAGTACCTTATGCAATAGGTTAACTTAACCTTTGCCATTAGGTTATATTAACCTATGGGCACAGATAATAATAATCTGTTTTGTCTGAAAATAGTTGTAATCGCAAAAAACCTCACCTGAAAGTCCCCAAACCTCATTAACGTATCCAGATTTCGGCTGACATTCTGAAGCATGGTTTTGCATGCTGGGCTACACCCTTCACAGATTCACAGATTCACAGTTTTATTTTCGAGGGGGTACTTCTTGCTTTTCCTCTTATTCTATATATTTTTATATATATTAATATAAATATTAACATAAATTAACGCTCCCCACGCAGGTTGAGAGGAGGGGGTTCAAAAAATAAACTGTGAATCTGTGAATCTGTGAAGGTTCCCTCCTCCCCACCTCGTTTCACCCCGCTGAAAATAAGACCTAGGTCTTACGGCAACAAGACGCAGGTCTTATGGCAATAAGGTCTAGACCTTGTAACGATAGGTTAGAGGATGCCGGCTTCGACTTGGCGGACGACGCGCTCGGTGAGTTTGTCGTCACCCTCTGGATCGTATTCTTTCTTGAGGCTTGCCTTGAAGGTCCAGGCGAATATTTGGTAGAAGGTGGCACGGGCTGGTCCCATGAATGCCTTGATGACCTCGTAGCCAGATTGGTTGCACTCGCGGTCAACCAGTTTGATGAGGAGTTTTCCCTGTGAGTAGGTAAGCTTTTTCATCTCCGGCTTGTAGGTTCGCATTATCTCCTTCTCAATTTGCTTGATGTGGGCTTGCTTGGCATTCTTGTCGGGCAGGGCTTCCAGCACTTCGTAGGTCTCCTTAATCATCTGGTTGGCTTGCTGTGCTATGGGCAGTACCTTCTTGACGTTGTACACCAGTCGGTTGTACTTCATCTGCTGCTTCTTGTTCTTGAATATCAGAGGCTTGTAAACAGGCATTTCGGGCATGAGGATAGTCCAGATGGTGTCGCCCTCATAGATATAGTCTTTGCCTGCCCAGTACCACGTCTGGTTGCGTGCGCTCTTGAATTTCTCTCCCACCATATCGCGCACCTCCATTCCCTCGTCTTCTTTGTTCTGAGCCACCAGAAGCGTGGGAAACAGCATCAGTAATATGAAAACCCATTTTTTCACGCCGCAAAGTTAAGCATTATTTTCCTCCAAATGTCACATAAGTATGTTATATAGTATTAATTAGAATTTTTTAACACGAACATACGTACTTTGTTTGCATATTTTACTAAATTTGCAAGCGTATAATATATTAATATGTATAATAAAATAGGGTGAAAATTATGAAAAGGATTCTTTTTACGCTTATGTTGATGCTGGCTTTGCCAGTGTTGGCTGACGAGTTGCCTGATTATCAGATAGAAGGTGCCGGAACAGGCAGTCAGGGCACCTATTTGGTTCGCGTAACTGTTTTGTCGAAGAAATCGAAGGTTACTGACGACGAGATTGGTCGTTGTGCTGTTCACGGAGTATTGTTCCGCGGATTTGCCAACAAGGAACTGCGCCAGCAGCAAAAGCCCCTTGCAGGCAGCGCTTTGGTGGAAGGACAGCACAAGGAGTTCTTCGAGCAGTTCTTTGAGAAGGACTATGTAAACTACTATCAGGTGGTAAACGGTTCGCGTCAGGTGGTGAAGGCTGGCAAGCAGTATAAGGTTACCAGCAATGTCACAGTTGCCAAGGACCAGTTGCGCAAGGACTTGCATGAGGCAGGAGTTGTTAAATCAATGAATTATATGTTCTGATATGAAACGTCTAATCCTGATGGTGCTGGTTGCACTGGGTGCTTCCACGCTGAATGCCCAGACGAAAATGGGTGAGAGATTCAATTTACCGCCTGTGAGTTTCCTGAACACAGAGTTAGACGGAAGCATAACAGTGCGTACTTACGGTGAGGGCAAGCGCAGGGCAGATGCTCATGAGCAGGCTCGCAAGAACGCTGTGTATGTGGTGATGTTCAAGGGCATAGAAGCCAACGGACAGATGATTCGTCCGCTCATTACTGAGGCTAACGCCTACGAGCGTCACGAAGCATACTTCGGACAGTTCTTTGCCGACGACGGTACTTACAAGGAGTTTACTTCTGCCAAGGACGAGAAGATTTCCTCTAAAAAGAAGATGCACGGCAAGACTCAGAATGCTTTCGGATCTGTTGTTCGCGTACTGCGCCTGCAGTTGAAAGCCCAACTGATTGCCGATGGAATCGTGAAAGAGTGATTAAGGGTAAAGGATTAAGGATTAAAGATTAAGATATGAAAAAGACACTATTTGCCATTATTGCTATGGCTGTTCTGCCCCTGACAATGATGGGACAGGTGAAGAAACCCACTCTGATGGTTGTACCAGCCGATACATGGTGTTCGGCTAACGGATATATGACCGAATTCGAGGAACAGGGAAAGACCACCCGCGTGGCTGACTACGAAGCAGCCATCACGGAAAACATGGATCTCTATAACGTAATTACAAAGATAGGCGAACTGATGAGCGAACAGGGCTTCCCCCTGAAGGATATGTCGCAGACGGTGAAGAACCTGAAGCAAAGTGCTGCTGAGGACGAAATGACAACCAGCCGCACTGGTGGTTCAACACTTGCCGAGACTCCACTCGACCGTCTGCTCAATCGTGCTAAAGCCGACATTATGATTGAGGTAGCGTGGAAGGTAAACAAAATTGGACCTAAGAGCAGCATTACCTACACACTTCGTGCACTCGACGCATACAGCGGCGAGCAGATTGCTGCCGGTCAGGGCACAGGTGCTCCTTCCTTCTCAGCCGAACTTCCCGTATTGCTGGAGGAAGCTGTAGTGGAGAAGATGGACGGATTCCTGAGCCAGTTGCAGGACCACTTCAACGACCTGCTTGAGAATGGTCGTAAGGTGAACATCGATGTACGCATCTTCGACAATGGCTCTGGTCTGAGCTTCGAGGAGGAATACAATGGTGAGGAACTGACTGACATCATCGATAACTGGATGGCTGAAAATACCGTCAACCATCGCTACAACCTCTCCGATGCTACAGATATGATGCTGCACTTCGAGAATGTTCGCATTCCTCTATATCGTGCAAACGGACGTCCTATGGACACACGTCAGTTTGTAGGCGACCTGCGCAAGTTCCTCTCTGCTGCACCTTACTCCATTACATCGAAGGTTCTCACAAAGGGACTGGGACGTGCAAACCTTATTTTGGGTGAAAAATAAAACGCTACGACTATGAAAACAAAGATATTATCACTATTGTTTGCAGCCATGAGCACAATGGCTGTGGCACAGAATTGTGAGATTCAACTGATGGTGTCTCCCGTTCAGCAAGGCGATGAGGTTACTGATGGCTTCAACAATATGCTGATGACACGCCTCACCAATGTAATCACACAGAAGGGCGTTGCCGCCGATCCATACTTCAACCAGTTCTTCATTACTGGTAAGTTCACACACTTTTACAAGGAGACACTGCCCGGTCCGCCCATGCAGACAGCTATGCACTCCACCCTTACACTCTACATTGGCGATGCTATCAACCAGCAGGTCTATGCCACCGAATCGTTCGAAGTTCGTGGTGTTGGCAACAGTCTGGAGCGTGCCCTGCTGAATGCAATGACACAAATCAACGGCAAGAACCAGAAGATAGAGGCTCTTATCGATAAGGGTAAGAAGAAGATTCTCGACTACTACAACAACAACTACGAGACGCTGCTGAAGAAGGCTCAGGCCGCTGCTGCTGTAAACGAATACGGAGAGGCTCTCTACTACATTGCCTCCATTCCCGAATGCTGCGAAGGTTACGCTCAGGCTTATGCAATGCTCAACCAAGTGTTCACCGAAAAGCTCACTCGCGAGGGCAAGCAGCTTCTGCAACTGGCACAGGCTGTGTACTTTGCCGACCGTAGTGCCAATGGTGCTGCAAAGGCTCTTCAGTATCTGGCTATGATTGACCCCAGCAGTCCTGTTCAGGGCGAAGCTATGAAACTGGCTCAGGAGATTAAGGAGCAGACAAAGTCGGACTACGACTTCGAAACTCGTCAAAAGTATCGCGATGCTGTTTCTCTGGAGAAAGACCGCATAGCTGCTGCACGTGCCGTAGGCGTTGCTTGGGGTAATGGTCAGAAGGCTCAAACAACGAACCTGATGTTTGTCCGTTAATATCTTATGTGTATGAATAAGCAAGCAATATTATTCCTGTCATGCTTTCTTGGTGTGACAGGTTCGCTTTTTGCTCAGGAATTGAGCATAAAGTTCGACGAGAAAGGCAAGGCAGGATATGTAGATGCATCGGGAGCCATTGTGGTTCAGTGCAAATACGATGCGGCCTTCGACTTCGTGAACGGACTTGGTCGTGTTATGAAAGGCGATAAGTTTGGCTTGGTGGATAAGACAGGTACTGAGGTAGTGCCAGTGAAATGGGAAGAACTGACCTATGATGCCAAGCATGACCTATACAGAGTGAAGTCGGGCAAGAAATGCGGTATTCTGGATGGTAAAGGAAAGGAACTGCTGAAGGCTCAGTACAGCTACATCAGCGAGTTCAACTGCTACGGTAAGGCTCTGTTGGCTATTGGTGGCAAACCCACTCCCAACCAGCAGCAGAAGGGCAAAAGCTATCTGCTGGGTGCTAAGTACGGTGTTCTGAATGCCGACGGAACTGTGGCTATAGAAGCCAAGTGGAAGGGATTCTATGAGTTCACTCAAGTCGTTGTTCCCAACACCGTTGGTACGGGCATACAGTTGGAACGACGCATTTACAACATGGGCGATACCCTGAAGAGCGATTGTAAGTACGTTGGTTACGACTCGAAGGGATGGAGTACGCTTAATGCCGGTGTGCTGGATGAGAAGGGCAACATCGTGATAAAGCCCAAGATGGCTCAGTTCGTATTCCTGCCCCACAACGGTATGGCTCGCTATTACAACTACTCTAAGAAAACAAACTTCGAAGTAGGATACATAAACCTTGCAAATCAGGTGAAGACAAAGTTGGTGACCAACGTCAACAACTACACCGTTGCTACGGACTTCATGGAGTCTGTGGCTGCAGTAGCACAGAATGGTGTGTGGAACTTCGTTGACAAGAACATGAACAAGGTGCATGGTGGATACAAAACTCTTGCAAAAGGTACCACATGCAATATGTGGTGTGCCTGGAGAACCGACGGTGTGTGCGAGTTCTTCGACACAGACGGCAAGCCTATGCTCGAAGGCACCAACTATACCGAAGTGTTCTTCCCACGTAACAACAAAGGTACTGACTTTGAGTACATTTCCGTCAAAAAGGATGGAATGTGGGGAATGATTGACAAGAATAACAATGTGAAGATTCCGTTTGAATACGACAAGGTGAACGATTCTAGATACGGATGGGTGCCTGTGAAGAAGAACGGCAAGTGGGGTATGCACACACTCGACGAACAGGAGATTGTGCCAACGGAATACGAGGACATCACCAGCGTTGTTGTTCCTAACGCAAAGGCTCTCTATGTGAAGAAGAGCGACAAATTGTGGTATGTGTTCAATACAGAACAGAAGAAGGAGGTGACCAAGGGATACAGAGCCGGAGGAGGCTTTGTTGAAGGAATGGCATGGGTGCGTCCGGATAACATGAAGATTACCGACAACAGCGTGTATCGTGCACTCGACAACGGAAAGAGTGTCAATACCGAGAACTTTGGAATTGTCATTGACGACGAGGGTAACGAACTTGTTTCTGTGCCCATTCCAACTTATCGCATAGATTTCGTACGCAACGAGATAAAGAAGCACGGAAAACGTCCACTCACTAAGAGCGAAACAAAGAATCTGTTGCTGTACCTCTCTATTCGCAACCGTCACTATCCTATGGATTCAAAAATAGACGAGAGTAATTGGGACTTTTAATGCTAACCATCTAAACAGACATTGTTATGAAAAACAACAAGATATTATTAGCGGTTGCATTTGGCCTCATAGCTTCAACTGCAAATGCACAAGAGGATAATAAAGCAACTGATTACCGTCGTAGTTCACTGTATTCTGTATTGGTGAACCACACAGAACAGAAGTATGCCGACGAGATTAAGGAAGCATTCATGGATATGGAAGTGCCCGATAAGTACAACGATCATAACCTGAGCGTGAAGGTTATCGATATGGAAAAGAAACTGAAGGGTGCTGGTTCGGATCAGGAGAACAAGGCTATTACTGACTTCCTCAACAATAACAATATTGCCAGTCGACTGGTAGCAAAGTGGTTCAATCGCGATGCCTTCACAGGACAGTGCGATGTGGAACTGGTGAAGGAACGCGGACTCTACAACGCTTCGGAGTTTGATAAGGAAATGGCTGCCCGTAGTCAGCGTGCACAGGCTCTTCTCGAAGATGCCGGTGAGGACCTTATCGGCAATACCTTCGTGCTTGTCAACGATATCCGCTATATCGATAAGTCGCAGAAATCGAAGGTTGCAGCAGGCTTTTTGAAGGGATTCGGTGCTGCCTTAGGTGCTTTCACTGGTGTCAACATGAACAACACTTTCGATAATCTTGCCAACATGATAGAAAGTATCAAGGGCTTCAAGGTGAAAATCAATACTTTCCTCTATCAGTTGGTATGGGATGAGGCTTCTGCTGCCAACTTCTATCAGAACCACTATACAGGTGAGCCAGACGAGGCAAAGCGTCAGGCTTTCGAGAACGGACGAGGCAGCTACAAGTTGAAGTTCGCAGGTAAGGTGGAGAGTAAGGGCAACGAAACATCGTTCATGGGTGTCAACGAGGACCAGCCGCAGGTGATGGTGCTGAAGGCTTGTACACGTGCCATCGATGAAAACATTGCCGACCTTGGTCATGAGGTTGAGGCTTTCCGCGTGAAAGTACCTCTGCTCAGCTCTGAACCCATAACAGCCCAAATAGGCATGAAGGAGGGTGTGCAGAAGAACAGTCGCTTCGAGGTACTGGAAATCAACGAAGACCCAGCCACTGGTAAACGAACCTACAAGCGTGTGGGTGTTATCCAACCCGTCAACAACCTCATCTGGGACAACCGCTTTATGGCTGTCGAGGAAGGTGCTGCGGGTGCCACACTGGGTATGACTACCTTCAAGAAGGTAAGCGGCGGCGATTTCTATCCTGGTATGCTCATTCGTGAGATTGCTTCGAAGTAAGTAGTTTATTATGAGACAGATAAAAGCAATTGCAATATTCATGGCCATGTTGACATCGAGCAGCATGGTCATGGCTCAAATAGAAGGTAACGAGAATGAGCTTGACGACGATGAAGTCACCACTTCACAGATTGAACGTAAGGAAGGACAGTATCTCCTTGGCGACTACATCGAAATAGGCGGCGTTCCTTCGTGCGTCGTCTATGTTGATGAAACTGGCAAGCATGGTATTGCTATGTCGTTCCCGTTCTTTAAGAAAAAGAAGTTCCTGAACAAGGCCATTTCTGATTTTAAGGGTTCTCTCTCGCCAGACCTCATTAATCTTTACACGAACAATATCGTCAAAACTACTTCTTATAATAAGAAACAGATTTATGTTGACTTGAACGACAAACTTGGCGACGACGGAGAAGAGAATACCAAGATATTGGAGCAATACTGCATAGAGAAGGGGCTACCGCTGCAGAAGACATTTCCCATGATATACTGCGTGAAGCAGTTGGGCGATGGATGGTATGTTCCTGGCAGGGAAGAAATAGAGTATTTTGCTAAATTCTATGCCGGTGGATTGGGAAGGCATTTTGGTATGAACGGCGTAAAGTTCGATAAACTGTATAAGAAGCGTTGTATGGACGAACGTGCAGGCATTATCGTCAAAAACTCCTTTTATCAGTATTCCTCCTCTCTCGACAAGAAAAACGGCCTCTTGATGCTGTGGCGTTTCACTGTGCCCGGCTTTACAGCAAGAACCACAATGGAATATTCTGCTAAGGGAGTTAAGCAAACTTTTATGAACGTAAACGGATACCACAAATTCTAAATACAACAAAAAATGAAACTAAAATCAATTCTTTTTGCATTGCTATTGGCAATACCATTTGTAAGCCAGGCACAGGATGTGCTGGTGACAGAAGACGGTGAGAGTATTACAGCTTGGGATGTGGACATTAGTTCACAGAAAATCTACTACAAGACCGCTGCTGGCGAGGATGCTCCAATGAAGAGCATCGCCAAGGAGAAGGTGCTGTTGTGGAAGAAGGCAGATGGTACAAAGGTTCGTATTGACGCTGGACAGGCACAACCCCAGCAGTCAACTCCTGCTCCTGCAAAGGCAGAAACCAAGCCTGTGGAGAATGTTCCTGCTCCCGATGCCAGTGACCCAGATGCTAATGAGGCATGTATCTTCAATTTCAACCAGACGGATGTATATAATACAAAGAAGCCATCCAGCAGCGCTGCTAAAGAGATTGTGGGCATACTGCACATGTCGCCCGATTCGAAGATGGCCGACAAGAACGTGGAGATTATATACTCCATCTACAAGTCCTCTTCTTATGCTAAAATGGCTCCACGTACCAGTGGCATTGGTGTGAATGTGCGTAACAAGACTGACAAGACCATTTATGTTTACCTTGGTAACACATTCTTCTTGCGTCACGGCGTTAGTACTCCTTTCACACAGTCCACAGCTTCGCAGTCCACAGCTGGCGGCAACACCGGAGCCACAACGACTGGCTTTGCACAGAATGTAGTAGCTATTCCAGCTCAGAGCACACTTGATTTGGGCAAGCAGGAGTTCTTCCCAACTGATGGTAAGAATCCATTTGGCGGCGATATTATCAATACGGAGCGTTCTGTTATCACTGGGGGCGGACTGTTTGGCGTAGGTGCTACAACAAAGACTTGGATGCAGTTCTACTGGACATTCCCCAAGGGTCAGTTGGTAAGCAAGGGCGAGACACGTGAATTCGAACCCGGCGAAGTACCCATCGACTTCGGCTTCAAACTCACCTATTCATTCAGTGAAGACAACACTCAACTCTATCACCTCGATGCCAAGCTGTATGTAGCTAAGATTATCGGTTCGAGCTTCAATCCCTGGAACGGAACCGACAACATCGGCTTCACAGGCAATCCTGTTTACTTCATGATTCCCCAGATCCAGAAGTAATCATACATATATATAATAAACTAACTCCCCCTGCCACTTGATTGCGGCGGGGGGAGTTTTATTGGGTGTGAGTGGGGATTAGACGAGGTGGCGGATGATTTCCTCGCGATTGCCGGGGAGGTAATCGATGACGGGGATTTCAATCATGGTGTAGCAACCTGGACGCTGACGCATTGAGGCGCGAGCCACATTGACAAGCACCTGAGCCGTGAGGGCGGGGTTGTTGATTTTCATGTTGAACTCAAAGAGCTGGTTGTGAGTCTGACCGCTCACACCCTTGCGTACGAGGTTCACACCATGACCTACATCGTTCAGTGCATCTACGCTGTCCACCTGGAATACGTGAGTCTCGTCTGATGCGAAGTATGGGTCGGCCTTGATGGCAGCAGTAACCTCGTCGAGGTTAGCACCTTCCTCCAGTTCCACATACACCATACGGCGATGAATGCCCTGACCAACGGGAATGGTCATTGAGAGGGCATCCTTCACTCCAGCCTTGGAGCGCACGCATACGCTGTGACCCATCGAGCGACCTGGTCCGAAATTGGTGTAGGAAATGCCCTTGGGAGCAAGGCTTTCCATAAGTGTGCGTACCACACTGTCGCTTCCTGGATCCCATCCGGCAGAGATGATGCTGACGGCACCAGATGCCTTTGCGGCTTTGTCGAGTGAGCGGCGAAGGTCCACAATTTTGGTGTGGATGTCGAACGAATCGACGGTGTTGATGCCTTTTGCCAGATACTGCAGGGCATATTCTTCGACACTACGGGTAGGAGTAGCCAGAATAGCCACATCCACCTTGCCCAGTTCGTCAATGTCCTTCACTACCTTATAGCCTTGCAGTTCCTTTGGCAGGTTCTCTGCACCTTTGCGGCGCACTACGCCAGCCACTTCCATATCAGGAGCTTCCAACAATGCCTGTAGGGCATACTGTCCAATGTTGCCATATCCAACGATGGCTACTTTAATCTTTTCCATAGTAATATTTTTTACTTTTTAATTATTACTTTTTACTTTTCCATTTGGAACATCGGGTCCCAGGCGGGCAATCGAACGGGCTTCTGCTTCAACAAGTCGAGTACCGACTGTGGGCAGTAGCGTTTGTTCACTACCACGCGGAACATATATTCGCGGAACCATTCATCGGTCATTATCAGATGTCCGGCATATCCGTAGGTAGGTCCCCACGAGTTCTCTACCTTCCATTTCGTCGGCTTACCATCCTTGTCGAGGTCCACAGCCACCAGTGTCATTGCGTGGCTCGAGCCCGAGTCGTGAGTCTGTATGCGCTGCCTTTTGTTCATGCCGAAGGTTGTGCCCAACAGACTGCCGTAGTCGTAGTTGTCGAGAGCCAGCAGTCCAGTCTGTCGGTTCAGTTGCTTACCCACGTCGCACGAGAAATACATCTGTACGCTATCCTTCAGACTTGCAATGGCAATGGGTGCTAGGTCCTCGATGTCGAGGTTCACATACAGCCAGTTGTGTCCGTCATATACGTGACGGTCCATATCTATCTCATACACCTTGTTATACGGACGACTTGGGTCGTTCATCAGCATCACATAGTCGGCGTTCAGGTCTTCCTCCGGAGCACATACTTCCTTGTAGAACGATAGGGGCGTGTAGCGCTTAGGTTCGCTCAGGTACTTTCCCTTTTTGTCCTTCGGAGCCCATGTGAATTCCTTCACTGGTTCGCCGTAAGCCAGCGTCAGCATCCGGTAGATGGTCTTCATCTGCTCCACCTTGTATGCCTCCAGTTGCTTTTGCGAAGCACCGGCCTCACTCTTCTCGCGCAGGTTGATGGCAATCTCGCGCAGCTTGCGCTTCAGGTGGCTGTCAAACTCGCTGGTGTTGTTGGCAATGTATGTTTCGGGCATCACGTCCTTCGGCACCAGTCCGTACTTCGTCACCAAGTCAGCCACACCGGTGTATGTGCCGCCGTCGCTCAGTGGGTTCGACATCAGCCATTGCACCTGCTGCGAATCGATGTCCTGCTTGCGGGTGTCGATTATGCCCTGCAGAAACAGGTTTGCCTTCTCCAGTTGGTCGTAGAAGAAGGTATATACGTGGCTGAACATGAATTTTTCTATGCCGAGGTTCTTCATGGCACGCTGACGCAGTACATTAGTGCCTGTGAACAGCCAGCAGCGGCCCGAGCTCTCCTGATTCGTCACTCCCGTGTTCAGCACTTCCACCGAGAACCACGTGTCTGTAGCCTGTGGGTTGTTGGGCAGTTGTGTCAGTTTGTTGATGCTGCCCGACTGAACGGCATTTCTCAGTGCTCGCTCGGCAGGCGTTGCCTCAGCCTGACTTTCCAACTGTTTCAGAACATCGGGGGTAATAGACTGCTGTGCCATCATCGTACCACAGCAAAAAAGGCTCAAAAACAATACCTTTACTTTCATTTCGTTAGTATTTGCCTGCAAATTTAATATAAATTGTTGAATTATATGCCAATTTGCTTACAAAAAAGCACATTGTAATTTTCGTGCATCTGCATAACGAGCGATTCCAGCGGAATGTTTCGCAGTTTGGCAACGCGCTCGTAGAGTTCTCCGATGGGGTGTGTAGTGTCCTCGTCGGTCTCTAAAAGCAGGCGGTCTTGTGGACTGGCCGCGAGTGCTTCCTCGTTGAAACGTATGCCGAAACTGAACCAGAAGCCGTATGGCAGCAGTTGTTGCAGTTGGTGGGCATTTCCGCGAAATCCGTGCCATATCCAAGGCTGATGGGCATTCATTTCCTTGCGAATGGCAAGCACGTCGTCAATGGCTTTGACACAGTGCAGGAAGAGCGGTTTCTGCACCTCTTCGCTTAGCTTCACTTCCTCGCGAAACACTTCGAGCTGCAGATCGTAGGGTGTATCGCACATCCTGTCGAGACCGCTCTCGCCGATGGCAATGGGAAAATGAGGGAATGAGAAAATGAGAGAATGAGGTGCATCAATCAGATGCCAAGGGTGGCGACCACGGGTGTCTGTGCCGTCCTGAATCACCTTTTCTCCCCTCAGCGAAGCATGGTGTGCATGAAAATCTATAAATTCCATGCTGCAAAATTACGAAATAATGTAAAATAATTCATATTTTTGTACATTGAAACACGTTTAATATCTATCGACCCATGCTTCAATCCCTCACCAACATCATCATAGAGGCATCGAAACTGATGCTCACGGCAGATTTCAAGGTTACGCAGAAACAGGGTGCTGCCAACATCGTCACGTCGTCAGACATCGCCGTTCAGGAGTTCCTGTGCAGCCGTCTAAGCACGCTTCTCCCAGGTTGCGGATTTCTGTGTGAGGAAGAGGATATGCAGGACCTGTCGCACGAATACACATGGATTATAGACCCTATCGACGGAACTGCAAATTACAGTCGTGGCATTCGCGAATGTGCCATCTGCGTGGGCTTGAAACACGGCTCCCTGATGGAACTTGCTGCCGTCTATCTGCCGCGAACCGACGAAATGTTTACAGCCCAGCGCGGCAAGGGTGCCCATCTCCATCATCCTGCAAGCGGCGGTCCTTCCGAAGCCATTCATGTTAGCAGCCGTCCGTTCTCCGACAGCATCATGTGCACAGCACTGCCTGTCTATCACAAGGAGTTTGCACCAGTGTGTGCCGGCATCATTCAGGAGGTCTTCGCACAGTGCAACGACATACGACGTTTCGGAGCCGCTGCTCCCGAACTCTGCTATCTGGCTATGGGGCGCTGCGAACTCTATTTCGAGTATCTGCTTTCGCCTTGGGACTTTGCTGCCGCTTCGCTCATTCTTGAAGAGGCTGGTGGTGTGCTCTGCAATCGCGAAGGTCAGCCGCTCGACTATACCCGTCCTTCTGGCGTGCTCGCTGCCAACAGTCGCGACAGCCTACTCCGCCTCACCTCCATCGTCACTTCCCCCCTCCCCTAATTCCTTAAACTCCTTAAAACCCTTAAACTTCTTAAACCTTAAAATATACAACCATGAAAGTCGGAATTCCAAAAGAGTTTAAAAACAATGAGAACCGTGTGGGCATGACCCCTGCGGGAGTTGCAGAACTTACACGTCGCGGACACGAAGTCTTCGTCCAGCACACAGCAGGCGAAGGTAGCGGATTTCCCGACGACGAGTACATCAAAGCCAGAGCCAGCATCCTGCCCACTGCTGCGGATGTTTATCGCGAGGCAGACATGATTGTGAAGGTGAAGGAACCCATAGAGCCGGAATACAAATTGGTGCGCAAGGGACAGTTGCTCTTTACCTATTTCCATTTCGCCTGCGAACGCGAACTCACCGATGCAATGCTCAAGAGTGGAGCCGTTTGTCTCGCCTACGAGACCGTACAATTGCCCAATGGCTCGCTGCCTCTGTTGCAGCCCATGAGCGAGGTGGCAGGTCGTATGGCAGCGCTCAACGGAGCTTACTACCTCCAAAAGACCAAGGGTGGCAAGGGCAAGCTCATTAGTGGTGTGCCAGGCGTCAATCCCACCCGTGTGCTCGTTCTTGGTGGTGGCGTAGTCGGCGAGGCTGCAGCACGCATGGCAGCAGGCATGGGAGCAGAAGTCACCATCACCGATATCTCCCTTCCCCGTCTGCGTCAGCTCGACCTTGAAACTCCTGCCAACGTCCACACCCTCTACTCTTCTGAACACAACATACGCCAGTTGCTGCCCACGGTGGACATCGTTGTAGGCAGCGTTCTCGTGCCTGGCGACAAGACTCCACATCTCATCACTCGCGAAATGCTGCGACTCATGGAGCCTGGCACCGTGCTTGTGGATGTCGCCATCGACCAAGGCGGCTGTTTCGAGACCTCGCGTCCCACCACACACAGCGACCCCGTCTATACTGAGGAGGGCATCCTGCACTACTGCGTGGCAAACATACCTGGAGCTGTACCCAACACCTCCACGCTGGCACTCACCAACGCCACTCTGCGCTATGCCATAGCCCTAGCCGATAAAGGTTGGCAGCAAGCCTGCAAGGATGACCCCGCACTTGCCAAAGGCCTCAATATCGTCGATGGAAAGGTAGTTTTCAAAGCCGTTGCCGACGTCTTCAACCTCCCCTACCATCCCCTCTAACAAAGAATCTGTATGGATTACCACGCGGAAAAGGGAGCGATACTATCGTCTGTCGAGACGCGATACTATCGCTTCCCCAGAAGGATTACTATCCCTATGCGCATAGGGATACTATCCCTCCGCTAGAGGGCTCTATACCTTATCGCCAAAGGTTGCCCGTCTTATCGCCAAAGGTTGCCCGTCTTATTGCCATAGGTTAACTTAACCTTCGTCAACAGGTTAACTTAACTTGTCGGCATAGGTTATATTAACCTTAGGTTAACTGCTCTGACGCAGTCAATAGTCAATAGTCATTAAGAAAAAAATAGATACCATTTTTCATCAATATATTATATATTTAATATATTGGCACTTTTTCCCCTTTCAAAAATCCTTAATGACTATTGACTAATGACTGAATTTAGTTGAATAAACTACTGTACTTCCCTAGAAAAAGTTGAATGGATTTTGGGGAATCCCCGTCTGAATAAATGTGACGAATTCGCCATAATTAGATTTCACGATTTTAAGTGGTCGAATTTGACCACTTAGTTTAATTCCCCCGAATTCGGTACAATTAAGTTTGCAGGTCATACTCTTGTCGTCTGCGATTATTTATTTTCTGCATTTCTTGGGAATGTAGGTCGCTTGTCTCATTTTTTTCGTATATTTGTGGCGAGAAAATAATGATATGGCAACGAAGATAAAACTGAAAAGATTTCCCTGAAGAAGTCGCCCTATAAAAACACTAACCCCGAAGTATGCGAAAGCAGGGACAACGGGGTGTTACGCTGCAAATGTATGAAGATTAATTGATACTTACAAGATAATTGACAAAATTTTTAGAAAAATTAATGATAAATGGACTTTAAGACGAGTCAAAAGCTATATTCGGTGCCCAGAATGCGCAAATATCAGAATGCTTGTACTGGTAAAAATGGGAAGACAATGCAACTGTATCGCTATAACCTCAGACTATGCCAGCGTTTCTATGGCGTTTTGAATATATTTGAAGTTATGCTGAGAAATGCAATCAACGAGCACTATGTTGCTTATTACTCCGATTCTGATTGGATAGTGAACCAAGCTGACAGTGATAAGTTGCTTGAATTTAATAAGGATGAGATAAGACAGACGGAAGCAGACTACAGAAAGCGTGGCTTATATAACAACGACAAGATGGTTGCCTCGCTGACTATGGGATTTTGGACCAAATTATTTTCAAAGAAAAGATACAAACGTGGTGGTAAGACTCTCTTGCAAATCTTCCCAAACAAACGGAAAGGTAAGAACCAGGCTGATGTATACAAAGACCTCACTCATATTCGCGAGTTTCGCAATCGTATTGCTCATCATGAACCTATTTGCTTCGATGGCTCTGGCAATATCAGTACAGCTTTTGCCCGCAGACACTATCAATTAATATGTGAGTACATCGATTCTATGGGGCAGCATCCTGACAATGTGATTCAGTGGGCAGAGAAGCCCGATGATGTGTTGAACAAAATCGATCGCATCCGGTAACTACAAATAATATGGCAAAGAAAGAACCATGGACTCGCGAGCAGTTAATTATGGCTCTCAATGTATATTGCAAGATTCCTTTCAAAGATGTGAAGGAATGTCATCCGATTATTCAGAAATACGCCCCTCTCATAGGCAGGTCTCCTGTTGCGCTAAAGATGAAGGTAGAAAATTTTGGGCGTTTCGACCCCGTTTTGAAGGCAAAAGGCATCACAGGACTTGCCAATGGTGGCAAGGCAGAGGAGTCTATCTGGAATGAGTTTTGGGGTAACTCGGAGAAACTAGCATATGAAAGCGAGCGTTTGTTTGCTGAACGCGCGGGCAAGACCGTTGAAGACTTTGCTACGATTGACACACGAAATATTCCAGAGGGAAAGGAACGAGAGGTAATAGTCCGCCAGCGTATTAACCAGAAATTTTTCCGTGAGGCGGTTCTAACGGCTTACCTCAACCAATGTTGTATAACTGGTATAACTAATACTTCATTGCTTGAAGCATGTCACATATCAAGTTGGGCAGACGACGTAAAGAATCGCACGAACCCCAATAACGGACTTTGTATGACTCCAACTTTCCATCGTGCTTATGACAAATATCTAATGGCGATAACACCTGATTACGAGATTGTTCTTTCTGATGAGATGCTTAGCGGAGCCAAGGACGAAACAACGTTGAAGTATCTTCACAACTTGCAAGGACGACATATCATAATGCCAGAGAAGTTTTCGCCAGAACAAGAGTTTTTGGCACAGCACTTCGAGGCATATAAACATCATCTTTAGCGTTTATACTAATCATCGTATTCTTCCATCTCCTCTTCATGTTCATCAATTTCACGCATCGCTATGGACCAGTCATACTTGTGAACTGCAAATTCACCATTACAGCCAATGAAATGGTCAATGCCGTCATAATACCATCCTGTGTCAACAATGTGCCCATCCACGTTTATAAAAAATAAAGCTTTGCTTGAAAAGCTCCATACCATATTTGCTGTCCCTGAATGTGTGTCACCATCCACAATAATCAAATCATCCTTATCAAGCCAAAAGATGGATTGGTATATCTCAATAGCCTTGTCGCCAAGTATAGAGACTGGAATCCATCGTGAATTATCTTCTGATTCTTCGAACGATTGGTGTACAAGAATATTTCCAGTACTTTTGTCAAATTTTATCATGTCTAGGATAAGGATATTTATGGTATCCTCTTCAGCCATTAAAATCTTAATGCCTGCCTGATTCTTTGATTTGTCATATAAACTAAGCGGAGCTTCCACTTCGCTCAACCATTTCTCAATGATATCCTTGTAAGCGGTTACAGCCTCTTGGATATTTTTCTCCAAAGTGCTAAGTTTTTTTTCTCTGTTCATCCTTTTTTTCGCAAAGATACTCCGGCTATACGAAAAATAAAAATATTTGGGCATTTATTATTTTTACCATTTTTGTTAATAATTCAAGATACAATTCGTAAATTTGCTGCAAAATTGGCATAAACTTATGGACAAACTCTCTCCACAGCAGCGCAGCAAAAATATGGCGGCGATTCGGTCGAAGGACACAAAGCCTGAAATGATTGTGCGCAAAGGACTGTGGAAGAGAGGTTTTAGATACAGACTGAATTATAAGCGGCTGCCTGGGCATCCAGATTTGGTATTAAGGAAATACAGGACTTGCATCTTTATAAACGGATGCTTTTGGCATGGACACAATGTGGCAGAGCCACAAATGGATAATGGAAAATGGATAATTGATAATTCGGAGTGCTGTAAGATTCCGAGGACGAATAGGGAGTTCTGGGTGGCGAAGATTCGGAGGAACAAGGAACGGGATAAGGAGGAGCAGCGCAAGTTGGCTGAAATGGGCTGGCATTGCATCACCGTTTGGGAATGTGAGTTAAAGCCATCGAAGCGAGAAACAACGTTGGATTCAATAGCCTTTACCCTCAATCATATCTGGCTGCAGGACCGCGCTGCAAAGGTTGTTTCATATCAGAGCCTTGATGAAAATGAAATGCAAATGCCTATGGCTGCGGATAGTGATAGGTAATATAAAATTCGTTTTAGATAAAGAATCATGAGTACGTATCCTATGACTCAATAAATATCAACTTATAAAAACGGAAAACCAATATGGATAAAGCCTAGAAAATGGCTGTAGGATAATGAAACAGATAGAAGTAGTAGCGGCGATAATACACGATGATGAGGGGCGTATCTTCGCCACGCAACGAGGATATGGTGACTACAAGGACGGTTGGGAGTTTCCTGGTGGAAAGATCGAATCAGGCGAATCGGCAGAGGATGCCTTGAAGCGTGAAATTTGGGAGGAACTGGAAACAAAAATTGTGGTTGAGAGATTAGTAAAGACCGTCGAATACGATTACCCTCAGTTGGCCTCTGGCCGAGCCTGCTCACATTCGGAAGAATCAAAGCAAGCTTCACTCTCCTCTCGCTCAATCGCAGCCTTCCACTTGAAGATGCATTGCTTTTGGTGCCATGTAGAGAGTGGTTCGCTGACGCTGAAGGAGCACGAGGCCGCCCGCTGGCTCACGAAGGAACAGCTCGACAGCGTTGATTGGCTGCCGGCTGATTTGGAGGTAATAGGTGATGTAAAATGCATGATGTAGGATAGGAGGAAGAAATATGAAACTGATTTACTTTCATGGATTTGGCTCGTCGGGAGCCAGTGGTACGGTGGAGAGTTTGCGCAAGATGTTGCCAGAGGACGAGGTGATAGCACCTGATATTCCTGTTGACCCAGTGGAGGCTTTGCCTTACCTGAAGCAGCTATGTGCAGATGAAAAGCCAGATATTGTCATCGGTACGAGTATGGGAGGTATGTATGCCCAGCAGATGAGGGGTTTCGTGCGCATTTGCATCAATCCGGCATTGAATATGTCCACTATGAGCGGGGCGCTGAAGACTGGCGAGCATAAGTTTTTCAACGGGCGCAAGGACGGACAGAAGACGTTCCGCATAACTCGCGACATTATTCAGCATCACAACCAGATGGAACGCCAGCAATGGAAGGACATCACGGACTGGGACCGCGAGAATTGCTACGGTCTGTTCGGGATTCATGATACGGTGGTGAACACCTACGACCTCTTTCACAAGCATTATCCTCATGCAGTCCGTTTCGATGGTGAGCATAGGTTGAATGAGAAGGTGTTGCGTAAGGTGGTGATTCCGCTGATTGAGGAATTACGAAATAAGAGTAAATAGATTTGGAAATTCACTCGGTTTGCACTATCTTTGACAGCGGATAAGGAAGAAAACGAGCGATGGAAATGACGGAGAGGCACTTTTGTTTGGACGATTCGCCTTGGTTCCGGATGGTGGAACTGGGCGATGTTACGAGTACAAACGATTTCCTGCGCAGTTACAGACCTGTGGGACCAGAGAGGCAAATAACGCTGGTGACGGCTGAATATCAGACGGCTGGACGTGGAGCTGGTGCCAATGGTTGGGAGTCGGAGCGTGGAAAGAACCTGCTATTCAGTATGCTCGTTCATCCGCGTCACATCCCTGCCGATCGCATGTTCGTCCTCAGCGAAATCCTTTCCCTCTCAATTCTGGAAGGGCTAGTCCCACAAAAACTTAATTTTCAATTTTCAATTTTCAATTTACCATTTACCATTAAGTGGCCCAACGACATTTATTGGGGCGACAAGAAATTGTGCGGAATGCTGATTGAGAATGAGCTACATGGCGATAGGATAGAGCGCTGCGTAATGGGGGCAGGCATTAACATCAACCAAACTGAATTTGCTTTCGACAGGACACGAATAGATGACTCGCAAAAGAGTGTTCGCAAGGTGGCTGAACCAACATCATTGGCTCTAATAACAGGAGAGACGTTGGAGCGCCGTTTCGTGTTGGAACAGATAATGGAAAACTTCACCCGATATTATGAGTGGACGGAACAGGGACGCGAAAAGGAACTGCATGAGATGTATCTCAGCCATCTGTATCGAAGGGGCGAAATGGCAAGATTCCATGATGAAAAGGGCGATTTCTGTGGACGAATAGTGGATGTGGAGCCTACGGGGCATTTGATAATAGAGGATGAGGCTGGACAGATGCGACGATATGGGTTCAAGGAGGTAGAAATAACCCCCTCCCGTCCTCCCCGAGGGGCGGCGATAAAGTGAAATTAAAAATATTAATAATAAATACCCTGCAAAGCCCTCCCCCACGGGGGAGCGGGGAGAGGGGTCGTAAAATGTAAGAAAATGGCAAAGTTTAAGAGAATTCTGCTGAAGCTCTCAGGTGAGAGCCTGCAGGGAGAACAGGGGTATGGTATTGACGTGAACCGTTTGAACGACTATGCCCGACAAATTAAGGAAGTAGTGGAAATGGGCGTGCAGGTGGGTATCGTCATTGGTGGCGGTAATATCTTCCGCGGACTTACGGGTGCTGGAAAGGGATTCGACCGTGTGAGAGGCGACCAGATGGGTATGCTGGCAACGGTAATAAACTCGCTGGGACTGTGCAGCGCCCTGCAGGCAATAGGACAGAAGACAACGGTGCTGACAGCCATTCGCATGGAGCCTATTGGCGAGCTTTACACCAAATGGAAGGCAATAGAGGCAATGGAGCGCGGCGAGGTGGTTATCATGAGCGGAGGTACTGGCAATCCGTACTTCACAACAGACACCGGTTCTTCGCTGCGCGGCATAGAGATAGAGGCCGATGTGATGCTGAAGGGTACTCGTGTGGATGGTGTATATACTGCAGACCCAGAGAAAGACCCCACTGCAACGAAATTCAAGGACATCACTTACGACGAAATATACAATCGCGGCCTGAAGGTGATGGACCTTACTGCAACCACAATGTGCAAACTCAACAACCTGCCAATCTATGTTTTCAATATGGACATTGTGGGCAATCTGCGCAAGGTAATGGCAGGTGAGGAGATTGGAACTCTCGTGCATAATTGATAAAATACAAACAAAGTTTGCATTTTCGCTCGATTTGCGCTATCTTTGCACGCGCTAAACCAAAAATCAAAACAAAATACGTATGAGTTTCAATAAAATGACTGCTGCCGAAGCTGCAGCGTTGGTAAAGAATGGCCAGACAATTGGCCTTAGCGGTTTCACACCTGCAGGTACGGCAAAAATGACAACAGCCGAGATTGCAAAGATTGCCGAAGCAGAACATGCCGCAGGACGTCCCTTCAAAATCAGCATCTTCACTGGTGCAAGCACTGGACAGAGTTGCGACGGTGCTTTGTCGAACGCACAGGCCATAGATTTCCGTGCGCCCTATACTACAAATCCCGACTTCCGCAAGCATGTGAACCTGAACGAGCTGAACTACAGCGACCTGAACCTCTCGAATATGGCGACTCAGATTCGTCAGGGCTATCTGGGAAAGGTGAACTGGGCTATCATAGAGGCTTGTGCACTGGAGAAAGTTGGCGACAAGGCTCACATCTACCTGACAGCAGCAGGAGGTATTGCCCCCACCGTATGCCGACTGGCTACCGAGGGCATCATTATCGAGTTGAACGCTTTCCACGAGCGCAGCGGTATGGGTCTGCACGATGTATATGAAATCGAGGACCATCCTTTCCGCAAGCCCATCAACATCTGTCACCCGGGCGACCGCATCGGTAAGCCCTACATCGAGGTGGATGCAAGCCGTATCATCGGTGTAGTCGAGGGCAATGTGCCAGATGAGGCCCGTTCGTTCAAAGACCCCGATCCCATCACCACACAGATTGGTCAGAACGTTGCCGACTTCTTGGTTCAGAACATGCGTCAGGGACTGATTCCTCCAACATTCCTAAACCTGCAGAGTGGTGTGGGCAGCGGTGCTAATGCTGTACTAGGTGCTCTGGGTCACTCGACAGAAGTTCCTAACTTCAACATCTATACCGAGGTGCTGCAGGATGCTCCCGTGCAGTTGATGCGCGAAGGTCGTGTGCTTTCGGCTTCGGCTTGTTCACTTACAGTCACCAACGAGTGCATGAAGGGAATCTATCGCGATATGGACTTCTTCAAGGACAAACTGGTGCTGCGTCCCTCAGAAATTTCCAACAATCCCGAGGTTATTGCCCGCATCGGCGTTTGTTCGCTGAATACAGCCATCGAGGTTGACCTTTATGGACACGTGAACTCAACAAAGATTTGCGGTACGAAGATGATGAACGGTATTGGCGGTTCTGCCGACTTCACCAATAATGCTTATCTGAGCATCTTCACCTGTGGTTCTACCACCAAGGGCGGAGCAATTTCAAGTATCGTTCCCTTCGCCAGCCACATCGACCATACCAATCACTTCGTTGACGCTGTCATCACTGAATATGGTGTTGCCGACCTGCGCCATAAGAGTGATATGCAGAAGAGTCTCGAACTCATAAAGGTGGCACACCCGGACTATCGTCCAATGCTGATGGATTACCTGAAGTATGCCGAGAAGACAGGTGGTCACACTCATCATTGTCTGAGCGCAGCCTTCGGTATGCACGATACATTCTTGCGCAAGGGCGATATGCGTTTGACAGATTGGGCTGAGTACGTGAAGTAAAGTTGAAAGTTTAGAGACTTAGCTTAATGCCTAGAAAAAGAAGAAAAATATCCCTGCGTTGGCAGGCTCTCACCAGCACCATCAGTACGACCTTCGTGCTCATATTGATGGGGCTGGTGGTCGTTTGTGCACTTACTGCCAAACAGCTTAGCGAGAGTGTGCGTCAGAGTCTGACAATTACCGTTATGTTCTCCGACGATGCCAGCAACAACGATGCTGCCGAGTACAAGAAGAAGTTGGAGAAGAAAGCATGGGTGAAGAACGTAACGTTCATCAGTCGTGAACAAGCTCTGGAAGAACAGACAGAGGCGATGGGTACAGACCCGACCGATTTCCTCGGTGGTGAGAATCCGTTTACTCCCTCGCTGGAGCTTAATCTCGTGGCAGACTATGCCTGCACAGACAGTCTTGGGTGGATAAGCAAACGACTGAAGAGCAACAAACTGGTGACGGATGTTATTTACCAGAAGGACCTCATAGAGCGACTGAACAGCAACTTGCGTAAGGTAACATACGTGTTGCTGGGTATTGTGGCTCTGTTGCTGATGGTTACTCTGGTGCTCATAAACAACACCGTGCGACTGTCGGTCTATTCACGACGCTTCATCATTCACACCATGAAACTGGTGGGAGCATCGTGGAGCTTCATACGACGTCCGTTTATGTTGCGTGCCCTATGGATAGGACTGGCAGCAAGCATTCTTGCCGATGCCGTTCTGTTGGGAGGAATGCATGCCC
This sequence comes from uncultured Bacteroidales bacterium, assembly GCA_902781515.1. Taxonomy (GTDB): domain Bacteria; phylum Bacteroidota; class Bacteroidia; order Bacteroidales; family Bacteroidaceae; genus Physcousia. The sequence continues at coordinate 45,191 of CACZJU010000008.1, read as the reverse complement.
TATGGACTTATGACCCCAATATGCAGGCTTATGTCACTATGGAGAGTGCCATCATAACGGGTGTTTCGGTGCTTGTGTGCGGACTGTTGCTGACATTGCTTTGCACATACATTAGCGTCAGCCACTACCTCTCGATGCGTGAACGCGAAATGTACGAATAACAAAATATTTAGAACGAAATGAAAAAGGACTTTGCATTCGGAAGAATGAACTATATACTGCTGGCCGTGGGTATGGCAGTTGTAATACTGGGTTTCATACTGATGTCCGGAACAGGCAGTTCGGAGAGTGCTTTCAATCCCGACATCTTCAGTGCCCGCCGTATAAAGTTGGCACCTGCCGTATGTTTCGCTGGATTTGCATTCATGATTTACGGAATATTACACAAATCTTCTGACAAGTAATGAGTACGATTGAAGCAATATTGATGGGCATATTGCAGGGATTGACCGAGTATCTGCCCGTATCGAGCAGTGGTCATCTGACCATTGCCTCGCACTTCTTTGGCATTGACGGAGAACAGAACCTCACGTTCACGGTGGCTGTTCATGTGGCTACTGTTCTTTCCACTCTCGTAATCCTGTGGAAGGAGATTGTGTGGATATTGCAAGGTCTGTTCCGTTGCGAGCGCACAGCAGAGGGCCGTTGTCGTATGAGTGCTGAACAGCGCTATGCTCTTGCTATCGTTGTTTCGATGATTCCTGTAGGTATAGTTGGTGTTTTCTTCAAGGACTATGTCGAGGAAATCTTTGGTGCAGGTCTGTTTGTAGTAAGCTGTTGCCTGTTGCTGACAGCGGCATTGCTCATTTTCAGTTATTATGCCAAACCCCGTCAGAAGGAAAATATCTCCTTTGTTGATGCATTTGTGATAGGTCTGGCTCAGGCCGCAGCAGTATTGCCTGGTCTCAGCCGTTCGGGCAGTACCATTGCTACCGGACTCTTGCTGGGAAACAAGAAGGAGAAACTGGCGCAGTTCTCTTTCCTCATGGTTATTCCTCCTATCTTGGGCGAGGCTCTGCTCGACATTATGAAGGCTATGAAGGAAGGTACTGAGGCTGCTACAGCAGGTATTGGCACTTGGCCTCTTATTGGTGGATTCGTAGCAGCGTTTGTAAGCGGGTGTTTGGCTTGCCGATGGATGATAGGTATTGTACGTCGGGGCAAACTCATATACTTCGGCATATACTGTGCAATAGTTGGTCTGATACTGATATTCCTGAGTTAAAGAATGAACTTCGAAGAGGGTCAGATACTGTATTTCGATAAACCGCTGCGTTGGACTTCGTTCAACCTTGTGGCAAAGGTGCGCTGGATTCTTTGTCATCGTCTTGGTGTGAAGAAACTGAAGGTGGGACATGCCGGCACGCTCGACCCTCTTGCTACTGGAGTTCTTATTGTCTGCACTGGTAAGGCCACAAAGCAAATCGATCAACTGCAGGCTGGCACAAAGGAGTATGTGGCAACGCTCCAACTGGGTGCTACAACTCCTTGCTTCGATCTCGAGAAACCAATAGACCAAACCTATCCCACAGAGCATATAACATTGGAACTCGTTCGCGAGGTGTTGCCTCGTTTCATGGGACGTATTGAGCAGGTTCCACCTGCCTTTTCAGCATGTAAAGTAGATGGGCATAGAGCCTATAAACTGGCACGAAAGGGTGAGGATGTACCATTGAAACCGAAGATTCTGGTCATAGATGAACTGGAGTTAGTGAACTTCGATGCCGAACAGATGCAACTGACATTGCGTATCGTTTGCAGCAAGGGGACATACATTCGCGCCTTGGCTCGCGACATCGGGCAGGCTCTGCAGAGTGGGGCACATCTTATAGCCTTGCGACGTACCCGCATCGGTGATGTACGCGTGGAGCAATGTATGCAGATTGACGATTTCGAATCGTGGCTCGACCAACAGGAAATAGGAAATGATATAATGACAAATAATAAATGATAAATATATGAAGCTCTCACAATTCAACTACAAACTTCCCGAAGAGCGCATTGCGCAGTATCCAACGCCTTATCGCGACGACTGTCGTTTGATGGTGGTTCACACAAAGAGTGGCATCATCGAACATCGCGAGCAGTTTAGCGATATTTTGGAATATTTCGATGAAAAGGATGTATTCGTGTTCAATGACACCCAAGTTTTCCCTGCTCGCTTGTATGGAAATAAAGAGAAGACTGGTGCACGCATCGAAGTGTTCCTGTTGCGTGAGCTGAACGAAAGAATGAGACTGTGGGATGTTCTTGTTGATCCTGCACGTAAGATTCGTATTGGCAACAAATTGTACTTTGGCGAAAACGATTCCATGGTGGCTGAAGTTATCGATAATACCACCAGTCGTGGACGCACTTTGCGTTTCCTCTTTGATGGTGATCACGAGGAATTCAAGCAGGCTCTTTATGCTTTGGGCGAGGCTCCGCTGCCAAGGGAGATGATTAAGCGTCCGTCAGAGCCCGAAGATATGGAGAACTTCCAATGTATTTTTGCAAAGAACGAGGGAGCTGTAACTGCACCTGGTTCTGGATTGCACTTCTCGCGTCAGTTGATGAAACGTATGGAAATCAAGGGCGTGGACTTCGCATTCGTAACGATGCATTGCGGACTTGGTAACTTCCGCGAGATTGATGTCGAGGACTTGACGAAGCACAAGATGGACAGCGAGGAAATGCATGTCAACCAAGAGGCTTGCGACATCGTGAACAGGGCTAAGGAGAATGGTCACAAGTTGTGTGCTGTGGGTACAACTGTGCAGCGCGTGCTGGAAACGGCTGTTAGCGCCGACGGACGACTGAAGCCGTTTGAAGGATGGACCAACCGCTTCATATTCCCCCCATATGAGTTTCAGATGGCAGATGCTATGGTAGCTAACTTCTACCTGCCACAAAGCACTATGCTCATGCTCACCTGTGCCTATGGTGGCTACGAGCGCATCATGAAAGCCTATAACGAGGCTCTGCACGATAAGCGCTATCGTTTTGGTGTTTATGGTGATGCCATGCTTATCTTAAACGACTAAACCTCACACGGATAATACTCATGGAACACAACCTGTATATTGGTTTAGGCAGCAATCTTGGCGACCGTAAGGCCTTAATCGACGAGGCGCTACAGCTTATCGATGAGAAAGTGGGGCAGGTGGTACGTGTATCATCGTACTACGAAACAGAGCCTTGGGGTTTTGACTCCGATAACACTTTCCTTAATGCTGCTGCTCTGGTGGTAACGACATTGTCTCCACAACGCTGTCTTAAGGAAACGCAGCGCATAGAGCGCCAGTTGGGGCGCACTGACAAGACTGTTGATGGTGTTTTTCAGGACCGTACCATTGATATAGACTTGCTGATGTACGACAACCTTGAGGTTAACGAACCTGACTTGACTCTACCTCATCCTCATATAGAGGAACGCTCGTTTGTGCAGATGCCATTACAGGAAATACTTTAATAATCTTTCGTTTGGGCTATGCTTGTAAAGGTGCATACTGCTGCGGTACAAGGTTTAGAGGCAATACCTGTAACGACTGAAGTGAATGTTTCACGAGGTATGCACTTCTTTCTTGTAGGGCTACCCGACAATGCAGTGAAGGAGAGCTATCAGCGAATTGTGGCAGCCATACAGAACAGCGGTTACCGCTTTCCTGTTCAGAATATTACCGTCAACCTCACTCCTGCCGACCTGAAGAAGGAGGGTTCGGCTTATGACTTGCCAATCGCCATTGGTATTATGTCTGCCGAGGGTGAAGTTAGTACTGAGCGTTTGCAAAAATTTATGATGGTTGGAGAACTCAGTCTCGATGGTACATTGTTGCCTGTTCGTGGGGCCTTGCCGATAGCCATAATGGCGCGTCAAGAAGGTTACGAAGGACTTATCGTGCCTCAGCAGAATGTTCGCGAGGCTGCTGTCGTCAATAAACTGCAGGTTTATGGTGCAAATACAATGCAGGAGGTCATTGACCTTTTGAACGGTCATCCTGATGCTGTTCAGCCCACAGAAATAGATACACGAGAGGAGTTTTATCGTAACCAGAACGATTATGAACTGGACTTTGCTGATGTAAAAGGGCAAGAGACAGTGAAACGTGCTATGGAGGTTGCGGCAGCTGGTGGTCATAACCTTATTATGGTAGGACCGCCGGGAAGCGGAAAATCTATGTTGGCAAAGCGCCTGCCTACCATTCTTCCACCATTGTCCCTTAGTGAGAGCCTCGAAACCACACAGATACATTCTGTTGCTGGTAAACTCAGTCGCGAGACTTCACTCATTGCCCAGCGTCCATTCCGAAGTCCTCATCATACTATTTCGCAAGTGGCTTTGGTTGGTGGAGGTCAGAATCCGCAACCGGGTGAAATAAGTTTAGCACATAATGGTGTGCTTTTCCTTGATGAGTTACCGGAATTCGCACGTTCTGTGCTTGAGGTCTTGCGTCAGCCGCTTGAGGATCGTGTAATAAATGTTTCGCGAGCTCGCTATGCTGTCACATATCCTGCCTCATTTATGTTTGTAGCCAGTATGAATCCGTGTCCTTGTGGCTACTATGGTGACCCAAATCATAATTGCACTTGTACTCCTGGTCGTATTCAGCAATATATGAGTAAGATATCTGGTCCGTTGCTCGACCGCATCGATATTCAGTGTGAAATACAGGCTGTGCCATTTTCCCAACTTTCGCAAATGAAACCAGGAGAGCCCAGCGAGAAGATTCGTGAGCGCGTCATAGCCGCTCGTAAGATTCAAGAAGAGCGTTTCCGCGCCTTCAAAGGAGTGCATTGCAACGCCATGATGACCGAGAAAATGCTCCACGAGTTTGCCGAGCCTGATGCTACATCAATGGAGATGCTACGAATGGCAATGGAACGTCTCAAACTCTCTGCCCGAGCATACACTCGTATACTCAAAGTTGCCCGAACCATAGCAGACTTGGACGGTTCCGAAAAGGTTCTGAGCCAACATATTGCCGAAGCCATCGGTTATCGCAATCTCGACCGCGGCGATTGGGCTGAGCGTGGGATATAGCCCACATGTAACTGCACAAAAATCCTTGTTTTATAAACAAGATATCAACTAATATGAAATTATTTGCCTAAAAAGTTGGTGGAATAGAATATAATACTTAATTTTGCACCGAATTCATTAAGAATCAATAGAATAAGAAACTATGACAATGTTTGCATCTTATTGGTGGTGGCGCAACTCAAGATCCAGGAAATCGTGAGAAGATAGCCGTATACCCCATAAAGGTAAGCAATAGAAGATAAAAAAGAGGCCTGTCGTTCTTGCGACGGGCCTCTTAAGTTTAATTAATATTGATAGGTAACAGTTAATAGATAAAGACATGAATTATCAAGTTGACAAAAACGGGTTCTATGGAGAGTTTGGTGGTGCATACGTGCCTGAGATTCTCTACAAGTGTGTGCACGACCTTCAGGATGCCTACTTACCGATTATTGAATCGGAAGAGTTTAAAGCAGAGTATCATGCGCTGTTGAAGGACTATGTAGGCCGTCCGTCTCCTCTTTATTTTGCAAAGAGAATGAGTGAGCGTTATGGTTGCCAGTTGTATTTGAAGCGCGAAGACCTGAACCATACAGGAGCCCACAAAATCAACAACACTATCGGGCAGATTCTTTTGGCAAAGAAGATGGGCAAGACACGCATCATTGCCGAAACTGGTGCCGGTCAGCATGGTGTTGCAACAGCAACGGTGTGTGCTCTAATGAATATGAAATGCGAGGTGTTTATGGGAGCTACCGATGTGGAGCGTCAGCACACAAACGTAGAACGCATGAAGATGCTTGGGGCAGAAGTTCATCCTGTACGAACAGGTAATATGACACTCTCCGATGCTTGTTCTGAAGCTATACGCGATTGGTGTTGTCATCCGCAAGAGACGTTCTACATAGTTGGTTCTACTATGGGACCTCATCCGTATCCCGATCTTGTAGCCCGTATGCAGAGTGTTATTTCGGAAGAGATAAAGTGGCAGCTTGAAGAAAAAATCGGACGCGACTATCCCGACTATCTTATTGCCTGTATAGGTGGTGGAAGTAATGCTGCAGGAACCATCTATCACTATATGAACGACGAACGTGTGAAAATTGTTTTGGCAGAAGCCGGAGGTCATGGTTGGGAGACAGATTACACGGCAGCAACTATTCACAAAGGTACAACGGGCATCCTGCATGGAGCAAAGATGCTTGTGATGCAGAATGAGGACGGTCAGATACAGGAAGCCTTTACCATTTCTGCCGGACTTGACTATCCAGGGGTTGGGCCTATGCATTGCAATATGGCAAAGCAAGGTCGCACGAAGGTTCTGAGCATTAACGATGATGAGGCTATCTATGGAGGTTATGAACTAACCAGAATGGAGGGCATCATTCCAGCTATCGAGAGTGCACATGCTATTGCCGCACTTTCCAAGATAAAGTTCCAGCCCAGCGATGTGGTTGTCCTCACTGTTAGTGGACGAGGCGACAAGGATGTGGAAACGTATTTGAAAAACAAGCAAATGGCAAAAGAATATGGAAACTTTTAAATATACAACAAAAAGTAAGACCATTCTGGCAGACCTCTACACGCCAGTTGGTGTCTATATGAGACTTCGTGACCTCTATCCACAGAGTGCGCTGATGGAGAGTTCGGATTATCATGACAACAGCAACTCACGTTCTTTTATTGGATTGAATCCCATTGCCAGTGTAGCCATAGGACATGGTGTAGCTTCTATCACTTTTCCTGATGGGAGCACACTACAGCGTTCGTTGGATGCCGACTTCGGTTCGGCTGAAGCCATACATGCACTCATCGATAATATTGAAGTTTGTGGCGATGATGCTGATATATGCGGACTCTTTGGTTACACCAGTTTCAATGCTGTCAGATACTTCGAAGACATCGCCGTGAAGGATGAGACGCAGGAAAAGAACGATGCTCCTGATGTACTATATATATTATATAAGGTAATAATAGTGTTCGACCATCATCAGAATCTGCTGAAAGTGGTTTGTCTTAACGATGACGTTAACAAAAGCGATAACATCGATGCCGTGCTTAAAGCTATGAACAAGGCAAATGTCAAGGCTTATGATTTCCATCCTGTCGGAGATGTATCAAGCACTCTTACCGATGAAGAACACAAGGCCAACATTCGCAAGGGAATACAGCATTGTCTGCGAGGCGATGTGTTCCAGATTGTACTTTCCCGTCGTTTTATACAGCGATATGAAGGCGATGATTTCAAACTCTATAGGGCCTTGCGCAGCATAAATCCGTCGCCATATCTATTCTATTTTGATTTTGGTGGATTCCGCATATTCGGTTCATCGCCTGAAACCCATTGTCGTATTGTTTCTGCCCCTAAATCCTTCGGACAGCCCACATCAGGAAGGGGAACAATGCGTGCTTATATCGACCCTATAGCCGGAACAACCAAACGAACTGGCGATGCGGAGGCAGACAGGAAGGGAGCAGAATACCTGCGCAATGACCCTAAGGAAAATGCCGAGCATGTGATGCTAGTTGATTTAGCGCGTAACGATTTGAGTCGTAATTGTCACAATGTAAAGGTTGACTTTTATAAAGATCTTCAGTACTATTCGCACGTTATTCATCTCGTAAGTCGAGTCAGTGGTAAATTGGATGAAGAGGCAGACCCTATAAAGACATTTATCGATACGTTCCCTGCTGGCACTCTTAGTGGTGCACCAAAGGTCAGAGCCATGCAGCTCATCAGCGAATACGAACCTCACAATCGTGGAGCATATGGTGGCTGTATTGGCATCATCGGGCTCGACGGTTCATTAAACCAAGCCATCACCATCCGTACTTTTGTAAGTCGCAATGGAGAACTGTGGTTCCAAGCCGGCGGTGGCATAGTAGCCAAGAGTGACGAAGAATACGAATTGCAGGAAGTTAATAACAAGCTTGGTGCTTTACGCAAGGCCATAGAAAAGGCCTCCACTTTATAACCCCTTTAACACCATTAGAGATATGAAAATAGTAATAATAGATAACTACGATTCGTTTACATATAATTTGAGTCATTTGATAAAGGAGTTGGGAGCAGAGGTTACTGTATTTCGCAACGACCGTTTCGAACTTTCTGATCTTGAGCCATTCGATAAGATTGTGCTTTCACCAGGCCCTGGCATTCCTTCTGAGGCTGGCCTTTTGCTCGATGTCATTCATGCCTATGCTGGAAAGAAACCCATACTCGGTGTTTGTCTCGGACATCAAGCCATAGGCGAGGCTTTCGGAGGTAAGTTGGAGAACCTCTCAGAAGTTTTTCATGGTGTTGCAACACCGTGTAATATTGTTACCGATGACCCGATATTTTCCGGACTTGAGCGCACCATTACCATTGGTCGCTATCATTCGTGGGTAGTCTCTCACGAGAAATTCCCCGATTGCTTGGAGGTAACAGCCGTTAGTGACGACGGACAGATTATGGCTCTGCGTCACAAGACAATGAACATTCATGGAATACAATTTCATCCGGAAAGCGTTCTGACACCCGATGGAAAAACAATGATTAAAAATTTTATAGTGTTATGAAAGAGATTTTAGCAAAACTCCTCAATCACGAGGAACTGACCCGTGAAGAGATGAAGACCATTCTCATCGGCATAACTCACAGCGAATACCCAAATGAACAAATCACGGCTTTGCTCACATGTCTGCAAATGCGTGGAGTTACCGTTGACGAGTTACTTGGCTTTCGCGATGGTATCCTTGAAACCGGTGTGCCTGCTATTCTCGAGGCCGACCGATATATCGATGTTGTTGGTACTGGTGGCGATCGCAAGAACACATTCAATATTTCCACCACAGCCTGTTTCGTAATTGCCGGTGCTGGCTACAAGGTGGCAAAGCACGGCAACTATTCTGCTACTTCAGTCAGTGGTGCTTCTAACGTGATTCAGCATCATGGCATCAAGTTCACCGATGATATCGATAAACTTAACCGCTCTCTCAATGAGGCTGGCATTGTCTATCTTCACGCCCAGCTCTTTGCCAAGGCCATGAAATTCGTGGGTCCAATTCGAAAGGCATTGCCGTTTCCCACCATCTTCAATCTTCTTGGTCCCATCGTCAATCCTTCGCGTCCCAAGTGTCAGTTACTTGGAGTTGCCAATCTCGATCAGATGCGTCTCTACAACAGCGTCTATCAGAAGTTGGGAATCGACTATGGTATAGTAAATTCTATCGACGGATACGATGAAATTTCACTTACCGGAGACTTTAAAGTAACGACAAACGACTACGAGCGAATTTTCAAACCCAAAGACCTTGGTTTCGCTATTGCCAAGCCCGAAGAACTCGTCGGAGGTGCTACGGAAGAGGAGGCGGCAGCGATATTTGATGCTGTATTGGAGAATCGTGCTCTGCCTGCCCAGAAGAACATTGTGCTTGCGAATGCGGCCTTTGGCATTCAGGTGCTCGAAAAGGGTCAGAAGACTATAGAAGAATGTGTGGAAATTGCCCGTGAAAGCATCGATAGTGGTTCGGCTCTCCGTACTTTCCACAAATTCGTGGAACTCAACTCCTAACATCCACCTCTCACCTCTCACTAATATGGATATTCTACAAAAAATAATCGCAACGAAACGTGAGGAACTGGCTTTGCTCAAGTCCAAGAAACCCTCTCTGCGTCAAGCCCTACTCGATAGCGAGACAGGCATCATTGCCGAGTTCAAACGTCGTAGTCCATCCAAGGGTTGGATAAAGGAGGATGGTCAGGCCGATACTATTCCCCTGAGTTATCAGATGAATGGAGCAGCAGCTTTGAGCATTCTCACTGATGAACAGTATTTCGGAGGTTCTGATGATTTCATCCGCATTGCTCGTCAATCAGGTGTCACCCTTCCCATTCTTTATAAGAACTTTGTCATTGATGAGGCCCAGCTCTATGCTGCAGCTCTTTGTGGAGCTTCTGCCGTACTCCTCATTGCAGCCTGCCTTAGTATGCAGCAATGTTCAGTGTTGCTTAATAAGGCTCACGAGTTAGGTCTTGAGGTTCTGCTCGAAATGCATAGCGAAGCCGAATTGGAGTACGCAGCCCTCGGTCCAGACCTCTGTGGCATCAACAATCGCAACCTTGGTTCGTTTGTAACCGATGTCGAGAACAGTTTCCGTCTGGCAGAGTTGCTGCCGAAAGATGCGGTTAAGGTAAGCGAGAGCGGTATATCGAATCCCGATACTGTGAAGGCCTTGCGTCAGGCTGGATTCAATGGTTTCCTCATTGGGGAGAACTTTATGAAGACGGCTAACCCAGGTCTTGCCCTCCACGATTTTATCTCACAATTAAACCATTAGCCTAATGAGTCCAATAATCAAAGTCTGTGGAATGCGCGATGCCGATAATATCCGCGCAGTAGAAGCATTGAGAGATGAATTCCCTATTGATATGATGGGCTTCATCTTCTGGCCTCATTCCAGTCGTTATGTTGCCGAGCGTCCTGCCTATCTGCCTAAAAAGGTCAAGCGCGTGGGGGTATTTGTCGATGAAACAGTAGAAAATGTGCTTCGTATAACTATGGAATATTCCCTCGACTATATCCAACTTCATGGTCACGAGTCGCCCGATTATATTCGTGCTCTTAGTGTCGATGGTTGTTCTCCCTCCATCATCAAGGTCTTCAACATAGCTACAACGGAGGACTTGAAGCAGACAGAACCTTACGAAGGACTTGCCGATTTCTTTCTCTTCGACACGAAAGGTCCTTCTGTAGGTGGGAACGGTCAGCACTTCGATTGGGAAGTTCTTTCAGACTATAATGGTGACACTCCTTTTCTGCTCAGCGGCGGTATCGGACCTGATGACGTAGAAGCACTTTCATCTCTCACTTCTAAAAAATGTATAGGCATAGACATTAACTCCCGCTTCGAACTTTCCCCTGCTCTCAAAGACGTTGAAGCCATTCGTCGCTTCCTTTCCCAATTACTAATAAATTCCATAAAACAATGAACAAGATAAATTCTCTTTTCGCAAACAATAAGGACAAAAAACTCCTTTCGCTCTATTTCTGTGCAGGTTGTCCTACGCTTGAGGGCACGAGTGATGTGATTCTCACAATGCAGCGTCGTGGCATTGCCATGATAGAAGTGGGCATACCATTTAGCGACCCTCTGGCCGACGGACCTGTAATACAAAGTGCAGCCACTTGTGCCCTGAAGAATGGTATGAGCCTCAAACTGCTCTTCCATCAACTGAAATCCATCAAGAACCAAGTGGAAATACCTCTCGTGCTCATGGGCTACCTCAATCCTATACTCCACTACGGCATTGAGGAATTCTGTCAGTCGTGCATCGAGGCTGGTGTCAGCGGAGCCATCATCCCAGACCTTCCTTTTGACGACTATCTGAACATTGTGAAACCCATTGCCGACCTCTACGACCTGCGCATAATTATGCTCATCACCCCTGAAACCAGTGAAGAACGTATCCGATTCATCGATGAAAATACCGACGGCTTCATCTACATGGTATCTTCGGCTGCTATTACGGGAACTCAGAAAAGTTTCGACGAACAGAAGCAGGAATACTTCCGTCGCATCAATAAGATGAACCTGCGCAATCCGAGAATGATAGGTTTCGGCATTTCCAACTCCCAGACGCTACGTGCAGCTCAGGACAATGCTGCAGGGGCAATCATAGGTTCCAAGTTCGTAACCCTGCTCAACGAAACCGAAGGTAATGCCGATGCTGCTCTCGACCGCCTATTTGAAGCTCTGTCCGATGTTCAGGCGTAGCTGTGCATACCACCAAGGAGGAAGTTTACGCCGAAGTAGGTCATGAGCAGAGAGGCAAGTGCCAGAAGCGAGTAGAGCCTGTAGTTTCGTTCGCTGCGAAACCAGGGCAAGCTTTCCTGATGTAGCGGCAGGCTATAAATTATCAGAGTTACGAGTGCCCAACTTTCCTTTGGGTCCCAGCTCCAGTATGTGCCCCACGAGACGTTAGCCCATACGGCTCCGAGGAATATGCCTGTTGCCAAGAGGAAGACAGCAGGGCGTAGCAGACTGCGGCGCAGTATGCTAACCACCAGGAGTATGTAGCTGAGCATGATGGTGCCTACATGTACGAAAAGGAATGGCGAGCGCAGGACTGGCACCAGCGGTCTCATGCAAATGGCTATGACCATATAAGATGCCATTGCTGTTCCGCAGAATGCTAGAAATAAAGTTGAGAGTTTAGAGTTTAGAGTTGAGAGAATTCTTTCGTCTTTTGCCTTTTTCCTTTCGCCTTTCGCCCTTTTGATAGAAACCCAAACCATGCTGATGGCAAGCAGGAGATAACCGGCATACGTTATTGCTGTTCCCAATGGGTCGTAGCTGATGGTAAATGTACTGCCCATGCAATCGTCGTCGAACGATGTTTGATAGATGCGGTAACCTCTGACGCGCCCGATATTGTTCATAGAGATGCTTGTCTGCTCCTCCCCATCGGTGGTGGCAATTATCACTTTGCTGACATAGTCGCTTGGTGTAGTTCCGTCGGAATCGTATAGAACATTAAAATCTTGGAGTGCCAGATAGAAGGGCATTTCCTCCGTTAGCGTGTATGCCCCAGTTTCATCCTTCACCCAATAGGAACGGGTTGCTTCGCCTTCGCGCAGGTGAGTCATGCCTCGTCGGCTGGTAATGTGAGTAGTGAGTGCCCCAGCCAGAATGACGATGAAACTCAAATGCAGCATCATTACAGGCAGTCGTTTCCATATTCTTTTTTTATATAAAAGTAGGCAAGCTGCTACAACCATCAGCAACCACAACAGTACGAACCACCATGCTCCATAGATGTTCTGTACAGCATAGTGCGAACCCATGCGGCTCTCTATGAATGTGGCTGCTACAATGGATTTTGCCACAAATCCCAACAGAATAAAGGGGGCTAAACGAATGCTATCTTTAGCCTTTATCATCAGAACTTTCGGAACTGTGTATTATTGTTTGCCTTCACGGCGATGCACTCCATTTCTATGAGCCACGTAGGACGGCAGACAGGAGCCAGTGTGATGACGGTGGGAATATCTGGGAAGCGTTCGCGGAACATCTCGCTTACTACTTCGTAGTCGCCTGTATCGCGCAGATACACCACGAGGTGCATTACATCTGAGAAATCCATTCCACCTTCTCGGAGCAGCGTTTCCACATTCTCCCACATACGTATGGTCTGTAGGCGAATATCGCCAACGTGCACTACCTCGCCCTTGTTGTTGATGCTGGCAGTACCTGAAATGAGAACATGGCTGCGGTCGCCGTATTCCATGCGTGTGCCGCGCTCGAATGTAACTCCGTATTCGTAGGTAGGATTCAAGTGGGTCTTGGCATAGAGGTAGCGCTGTTGCTCAGGCTGGAAACCTGTAATAGCGTATGTGCCCATCTGTATGAGGGCCTTTGTTTCGGCAGGTCCACCACCTATGCCTGTTGAGGCTATGTAGTGGGTATCGGGAGTAAGTCCCTCGCGAATGAAGTTCTCCCTGCGGGCACGAACCATTCCGGCATATTGCGTGTCAACATCACGCACGAAGAACCATGTGCGCAGACAGTTGTCGGCAAGCGATGCTCCGAACTTTTTCAGCAGTTGTTCGTACTGGTTCAGTATGGTTTCAGTCTGCTGGGCACTGTCACCCTCACAACTAGTGTATTGCATGCGCCAGATGTGGCGATAGCCATTACTTTCTGCAACAACGGCTCCTTCGTCAGCCGTTATCTTCTGTCCGCTGGTCATATACATCCACACAGCCACCTTGGAACCATCGAGAGGCTGCTGTTGTATTGCAGAAAGAGCAATACCAGATTCCTCTCGCATCAGAGGCTGCTGATTGGTACTGTCGGACAAGAAGTATCGTTTCAGAATGTACTGTGCGCCTTCGAATTCCTTCATCGTCGGCAGACGGTCCTCTGCCTCATAGATACGGCGAAGCTGGGCTTCAAAACATTCGTGACGAGGCTCTACATGAAGCATTACATGCCACTCTCCTGTTCCTTCCGCGGGACAGAACGAAGCAACCTCAACTCTTACTCCTAAATCTTCGATATATAGGATTTTATAATTCATAGCGTGCAAAGATACAAAATAATCTTCAATTTTCAATTTTCAATTTTCAATTTATTTATCCAGTCATCTATAAATGTGCGTACAGCAGCCACATCGTTCTTGAACTGACTGCTAAGCACTTCGGTGTGGTTGTAGTGAAGAACTTCCTCGCCTCCTTCTGCCAGTATCTGGTGGAGCAACGATTGTGAGGCATTGCCACTGACGATGCGAAACATACCTTCCTTGCGAGTGCTGGCAACATCTACGAGATTAGTCCGTGCCTGCCCCTCGGTAAGGTTCAGACCGGCAGCTCCGCCTCCACCGTTTCCACCGTGACATTGTATGCACGACTGGTTGAATACATTGTGCTGAATGACGTTGAACATACCCACGTCCACAGTCCCGATGTTGAGACGTATGGTGTCGGTTGCAGAGACATAATCACTCATGCTGATACTTGCCAAAGTGATTACACGCTGACGCAGGCGGTTTGTTATGGTCAGTTCCACGGTGCTGACATCGTCTCCTACGTTCGGCATTATTATGTTCACCTCTCCATTGTCGTTTGCTGTAGCAGGTACGTTATAGACGGTGGTGGCATAGCTGTCGCCGGCTTTGAAGGTGGCAAGCGACAAAGTGTATTTGTCCGTAAGATCGGTCATTCCTGTCACACTGGCAGTCAGTTTCACTGTATGCCCGTTCTCTTCTTTTGCCGTGGTTTTCTCTATGATATCGCCAGAGTCGCAAGAGACGAGAAAGAATGAAAGAATGAAGAAATAGAAAAATGAAAAAGAGCGTGACATATTAGAAGCTGAATTGAAGTTGAAGGGAGGCATGGTGCGTGCTGATGCCAAGGTCATCATTGTCGCGGTCGAGTTGTGTCTTGTGCCCATATCGACCTGTGAACTGATACATAGCAGAAAGTTTCAGGTGAACCTTCGGAATGTAGTAGTTGCAGACTACAGCTGGCATATTCAGGAAACCGTCCTTTGATGTGCCATTGCGGTCCATAAAGTCGTAGCGTACACCCAGTTGCACAGTGGGCACAACGAAGTAACCCAGTTGAGCGTATGCTCCCCAGTAGTTGAAGGTCTGGTCTATTTTCATGCGCTTGGTAAAGCCCACATGCATCCAGTACGCCTCGGCACCCAGATACCAGCGGTTGTAGAGCATCGAGAATTCACCACCCAATCGGGCATCGTTGGTGCTCTCGCTCTCGCTCTCCACATTCAGTCCACCGCTGATGCCGAATTGCATGTGACGTCCCTTGAGCATCTGGGCATTACCCTGTGTCATAGGCATACGGCCCCAAGGCATAAATGTGAGTCGTCCGGCATAGAGCAGCGATGGAATATGCCAGTCGTCGGAGAATGTTTTCGTGGCACCGTTTACCACCGAACCGCTGCCGTTCCACAGTCCTGCCTCGTAACCCACGAGCCATTGTGAACCTCGCTTTAGCTTGGCTGTTCCATGAAACTCCATTCCCACGTCGAAGCCAGTGGCTATCTGCGGAGTTACTGCATTCAGAGTGTGAGGCATGATGGTGCTTGCCGTTAGGGAAGTCGGCACGATTGGGAACAGTGTTTCTCCTAATGTTGTCAGGTAGGCATGGGTGAATGGCGTTTTGAACTTACCCACGCGGAAACGTGCTGCTGGCGATATGCTGTAGTTCACCCACGCCTGCTGCAGGATGTTGGCACCTGTGGCAGCAGCATTGATGCTGAGGTTGTAGTCGAGCTTTCCGAAGGTCTTGCCAGTAAAGCCGAGAATGGCGTAGGGTAGTGCGAAGCCCGAGTTTGCCACATTGTCTTGGTTGTAGGCTTTGTCCAATCCCTCGTCATCGTAGTAGTTTATCTGTCCGCGTGTCTGAAGCATCAGATAGGGTTTGAAGACGAACTTGCCGTTCTTCGACTGCAGTGTAAAACCACGGTTGTCGGCAATGCCCAGCACGCCGTTCTCCATATCTATGTTCAGTGAATCTTGCGCTGAGGCTATGAAAATGAGAGAATGAGAAAATGAGAGAATGAGAGATAATAGTATGCGTTTCATTATTAATTGTGCATTGTGAATTATGAATTGTGAATTAAAATCATAGACTTTTAAGGAATTTGATGAGGGCAGAGCGGTCGGACTTTTGCATTCGTGCAAAGAGGTTCTTCGAAGCTTCAGCCTCGCCTCCGTGCCACATTATAGCCTCTGTGAAGTTGCGTGCGCGTCCGTCGTGCAGGAAATAGGTATGTCCGTTTACTGTCTCCTGCAGACCAATTCCCCATAATGGAGTAGTACGCCACTCGTTGCCTCGAGCCAGTCCGCTTACATAGTTATCGTTGAGCCCCACACCCATGATTTCCGAACCCATGTCGTGCAGCAGGAAGTCGCTGTAGGGGTGTATGGTTTGATTGCCCAACCAAGGAAGTTCTGTTCCATTGAGAAGTGTGGCTCCTCGTGGTTTGGTGTGCAGGGTGGTGACATGACACAGGTGGCACTTAGCCTCGAAAAACATCTGTTCTCCGCGTTTCACTGTCTTGTTGTTAACATTCCTACGGGCAGGAACTCCCAGAGTGTGCAGATATAGGTCTACATTCTCCATTTCCTCAGTCGAAATCTCAAGTTTGTCGTAGAGCAGTCCCATCATAGAACCCTGTTGCATCTGACTTTGTCCCTCGCACACCTCTTCAGGATAGCGACTGTTTGTTACACCCATATCACTCGAAAAACCAAGTTCTACGGTAAGGTCGGCATGTTGTGCCTTGTTGCCTGACAGACCCAGTTGACGAATGCCGCGCTCTGTGATATAGTTGGCACGGCCCGATATGCCGTATTCCGGATAGTTCGACTTGGCAGCCAAAGCCTCAATCTCGTTACGGTCTATTGCCATCATATGTCCCATTCCCACATGTCGCAGTGGAATCCTCACGGTGCAGAAGAGGTCTTCTGGTCGGATGGGTTCTCCGCTATCGCGATACGTCGGTTTGTACCAGTCGGTGATGGTGTATTCTGGATAAACCAATTCGTATGGAGTGCCGTCTGGGAACTGGAACTGCTGGCTGTGCCAACGGCATTCCAACTTACCCTCAGCCTCTACACCATAGACACTTTGGTCGTGAATCACACGTCCGTAGTCTTGGAAGAATGCTCCGTTCTTGCGTGTCACATACACCAGCATCGAGGAGAATCCATACGAGCCACTGCCATATACTGGAGTTCCATCGGTGTCTGTGCCAGTCTGAGTCCACAAGGCTGGCTTTGTGCGTCCGGCATTGCGGTGACACGAGCCACACGAGTAACCGGCATATACAGGTCCCAAACCGCCGCCGTAGTCATTCGAACTGGTGCGAGCGTCATCATATAGTTTGTCGCCTCTAATAAAGCGACGTTTCAAATCGCCCGTCACCCAGTCGGCTTCTGAGTCGTAGGCAAACGACGAGCTGCTGAAGATGGTGGACGTTCCAGCCGACAGGGCATAGCCTTTGGGGATGGTCAGATCACCCTCTCCGATGGTTTCGTCATCAGAACAGCTAACGACAGCCATCATCATGACCGTCGCCAGCACTATGCTTAGATATGTCTTTTCACTTCTCACCTCTCACCTCTCACTTCTAAATCACTCTTCCTCCTCATCATCGTCAAGTTCGTGACTCAGGAACAGGTCTTTGTAAGCCTTGCCTCCTTCGTAACTCTTCGTCCAGGCATTGTAGAGTTCCGTAGCATCCTGCTGCAGCAGTTTTCCCACCTGCACCATGTAGTTACCCCAACTCTGTGCATTGGCAGTGGTATAGTCCAGGTTGGCAGCATCGGTGCTGGTACCGTCATTGAGGGTACGAGCCTTACCGTTCTTGAAGATTAGGAACTCCATCGTGTGGAAACCGCGCACACCCTGCTTTGCCTCTACGGTATCATCATCATCGTCGTCGCCCCATACCATATTATTAAACTCACCAGAGTTCAAGATATTCACGATGGCTTCCTGATCCAAAGGCCATGAGTCCATGTTTGGGTCTAAGCCAAGTGCATCTACAGGTCCAAAGAGGAATGCCTCGCTTGTTTCCCATGGTGTGCGTGCTTCGAGCCATGCATTGCAGCAGTTCTGGAAGTTCTCATCGGAAGGAACTGCGGCAAAAGCCTTGGCTGCTTCGTGTAGAGCAGTGTTCTTCTCCATCAGTTCTTTGTAGGTAGGCAGCACAACATCGTTGACGTATGTTACCAGAATGGGTTGAAGCACAGCATCGGCATTCACAGCATCGTTGCGTTGCAGGTAAGCTTTCAGCGACTTCAATGTTTCCTCCAAATCGTTGCAGGCTGTAACGGCAGTCGTAACCTGTGGTGCATTAATGTTGTTGCGGAAAGGAGCAGGAATGTTCAGTATGGCTTGATAAGCATCCTGAATAGCCCCGTCAACGGTATTGAAAAGAGTTTCGTTGTTTGCCTTTATCAGTGTTGCCAATGAGTTAGTGGCAATCTGACCGTCGCGTGTGCCATAGAAGGCATTGCGGATGGAAAGGATGTTGTTCGAGTAGTCCTCGCGGCTGTGCCAACTGTACCACGACTCTACAGCATACAGCGCCTTCACCTGTTCGCCGCTGTTCCATAGGTCCAGAGGGTCGCCAATCTTGGCATTTCCCACCTCGTTGGCAATGTCCATACATCCGTCGATAATCTGTTCCACACTCACCAATGCCGGCTGACTGTCATCGTCGTATCCGTTGTTAGGTGTTGTTTCGTCATCGTTGCAGGCTACGAAAGCCATTGTGCCCATCCATAGGGCAGTCATCATAAAAATCTTCTTCATAATCATATTATTTATCATTTATCATTTATTATTTCTCATTTTCTCATTTTCTCATTTTCTCCAAAACCACCCCGTAAAGGCAACAGCCAGTGAGAATTCGTTCTCGCGATTGTAACGTCCTCCGCCAAATACACGCTGCGTGCCAATGCGTCGCGTGTTCCAGTCGGCCTTCACCACAAGATAGGGCAGGGGATAGTAGTTGACACCAGCCACCCACTTGCTCACCTGACAGCGGGCATCCATTGTCTGTCCGGCCTCGCCTTTTTGCTGAGGGTTGAAATATTCATAGCGTGCAAAGGGATATAGCGTAGGCATGTGCTTGCACTTGATGAGCGAACGCATGTTCAGTCCAGCTTCCACACCGTATGCCAGAGCATTCTTCGCTATACGATGCATGGCTCCGTGGTGATAGTTCGATTTGTTGGATAGATTCACAGCACTCATTGCACGGGCATTCTCAAGCTGTCCCCAGATGACGTTGGCACGGGCGGCGATATATTTGTTGCGATACTGTACGTCGGCATTGAAGATGTTCAGATGCGAACGTCCCACACTCGAGTATTTATAACGTTTGTCGGCATTAGCCGTAACATCGTTGCAGAAGTAATACGATGTTCCAAGGCGCAGACCTGGCACTCCTTCGTATTCCAATCGCAAAGTGTATGCTGGTGAGGTGAAGTTATCGGTTTCGAAGAGCCCCTGCTTACCGTCGGCTACCCAATGGTCACGACCGAATCCGTCGGCATTCAGTCCTGCCGTCACGTAAGCCTCATACGTCAGTTTCGAGTACTTCTTACCTACTGTGCCGAATACAGAAAGACCTGTCTCGTGCCAGGTGCTTGGCAGTATGGTGGTCTCGCCCTCTGGACGTACCGTTCCGAAGAACAGGATGGGTTCGTGGTGTGCATTGGTCAGTCCCACTGGCAGCACCATGTGTCCCACGCGGATGTTGAATGCTTTATTATAGGTATATGTCAGGTGGAACTGCTCCAGAGCCACTTCGCCACCCTTCTCCATCTCTGTTTCGTATTCACCGTTTTCCGATGCTTCCATCTCTGTTTCCAGACCTACGCCACCTGCCTCAAACTCAATCTCGGCACCAAGGTTCCAGTGCTTGTTGAAGCGGTAGTCACCAGCAACTACAAAACGTGGAATGGCTATGCTGTTCCTGCGCTCGTAGGTGTTGCCCGTAGTGGTTCCGTTGAACCTGCTGGTACCATATCCCATAAACGAAGCAACAACCTCGCCGTATCCTCCGATGCGGAATTTCTGATAACCTTCCACCTGTGTGGAGTCTTTATTCACTTTGGCATGGGCAACGACTGCCGTACCTGTTAGTATGACCAGTAAAATCAGTATTTTCTTCATATCCGTTACATTTTCGAGCGCAAAAGTATTCCATATTAATTACATGTACAATACGCAAAAATGAGCAAACTCCTCACCTCTCACTTCTCACCTCTCACTCATTATAGTTAATATCATACCGCATAATAATTACGATTCTTAGGCTGCAAATAGCGAAATACTTACAAATAGTGATTGCCTTCGTTGCAAAAAAAGCGTACCTTTGTGGCGTAATTAAGGTATAAAACCTCAAAACCACAGCAAGATGAAAAGGATGAAACTATACGAAGCCGATGACAAGATGATAGACCTCATCAGCGACAACTATAGCATGTTGCAGGGACTGGGAGCCTTCGGCATACGTCTGGGATTTGGCGACAAGACCGTATTTGAGGTTTGCCGCGAACAGGGTGTTGACTGCTATACGTTTCTCACGGTGGTGAACTTCCTCATCAACGGCTATGCTCCCAAAGAGGCCGACGACAAGATTTCTGTAGATACCCTGCTGGCATATCTGCGTGCCTCGCACCGCTATTTTCTCGATTTTCAATTACCCTCAATACGTAAGAAGCTGGAGGAGTCGCTCAGCCTCGGCGACAGTCTTGCCTCGCTGATTCTGAGCCTCTACGACGAATATGCCCACGACATCCGCCTGCACATGAAGTATGAGGAGAAGACACTCTTCCCATACGTTGAGGCTCTGCTCAGAGGCGAACAGATGTCGAACTACAACGTGGAAATCTTTGCCAAGCACCACAGCGACACCAAAGGTAAGTTTCAGGAGCTGAAGAACATCATCATCAAGTATCTGCCTCACGACGGACTTGCCAACAACCAACTGACTGCCACGCTCTACGACATATACAACAACGAGGAATGGCTCTCGAATCACAGCAATGTCGAGGAGGTGCTCTTCGTACCTGCCATCCGTGCTCTGGAACAGCAACTGAAGACCGACGACGTATCGGCACGCATCTCCAGCATCATAAACAGCGTAGATAGCAAGGAGTCAATTTCCGAACGCGAAAGGGAAATAATCGTGTGTCTCGTTCAGGGAATGTCGAACAAGGAAATAGCCAACAAACTCTTCATTTCCGTCAATACTGTTATGACTCATCGCCGCAACATCGTACGCAAACTCCAGATACACTCGCTTGCCGGTCTCACCATCTATGCCATCGCCAACAATCTTATCGACAAGAAGATTCTGCTCATGAATTAGCATTATTAATCTTTTTTGCTTACCTTTGTACTCGTTACTCACGATATGTAACATAACTACAAAACTACTTAATCATGAGATACGGAGTAATAGGAACAGGAGCAATAGGAGGATACTACGGAGCACGTCTTGCACAGAGCGGACAGGAGGTACACTTCCTGCTCCACAACGACTATGAATTTGTCAAGGCAAACGGATTGCAGGTTGACTCTTGCGACGGCTCGTTCCACCTCGATGCTCCCTTTGTGTATAACCGTACCGACAACATGCCGCAGTGCGATGTGGTGTTGGTGGGACTGAAGACCATCAACAACTCCTTGCTGACCGAGCTCCTGCCGCCCTTGCTCGCTCCACACACCTTGGTGGTGCTCATACAGAACGGCATCGGAGTGGAGGAGGACGTGCAGCGTCTCTTCCCCGGTGTACAACTGGCAGCAGGTCTGGCATTCATCTGTTCGGCAAAGACCGAACCGGGCCGTGTCAACCACCAGTTCTACGGACAAATAAATATCGGAAACTATTCCTGTCGCGACGAAGCCCTGATACAGAGAATGGTCGATGAATTCAATAACGCCGGAGTGCGTACAAGACTTGTGGAATATCATACGGCACGCTGGAAGAAAGCTGTGTGGAACATGCCTTTCAACGGAATGACAGTAGCCCTGCACACCCAGACCGACCTTCTGCTCAAGCATCCCTCCACCCGTCAGCTCATCTACGAGCAGATGATGGAAGTCATCGGTGCTGCCCAGCACCTTGGAGTTAAGGACATCGATGAGTCCTTTGCCCAGAAAATGCTTAAAACCACCGATGAAATGGTGCCATATTCACCATCCATGCGACTCGATTACGATTTCCACCGCCCGATGGAAATACAGTACATCTACAGCCGTCCTATCCAGATTGCCCACGAGGCAGGCTTCCCCATGCCGCGCCTCGCCATGCTCGAAGCCCATCTCCGCTTCCTCCAGTCCCAATACCTATCAAAAAATTAGTTAGACTGTAATTTGGTTGTATTTTAAGCTTGGTATTCTTGGATCAGGTGGATGTCGCACTGCTAATTTTCTCATTTTCGATAAGACGGGCGTCTTATCAACGAAAGACGGGCGTCTTGCCGGCATAAGACCTGCGTCTTCCGCTTTCACATATAATAGATTTTATTACTGGCGGGAGGAGAGTTCGGACTCGATGGGATCGTCGTAGTGGTGCTGGAGCTCGCGGAGACGGCTGTGCATCTGCTGCTGCACTTTGCGGTAGGCTGGGTTGCCATAGAGGTTGTGGAGTTCGCGAGGGTCGTTCTGCAGGTCGTAGAGTTCCCACTGGTCGATGTCCTGATAGAAATGTATGAGTTTGTAGCGCGAGGTGCGTATGCCGTAGTGACGTTTCACCATGTGCTCGGCAGGGAACTCATAGTAATGATAGTAGATGGCATCGCGCCACTTCTTGGGACTCTTCTGCTGCTTGAGCAAGGGGGTGAGCGAAATGCCCTGAATGTCGGCGGGGACAGAGGCTCCTGCCATATCGAGGAAAGTGGGGGCATAGTCGATGTTTTGCACCATTTCATCGATGGTTCCGCGACGTTCGTAGCCCTTGGGCAGACGCATGACGAGGGGGGTATTGAGGCTCTCTTCGTACATGAATCGCTTGTCGAACCACCCGTGTTCGCCCATGTAGAAGCCTTGGTCGCTGGTATAGACGATGAGGGTGTTGTCGAGCAGCCCTTTCTCCTGCAGGTACTGCAAGAGTCGGCCTACGTTGTCGTCGAGGCTCTTGGTGACCTTGCAGTAGTCGCGCATATAGCGTTGGAACTTGTATTCGGCAAGGGCACGACCGCGAGGGGGATAGGCCTTAAAGGCCCGTGCTATGGAGTCGTGGAACTGGAAGTAGGTCTCACGGTCTTTTTCCGAGAGGCGGTTGACATAGTTGAGATAGAGGCGCGAGAGGCGGCTGGTGTCGCCTGGGAGGTATATCTTGTTGTCGTAGATGATGTCCATGTCGTGAGGCGAGGCGATGGACATCTCCTGCTGCTGGGCTGCGGGACGGCCTTCCCAAGTGTCCCAGAACGTGTCGGGCAGGGGAAATACCTCGTCCTCGAAGAGACGCATGTCTTCGAGCTTCGGCAGCCAGTTGCGGTGACAGGCCTTGTGATGGACGAAGAGGATGAAGGGTCGTGACTGGTCGCGCTGTTCCATCCATGCTATGCTCTTGTCGGTGATGATGTCGGTGCAGTAGCCCTGCTCGACGGAGCGTGTGCCGTTGTCGTGAATGAATGTGGGGTTGTAGTATTCGCCTTGTCCTTGAAGGATATCGTAGTGGTCGAAGCCTGTGGGTGTGCTCACGAGGTGCCATTTGCCAATGAGAGCCGTCTGATAACCCGCTTTCTGCATCAGTTTGGGCATTGTCTGCTGCGAGCCGTCGAAGATGCCGTGTTCGTTGTTGGTGAACCCGTTTTTGTGGCTGAGCTTACCGGTAATCATGCAGGCACGACTGGGACCTGACAGCGAGTTTGCCACGAAGCTGCGGGTGAAGCGCACTCCTTCGTTGGCAATGCGGTCGAGGTTGGGTGTCTGGATGGGACTGTTGCCGTAGCACGACATCATCTGTGCCGTGTGGTCATCGGTCATGATGTACACGATGTTTGGCTTGGTCTGCGACCAGCAATTGACAATTGACAATTGACAATTGACAATTAACAGGGTGTAGCGTAGAGTTGTGTTTTTATTCATGGCAGTATATTATATTTTCAATTTTCAATTTTCAATTATCAATTATCCATTGTCAATTGAAATCAAAGCAAGTGCTTTGTTTTCACAGCTTTCCATGATTTCGCGCTCGCCCGGACCTTTGTCGTTGATGCCGCAGAGGTGAAGCACACCGTGGATGATGACGCGATGGAGCTCTTGGAGGTATGGAGCGGGAGGTTGGAGGACGGAGGCATTGGAATGGACTGTGTCGAGCGAGATGTAGAGGTCGCCGGAGATGCGACGGCCTTCGGTGTAGTCGAATGTGATGATGTCGGTGTAGTAGTCGTGACCCAGGAACTGACGATTGACTTCCAGTATGCGTTCGTCGTCGACGAAGACATAGTTTATCTCGCCCACGCGCTTGTCGTAGCTCGCTGCCACCTGCTCCACCCATTGCGTGATGAGTTGCTGGTTGATGTCGGGCATGGATACGGTGCCCTCCGTAAAGAAATTAATAACTTTTTCCATCTCAGTCTCTATTATGTATATATGCCCTCCCCTCGGGGAGGGATAAAGGGTAGGGGTCCTATTTTAGCAGTTGTACTGCTTTCTGCACCACTGGGTCGTCCTCGTAGATGATGGAGAAGTATTCGCTAAGGTCCCAAAGGTCGCGGGCAATCAGTGCCTTCAGCATTCGCTTCAGCAGAGGTATGGTCTTCTGCAGTTCCTCGTCGTCCTTGGGCTTTATGTTCTTCTTCTCGCCTTCCTTCAACAGTTTGTCCACCACCTCATCCGGCACTTCGTAAGCGGCCTTGAAGTCCTTGAAATCGGTCCACTGCTTTGTCAGTCGCTTGCGGTTCTTGTCGAGGTTGCGCAGGTTGGCATTTATGACAAGACTCTTGGCAGAGAGTTCGCGATAGAATTTGGTGTAGCGTGTGGTGTCGAGCGGAATGAAATAGTCGGGCATGATGCCACCTCCACCATATACCACACGACCTTTCTTTGTGTGATAGCGCAGCGAGTCGGGGAAGTGGATGCTGTCGGCATTGGTGAGTTCTCCGGAGTTGTAACGATTGATGACATCCTTCGAATAGCTCTCCTTGTCGCCTTTCGTGTAAGGCTTCTGGATGCAACGGCCCGAGGGAGTGTAGTAACGGGCTGTGGTGAGGCGTATCATGCTGCCGTCGGGCAGGTCGATGGGACGCTGCACAAGACCTTTGCCGAAAGAACGGCGACCGATGACTATGCCTCGGTCCTGATCCTGAATGGCACCAGTGAGAATCTCTGCTGCCGAAGCTGTATATTCGTCGATGAGCACAGCAATGGGACCTTCCTGCCATCCGCGTCCTCCCCTGCTTACGAAGGCCTGCGAGGGAACATTACGACCTTTGGTATATACTATGGTGTCGCCTTTGGGCAGGAACTGACTGGTGATTTCCGCTGCTGTACCAAGCAGTCCTCCACCATTCTGCTGCATGTCGATGATGAGTTTCTTCATGCCCTGCTGCTTCAGTTTGTCGAGAGCCTGCATCACCTCGTCGAAGGTGGTGTGTCCGAAACTGGAGAAGCGAATAAGGCCGATTTCATCGGTTACCATGTATGCCGCATCCAGTGTGTTTACAGGAATCTTATCGCGCTTGACGGTAAAGAAGGAAACGCCCTCCACACCTTCACGAACTATGCCCAGCTTCACCTTCGTGTCCTTGGGACCGCGCAGGCGGCTCATTATCTCTTCGCGACTCATCTTCACTCCGGCGATGGCAGTATCGTTGACCGATACTATGCGGTCGCCAGCCAGAATGCCCACCCTCTCCGAAGGACCTTTCGATACGGGCTGAATTACCACCAGCGTGTCTTCCAACATATTGAACTGCACACCGATGCCCTCGAACGAACCCTCCAATGACTCGTTCATGCGCTTGGTGTCCTTGGCATTGGAATACTGCGAATGGGGGTCGAGCTTGCCAAGCATCCCGTTTATGGCATCCTCTACCTGCCGATTGATATTCACCGAATCGACATAGTAGATGTTTGTAAGCACAGTTGCCATATTCAGCTTGCGCATAGCTGCATCTATGTCATTGTCGGGCTTTTGCGCTATCGCGCAATTGAAAATTGAAAATTGAAAATTGAAAATTAAGAGAATTATTGCAAAACGTTTCATATCTTCACCCTTAATCCTTAATATCTTTAATCCTATATTCCAAACCAGTTGGGAGCCATGGACGAATGTCACGACCGAAGTGAGCCAGTTCGCGAACCACGCTGCTGGAGATGTTGGCAAGGTCGGCCTCGGTGAAGAGAACCACCGTCTCGATATGTGCATCGAGTTTCCGATTGACATCAGCCATTCCCAGTTCGTACTCATAGTCCTTGTGGGTTCGCAGACCGCGGAGGATGAAACGTGCTCCCTGTTCATGAGCAAAGTCGATGGTCAGGCCGTTGTAGCTCTCCACACTTACGCGCGGCTCGTCCTTGTACAACTCGCGCAGGGCACGCACACGTTCCTCGACAGGAATCCAACCGCTCTTCTGCTCGTTGATACCTACGGCTATGGTGATGTGGTCGAACAGTCGCAGACCACGCTCCACAATGTCGGCATGACCAAGGGTGAATGGGTCGAAGGAACCAGGGAATATAGCCTTATTCATCTTCTTCGGGAAGGTCCTCCTCGATGACCAGATTATTGATGATGAACTCCTGACGCTCCATGGTGTTCTTGCCCATGTAGTACTCCAAAAGTTCGGCAACGTTGTCGGCCTTGTGCAACGACACCTGTTCCAGTCGCATATCGGGACCTATGAACGTGCGGAATTCATCGGGACTGATTTCGCCAAGACCTTTGAATCGGGTGATTTCGGGGTCTGGTCCCATATCCTCGATTGCCTGCTGGCGTTCTTCGTCGCTGTAGCAATACTGAGTGATGAAATCGGCATTTTCCGATATCTGACGACGTACCTTCGCCTCCTGGTCCTGCGCTGCCTCCTGCAATGCTGCCAGCTTTGCCTTGCCCAACTTCGACTTACGGGCACGAACGCGGAAGAGCGGTGTCTGGAGGATATAGACGTGTCCCTTCTTGATGAGATCGGGGAAGAACTGCAGGAAGAAGGTTATCATGAGCAGGCGGATGTGCATTCCATCGACATCGGCATCGGTAGCCACAATGACCTTGTTGTAGCGCAGTCCGTCGAGACCGTCCTCGATGTTGAGAGCTGCCTGCAGCAGGTTGAACTCCTCGTTCTCGTAAACCAGTTTCTTGGTCAGACCATAGCAGTTCTTGGGCTTACCACGAAGCGAGAATACTGCTTGAGTGTTGACATCACGACTCTTTGTGATGCTGCCGCTGGCAGAATCGCCCTCGGTGATGAAGATACTGGTGTCCTCCTGCATTTCACCCTTGACATCAGTGAGATGTATGCGGCAGTCGCGCAGCTTGCGGTTGTGCAGATTGGCTTTCTTGCTGCGCTCGCGAGCCAGTTTTGCCACACCTGCCATTGCCTTGCGTTCGCGTTCGCTATCCTGCACCTTCTGGATGATGATGGAGGCGACATCGGTGTTCTTGTGCAGGTAGTTATCGACTTGTTCCTTCACAAAGTCACCAATAAACTTATCGATGGAAATGCCTCCCTCGGGAGCCGTTGTCAGTGAACCGAGCTTAATCTTGGTCTGACTTTCGAACAGGGGTTCCTGAATGTTGATGCTGATGGCTGCCACCAGTCCGTTACGAATGTCGGCATAGTCGAAGTTCTTACCGGAATAGTCCTTGATGACTTCGGCAATGTACTTCTTGAAGGCTGCCTGATGGGTACCTCCGAGAGTGGTGTGCTGTCCGTTGACGAAAGAATAGTACTCCTCGCCGTTCTGATTGCTATGAGTAAATGCTATCTCTATGTCCTCGCCGCGCATGTGCACAATCTCGTAAAGCGGATTGTTGGTCATGCGGTCGGAAAGGAGGTCGGAAAGACCATTGCGTGAAGCTATGCGACGACCGTTGAACATGATGGTCAGACCTGTATTCAAGTAGGTATAGTTACGCAGCAGAGTCTCTATGAACTCGGACTGGAAACGATAGTGCTTGAACAGCGTTGGGTCTGGCTCGAAATAGACAAATGTTCCGTTTTCCTCTTCAGTCTTCGTGGTACGGTCGTCGGTAAGCAGACCTTTCTCGAAGGTGGCAATGCGCATCTCGCCGTCGCGTATGGCTCGCACCTCAAAGTGAGCACTCAAGGCGTTAACAGCCTTCAAGCCGACACCATTCAGTCCGACACTTTTCTGGAAGGCCTTGGAGTCGTACTTACCACCCGTGTTCAGCATAGACACGGCATCGATGAGAGCTGCCAAGGGTATGCCACGACCATAGTCGCGGACGCTGACACGAAGGTTTTCCTCCATATCCACCTCAATACGGCGACCGGCACCCATCTTGAATTCGTCGATACTGTTGTCTATGACCTCCTTCAACAGCACATAGATACCATCCTCGGCATGGGAACCGTCGCCCAAACGACCGATATACATACCAGGGCGCATGCGGATGTGCTCCATGTCGGACAGATGCTTGATGTCTTCAGCATCATAATCCACAGGAACCTGTGCACCCTGCTTTATTTCTTCTTCCACCATATTTTATATTTTCTTCTTAAAGGCGCAGCGACGCTTGTGGATTTCACATTCGAGATACTTCCACTGGCTCTGGCTGGCAACATTGTCTTCCAGTTGATGATGGGTTTCTGCCCATTCGTAACCATCCTGTACGGTCAGGGGTATGATGTCGGCAAAGATGAGTGCATTGGCTCCCTTGTCCTGATATTCGGGAAGCACACCCACGAGCAGCATGTCGAGCACCTGGGGATGACGATTGAACCACAGAGCCTTAGCCATGTGCCACCATCCGAATGGGAACAACTTTGCCTTCGCCTTCTGGATGGCACGGCTCAAACTGGTGATGCAGATGCCCATACCGATAACCTCGCCATCGGCAGTCTCAACGACCGAAAGGTAGCGCTTGTCGAGATACTGCAGATACTGGTCGGCGTAGGTTTCCATCTGCTCCGGGTCGAGTTCACAGTAACCATAGAGATTGGCGTATGCCTTGTTCACCACGTTCAATACCTTGGGAATGTAACCCTCGTCGCGTATTTCACTCTTATTCTTGAACTTACGCAGACGGAAACCATAGCGTTTCTTCACCATCTCGGCAATCTTGAAGTACTTCTCAATCTGGGCTTCGTGTCCCTTCTTGGGCACCATAACCTTGCGCTCTACCCATCCTACTTCCTTCTCGTAGCCAAGCTGACGCATGTGCTCGGGATAGTAGGGATAGTTGTAGATGCTGTTCATGGTGGAAAGCTGATCATAGCCGTCTGTCAACATGCCTTCGAGGTCCATGTCGGTGAAGCCTAACGGACCTACTATGGTATCCATTCCGCGCTCGCGTCCCCACTGTTCAACGGTTTCCAACAGGGCCTTGGTGACACGGATGTCATCGATGAAGTCTATCCATCCGAAACGAACGTGCTTCTCGTTCCAGTGTTCATTGGCACGGTGGTTGATGATGGCTGCAATGCGACCTACCATACGGTCACCGATGTGTGCCGTAAAGCACTGAACGTCGCAGAACTTCAGGGCAGGATTTTTCTTGGGATTGAAGGTGTCGAGTGTGTCTTCCAAGAAATCGGGCACGGCATAAGGACAATCCTTGTACAACTCCCAATTGAATCTCACGAACTTCTTCATCTCGCTCTTCGTCGAGACTGGGCGGATGACAATGTCAACGTTATCGTTTTTCATAACTATACATTATTCATTTTAATAAGCGACAAATGTACAAAAAATCAATGACTATTTCACTTTTTCCATACGTTTTTTGGTACAAAATCTGCCGTAGAGCCCATTTGAACGGATTTTTATTTGGACTTAATCGAAAAAGATGCTAAATTTGTCGAGATTAAGTGCAATTCATTAACCATCTAAAAATAAAACACTATGATTAAGAAATTCTTTACACTATGCCTTTTTGCGATTGTCGCACTATCTGTTAGTGCACAAAAGGCCGCTGAGTTGGACTATGAGCCATTCCCACACCTGTTCGTAGGTATCCAAGGTGGTGCACAGACCACACTTACCAATTACGATAACCTTAAACTCATAACCCCTACTGCCAGCGTATACTTTGGTAGCTGGTTCACACCCGTAGTCGGTGCACGCATTCACGTGAACGGTATTTGGAACAAGGGTGGATATGACAAAGGTCCGAACTTTAAGTACGATTATAAATATGTGAATCCAAACATAGACCTTATGCTAAATATGTGCACATTGTTTGGCAAAAAGGATTATTACCCAGTCAATGCATATCTTATTGGTGGTATTGGTATGAATATCGCATGGGATAACGATGACGCTTTTGCACAAAAAAGCATACTGCCAATGGCATGGAAGGACACACGTCTGAGCCACAACGCACGCGTCGGTGCAATGGTTGACTGGAATGTTGCAAAGCACTGGAGCATCAATCTGGAACTGGATGCCAACAGCCTCAGCGACCGCTACAATAGCAAGACCTGCGAGCGCGACGACTGGAGCCTGACTGCCCAGATTGGTGTAACATACAAGTTCGGCTTCAAGAAGAAGGAAAAGAAACCCGAACCAGTAATTGAAGAACCTGTGGTTGTAGAACCCGTTGCCGAAAAGGCTCCAGAACCCGTTTGGGCTACTCGTATCGATACCATATGGTACGACGATGTGGAATTCAAGGAAACTACTGCCGACCGCGAAATCAAAAAGGAAATATTCTTCGGCCTGAAAGAGGATGGTGTCAACCAAGACCAGGCTCAGATTACTGCCGTTGCAAACTTCCTTAAGAGCGTAAAAGACGGTGAAATCACCATCACAGCTTATGCCGATAAAGGTACTGGCAACCCAAAATCCAACATGAATTATTCTAAGCAACGTGCAGAAAAGACAAAGCAAGCCCTTATCTCAAAAGGTGTTGACCCCAAAATGATTAAGAAGGTGGAATGGAAGGGTGATACCGTGCAGCCATATCCCAACGACAACGACAAGAACCGTCTGTCTGTAATCACAGGTCACGGCGTCTACACTGCCAAGGACAAGATTGTCACCAAGAAGTTCCGCACACAGGAAGTTCGCTATCAGGTGCAATAATAATAGCTTGAAAACATACTAAATACCATGGAACAGAATCAATTAAAACTCATCGTATCTCAATTCGATGTGAAGGGTACCGTACAGGAAATCAAGCCCTTAGGCGCAGGCCTCATCAACGACACATTCAAGGTTGTTACTGCTGAGGCTTCTGAACCCGACTATGTACTGCAGCGTGTCAACGAAAATGTCTTCCCCGATGTAGATATGGTCATGCGCAACATAGGTGCCGTAACCGAGCATATCCGCAAAAAGCTTGTTGAGGCTGGCGAAGATGACATCGAACGCAAGGTGCTCCGCTTCATACCTGCCAAGGCCGATGGCAAACTCTATGCCGTTGTAGATGGCAAATATTGGCGTCTGATGGTATTCATTCCAAACGCCATCACCAAGCAGGCCGTTGACCCAGAGTCAAGTCGCGATGCAGGTCGTGCCTTTGGCAGATTCCAAGCTATGCTGGCCGACATTCCCGTTCAGTTGGGCGAAACCATCAAGGATTTCCACAACATGGAATTCCGTCTGCAACAACTGCGCGAGGTTGTCAGCAAAGACCCTGTAGGTCGTGTGTCTGAACCCAAGGTACAGTGTCTGTTGCTGGAAATCGATGCCCGTGCCCACGAGATGTGCAAGGCCGAACGCATGGGGCGCGAGGGAATTCTTCCCAAACGTGTATGCCACTGCGACACGAAGGTCAACAACATGATGTTCAACGATAAGAACGAAGTTCTGTGCGTCATTGACCTCGACACCGTGATGCCCAACTTCATTTTCTCTGACTATGGTGACTTCCTGCGCACAGGTGCCAATTTTGTGGCAGAGGACAATGCCGATATGTCGGCAGTTGGCTTCAACATGGAAATCTTCAAGGCTTTCACAGAAGGTTATCTGCAGTCGGCACGCTCATTCCTGTTGCCAGTGGAGATTGAGAACCTGCCCTACGCTGCCGCATTGTTCCCCTACATGCAATGCGTACGTTTCTTGTGGGACTACCTGTCGGGCGACAAGTACTGGAAGTGCCAATACGAAGAACATAATTTCGTGCGTGCTAACAACCAGTTCCACCTGCTGAAGAGCATCGAAGAGCACTATCCCGAGATGCAGGCCTTCATACAGCAGTGCCTGGCACAGTAAGCCGTCACTCATCACACAAAACAATCCGCCTCCCAAAGCACAAATGCCAAAGGAGGCGGATTTTTATTATACCTTATTATATTATATAAAGAGGAGCTGTACGATGATGTAGATAGGAAGCAGTACCATTAACGAGAACTTGATAATGTAGCCGAAGAAGGAAGGCATCTTGACACCACTCTCCTCAGCAATGCTCTTTACCATGAAGTTGGGACCATTGCCGATGTAGGTCATAGCTCCGAAGAATACGGCACCCATGCAGATGGCTTTCAGATATACCTCGCTGATGCCGGCTACTGCTGTACCTACGATGGGCAGCGAAGTGGCTGTAGCGTGGAACACCATCGCCGTGGGGGCATTGTCGAGGAAGGCCGACAGAGAGCCTGTGGCATAGACGAACTCCCAAGGATGCTGTACGGGCAACGGGTGTTGTTCGAGGTACATCAGAGCTGGAGTCATGGTGGCAAATATGCCGCAGAACACGCAGGCAACCTCGAGTATAGGTGTCCATGAGAAGCTATTATCTGTACGCACCTGCGGCTTCGTGGTTCTCATCGAAAGTATGATAATCAGTATGAAAGCCCACTCGCGCAGCAGCTTGAGATACCATGGTGCATCCTCGGCTCCCATCTGTGGAATATAGGTCTTGTTGATGAACATGGTGCTGGCAACAACACAGAGCAGCCAGAAGATATTTATGAGACCTGTGGCAGTAACACGCTTCTGCTCGCGAAAGTCTGCCGACAACAGGTGCCAAGGTTCCTTCTTGTAATAATAAGTATCCGTGAGCCAGTAGATACCAAGCAACAGAGCACCCGTCACAGCCCATTCCGGCAACATGTGCATGAACCATCCGAATGGTGCACCCTTCTGGAAAAGCAGGAACAATGGAGGGTCGCCAAGAGGAGTAAGTAAGCCGCCGCAGTTTGCCACAATGGCAATGAAGAACATTACGGTGTGAACTTTGTACTTACGCTGACTGATGGTCTGCAGGAGCAGACGGATAAGCAACATTGCGGCTCCCGTAGTACCCATGAACGATGCCAAAACCCAGCCCATAGCTATTATCATGGTGTTGGTGGTGGGCGTTGCACGCAAGTCGCCTCGTATGCAGATACCTCCCGTGGTGACGAACAGCGCCATCAACAAAAGAATGAAAGGCACGTAGTCGTAAATCATCTGATGCTCCAGTTCATGTGACATACCATTGAGACACAGCCATATACCTACTGGCACACCGAGCAGCAGAGATATATAAAGCTTGTGCAGATTGTTTTCCCACCACTCCTCCATTTTCGTCAAAGGCAGAATGGCGATACACAACAGTTGCACCACAAAAGGAATGAGCATCCAAGCCGGAATCATGTGTTCCATACCTATTATTATTATGTTTTGACAGGCAAAGATACAATTAACCAAGTGAAAAGCCAAATAAAAGTCCTTGTCATTTTGCAGTTTATCGTTAAATCATTACTTTTGCATTCGTAACATTAACCTTATGATGATGAAAAAGACGGTTTTCGCAATGCTGCTAATGTCGGCGCTTAGCGTTTCGGCACAAAAATCTATCCTGTCTGGATTTGAATATAACGCATCGCCATCTGCCCCAGACGGCACAGAATGGCAATCACCCGAGCGTCTGTCGCTGAACAAGGAACAGCCACGTGCTTGGATGTTCTCTTTTGCCACTCTGAACGAGGCATTGAAGGTTCTGCCCGAAGGAAGCACATACCACCGTTCACTTGACGGAAAGTGGCGTTTCAACTGGGTGCCCGAACCATCGAAGCGCGATTCCCTATTCTGGCTGACGACATTCGACGATTCCAAATGGGACTTGATTGACGTGCCTGGCTCGTGGAATGTGCAAGGTCTTCAGAAAGACGGCACAATGAAATACGGTGTACCCATCTATACCAATCAGAAAGTCATCTTCCAGCATCAGGTTGCAGTTGGTGACTGGAAAGGAGGAGTGATGCGCACACCTCCAACAGACTGGACTACGTATAAGTTCCGTAACGAGGTCGGTTCGTATCGCCGTACGTTCCAACTTCCTAAAGAATGGACCGGACGCGATGTCTTCATCAACTTCGACGGTGTAGATTCATTCTTCTATCTGTGGATTAATGGTCACTATGTGGGATTTTCGAAAAACAGTCGCAATACGGCACGCTTCAACATCACCCCATGGCTGAACCCCTATGGAGAAAACATTGTGGCAGTGGAGGTTTATCGAAATTCCGACGGTTCCTTCCTCGAAGCACAGGATATGTTCCGCTTACCTGGCATATTCCGTTCGGTTTACCTGACCGCCAGTCCACAGCTCGAGATTCGTGACTTGGCAGTCCGCACAGCTTTCGTCGATGCCGGAAATGCCATCGTAAACGTTGAAGCAGAGATACGCGGTACGTTGAAGGAGAAAGTCGGTCAGCAAATAATAAACCTGACACCAGTGAATTTGGCAAAGAAACAACCAAAATACACACTAAACTATCAGGTTTATCCAGTGAAACTGTACAGCGACGAGACCGAACCCATGGTTGCCTCTCTACAGAACGCCAACGAATATTCACAAATCTACATTCCGAATGCACGCCCCTGGAGCGCTGAAACACCTAACCGCTATGTATTGGTGGCAACATTGCTGAACCGCAAGGGTGAAGTCATTGAGATGGTGAGCACATATTTCGGAATACGCAAGGTTGAGATTCGCGAAACACAGGCCGACGAAGACGAGTTCCACTTGGCAGGACGTTATTTCTATGTGAATAACAAACCCGTGAAGTTGAAGGGTGTCAACCGTCACGAAAACAACCCATCCAAAGGACACGCCATCACTCGCGAGCAAATGGAGCACGAGGTAATGCTGATGAAGCAAGGCAACATCAACCATGTGCGCAACTCGCACTACAGCAACGACCCCTATTGGTATTATCTGTGCGATAAATATGGTATCTATCTCGAGGACGAAACCAACATCGAGAGCCACGAATACTACTACGGCGCTGCTTCGTTGTCGCATCCCAAGGAGTGGCGAAATGCCCACATTGCACGAAATATGGAACTTGTGCATTCACACATCAACCACCCGAGCATCGTCATCTGGAGTCTGGGTAACGAGGCTGGTCCAGGCGACAACTTCAAGGCTGCATACCAAGCCATTCGTAACTTCGACAAGAGTCGTCCTGTCCAGTACGAACGCAACAACGACATCGTGGACATGGGCTCGAACCAGTATCCATCAGTCGAATGGGTGCGCTATGCCGTTAAGGGAAAGGCTGGTGTGAAATATCCATACCATATTTCTGAATACGCGCATTCGATGGGTAACTCCATGGGTAATCTGGTTGACTACTGGCAGGCTATCGAAAGCACCAACTTCTTCTGCGGCGGTGCCATTTGGGACTGGGTGGACCAGGCTATCGACACCTACAAACCAGATGGTACAAAATTCTTTGGCTATGGTGGTGACCACGGCGACAAACCCAACGACGGTATGTTCTGCATGAACGGCATCATGCTGCCCGATCTGCAGCCGAAGCCTCAGTACTACGAGGTAAAGAAGGTGTACCAGAATGTGGAGGTTGCGGCTAAGGATATCCAAAAAGGAGAGATAGAGATTTTCAACAAGAACTATTTCACCGACCTTTCCGAATACTACCTGTGCTGGACTGTGAAAGAAGATGGTGCAGCCGCTGATTATCAGACGGGCAAGCTGAATGATATCAGCGTGGCTCCACGTGAAAGACAGACCATCACACTGCCTATCGACTTCGCACGAATGAAAGCCAGTAGCGAGTATTTCCTGAACATAGAGTTCCGCCTGAAGGAAGACAAGCCTTGGGGCAAGGAAGGCTACGTGCAGATGGACGAGCAACTGCCCGTGAAGAGTGCTACCGGATGGAAGGATATTGCATCCGTGCAAGTGAAAGGCGAAAAACTGAAAGTGAATAGCGAGGAGAACCTGCGCACCATCACGGGC
The DNA here is from genome assembly GCA_902781515.1 of uncultured Bacteroidales bacterium. GTDB lineage: Bacteria > Bacteroidota > Bacteroidia > Bacteroidales > Bacteroidaceae > Physcousia. Next base: position 8,830 of record CACZJU010000008.1, on the reverse strand, counting down.
AATGGTTTCGAAGTGACCTTTGACAACCAGACAGGTATCATCCAGCAACTCAACTATGACGGAAACGACATCTTCCTGCCCGGACAAGGTCCGCAGCTCGATGCTCTGCGTGCCCCTGTCGATAACGATAACTGGATGTACCAGCAGTGGTATCCCAACGGATTGCACAATCTGAAACACAAGGCACTGCAATCCTCGTTCATACTGAATAAGAACGGTTCCATCAGTCTTTACTACACCATCATAAGTCAGGGTGAACATAAGGGCGAAATACGTGGTGGCAGCAGCGGACGCTTCACCATTGTCGAGGGAGAGAAAATGAAAGCGGACGATTTCCACTTCACTTCCAACCTTGTTTATACAGTCTATCCCGATGGAAGCATTGAGGTAGAGAGCAGCATCGTCAGCAGCGATCCTGGTCTTGTACTGCCTCGTCTGGGATATAGTATGCAGGCAAACAAGAATCTCGACAACTTCACATACTATGGTCGTGGACCGCTCAACAACTATGCCGACCGCAAGACAGGCTCCTTCATCAAGCAATATTCAAGTTCTGTTAAGGACCAGTTCGTAGCCTTCCCCAAGCCACAAAGCATGGGTAACCGTGAAGATGTGCGCTGGTGTATGCTATCCAACACTGCCAGCAGCGTGATGTTCATCAGCACATCCACAATGTCCGTTTCGGCTTTGCCTTGGAGCGCGATGGAGATGACACTGGCTCCGCATCCTTGCGACCTGCCCGAATCTTCAGCCACACACCTGCACCTCGACTGTCAGGTGACCGGACTCGGCGGCAACAGTTGCGGTCAAGGCGGTCCGCTGGAACCAGACCGCGTGAAGGGTTCTGTACACCAGATGGGCTTCATCATTCGTCCTGTCCTCAAGAATACAAGAAGCATTGCTGATTATGCCCACGTCACTGGAAGTACTCCCATGCCAATGGCAATCACTCGCGACAAGGTGGGCAATGTCTCAATTGTCAGTCAGGAGGGCGAACCTGTGATGTTCCAAGTCAACAAGCAGAAGGCACAGCCCTATACCCAGCCATTCAATCTGCGTGAGGGAGGCACCATAACTGCTTGGTATAAGAGTCAGCCCAAACAGACGACAAACAGTCAGTTCGAACGCATTGAGAGTGTTCCCGTCGAGGTCATCTACACCAGCAGCGAGGAAATCAGCGACGGTTCGGCAGCCAAGAATCTGGTGGACGGCAAGATAAACACCATCTGGCACACGATGTATAGTGTCACACAGGCTAAGTATCCGCACTGGGTAGATTTCGACTGTGGCGAGGAGAAGACGATTAAGGGCTTCACATACCTGCCACGTCAGGATGGTCCTAACGGCGACATAAAGAAGTACAGCATCTCATTGTCAAGCGACGGTAAGACTTGGAGTCAGCCTGTATGCGAAGGCGAGTTCCAAAACTCTAAGAAAGAACAGAAAGTGATGTTCAGCAAGCCTCAGCGTGCCCGTTACCTGCGCTTCACTGCCCTCTCAAGCCAGAACGGAGCCGACTATGCCAGCGGTGCCGAGTTCACAGTCCTGGCGGAGTGAATGAAGGATTAAGGGTTAAGGATTTTGCGGGCAGAAGTTTCATCCGCTGCGAGTTGTGCAGACAACTCCTCCCGAGTGGCAAAACGCTGCTCCTCGCGCAGACGGCTCACGAACTCCAGAGTAAGGCGCTGACCATAGAGGTCGCCATCGTAGTCAAAAATATTAACCTCGATAGACACTGCCTCACCATTACCTATGGTGGGGCGGTTTCCTATATTCAGCATAGCACCACGTCGCTCGCCGTTTGACAGCACAGCCCATACAGCATAAGCTCCGTGGGCAGGAATAAGCTTCTCTTCGTCGGGCTTCAGGTTGGCAGTCGGGAAACCCAGTTCGCGACCGATATGAAAACCGCGAACGACAGTGCCTCCAAGCGTATATGCACGGCCCAGCATCTCACCGGCAGCCTCCACATCGCCCTGCTCCAATCGCTTGCGACATTTACTACTGCTCACCATCAGGCTTTCCAATTCATGGGCACGCACCACGTCTATGCCAATTTCCTGTCCCCAACGGACATAGTCGGCAAACGCCCCTCCCCCATGTCCGAAGGCATGGTCATAGCCCAACACCAAAGCCCTGACATCAAGCTCGCGAAGAAGCACTTGTTCCATGAAATCACGTGCCGACAACAGACTCAGTTCTTTCGTAAATGGCAGTATCGTTATTTCATCAACACCCGTCTGGCGCAATAAATGCTCCTTCTCCTCAAGCGTGGTCAACAATGTGGGCACATGGTCCGGACTGACTATGGTACGCGGATGACGGTCGAAAGTTACCAGCAACGAACTCATATCGCGCCTTTTAGCCTCCTGGCACAATTGTTCGATAAGGCACAAATGACCACGATGCACACCATCGAAAAAACCGATGCTTGCCACACGTCCACGTCCGTTTTGCATGTTTCCTTTCATAATCGGCACAAAGATACACATATTTTTTTGGAAATAACGATAATGCTTACTAACTTTGTGGTTGAATGACACCTAAATATAAAAACCATGAAGCATAGAAGGTATCTTCTCGGTTATGATATTGGCAGTTCCAGCGTGAAAGCTTCACTTGTGGACGCTGACAGCGGTCAATGTGTTTCTTCCGCTTTCTACCCTAAAAAAGAAGCTCCCATCAAGGCACTGCAACCTGGATGGGCCGAACAATCTCCCGACGACTGGTGGCAGTATCTGAAAGAGGCCACAGCCGATGTGATGAGAGAAAGCGGAGCCGAGAAATTGGAAGTATGTGCCATCGGCATCTCTTACCAAATGCACGGACTGGTGTGTATCGACAAAAACCTGCGCCCCCTTCGCGATTCCATAATTTGGTGCGATTCGCGTGCCGTACCTTACGGACAACGAGCCTTCATGGAACTGGGCAACGAACATTGTCTCAGTCATTTACTCAACTCGCCCGGAAACTTCACAGCGTCTAAATTGGCATGGGTGCGCGAAAACGAACCAGATACCTTTAATAAAATATATAAGGTAATGCTGCCAGGCGATTACATTGCCTGCCGACTTTCCGGAACACCAGCGACTACCATAAGCGGACTTTCCGAAGGCATGATGTGGGACTTCAAGGAAAACCAGCCTGCACAGTTCCTGCTCGATTACTACGATATTCCCTCTTCCATGTTGGCAGACATTGTACCCACTTTCGGTGTTCAAGGCGAGGTATGTGGTAAGGCGGCTCAAGAACTCGGACTGGCAGAAGGCACTCCAATAACTTATCGTGCAGGAGATCAGCCCAACAATGCCCTCTCGCTCAATGTCTTCGAGCCTGGAGAAGCAGCAACCACAGCCGGAACCTCTGGTGTGGTATATGGTGTGCTCGACCGTGTTGCCTATGACCCCAAAAGTCGCGTCAACACCTTTGCCCACGTCAATCATCAGCCCTCAACTCGCTTAGGCGTTCTGTTGTGCATCAACGGAACAGGAATCCTCAACTCGTGGATGCATCGCAATGTGGCACCCACACTGTCCTATGCCGAAATGAATGACTTGGCAGCTCAGGCTCCCATCGGTGCCGACGGACTTTCCATACTGCCTTTCGGCAATGGTGCAGAACGCGTACTGTGCGACAAGAAGGTAGGTGCCAGCATTCATTGCATTGATTTCAACCGCCATTCGCAGGCCCATCTGCTCCGTGCAGCACAGGAAGGCATTGTCTTCAGCTTCGCCTATGGCATGCAGGTAATGAGTGATATGGGCTTAGAGCTAAAGACCATCCGTGCAGGAAAGGCAAATATGTTCCTCAGTCCCATCTTCCGCACCACATTGGCAAGCATCACCGGTGCCACCATAGAGCTATGCGATACCGACGGTTCCATTGGTGCTGCACGCGGAGCCGGAATCGGAGCAGGCATATATCGTGACCATAATGAGGCCTTTTCATCGTTGAAAATCCTCCAAACCATCGAGCCGGACACCGCTAACCGTAAGGCATATCGCGAGGCATATAACCGATGGCTCACCTTCCTCCCTTAAGCTCAATAACCAATCGCCAATCACCAATCACCTATAACCAATCACCTATAACCAATCACCTATAACCTATAACCAATAACCAATAACCAATAACCAATAACCAATAACCAATAACCTATAACCTATAACCTATAACCTATAACCTATAACCTTTTTTACAAATGAAACAGTATTTTCCTGAAATTCCCGTCATCAAGTTCGAAGGCGCGAACAGTAAAAACCCATTGGCATACCGCTACTACGATCGCGACCGTGTGGTTATGGGTAAGAAAATGAGTGAATGGCTGAAATTCGCCATGTGCTGGTGGCACACCCTTTGTGCAGAAGGCGCCGACCAGTTTGGTCCTGGCACTAAGACCTTCCCATGGAATGACGCCAGCGACCCTATACAGGCTGCAAAGGACAAGGCCGATGCCGGCTTCGAGATAATGCAGAAACTGGGCATCGAATATTACTGTTTCCACGATGTTGACCTCGTAGCAGAAGCTGCCGATGTAGAGGCTTACGAAAAGAATTTGAAGGAGGTGGTTGCTTACCTGAAGCAGAAACAGCAGGAGACAGGCATCAAATTGCTGTGGGGTACGGCAAACGTATTCGGTCACAAGCGCTATATGAACGGTGCTTCCACCAATCCCGACTTCGATGTCGTGGCACGTGCCATCGTTCAGATTAAGAATGCCATCGATGCAACAATAGAACTTGGCGGCACAAACTATGTCTTCTGGGGTGGACGCGAAGGTTACATGAGCCTGCTGAATACAGACATGTATCGCGAAAAGGAACACATGGCAACAATGCTTCGCATGGCTCGCGACTACGCCCGTTCCAAAGGATTCAAAGGCACTTTCCTCATCGAGCCCAAACCCATGGAGCCCACCAAGCATCAGTACGATGTTGACACCGAGACCGTTATCGGATTCCTCCGCGCTCACGGACTCGACAAAGACTTCAAGGTAAACATCGAGGTAAACCACGCCACACTGGCAGGTCACACCTTCGAGCACGAACTGGCTTGCGCCGTAGATGCAGGTATGCTTGGCAGCATCGACGCCAATCGCGGTGACTACCAGAACGGATGGGACACCGATCAGTTCCCCATCGACCACTACGAACTGGTACAGGCTATGATGCAGATTATCCGTAACGGCGGATTCCACAACGGGGGCACAAACTTCGATGCCAAGACTCGTCGCAACAGCACCGACCTCGAGGACATCTTCATTGCACACATCGCCGCTATGGACGCTATGGCTCACGCTCTGCTCAGCGCAGCAGCCATCATCGAAGAGTCGCCTATCCCAGCTATGGTGAAGGAACGTTACGCATCGTTCGACAAAGGCGAAGGTGCACGTTTCGAACGCGGCGAGATGACTCTGGAGGAAGCCTATGCCTATGGAAAGCGTGTTGGAGAACCCGCTCAGCGCAGTGGAAAGCAGGAGCTCTACGAGGCCATCGTCAACATGTATTAAAATAAAAAACTAAAATAAAAATTTGTTTTTTCGCTCACTTATTCGTACCTTTGCACCCGCAAACGCAAAGCCGGTAGGCGAGCGCTGGACTTGTAGCTCAGTTGGTTAGAGCAACAGACTCATAATCTGGAGGTCCCAGGTTCAAGCCCTGGCTGGTCCACTCTGAAATACAAGGAGTTACGCAAACTGCGCAACTCCTTTTTTCATGTCTGCGTGGCTTTTCCTACACCGAAACTTTTGCAAGAATACAGTTATATAAATGAGATTTAGATTCCTTGTACTTACAATAAAGGTGTCATGTAAAGAGGAAGATAGGTTACATCACCTTCTACCTTATAGTCGGCTGCATGCAAAATAGTAGGAGTGGTCATATACTCTCCAAACTTCTTCAAACGTGTAGTTCTTGCCACTCTTGACTTCTATCGGACGGATATTATGACGGCTGGTCACTTTGTCCTTCTGGAGCAGGAAGTCTATTTCCATACGTTCTTCAGCTTCCTCTGATGACTTACTATAGAAAAAGAGTTTGTTACCGCTGGCTGTCAACATTTGAGCCACGATATTCTCAATGAGCATCCCCTCGTTTACCTCCAGTTTACCAAAAAGCAGTTTCTGGTAAATCTCAGACGAGACAATGCCCTTTTCATCGAAGGCATGACTGATCAACAAGCCTGTATCGTTCATATAGCACTTCAATGTCGTACGGTCTTCGTTCATCTTTAGTCCGATGTTCGGCTCTGTTGAATTATAGCAGATGTTGACAACTCTTGCATCCTTCAGCCAGAAGAAAGCATCGTCCCAATCACGATATTTCGCACCTGGCTTTAGGGCAGACAGGCGGAATTTCTTTTCATGCTTGGATAACTGAGGAGGTATCTGATCAAAGATTGAAACCACCTTGTCGGCTATCTCGCCAGCATAATTGAAGATGTCGTTACGATAGATGGTCAGCACATCGCGTTTGGCAGCATCTACAGCATCAAAGTCCTTTGTCTCAACATACTTTTTGACGGCTTGCGGCATTCCTCCTACTATCATATAGAGGCGGAAAGCATCCATAGCCTGACGATGGAAAGCCTGTCCCATCGGTTTCTTCTCTGCGAACATCTTTCGTATCAAGTCCATCAGCATATCGTTACCTGTAGCCCAAAGGAACTCTTCAAAGTCCATAGGGTACATCTGTATAGGACGTTCTTCCGAAGGGAGTACGATTCCTTGCGTATTTTTCTTGATGCTTACCAAGGATCCAGTCTCAATATAGTCATACCTCCTGTCGGCCACCAGAAACTTGATAGCAGCTCTTGCTCTGGGACATAACTGTATCTCGTCGAGAATAATTAGCGACTTGCGCTCATGGAGTCTCACTTTGTAGTGCTGACTCAGATAGAGAAAAAGCGTGTCAAGGTCTTCCAGATAAAGGTCAAACCAGTCTCTGACCATCTGGGGAGCCTTGTTGAAATCGATGAGGATATATGACTCATACTCATTCTTGGCGAACTCCTCTACGATATAGCTCTTTCCGATGCGTCGCGCTCCCTCTACGAGTAGTGCCACTTCACCATTCCTTTTCTCCTTCCAATCAAGGAGTTGCTGATATATTTTACGCTTCATAACAATGCGTTTTACACCTTTTTGAGATTTCCATCTGTTACATTTTGCACCTTTTTGAGGTTTTTTGTGATGCAAAGATACACCTTTTTGAGATTTTCTGCAAGTTTTTTGTTGAAAAACTATAAAAAAGGAATATTTTTCGGTCGATTTTATGCGTAATTTGGTTGTTTGGCGTTCTTTCGCTTGGTCATTTGGCATATTTGTATTCGGTCATTTGTGGCGATTTCATTCGGTTATTTGTGACCTCCAGATTATAGTCTGTTGCTTGAAACCGCCTATTATGTCCCAAATTCTGCGTAAACAATGCGTAAACATTTTGTTTCTGTTAGGGGTATTTTATAATATTCAGAGAAAATCGCATTTTTGTAAAACGTTGATATTCAGTACACTTTCAAAACAACGATATATCATGGAATATCACTTTGCGATACTCATAATCTGGAGGTCCCAGGTTCAAGCCCTGGCTGGTCCACATTAAAAATCAAGGAGTTACGCAAATCGCGTAACTCCTTTTTTCATGTCTGCGTGGCTTTTCCTACACCGAAACTTTTGCAAAATTACGGAAATCCTGCTCAAGTAAAATATTCTTTATACACTCGTGTATAAGCAAAATGGCCTTGAAAAATACTTTCAAAAAGTTTTGGCTAATCGTTAGTTCTGTCTTGACTTTATCAAACGGGGCGTAGCCGAAAGCACGGCAGAAAAGATTGTTGTAGTGACCCACCACCTGCCTACGCAACAGGTACAGAAGATGGACGATAGAGGACCTGTATGGAGGGTATTCGCAAAGGCATTTCTTTGAGAACAGTTCAGAACGATATTCAGATCATGCGTTCTGACAAGCTCGGATACAATGCGCCCATTGAGGTCATTCGGGCATTCTTATGTGAATCTTAGAAAAGTGTACAAAAAGAGGCAAAAACACCTTGGAAAAGTGTAATCGCATCATTTAAATCCCAACGTTGCACGTCGATAGTTGTACGAAAGCCAGTAGCTTCGTTTCAGGGATTCGGACAGGAAAGAATGGTCAATCATATCCTTTGCCAGAGGATGCTCTGCTGCAAAGAAATCCATTTCTCGTTTTATCAATCGCTCAGGTAGACCTATACGGCTACCAAACTCCTCGAAGTCCTTACGGCCAACAGTTCTTGTATCGGATAGTTGCCTGCCTCCATATCGTGAACATAAACTTTACACTGTCTCATAATCAAGCTGCTTGATGCCCAAAGTATCGAGTATCGTGAGCAAGGTGGCGAGCTGAGGATTACCCTCGCCTCGTTCAATCGCTACAACGGTATTAACAGCTACACTTGCCAGGTCAGCCAATGTTTGTTGGTTGATACCCAATTTTTTCCTTCTTTCCTTGATGGCATTCCCTATTTCCTGCTGTGTCATAATCTCAATATATTGCGATTTCGGTGCAAAGATAAGCAATTCTTTCAAATAATGACACGAATTCTCAATAAAATGCGATTTTGGACATAATTTACTATGAATAGCCATAATAATACGCAAAAATCACAATGCATTGCGATTTTTATTGTTGTCCCATCATCTTCTTCAAAAGTTCTTTCATCTGTTCAGGAGTAAGGCTATCTATGTCGATAGGTCCTTCTTCCTTTTCGATGTTAAGCAACTTACTATTGTTACGGAATCGGATTTCAAGAGGATACATGTCCTGATAGCCGCTGGTGACATCGTTACCTTGCG
>CACZJU010000007.1 GCA_902781515.1 uncultured Bacteroidales bacterium | reverse complement strand
CACCGAAGTGATTGACATTCAGAAGCTGGCGAAGCACATCCAGATGCACGGCTCGCCCTACACCCGCGACATCATCGTAGGTGTGCTGACCAAGGCGGTGGACTGCATCCGTGAGCAGTTGCTGGAAGGCAAGAAGGTGAACCTCGGCGAGATGGGTTCGTTCTACTGCACCATCAGTAGCGAGGGCGTGGACAGCGCCGATGAGTTCAACCCCTCTGCCCATATCAAGGGCGTGAACGTGCGCTGGGACCGTGGTAGCGAGTTCTCCGACCTGTTGAGCGAAGCCGAGTTCAACTACGTGACCACCCGCGAGCAGCAGGCCAAGGCCCGCAAGGAGGAGAAGGCAGCCATCAATACCGAGCTTGGTGTCACCGAAGGTGGCGACAACGGCGGTGGCGACGACCAGACCGAATAGAAGGCCTACCCCCCTCCCACCCTCCGTCGCGAATGGGAATTCGCTCCCCTTTGTGGGGCCGTAGTGACATTCAGTCACTACTCTGAAGACCCCAGTCGCCCCCTCGGGAGGGGGGGACTTTAAACTGAAACCAGAAGCAAAAAGACAATTGATTAAGTTCCTGTGGAAACTGGCGACCGCCATCATAGCCGCATTCGGCGGCGCAGGAGCAGTACAAGCCAGCAACGCCCTCGGCCTCCTCTAGAAAATGAAGGAATGAAGGAATGAAAGAATGAAAGAATGAAAAAATGAAGGAATGAAAGAATGAAAGAATGAAAGAATGAAAGAATGAAAGAATGAAAAAGCTCCCTGTGTCGTTTGACATCGGGAGCTTTTAGGGATTTATGGATGTCGGTGTAATTTACTTCTTAGTATCTATGAAATAAGATTTGACAATAAATAGAGTATGAGTTAGTAGAGGCGGAGGAGGTGGCCGGGACTGGGAACGTAGTCGGGCGAGAGGCAGTTGAGCTTGTAGAGGCTCTCAAGACGGATGCCATAGCGCTGGGCGATGCTGTACATCGACTCGCCTGCCTCGACTCTGTGAGGAATGCCTTTCATGGCTTTGTCGGCCTTGGAGCGTTTCTTCTGCAGATAGAGGATGTCGCCGGGCTGTGGAACGTAGTCCTTGGGACGTTCGTTGTAGCTGCGCAGTTTGCGCTTCGACACGCCAGTCATCATGGAGAGAGTGGGAAGATTGTCGCCGGGCTGCACTACGATGTAGTAGTTGCGGTTGTTGGCATATACGGTGTGCGTAGAGAAGAACACCTGTTCGGCCTGTTCACGGGTAGAGAGCTGACCTGATGACTGCTGCTTGTTGACATCGATGCCATGAATCCACGACCAGCGGCTGTTGTGTTTCTTGTTGTGTCCTGAAGTGCCGTTGTCGTACTGATGGAGTTCGTAGTTCTCGATGATGGTGATGAGCTGCTGCGCATAGGTGGGACTGGTGGCATAGCCGCACTGTTTGAGTCCCTGCGCCCAGCCTTTGTAGTCGGTTGACGACAGATTATATAGGCTCTTATAGCGAGGCTGTTTGAGGAACTGTGCATGGTCCTCATAGCTCTCTGCTACAGAGTTGTACTTACGGAATTTATCGTCGGGACGGTCGTCGCTCTTGACGACATAAGGTCCTGTCCAATTCATGCCCACCTTGATGCCGAAATGGTTGTTGGCCCTGACGGCAAGGTCGCTCTTCCCTGCCCCACTCTCAAGAAGTCCCTGTGCCAGAGTGATGCTGGCAGGAATGCCGTGACGTCGCATCTGGTCCTGCGCCATCGAGCTGTATTTCTCGATGTAGTCCCAGTAGGCTTGATTGGGACGCTGGGCGCAGACATAATTGAAAATTGAAAATTGAAAATTGAAAATTAAAAAGAGAAGGAGGAGGCGTTTCATTGTATTTTTAGTTAATATCGGCACAAAGATAGCGATAAATTGAAAATTGAAAATTGAAAATTCAAAATATTTTTGTAACTTTGCAAAAATATAGCGCCATAATTATGGAAAAGTACGAGATTAAGAGCGAAGTTTGTGTCTATGATGACAGCGAGCTTAGTGCTGAAGACCGTGAAATCGTGAACCTGGCAAAGGAAGCCACAAAGAACAGTTACAGTCCATATTCCAAATTCAAAGTGGGGGCTGCACTGCGACTGGCAGACGGCACCATTGTCACGGGCAGCAATCAGGAGAATGCATCGTATCCGTTGGGACTGTGTGCCGAACGCACTGCTATCTTCCACGCACAGCACACGCACCCCGACCAGCCCATCGTGGCTCTGGCAGTTGCCGCATACGCCAACGGGCATTTCTATCCAGAACCAATATCGCCCTGCGGTGCCTGCCGACAGGTGATGCTGGAGGTGGAAGACCGCTACAAGCACCCTATGCGCGTGCTTCTCTACGGTGCCAGCGGCACTCATGTCGTCAACTCCGTCAAAGACCTCCTGCCTTTCCAATTCATTTCCACCTCACTAGAGAAATAGGCTTAACTAAATAAGAATTACGTATTTCGTATTTCGTATTTCGTATTTCGTATTTCGTATTTATAAAAAATGATAACAGTATCCAACCTCGCCATTCAGTTTGGCAAAAGAGTTCTCTACAAAGACGTAAACATCAAGTTCACACCCGGCAACATCTACGGCGTCATCGGTGCCAACGGAGCCGGTAAATCCACCCTTCTTAAAGCCATCAGCGGCGAACTGGAGCCCAACAAGGGTACCATAGAACTGGGACCGGGCGAGCGCCTGAGCGTGCTCTCGCAGGACCACTTCCAGTACGACCAGGAAACGGTGCTGAACACCGTGCTGATGGGACACACCACGATGTGGGAGGTGATGCGCGAACGCGAGGTTCTGTATGCCAAAACCGATTTCTCTGACGAGGACGGAATACGTGTGGCAGAGCTTGAGGACAAGTTTGCCGAGATGGGAGGCTACACAGCAGAAAGCGATGCCGCTGCCCTGCTCTCTGGCTTGGGAATCAAGGAGTCGAAGCACTACCAACTGATGGGCGAGCTGTCAGGTAAGGAGAAGGTGCGCGTGATGTTGGCAAAGGCGCTGTTCGGCAATCCCGACAACCTGTTGCTCGACGAGCCCACCAACGACCTCGACCTCGACACCGTGCAGTGGCTCGAACAATACCTCTCGGAGTTCGAGCAGACAGTGCTCGTGGTGAGTCACGACCGTCACTTCCTCGACAGCGTCTGCACCCACACCATCGACATAGACTTCGGCAAGGTTACGATGTTCGCCGGCAACTACTCGTTCTGGTACGAATCGAGTCAGCTTGCCCTGCGTCAGGCTCAGAACCAGAAGGCTAAGGCTGAGGAGAAGCGCAAGGAACTGGAGGAGTTCATACGACGATTCTCGGCAAACGTGGCAAAGTCGAAGCAGACTACGAGCCGCAAGAAGATGCTGGAGAAACTGAACGTGGAGGAAATTCGTCCTTCTACCCGCAAGTACCCAGGCATCATCTTCCAGATGGAACGCGAACCGGGCAACCAGATACTGGAGGTGCAGGACCTGAAGGCTGTTGCCGAGGACGGAACAGTACTGTTCGACAATGTTTCGTTCAACATCGAGAAGGGACAGAAGACCGTATTCCTCAGTCACGACCCGCGTGCTATGACTGCCCTGTTCGAAATCATCATGGGCAACCGTCAGGCACAAGCTGGTACATTCAACTGGGGCATCACCATCACGCAGGCTTATCTGCCACTGGACAACACAGAGTTCTTCCAAAGCGACAAGAACCTTGTAGATTGGCTAATGCAGTACGGCGAGGGCAACGAGGTGTTCATGAAGGGCTATCTGGGCCGCATGCTCTTCTCAGGCGAAGAAGTTCTGAAGAAGGTGAACGTGCTCTCAGGTGGTGAGAAGATGCGTTGTATGATTGCCCGTATGCAGCTCAGAAACGCCAACTGCCTCGTGCTGGACACGCCCACCAACCACTTGGACTTGGAAAGTATTCAGGCCTTCAACAACAACCTGAAGCTGTTCAAGGGCAACATCCTGTTCGCCTCGCACGACCACGAGTTTATACAGACAGTTGCAAACCGCATCATCGAACTGACGCCAAACGGCACCATCGACAAACTGATGGAGTACGACGACTACATCTCGAGCGACGCCATAAAGGAACTGAAAGCCAAGATGTACGGCGAAGCATAACATATTATATGCTCAACTTTCAGAAGTAGTTAAGTAGTCAGTAGTTAAGTAGTCAGTAGTTAAGTAGTTAAGTAGTTAAGTAGTTAAGTAGTTAAGCCAGATGATAACGTTTTTGATTAGTTTGGCAGCCCTCATTCTGGGCTATATGCTCTATGGGCGTGTGGTGGAACGCGTGTTCGGTCCTGACGACAGAGAGACCCCGGCTGTGAAGAAAGCCGACGGAATCGACTACATAGTGTTGCCGGGCTGGAGAATCTTCATGATTCAGTTTCTGAACATCGCAGGCACAGGTCCCATCTTCGGTGCCATTATGGGTGCTTGGTTCGGTCCTGCCGCGTATCTGTGGATAGTCTTCGGATGCGTATTTGGTGGAGCAGTACACGACTACATGAGCGGAATGCTGTCGCTACGTCACGACGGAGAGGGACTGGCAGAACTGACCGGACGCTATCTCGGTCCTACGGCACGCCGCGCTCTTGTGGTGTTCACAATGATGATGATGATGCTCGTGGGAGCCTTCTTCGTTTATTGTCCGGCAATCATACTCAGCGGCATTTGGGGCGACAGAATGATGTGGGTGCTTATCATCTTTGCATACTACATCGCAACCACTATGATGCCAGTGGATAAAGTTATCGGAAAGGTCTATCCTCTCTTTGCAATGTCCATGCTGTTCATGGTGGTGGCACTGGGAGCTGTGATGGTGGTGAAGAATCCCGTACTGCCAGAGGTGTGGGACGGACTTGGCAACTGGGGCCGCGAGCGACTGGGCTTGCAGCAGAGCCTCTTCCCTGCCCTGTTCGTGACTATTGCCTGCGGAGCCGTAAGCGGTTTCCACGCCACGCAGTCGCCTATGATGGCTCGCTGTATGAAGTCGGAACGTCAGGGACGCGCCGTATTCTACGGAGCAATGATTACCGAGGGTATTGTTGCTCTGGTGTGGGCAACTCTGAGTAATTATTTCTTCTTCTCAGGAGGATGGCGCGAGGTTTGTCCGCCCGAAACCATAGCTGCATTCGAAGGACAGACTGCCCGTTCGTTAGTTCAATTCTTTGATGCACCAACCGTAGTTAATACAATCTGTACCAGTTGGTTAAAGACTTTCGGAAGTATCCTTGCCCTACTGGGTATTGTGGCTGCTCCCATCACCACTGGTGGCTCTTCGTTCCGTGCAGCCCGACTGATTCTTGCAGAGACTTTCGGCTGGCGACAAACATCTATTCGCAGTCGTCTGTTGCTGTCTGTTCCTGTTTTTGCAGTAGGCATCGCCCTGCTTGCCTGGCAGATAGGTAATCCCTCTGGATTCGGTACCGTATGGCAATATGTTGCTTGGGGCACACAGGTGATGGCTGCAATTACGTTGTGGATGTGCTCGGTATATCTCGCAGGCAAGCACAAATGTTACTGGATGACCTTATTGCCTGCCATATTCATGACGATGGTGGTTACGGATTTCTTCTTCACTTCGCCCACCATTCTGGGCTTACCGCACACGTTGTCCCTGTCGCTGGCAGCAGCTCTCACGTTGACGATTATCGTTCGATTCGCGATTTTTAAAGTAAAAGGCAGGAAGTAGTTAAGTAGTTAAGTAGTTAAGTAGATAAGTAGTTAACTACTGTCCGAAGTGAATAACAAAAGGAGTTCCCGTTAGTGAGGAACTCCTTTTTGTTTTGAGCCGAATGCCGGACTCGAACCGGCGACCCACGCATTACGAATGCGTTGCTCTACCAACTGAGCCAATTCGGCTTGTTCTTCGAACAATCCAGATTATTGTCACGACTCGGCATAATCAAAGTGAACTTTGCTTCTGCTCTCGCTGCTCCAATAATTCGGCCTCTTCCTTTTTCCAGATTATTGTCACGACTCGGCATAATCAAAGTGAACTTTGCTTCTGCTCTCGCTGCTCCAATAATTCGGCAACTTGTTTTTCAAATCGGGTGCAAAGGTACAATAAATAATTAATAATTAAAAATTCTTGCTCCTTTTTTTACACCACGCGGTTGTTTTGGGGAAAGACGACGCGAGGCTTGAAGGTCTTTGCCTCCTCGAAATCCATCATCGCATAAGACATGATGATGACGGTGTCGCCAACCTGAACCTTACGGGCTGCTGCTCCGTTGAGACAAACGCAACCCGAACCACGCTGGCCCTTGATGACATAGGTGTCGAAACGCTCACCATTGTTGTTGTTTACGATGTAAACACGCTCGCCGGCAATAATGCCTACGGCATCCATCAAATCCTCGTCGATGGTAACACTACCCATGTAGTTGAGGTTAGCCTCAGTAACCTGCACACAGTGCAACTTGGATTTCAGAACTTCTATCATCATCTCTTTTACCCTTTATATCTGATGTGGTCGATAAGACGTATGGGCTGACTGCCGCAATAGACAGTGATGCATCCTACTATATCTGAGGAATCGTCCCATGAGGAAACCTCAGCCAGACTGCGACCGTCAACGATGCTATAATACTGCACCTCGAGTCCATCGATGGCGTTTATCTCGTTGCAAACACGGTCGTGAACCTCTGCCACACTGGCTTCCGTCATCCACTGACGGCTTTCTTTCAGTACACGATAGATATTGCTGGCGATATTGCGTTCCTCAGCGGTGAGCAAGGTATTGCGACTGCTGCGAGCAAGACCGCTTTCTTCACGAATGACGGGACAAGGAACTATCTGGAGCTGGAAGCCAAGATCATCGACCATACGACGAATGACGGCTATCTGCTGGAAATCCTTCTCACCGAAATAGGCACGTGTGGGATTGGTCATCTGGAACAGCTTGGAAACAATCTGGCACACACCGTTGAAATGTCCAGGACGGAAAGCACCCTCCATTACGCTGTCGGTAGGAGGATAGCTGAACTGACGAGTATCGGGCTCAGGATAGATTTCCTCAACAGACGGAGCAAAAGCGATAGTGGCTCCACATTGTTCCAGAAGAGCGCAATCGGCCTCGAGAGTACGAGGGTATTTTGCAAGGTCCGTCTTGTCGTTAAACTGGGTGGGATTGAGGAAGATGCTGACGACCGTAATGTCGTTCTCGCTGACGCTGCGGCGAACGAGTGAAGCATGACCTTCGTGCAAGGCTCCCATCGTTGGCACCAAACCTATAGTCTGACCCTGATTGCGTGCTTCATCGAGACGCTGGCGCAGAGCCGAAATAGTAGAAATTACTTCCATTCGTGCGTATAATTCTTTATTTTGGGGTGCAAATTAACGCATAATTATCGAGATAATGAAAAAAATGACCCAATAAATCCGTAAAAAACGTGAAATATGGGGGTAAATATGGATAATGTCGCGCTTTTTTCGTAACTTTGCACGCGAAATATTATATTTTTATAAAAGATGAAAGCTGAGAAGATTCTATTTATCACACAAGAAATCGTCCCCTATGTTCCAGAATCAGAACTGACACATCTGGGACGCGATATTCCAATGGCTGCCCTCGACGACAACCGTGAGACACGAGTTTTTATGCCCAAATGGGGCAACATCAACGAGCGCCGCAATCAGCTTCATCCCGTGCAGCGCATATCCGGAATGAACATTGTCGTTGACGACACAGACTACCAGCTCATTATCAAGGTTGCCTCAATCATGGGCACACGTATGCAAGTGTATTTCATCGACGATGATGAATTCTTTGGCAAACGACTGGCAGAAATAGACCGCGAGGGAAAGGAATACGACGACAACTTCATGCGTGCTATTTTCTACGGACGCAGCGTTCTGGAAACTGTTAAACGCCTGCGCTGGACTCCAGAAGTAGTATTCTGTCAGGGATGGACTTCATCGTTTATCCCCCTCTACCTGAAGACTGCATACGCCGAAGAACCATGCTTCCGTGACTGTCGTGTGATATACACAGCTACTCCCAACCTGCTGACACGCGAATCGACAGTAGAAGAAATAGGAAGGCAGATGGAGTTCCGCGAAGCCAATGCACAATGTCTTGAAGGATTCGAGAATCCATTCACACCCGAAAGCATGTACAAACTGGCAATACGCTACTCCGATGCAGTAACACTGGCCAAGCCCAACGAAAAGCTTGCAGCCTATGCCAAAGAACTGGGCAAGCCCGTGTTGGAAGGCAACAATCCTGCACAATATCTGGAATTTGCCGACAAGACCTGGGGGACAGAAAAAAATTCACAACCCGAAGAGTAAACATCCGAAATGCAACATATTCTCCGTAGCATATCAGCACTAACAATAGCCACGCTGACACTTGTGGCGTGCGACGACAATACCGCAAACATGGGTATTTTCCCAAGCAACGACGGTATCACTAACTCAACAGCTCTCTACCAAGTAATATCACGTTCAGTGAAGATGGATTCTGTGGAAGCTAACAGCGCCATCTCTTATCTTGGAGCTATAACCGACCCAGAAACAGGAACCGACATCACAGCCGATTTCGCTGCGCAATTCTACACAATGGAGAATTATCGTTTCCCCGATAAGGAACTGATGATTGGCAATGTGGCTGGTGTTCCTACACGCGGTGTACCACAATGCGACTCATGCGAGGTAAGACTCTACTTCGACAACTACTGCGGTTCGGACAACACACCCATGAAGCTGCAGGTGTATGCTATGTCCCTGCACCCAGATAGCATAATGAGCGAGGACTCGACATACTACACAGACACCGAATTGAAACGTTTCCTGCCCGTAGGAGCAAAACCACTGACTTCACGAGTGTTTACGCCTCGCGATTTGAACGTAGATGAACTGACTCTTTCCAGTACGTCGCACAACAACAATGTAAGAGTGATGCTTCCTGCATCATTTGGTCAGAAAATAATTGACCACTATTACAACAACCCTGACGATTTCCGCGACTCCTATACATTCATTCGCAAAGTAATGCCCGGACTTTATTTCCGCACTACAGGCGGCAAAGGCACAATGTTGTCGGTTTATGTCGGAGCAATAAACCTGTTCTACCGCATAGGTGACCGTCTCGACGAAGATACTGTATATAACGCAGTAACACGCTTTGCAGCCACACCCGAGGTAATACAGACAACACACTTCAGCAACGACAATGTAGATTCACTGCTGGCAATAGGTACCTGCACATATCTGAAGACGCCTGCCAGCATTTGCACAGAACTGAAGCTGCCCATCGACAGCGTGTTTATTGATGAACACGCCACAGACAGCGTAAGTATGGCAAGTTTGATTCTCACACGATACAACAAGAAACAGACTGGCTTGCAGTTGGAAACGCCACAGGAGTTGCTGATGATACGCAAACAGGAGGTTGGTGATTTCTTCAAAAACCACAAGGTTGCAGACGGACGCACAAGTTACACAACAAGTTATTCCTCTTCCTACGGCTCGTACACATTCTCGAATATCGGCAGAATGATTACTTATTGCTACAACGAGAAGATGCAGGCAATGCGTGAGGAGAACGAAAAACGTGCGGCTGCCGGACTGCCAGAATACACCGCTACGGAATGGAACACTGTGTACAGTACCCAAAATCCCGACTGGGACAAAGTGCTGGTAATTCCCGTTTCTACCAGTACCGCCACTACCACAACAAGCGGATACACTGTGAACGCACAGGTAAGTGTGACACATGATTTGTCGTTGGGCTGCGTACGACTCGTCGGAGGCACTACCCCACTGACTCTGCAAGTCGTGTACAGTCACTTTGCACAATAAAATACAATCAACACAAAGATGGATATATCGGTAATAGTTCCTCTGTTCAACGAGGATGAATCGTTAGCAGAATTATATGCGTGGATTAAGCGCGTAATGCAAGAAAATAAATTCACTTATGAAGTGATATTTGTTGACGACGGCAGTACTGACCGCTCGTGGCAAGTAATTGAAGAACTGCAGAAGGAGAACGCCGAGGTGAAGGGAATAAAATTCCGTCGTAACTACGGCAAAAGTCCTGCCCTGTATTGCGGATTCGAAAAGGCAAAGGGAGATGTGGTGATAACAATGGATGCAGACCTTCAGGACTCGCCCGATGAAATACCAGAACTGCGTCGTATGATTGTTGAGGACGGATACGATCTGGTGAGCGGATGGAAGATGAACCGCAGTCAGGGTGACCCTCTGTCGAAGACTATTCCCACAAAACTCTTCAATGCTACAGCTCGTGCCGTGAGCGGCGTAAAGAACCTGCACGACTTCAACTGCGGACTGAAAGCCTACCGACGCGATGTGGTGAAGAATATAGAAGTGTACGGCGAGATGCATCGCTATATTCCATATCTGGCAAAGAATGCGGGCTTCAGCAAAATCGGTGAGAAGAAGGTTCACCACCAAGCACGCAAGCACGGTAAGTCAAAGTTCATGGGATGGAACCGATTCGTAAACGGATATCTGGATTTGCTTTCATTGTGGTTCCTCGACAGCTTCGGCCTCAAGCCCATGCACGTCTTTGGCTTCATCGGCACACTTATGTTCATGATAGGTTTCATAGCAGCAGCCGTTGTTGGAGGTAACAAGTTATACTGTCTGGCTGCAGGTGTTCCTGCACGTCTGGTTACAGACTCGCCTTACTTCTATCTGGCACTCACCATGATGATTCTGGGTACGCAATTGTTTGTAGCCGGATTCCTTGGCGAGCTTATCAGCAGAAATTCACAAGAACGCAACAACTACAAAATTGAGAAGGAACTGTGAGGATTCGCAGCATCATATCGGCATTAGCGTTTGTAGCACTATTTATTGTTGGGTGTGACAGCATAGACTGTACCATCAATAATGTGGTGGCACTGAACATTGCCTTTTATGACTCTGAAACTAAGAAGGAGGTTTCTATTACCGACACCTTGAACGTCACAGCCGAAGGCACAGATTCTGTTCTGTATAATCGGGGTATAAAGGTAAAAAACATAGATGTGCCCTTGAGCTATTGGCTGGATGCCGACACGCTGACACTGGATTTCTACAATATCGCCTCAGACACACATCACTCTGTGACAATGCAGGTCAACAAGGAAAACATTCCTCATTACGAGTCGCCAGACTGTCCAACCACAATGTTTCACCAAATACAAAGCATAAGCTACACAACGACTACCACCAATTATGTCGATTCTGTGGTTTTGGTGAATCCATCTGTCAACTATAATGGTCAAGAGAACATTCGCGTATATCTGCATCCTGCTTCTTAGCCTCACACCAATAGGTTCAAAGGCAAAGGAGAAAAAGGAGCCCATTCCAAAGGCGCCTTTATTTTGCGGTGTAGCAGTGTTTGCAGATCTTGCCGGACCGACAATGAAGGCTGTAGGTGCTCGCTTCGACCAGTTGGAGGTTGGTGCCAGACTTAACTTCCGCGACCATTTCTTCCCTCTATGCGAATTAGGTATTGGCGAGAGCGACAGAGAGGGACAGGAGAATCAGAACAAATTCCACACACGTGCCCCATACTTTCGTGTAGGTATGGATTACAACTTCAACAAGAAGCACAACGGCAACCGATTTATGGGTGGTCTGCGCTATGGTTTCAGCAGCTTTAAGTACGACTTCGAAGATCCTGCATTCACAGACCCTATCTGGCCTTCAACAGGTTCGTTCAAGTTCAACAACCAACAAGGTCAGGCTCATTGGCTGGAGTTTTCTCTTGGGTGTGAAACAAAGATATGGTCATTCATCCGACTGGGGTGGAACCTACGTTTCAAAGCACGCCTCAAACAAAATATAAGTGATTATGGCGAGCCTTACTATATTCCCGGATACGGAAAAAAAGGAAGCAGTACATTCGGAGGAACGGTAAACCTGATATTCGACGTGAGTCGGACTACGAAGAAGAAAAAGAATAATACAATTAACATCGAAAATATCCTGAAACATGAATAATAAGAAATGGCAGTTACCATTCCTGCTATTACTCATCATAGGCACTTTCCTGATTATACAGCGCCACAGACCGAGCAACGTGTCCTTCCAACAAAATGAAGGAACTATATTCGGCACTGTTTGGCACGCTACATATCAAAGCGACTCCTCGTTACAGACATCAATTATCGAGGTATTGCAACAGGTTGATGCCTCTCTATCAATGTTCAACCCTCAATCTACCCTTAGTCGCATCAATCGTAATGAAAGCAACAAGACAGATTCGTTGTTCGATGTAGTCTTCACGCAAGCACAACAAATTAGTCAGGCAACAAATGGAGCTTTCGACATCACCGTTGCACCATTAGTGAACGCATGGGGATTTGGATTCAAGAATGGTTCTATGCCCGATAGTATGCAAGTTGACTCGCTCCGTCAATTTGTAGGATGGCAGGGAGTTTCTCTGGAAAACGGACTTGTTACAAAAGCTGACCCACGCATGGTTCTCGACCTAAGCGCTATTGCTAAAGGTTTTGGTGTTGACCAAGTGGCACATCTATTCAGGAGTCACGGCATTAAAAACTTCATGATAGAAATTGGTGGTGAAATAGTTGTCAGCGGTTGCAATCCGAAAGGTAATGACTGGTCGATTGGTGTAAACAAACCTGTGGACGACAGTCTTAGCACCAATCACGAAATAGAAACAATACTGAGACTTACAGATTGTGCAATGGCAACCAGCGGTAATTATCGCAATTATTATATAAGTGCAGATGGAAGGAAATTGGCTCACACCATAGACCCAGCTACGGGATATCCCGTACAGCACAGCATTCTATCAAGCACAGTATTGGCACCAACATGCGCAATGGCTGATGCTTTTGCAACATCGTTTATGGTAATGGGATTAGACAGTGCACAATCTGTTTTGAACAAACATCCAGAGCTGCAGGCATACTTCATATATACAGACTCCAAGGGCAAATACAGCATCTGGAGTTCTGCATCGCTCAGCGATAAAATAAAATAAGTACGATGGAGGAAACGAAGAACAACATATTACTGGAGAAGAAGTTCACTACGCCGTTCGGCAGTGCTCCTTTCAACGAAATCCGCTTCGAAGATTACGAAGAGGCTATGATGGAAGGTATGAAGCGCGATATTGCCGACATAGAGCGCATAACCTCAAATCCCGATGAACCAACATTCGAAAATACCATAATACCCAAGGGTGACCGCACCCTGACACGAGTCACAAACATTTTCTTCAACTTGCTGAGTGCCAATACAAATGACGAAATGGATGCTTTGGCACAGAAGATGTCACCAATACTGACTGAGCACAGCAATAAGATAATGCTCGATGAAAAACTGTGGCACAGGGTTAAGGCTGTTTATGAGAATCACCGTGAACTGACAACTGAAGAGAACACGCTGCTGGAAAATATGTACCAGTCGTTTGTGAGACATGGTGCCTTGCTCAGCGAAGAAAAGAAACGCGAGTTTTCACAGTTGCAAATGGAACTCAGCCAAATCACGCTGCAATATCAACAGAATATGCTGAAGGAAACAAATGCCTTCCAACTGCATATTACGAAACATGAAGATTTGAGTGGGTTGCCAGACAGCCAAATAGAGGCTGCAGCCCTTGCCGCTAAAGAGAAGGGATTGGAAGGATGGCTGTTCACTCTGCACGCACCCAGCTACGGACCGTTCATGACTTATGCCGACAATGCGGAATTTCGTCGCCAGATGTATATGGCACACATGACCATTTGCACTCACGACAATGAGTCGAATAATCTGCGACTGATACCTCGTATCGTAAATCTACGCCGACGCCTGGCAAATATTCTCGGCTATAAGACATTTGCCGACTTCATTCTCGTAAAGCGCTGTGCAGAGAATATTGAAAGGGTTAATGATTTGCTAAAACAACTACGGGAGGCCTATATGCCTACAGCAAAGCGAGAAGTGGAGGAAATAGAAGCATTGGCACGTGAGACTGAGGGTTCAGAATACAAACTTAAGCCTTGGGATTTCTCGTACTACAGCCATAAGTTGCGTATGCAGCGTTACAATATCGATAGTGAAATGCTGCGCCCCTACTTTGAACTCTCACAAGTGAAGAAGGGAGTTTTCGGATTAGCCACCACACTTTATGGTATTACATTCCACAAGCGCGATGATGTTCAAGTTTATCACCCTGATGTTGAGGCATGGGAAGTGAAGGACAAGGATGGTGAATATCTGGGACTGCTATATACCGATTTCCATCCACGTAGTTCAAAGCAAAGTGGTGCGTGGATGACTACATACAAGGAACAATGGATAGATGAAGAAGAAGGAGGTGACAGTCGTCCGCATGTTTCAGTTTGCATGAACTTCACTAAACCTACAGAGGATAAGCCGGCATTGCTGACACTGGGAGAAGTGGAAACATTCCTCCACGAATTCGGGCACTCGCTTCATGCTCTCTTCTCGAAAGTAAGGTTCGAAAGTCTATCCTGCACCAATGTTTGGTGGGACTTTGTGGAACTACCAAGTCAATTCATGGAGAACTATGTCACAGAGCCTGAGTTCCTCAACACATTTGCACGTCACTACGAAACTGGAGAACCTATTCCACAGGAACTCATCGACCGAATCATTCGCAGTAAGAATTTCATGGCTGGCTATGCTTGCATCCGACAAGTAAGTCTTGCATTGCTCGATATGGCGTACTACACATTGGAGAACGACTTCGAGGATGATGTTCTGGAATTTGAACAAAAAGCACAATCCAGTTGTCAGATGCTACCAAAAATGGAAGGTGTGTGCATGAGTGCCCAATTTGGTCACATCATGAGTGGCGGGTATGCTGCAGGATACTATAGTTACAAGTGGGCAGAAGTGATGGATGCCGATGCTTTTGCTGTTTTCAAGCACGAAGGAATCTTCAATCAAGAAACAGCCAACCGTTTCCGCAACGAAGTGTTGTCACGCGGAGCATCCGAACCACCTATGACCCTGTATCGCAGGTTCCGTGGTGGAGAGCCAACTATAGAAGCATTATTGAAACGAAATGGCATTAGCAATGGATAAGAAACAACATGATTTAGACCTTCGCTATTTACGGATGGCAGAAATCTGGTCTGAAAACAGTTACTGCACCAGACGAAAGGTCGGTGCTCTGATTGTCAAGGACAAAATGATTATAAGTGATGGCTACAACGGCACGCCTTCAGGTTTTGAGAATGTCTGTGAGGATGAAAACAATGTAACCAAACCATATGTCTTACATGCCGAAGCAAATGCCATAACAAAGATAGCCCGCTCTGGAAACAATAGTGACGGAGCCACACTATATGTCACAGATGCCCCATGTATCGAATGCTCAAAACTCATCATTCAGTCAGGTATAAAACGAGTTATCTATTCTCGTTCGTATCGTATGACGGATGGTGTGGATTTGCTTCGCCGCGCAGGTATTGAAGTATTGCAACTTACAGAATAGAAAGTATGAACAACAAATCGCGGTTAACACCGGTACTTATATCAATAAGTCTCATTGGCGGCATTCTGATAGGAACGTTTTACGCCAATCATTTCTCCGGCAATCGTCTGAGTATCATCAACACAGGTAGCAACAAAATCAATTACCTGCTGCAGATGATAGACAATCAATATGTAGATACTGTGAATATGAACTCATTGGTGGAACAATCGATGCCTAAGATTCTTTCCGAGCTCGACCCCCACTCTTCGTACATTTCACAGGACAATGCAGAAGAAGCCAACGAAGACCTGAAAGGCAGTTTTTCGGGTATCGGCATCAGTTTCACAATGCCCAACGATACTGTATACGTGATGCAGGCTATCGAGGGAGGTCCTTCGGAAAAGGCAGGAATTATGGCTGGCGACAGGATTACAAAAGCCGATACGATTAATCTCGTAGGAATGGAGCAACATGAAGTGATGAAACACCTGAAGGGGAAAAAAGGTTCAGTCGTAAGCTTGGAAATAAAGAGACGTAGCCGTCCCAAACCTTTCAGAATAAAAGTGGTACGCGGAGATATTCCTGTAAAAAGTATAGATGCTGCATATCTTATAAACAACCACACTGGATATATCAGAGTAAAGAATTTCGGCGAGCAGACCTATTCCGAATTCATGATTGCTATGGCTGAGTTAAACATCAGAGGAATGAAGGAACTTATTCTTGACCTTAGAGGCAATCGCGGAGGATATATGCACATAGCAATTCAGATGGCCAATGAATTTCTTCCGAACCGCCAGCTCATTGTTTATACAGAAGGACGTAAGTCTCCACGCGAAGATTATAGAAGTGACGGACGTGGTTCTTTCACCAAATTACCTTTAGTTGTACTTATAGATGAGGGATCAGCCAGCAGCAGTGAGATTCTTGCAGGTGCTATTCAGGATAACGACCGAGGAACCATCATCGGTAGACGTTCGTTTGGTAAAGGTCTTGTACAACAACCAATGGAATTCAAGGACGGCAGTTTGGTACGTCTTACCGTTGCAAGATACTATACACCCTCAGGGCGTTGCATACAGAAACCATACGTGCCTGGTCACGATGAAGATTATGAAAATGAACTTATAGCAAGATACGAGCGCGGTGAATACTTCACCCAGGACAGCATACATCAGACAGGCGAGGCCTACAAGACAAGAATCGGACGCAAAGTATATGGCGGCGGCGGAATCACACCAGACATCTTTGTACCTGAAGATACAAGTAATGTTACATCTTATTATAAAGAAGCAGCATTCGGTGGTCACATTCGACAATTTGCTTTTGAATATACCGATCGGAATCGTCCAACATTAAAGAAATATAACAATGTACAGGACCTTATTAAATACCTCTCTCGACAGAATCTTTTGGAGCAGTTTGCATCGTATGCAGAACAAGAAGGACTGAAACGTCGAAACCTGATGCTCTATCGTAGCCGACGCCTGTTTGAACGTGCAATATATGGGAGCATAATCTACGAAGCACGCAACACTGCCGATTACATACAATACCTCAACACCGAAGATGCTGTAGTTAATCAGGCTCTACAGCTAATCGATGACGGTAAGACTTATCCGGAAAAGAAATAGTAAAGAGATATTATTTCATCACCTCTATTATCGTACGGATGCCCTTAATCTTCTGCCCACGCAGTCGAGCAAGGGCCTCCTTCGATTTAGAACGTTTGACTGCCACAAAACAGTGATGTTCGCACACATCAATACGTCCTACATCTTCGCGCTCTAATCCACCAATCTTCATCAAAAAACCTGCAATATCGCCTCGCGATATTTTATCCTTCTTTCCTTTGCCTATATAGAGTGTAATCCATTTGGGTGCAGAAGGACAAGCGATACGTTGTCCAGAAATGGAGTACTCCTGAACTTCTGTAACATATTCAGGGGTTTTCTCTTCTGGACCTATAATAAGGAAACTTCGTCCGCTCTTATCCCATCGGGCTGTACGTCCGTTTCTATGAACAAAAGCATCCTCGTTCAACGGCAGATGATAGTGAATAACATTGTCAAGGTCTGTAATATCTAATCCGCGGGCTGCTAAATCCGTACTTACAAGGATATTTGCGCTACCATTCACAAAACGGAACAACTGACGTTCACGCTCTTTCTGCTCCATTCCACCATGTAAGGCAGAAATGGTAAACCCTTCTCCTTCGAGATATTTGGCTACTCTTTCAACACTCTCGCGGAATCCAACAAAAACGATACTACTCTGCTGCCCAAAACCGAGCAACATTTGTTTTAGAGTAAATAGTTTGTCCTTCTCAGGAGAGTTTACAACCCACTGCTCTATTCGCTCATCATGGTTCTCATGGTCGAGGAAATCGAGTCTTGTATATTCAGGAAGAAAGCGCGTTATCTCTTCATTATCTGTTGCAGAAAGCAGAAAACGCTTCTTTACATTATTAAGGTGAGCAAATATTTTCGACATCTCCTCCCTGAATCCCAACTCCAGACATTTGTCAAATTCATCGATGATGAGTGTAAATAATTCAGACGTTGAAAAATTATCTTTTGTAAGATGGTCGAGCAAGCGCCCTGGTGTTCCCACAATGATCTGCGGTTGCAGTCCGCGCATTGTACGATGCTCGTCCATTGCCGGACGACCACCATAGACTGCTAAAGCACGAATCTGTGTACCAATCTGCTTGATAACGGAAACTGTCTGCATTGCCAACTCGCGACTGGGAACAACAACTAGAGCCTGAACAGCATTGTTATCTGCTTTCAGGCTCTCTATCAATGGCAACAAATAAGCCAATGTCTTTCCGCTGCCAGTAGGACTCAATAGCACCAGGCTGTCCGAACGACGATATGCCTGAGCAGTATCCTGCTGCATGGCATTCAGTGTATCAATGCCCAGTTTGCTAAGGTCTATCAAAGTATTTCCAGTTTCTTGAACACCTTCTTCAGTTTCTCGACAGATTCATCGACCTGAGCGTTGGTGTGATTAGCCATAAGTGCATAGCGAACCAGTGTGTCTTGTGGAGCACATGCCGGAGGAATAACGGGGTTGATGAACACGCCCTCATCGAACGCCATAGCCACAGCCATAAAGGTCTTCTCTGTATCGCGAACATACAAAGGAATGATTGGACTCTCAGTGTCACCGATTTCAAATCCTTCTTCACGGAAACGCTTCAATGCATAGTTGGTAACATCCCACAATGCCTTCAGACGTTCGGGCTCTTGCTGAATGATATGCAAAGCCTCGCGAGCGGCCGCTGTAGCGGCAGGCGTACAACTTGCAGAGAAGATGTATGTACGAGCAGAATGACGCAACCAGTTGATGATGCTGGAATCAGCAGCTATGAATCCACCGATTGAAGCCAATGATTTAGAGAATGTACCCATAATGAGGTCAACATCCTTTGTCAGTCCAAAGTGGTCACAAACACCGCGTCCCTGACGTCCAAATACACCAATACCATGAGCTTCATCTACCATAATGCTGGCATTGTATTTCTTCTTCAGCTCGACGATTTCAGGAAGTTTGCAAAGGTCGCCCTCCATTGAGAACACACCATCTACAATAATAAGTTTAATGGCTTCAGGTTCACACTTTTGGAGTTGCTTCTCCAAGTCTGCCATATCGTTGTGTTTGAACTTCAACTGTGTGGCAAACGACAGACGGCGTCCATCTACGATACTCGCATGATCGCGGTCATCACAAATGATATAGTCATTCTTTCCAACCAACTGACTGATAACGCCACTGTTTACGGTAAAACCTGTGGCAAATATCAGAGCCTCATCCTTGCCTACAAACTCTGCCAGTTCCTTCTCGAGTTCTACATGAATGTCTAAAGTTCCATTCAGGAAACGACTGCCTGCACAACCACTGCCATACTTTTGCATAGCAGCACAACCAGCATCAATGATGCGCTGGTCGCCTGTGAGACCTGTATAGGCGTTAGAACCAAACATTAAAACACGCTTGCCGCCCATCATCACCTCGGTGCCCTGTTTTCCTTCAATTTCACGGAAATAAGGATAAATGCCACGAGCCATAAACTCCTGTGGCAAAGTGTAGTGCGATAATTTCTCTTGTAAAAGTCCCATATTGGAGATTTAAATCTACTTTCTTTCGTTCTTATTTTTCAGGGTGCAAAGATACAAAATAATTGTGAATTATGCATTGTGCTTTGTAATATATTTTGTATTTTTGTGACATGAACCAGAGAAAACGTATTCGTTTCATAGTGAATCCCATATCTGGGACTCGTGGAAAAGAGAGTATTCTGAAGCTTATTCCAGAGTATCTCGACGAGGAACGTTTCATTGTGGAGAAGGTGTTCACCGAGCGTTCTGGTCACGCAGCCCAACTGGCAAAGGAAGCAGCAGAAGAAGGCGTGGACGTAGCTGTTGCGGTCGGTGGCGATGGTACAGTAAACGAGGTGGCACGTTCATTGGTGCACACTCAGACGGCACTTGGAATCATTCCATGTGGCAGCGGTAACGGGTTGGCACGTCATCTCTACATTCCCATAAATCCCGTAGGAGCCTTAAAAATTATATCAGAATGTAATGTAGAAGAACTTGACTACGGGATTATCTGCGACCATCCATTCTTCTGTACCTGTGGTGTGGGTTTCGATGCCTTTATCAGCGAACGTTTTGCACATGCAGGTAAGCGTGGATTCATGACCTATGTTGACAGTACATTAAAGGGGGGGCTAACTTATAAACCAGAGACATATCAAATCAGTTTCGACGGACAGGAACAAACTCACGAAGCATTTCTCATTGCCTGTGCCAATGCATCACAGTACGGCAACAATGTGTACATCGCTCCTTCTGCTTCCATGACCGACGGACTGATGGATGTCACACTTCTTGAGCCATTCAACCTGTTGGAGGCTCCGCAGGTTGTGGTACAATTGCTGAACAAGACTATAGATAAGAATCCCCACGCTCGCACATTCCAATGCCGCAGTATGCACATACGTCGCACAGAACCAGGTGTTGTACACTACGATGGCGACCCTATGGAATGCGGAACCGACATCGATGTTCGCATAGTACCGCATGGAATCCGTGTTGTCGTCAACAACGATGAACAAGCCCTTGCATCGCCTCTGCGTAGTGCATTCTTCGACATTCAGGATAAGATGCAACAAGAAATGAACAAACTGCGCGAAGACTTTGTAGAACAAGGTGAACGCATCAAGCGTATCAACTCGGAATTATTGAAAATGTTGAAGGTCTAAGGACTAAAGGCAAAAGCATAAAGGCGAAAATATAATATAATTAATTTATAAATATGTATATCATTGGTATCGCAGGAGGAACAGGCAGTGGAAAAACCACTGTAGTACGCAAAATCGTAGAGGCTCTGCCATGCGACAAGATTGCCCTAATTCCTCAAGACTCGTATTACAACGACACTACGCATCTGACAATGGAAGAGCGCAGGAAAATAAACTTTGACCATCCCGATGCCTTTGATTGGGAACTACTGACACGACAGATTGAGGATTTGCGCAATGGACGTGCCGTCGAACAGCCCACCTATTCATACATCGAGAGCAACCGTCAAGCTGAAACAGTACACGTTGAGCCTTGCGAGGTTATTATCATCGAAGGTATTATGGCACTTTGGAAGAAGGAATTACGTGACCTCATGGATTTGAAGATATTCGTGGATGCTGATGCCGACGAACGACTGATACGCGTCATCCAGCGTGACACTGTGGAACGCGGGCGTACCACACAGATGGTCATCGACCGCTATCTCGACGTCCTGAAACCCATGCACGAAGAGTTCATCGAACCCACCAAGCGATATGCTGACCTCATTGTACCACAGGGAGGAAGCAATAGTCGTGCTATTGAAATCATGCGTACCTACATTATCCATCGCCTACGTCCAGGTCTTTCTCTTTAATACTTGCTATACTTGCGACGATATTTGTGGGCTGTAATGAACAACGCAACACAACATCGTCGGTTTTCGGTAGTGATGTCGAAAACGATTCTTCCGTTGCATCATGTGACCTCTACGAGATACAGCAATCGGGAGAACTGATTGCCACCACTTTATCCGGACCTGACACATACTTCGAATATCGCGGACGCGGTTTCGGTCTTCAGCACGACCTCGTAGAAACGTTTGCCAAGAGCATTGGTGTGCGTCTGCGTATCGAGGTTGCTCATGATACCATAGAGATGCTTCGCCGTCTGAAGGCAGGTGAGGTTGACATCGTAGCTATGGAAATGCCAAAGGAAGAAGGTGTGCTACAGACACGTGCAAAATGGCTTGTAGGCACAGATGCACCTTTGCTGGCAGAAGCCGTCGATGAATGGTACAAACCTGGTATGGCAGATAGCCTACGTAATCCCACTACAATAAATCTTCCAGCTCGTCGTAATTCACGTCCGCCAATGCTGGATGCAGCCGCCGGACGCATCAGCGAATACGATGCCCTATTCCAACGCAATGCCACAAGTCTTGGATGGGACTGGCGACTTCTTGCTGCTCAATGTTATCAAGAATCCGGATTTGACCCTAAAGCTGTATCTTGGGCTGGTGCTAAGGGCTTGATGCAACTTATGCCTGCTACTGCAAGTTTGATGGGAGTTAGCGATGTATTCGATGCTAATGCCAACATTGAAGGTGCTGTACGCTATCTGCGACAACTCGATCGCTCGTTCTCAGACATCTCTCCCCAGTCGGCACGCATTCCGTATGTTCTTGCAGCCTACAACGGGGGAGCCAATCATGTGCGCGATGCAATGGCTCTCACCCAACATCAGGGAGGAAATCCACGTATCTGGCGCGACGTAGAACCGCGTCTGTTGCTTCTTGCACAACCTGCCTACTATCAGCTTTCAATCGTAAAATACGGCTATCTTCGCGGTAGCGAAACTCACGACTACGTGCGACAGACAATGGACCGCTGGGCACAATATCGCGGTCAAGCACGCCATCAAAGCGGAGCATCAACTCCACAACCTGCCATACGAAAAAAGCGCGACACCATAGTGGTGCAGCGCCCTGTTATTCCTCTTTAATATAATATATCAGCGCATAACCTTGCGTACAGAGCCATCGGCATTGCGTATGATGTTAATGCCGCGATGAAGTTTTGAAACGCGTCTACCACTTAAATCGTATACTTCATCTTGAATATTAACTTTTGAATTTTGAATTGAATGAATGCCAACAGGCTCTGTCATAAAATAGACAGTAATGGTCCCGTCCTCGTTCTCTATTATGGCATTAAGTGGCTTGTGCATGAGTGCTCCAGTATATACCACTGATTTCGAGAACACTTGTGCTGCAGGTGTTGACTCGTCCGTCAAACTGTAGTTATAGGTATTACCCGGATACAATTGGCCTGGGATTGCAGCTATCCATGCCTGCTGATCTCCTTCGTTTACTCCATTATAGTTGTTATTGGCTGCAATGATGGTCATACACTGATGTTTAGCATCCGTATTCACGCTATTGCCATTCCATTTATTACTATAATAGTCCACATGAGTCACTTGCAAACCGTGTCCGTACTTGCCAATTCGACTATCCCAGCCCTTAGGCTGACGGTTCTCTATGACATAGAATTCATTTGGATTAGCATCGTTCACAATCTTGTATCCAGTACCTCCATCGGCAAAACAGGGAATGGTGACAACACATGGTTCCGTTAGAGTCTTCAATTGACGCCAGCCCATAAAATCACGTTCGTAGGCGGTGTAATTGCCTGGTGTACGTCCACTATCCACACCATATTCTCCATAGTCCATTACACTCCAAATGTCCATACCGAATGCTTTGTAGTTAGTGTCGTAGAAATCAGGTAAACCAAGCGCATGACTAAGCTCATGTATGAAAACCCCCACTCCGTCGGTAATAGTGTCCACAATTTCCGTGTAATTCTCGTTCCACTTCGGTCGGGCCTCACATGTAACGCCACTAGTGGCGAACACCCAATCGTCAATTATCGTACTCGATGTTGTTTCCTTTGGCCAAATCAATTCTGGATGCTTATTGCGAGTGTTGCTCTCACCAAATCCCGCATATATGAAAAATACGATGTCTATGGTTCCGTTATCATCGTTGTCAAACTTACTCCAGTCACTGAACGATGTCATAGCCTTCTTCAGCGACTCGCTGGTGAACTTACCATAATTAGTGTCGCGTCCTGGATTATTCTTTCCGTAATAACTTACCACAGAATCCAGAGTCACAGGTCCAATGACATCGAACAAGGGGAAGAATACAGAATCGCTCTGCGCAATAAAATAGTCACGTATGCTACCATAACTCCCATGTCCTGTATAACGCTTGCCGTCCATAGTGCCATTGCAGAACTTCTGATAAAACTCGTTTACTGATGCACTGTCTGGAGCAGCCGAGAACTTAACATCCTTGAAATTCACAAGAACTACTGGAACACGCTGTACACCAGACGACTTCAATGGAGCAGCAGACTGTGAGCCAACACGCTTAACACCGTCGCGTCTGGCTGCAACCTGCGGTGTGAAATGCACATCACACTCAGGACGTTCAAACATCATAAAAGTGTCGTCCTGACCTATTACTTCCAATGCGACAAAACAGAATATCGCTGTAAATATAGTACGTAGAAACATCATAATCTATAATTATGCGCTGCAAAAATACTAAAATCCTGTTAAATACACAAATAAAAAGAGAACAACCCTATTGGATTATTCTCTTTGTTTTGTGGAGAATATCGGAATCGAACCGATGACCTCTTGCATGCCATGCAAGCGCTCTAGCCAGCTGAGCTAATCCCCCATTGCACATTTGCGTGACAAAGTTACGAACTCTTCCCCACTCCCGCAAATATTTTCCACACTTTTTTATAAATTACCTCTACTTTGAAATATCTATTGCAATAAGTTTTTTCTGTGATAACAAAAACACTAACTTTGCACCAAGAGAAACGAACAGCCATACACAGCCGCACGAGGTTTGACTGGGATACTCATCAAATAATACTGAAAACCGAGAATGCTTACGCACTCCAATGGCGGGCCGCGCCCCCAAAGGGTAGTCAGCGATGACCGGCGGATTACAAAGGATGCGGGCGCTCAAAACTTATTTACTCGGAGTTTCATCACATCACCGAAGTGCGGCTTTTTCATACGAATAAGGACTACCCCACGGGATAGTCCTTATTTGCGTTCAATAGTCTAAAGTTTCTTAATCCGTCAAGTCTGTAATGTATTATTCGAGAACTACACGTGTCCATCCGTGAATGTCCGGTTCGATACCGTACTGAATGGCAATGAGTTTGTTGAACAACTTAGTGCTGATGGGACCGGGCTTACCATCCTTGCTGAACACATAGCTCTTGCCGTTCTCAGGGTCATCAATGCGTTCGATTGGTGAGATGACAGCTGCTGTGCCGCAGGCTCCTGCTTCTTCGAATGTCTCAAGTTCTTCGAGAGGAATCTGACGGCGCTCAACCTTCATACCCAAATCCTCTGCCAGTTGCATAAGGCTCTTGTTGGTAACAGAAGGCAGAATACTGGTACTCTTAGGAGTAACATAAGTGTTGTTCTTGATACCGAAGAAGTTTGCAGCACCACATTCGTCGATATATTTCTTCTCCTTGGCATCGAGATAGAACTCACAAGAGTAACCCTGTTCGTGAGCCCACTTGTTGGCACGGAGGCTGGCAGCATAGTTACCACCTACCTTGTAGCAACCAGTGCCGAGGGGTGCTGAACGATCGTATTCACGAGTGATTACATAGGGGTTGGTAGCAAAGCCGCCCTTGAAGTACGGACCTACGGGTGTGCAGAATATCAAGAAAAGATATTCCTCAGAAGGATGTACACCCACCTGTGCGCTAGTGCCGATAAGCAGAGGACGCAGATAGAGTGTGGCACCGCTTTCGTATGGAGGAATGAAACGCTGATTGAGACTAATGACGCGATCAATCATAGCGTTGAACATTTCTGTAGGAACCTCTGGCATAACGAGGCCGCGAGCCGTTGACTGCATACGTGCAGCATTCTCTTCTGTACGAAATACACGCACCTTGCCATCAGGACAACGATAAGCCTTCATTCCCTCGAATGCCTCCTGTCCATAATGGAGACACACGGCAGCCATGTGCATAGGAATAGTTTCCTCACTGCTTACTTCAATCTCGCCCCACTTGCCATTGCGGTAGTAGCAGCGTACATTATAGTCGGTCTTGATGTAACCAAACGAAAGATTTTTCCAATCAATCTGTTCCATAATCTTTTTATCCTTAATTAGTTTTTCTTTTCGCCTGCAAAGATACGAATATATCACGAATAAACAACACGAATAAGTAACATTTATTTATAATATGGTATCGCGCGCGTATAGGGAAGGACCGACAAGGAGTAGGGATTTTCCCCATACGGAATAGGAAAAATACGTTTGTAGCGAAATTGGTAATGCGTAATTTTGCAACATCAAACAACCAAAACAATGAAAACTATGAAACGTTACATGATGACTTTAGTGATGGCAATGACGGCTTGGATGGGCGCCAATGCCATGGATTATGAGACTGCACGCGAGCAGGCTTACTACCTGACAGACAAGATGGCATACGAGCTGAATCTGAACGAGCAGCAGTATAATGATGCCTACGAAATCAATCTCGACTACCTGCTGTCTATTAACACAGAAGCCGACCTTCTGGATTCTCGTTATCTTACCTATCGTAACGAGGACCTGCGTGAGATTCTGCACGCATGGCAATGGACGGCTTTCGTAGCTTCAAGCTATCTGTTCCGTCCTCTTCTCTGGCGCAGCGGAGCTTGGTACTTCCCTGTTTACGATTACTATGCACGCACACACTTCTACTATCATCGTCCCAGCATCTTCTGGGAATACAGAGGCGGACACGGTCGATTCTATTACAGTCACGGATTCTACGCCAGTCGACGTCCGATTTGGAACGGAGGATTACGCGGACATCATCACACGATGATTGGACGTCCTCACGACCACCATTCGATTTCACATCGCGGAGGTCCAGGTTACCACATTGAGCACAGAGGACATGGTCTGGATAACGGACGTCATCACAACGACTTTGGACGCAATCATAATGATAACGGACGCAGCCATAACGATTTCGGACGTCATCACAACGACAACAGTTTCAATCATAGTGACTTTGGACGCGGACATAACGACAACGGACGAAACCATAGCGATTTAAGTCACAACAACGACCATGGACGCAGTCACGGTTCATTGAGCGATAATCATGGAAACATAGATAGAGGCTCAAGCCTTAACAACGGTTCAAGAAACAACTTCAACGGAAGCTCAAGAGGCAGTTTCCCAGGAGGAAACAGGGGAGGTAGTTTCTCTGGCGGAAGTTCAAGAGGAAGCTTTAGCGGAAGCTCAAGAGGTGGTTTCTCAGGGGGAAGCAGAGGCGGAAGTCTATCTGGTGGAAGTTCGAGAGGAAGTTTCTCTGGCAGCAGCAGAGGAGGAAGTTTCTCAGGAGGAAGTAGCAGAGGAGGCTTCGGTGGAAGCTCAAGAGGCGGACGCCATTAATGAAAATAGAAATAAGTCCAATACGTGGCACCAAAGCGATTGCGGCAACGAAACTCCCGCTCGTCTTTGGTGCCGCTTTCGTCTAATAACAAGCGGAACTCTTGGAAATCAGCCGTAAGAAAACTGTCAGCAGGAGCGATTGTTGAATCGTTGGTTAAATATGAATGAAGAAGCATTGCCTCACGATAATGTATCGGCATAGGAACAGACGCTGTATCACTCTTCAAAATAGAAGCAAAACGAGGCAGGTCCCTATCGAGCAAGGCTGCTGCCAGACGATAATCACGAACAGAGGGTTTCGCCTTCGGCATTGTGGAAATGACTTCAAGGAAAAGTGAAACACGAGAACGAGGTCCACGTTTGTAACCTATATGATTACCTGCAGCTAAAGGAAGATTGAAGAAAAGTGCTGTGTCAGCCAACTGAGGCAACAATCCCTCGCTTCCGAATGGCTGAGGATAGGCAAAAAGATGTTCACCCAACTCTCCCCTATTGCTGAGCGCAAGAGCTGTCATTGCTGAAAGTTGTTGCGAAGGATGCTGCTCGTAACGTGCTGTTTCAAGAACTCCATCGTAGTCGGCATCAGCCAACTGACTGGCAGCTCTGAGAGTACGATGCATTACAATATCGGTGTTACTGAACGATATTGACATACACGACATCAGGATTAGCAGCAAGACATTAGGCCATGCATAGGTGGAGAATGTTTCGTGCTCCTTGGAAGAATCGATGTGGGCATATCCTCTCAAAAGCAGATATATGTATATAATAACATATAAAACAAGATACAAAGGCGAAGGCATGGTACCTGAATCACCATACTGAGGGAAACGCCAATGAGTGAGGAATGCCAATAGAAGAAATGGTACAAACCATATAAGAGCCTTGAGGCGCAGGGGCAACCAATGAAGCAGGCGCTTTAAGAGAACTCCCAAAGACCAAAGGATCAGCGTGCAGAGTGTTGCTGCCCAGAAAGGACTGAACGAGGAATCTTCGCTACTAGACATCTGGTACTTCACCTGTGTCAAGAGGTCACTCTGCAAGCAAAAGAGAAAAAGGAAAGAGAACACCACAAAATACGCAGCACAGAGGAAATTAATCCCCTGTGCGATTTTGCGTATATGTGGATAGACGTATCTCATTAATCCTTGTTACGACGAAGCACGCAAGCCGAGCGAGCAGGCAGATAGAGCTGCAACCAGCCCTTACCGTCACGTGCGAGGTCTGCATCGTAGTTTGTGAGATGACGAACACGGTCGTCGTTCAATCCGTTACCGCCAAACTTCGGGTCGTCGGTATTCAGGACATAGTCATAAGAACCCTCCTTCACCATGAAGCCATAACCATCGTAACTGCGGTTGGGACTGAAGTTGAAGAAGAACAGAAGGTCACCACGCTGATAAGCCAGAATCTGGTCGCCATCGTTGTGCCAAATCTCTACTACAGGAGTCTTCTGGATGTTCTTTTCCTTCTTCAATGTCTTCAGCATAGCACGGTCGAAGTCACCA
The DNA here is from genome assembly GCA_902781515.1 of uncultured Bacteroidales bacterium. Classification (GTDB taxonomy): domain Bacteria; phylum Bacteroidota; class Bacteroidia; order Bacteroidales; family Bacteroidaceae; genus Physcousia. The sequence goes on along the minus strand of CACZJU010000007.1, from coordinate 139,669 downwards.
AGATAGTGGAAGCAGAGCTCTGGATTATCTACGAGGTTCCACTGACGACGTGCATACTTATGACTCCATCCGTTTCCTTCGCGTGGGAAGTCAATCCACTCGGGATGACCGAACTCGTTACCCATGAAATTCAGATAACCACCGTTGATGGTTGAAGATGTGAGCAGACGAATCATCTTGTGCAGGGCAATACCACGGTCGGCAGTATAGTTCTGGTCACCAATCTTGAAGTGCCAATACATATCGGCATCTACGAGACGGAAGATGATGGTCTTGTCACCCACAAGTGCCTGGTCGTGACTCTCGCAGTATGAGATAGTCTTTTCATCGGCACGACGGTTCTTAACCTCCCAGAACATGCTCGAAGGTTTCCAATCCTCGTCGCGCAGTTCCTTGATGGTCTTAATCCAATAGTCGGGAATATTCATTGCCATACGATAGTCGAAACCATAGCCACCATCCTTGAAGGGAGCAGCAAGACCGGGCATACCACTAACCTCCTCGGCAATGGTGATGGCATTGTGATTGACCTGATGTATTACCTCGTTGGCAAGTGTTAGGTAGCAAATGGCATTGTCGTCCTGATGACCATTATAGTAATCGCCATAGCTCATGAATGCCTCGCCAAGACCGTGACTATAGTAAAGCATAGAGGTGACACCATCGAAACGGAAACCATCGAAGTGATACTCCTCGAGCCAGAACTTACAGTTGGAGAGAAGGAAGTGCAGCACCTCGTTCTTTCCGTAGTCGAAGCACAGGCTGTCCCAAGCCGGATGCTCACGACGGTCGCCCTGATAGAAATACTGGCATGGGTCACCAGCAAAGTTACCAAGACCTTCCATCTCGTTCTTCACAGCATGACTGTGCACGATATCCATGATAACGGCAATACCTGCTTCGTGGGCAGCATCGATGAGTTCCTTCAGTTCCTCGGGAGTACCGAAGCGTGAAGAAGCGGCAAAGAAACTGCTGACATGATAGCCAAAGGAACCATAGTATGGGTGTTCCTGAATAGCCATAATCTGTATGCAGTTGTAACCGTCCTTAACGACACGAGGCAATACATTATCCTTGAATTCGCGATATGTACCCACCTTCTCAGCATCCTGTGCCATACCGATATGGCACTCGTAGATGAACAGAGGATTTGTGTCGGCCTTGAACTTATTTACTTTCCACTTGTAAGGTTCCGGAGCCCACACCTGTGCGCTGAAAATCTTCGTGGCATCGTCCTGAACGACGCGCTTTGCCCAAGCGGGAATGCGTTCTCCCTGACCACCGTCCCAATGTACGCTGAGTTTATAAAGGTCGCCATGCTTGAGAGCATCCTGTGGAAGAACAATTTCCCAGTTGCCTGAATTCTTCAGACGCTTCATTGCATACTTCTTCTTCTCTTCCCACTTGTTGAAGTCGCCAATAACATATATTGCTGTAGCATTCGGAGCCCATTCGCGAAGAACCCATTCGCCGTTCTCTGTTTGATGCAGACCAAAATACAAATGTCCATCGGCAAAGTCGCTCAGATTTTTCGCACCATTGTTGGTAAGCTCATTAATCTTGTTAACGGCATGCTGATGACGTCCCTCTATGGCTCCGGCATATTCTGCCAGATATTTATCGTTACGAAGGAGTTTCAGTTGCTGAGGTTCCGGTGCCACCTCATTTTTTGCCTTTGCTTTAGACTTACTTGAAGTTTTAGCCTTCGACGTTGTCTTCTTCGTTGAAGCGGCCTTCTTTGTAGAAGTTGCCTTCTTGGCTGTGGCAGCCTTCTTAGTTGTTGCCATAATCGCTTGTTATATTTGTTAGTTTATAATATTATTGCTCTACATCGTGAACGAACGTTGCCTTGCGTGTTTGGTTGTTCTCACGAATGACGAAGTTTCCGTCCTTCATGTCTCTGTGAAACTCACCTTCGTATCGCACTCCGTTCTTATCTTCGAGGATTCCATGACCCTCTTTCATTCCTTCCTTGAAAATACCTTTGAACTTATCGCCCTCGAACTCACGGAGCACTCCTTCACCATCCATCAGACCGTTCTTCCACTGTCCTTCGTAGATATTACCGTTGCTCCATGTGTATTTTCCTCGTCCTTCCTGTTTGTTGGCTTTCCACTGTCCAAAGTATGTAGCACCGCTCTTCCAGATGAAAGTGCCCATGCCGTCCTGTTCGCCATTCTTGAAATGACCGTTGTACTTATCGCCATTGGCAAATGTAGAAATACCATCACCGGTTCGCTCGCCATGTACATAGACACCTTCGTAGCGGTCGCCATTCTTATATGTATATATACCACGTCCGTGTGGCACATTGTCTTCCCACTGACCTACATACACATCACCCGAAGCATAGGTGTATGTCCCTTGTCCGTGCATCTGGTTGTTGCGCCAGTCACCCTCATAGACGTTGCCGTCGTTCCAGTCGAACTTACCACGTCCCTGCTTGACATCGCCAACCCAAGTACCGTGATAGTAGGCACCGCTGGCATAGGTGTACGTGCCCATTCCCTCGCGTTTGTCTTCCTTCCAACCGCCTTTATAAACATCGCCGTTATAGTATATCATGGTGCCATGACCTTGCTGATAGTCGCGATACCATAGGCCTACATACTTATTATTATTCTTGAAGTAGTATGTGCCGTTGCCGTGCTGATGGTCCTGCAACCAGTCTCCCTCGTATTTCTCTCCATCGGAGAACTGATATACACCATATCCCTCGCGCTTGCCTTTAACATACTTTCCCTGATGTACGTCACCATTGCGGAACGTAGTTGTTCCAGTACCATAAGGCTTGCCATGAAACAGCTCACCCTGATAGACAGCCCCGTCTGGAAAGGTGTATGTTCCAACCGTTATAGACTGCGCCTGTGTAGAGTTGACAATCAGCAGTTGACAACTAACGAATATACTTAATATGAAAACAATTTTTCTCATTACCTCAATCTTTCATTTTCAAGAACTCCTCAGCCTTCTTCAGGTCATCGGGAGTATCAATACCTATTGTCTCGACATCGGTTGTGCCCACACGAATAATGTAGCCATTGTCCAACCAACGCAACTGTTCCAGACTTTCTGCCTTCTCCAATGTGCTCTGCGGCAAGCGTGTAATCTCGCCGAGAGTGTCAGTGCGATAGGCATAGAGTCCGATATGCTTGTAGAAGGTGTGGCGTAAAAGCCATTCCTTCTGGTCAATACCTCTAAGATATGGTATCACGCTACGACTGAAATAGAGAGCACGCCAGTCGTCGCTAACAACCACCTTCGGAGAATTGGGATTCTGCAAGGTCTCAAGTCCGTCGGCAGGAGTGAAGGGTTTCACAAGAGTGGCAATTTGTGTTGACACTTCGTCGAAACAACGTTGTAAGGTCTGTATCTGACTGGGCTGAATGAAGGGTTCGTCACCTTGTATGTTTATAACCACGTCAGCCTCTATGCCACATTTCTGATAAGCCTCAAAGCAACGGTCGGTACCGCTTTTGTGGTCCTCACGTGTCATTATAGCCTTACCACCGAAGGACTCTACGACAGACAGTATGCGCTCGTCGTCGGTAGCCACAAACACATCGTCCATCACGCTCTTCACCTGTTCATATACTCTTTGTATAACAGGCTTGCCTCCCAACATCGCCAAAGGCTTTGCCGGGAAGCGTGTGGAAGCATATCGTGCAGGAATTATACCTATGAATTTCATATCAATAGTTCATCATATCGTTAAGGGCAGGTGGAGTTCCGTACTCGGCACCCACCATTTCTATTATCTCTTCGCCGTCGCCTCCGTCGTCATCGAATCCGCTGCTGCAGAGATTGAAGCCAATGGGGAACACGAATTTCTCGTTCTCATTATACGGCAGATTTTCATCGGCAAATACTTTCTGGAGGAAGAGAGCGCAGATGGGCAGTGATGCAGCAGCACCTTGTCCGTACGCCATACTGTTGAAGTGTATGTCGCGCTCTTCGCCACCCACCCAAGCGCCGAATGTCAGCGATGGCGTGTAGCCCATGAACCAACCGTCGGAGTTGTCGTTGGTGGTTCCCGTCTTACCTCCCATCTGGGCACGGATGTTATAACGGTTGCGCATACGACTACCCGTACCGCCGTTTATAACGCCCTGCATCAGGTCCACCATCTTGTAGGCAGCATCCTCGCTCAGTACCTCACGGGTATCGTTCTCGTCGCGTTCGTTCTTGCGCACCTGCAACGAGCTCAGTTCTGCCAGAACATTACCGTCGGCGTCCGTAATCTTGGTCACAAAGACAGGTTGCACACGGGTACCTCCTCTTGGGAATGTAGTGTAGGCAGTTACCATCTCAAGAACACTAACCTCGCACGGACCGAGTGAGAGTGCCAGTGAGGGCTGTATGTTGCGGTTCTTGATGCCAAACTTATGCAGATATTTCACGAAAAGGACGGGACTCATGGAGTTCAGCAGGTAGGCCGAAATCCAGTTATTAGACTGTGCCAAGCCCCACTTCAGGGTCACCATCTCACCATATCTGGCACGACTGCCGTTACGCGGAGTCCAGTTGCCATAGGTGCGCTGTTCGTTGGGAGCAACATCGCAAGGTGTCCATCCGTTCTCCATTGCCATAGCATAGAGATAGGGTTTGATGGTAGAACCCACCTGACGTCGTCCCATGCTGACCATATCGTACTGGAAGTGGGCATAGTCGAGACCTCCGACATATGCCTTCACATATCCGCGATTGTTGTCGATGCACAAAAAACCGGAACGAAGGAAGCCCTTGTAGTACTTAATGGAGTCCATAGGTGTCATCAGGGTATCTACATCGCCCTTTGGGGTATAGACTGTCATTTCCACAGGTGTGGAGAATGCTTTGTCTATTTCGGCATCGCTGGCACCGTTGGCTTTCATCTGAATGTATCGTCCGCTCTGGTGCTTGGCACGAAGAAGCAGACGCTCAACGTCGCTTTCCGACACGCTGGCACCATATGGAGCCTTCTTCGAGCCCTTGCGTTCCTTGTCAAAGGCAGGTTGCAGGGTACCGATAACGTGCTGCTTCATAGCATCCTCGGCATACATCTGCATACGGCTGTCGATAGCTGTATATACTTTCAGTCCGTCTTGATAGAGGTCGTAGGGTTGTCCGGTCTTCTTATTGATGTTCTTTGTACACCAGCCATAGAGGGGGTCGTTTTCCCAAGCCAGAGAGTCCTCATAGAACTTTTGGTCCTGCCACGATGCGTAGTTGTCACGCTTGGGTTTCTTGGCAGTAAGCATGGTGCGCAGGTATTCGCGAAGATAGGTTGCATGTCCGTCCTTGTGGTCCTGACGATGGAAGTTGAGTTCCAGGGGCTCACCCTTGTATTTCGTAGCCTCCTCCTTTGTCAGCCATCCAGCCTTCGTCATCTGGTCGAGGACAACATCACGACGTCCTTTGGCTTGTTCGGGACGGCGCACAGGATTGAAGAGTGAGGGGTTCTTGCACATACCTATCAGGGTGGCACATTCCGTCACACTGAGGTCCTTGGGGTCTTTGCTAAAATAGGTCTTGGCAGCGGTCTTGATGCCCACGGCATTGTGGAGGAAGTCGAAGTAGTTGAGGTACATGGTGATGATTTCCGCCTTCGTGTAGTATCGCTCCAGCTTCACAGCAATCACCCACTCGATGGGTTTCTGCATGGCACGCTCCCAGATGTTGCCTGCTTTGGCACTGTAGAGTTGCTTTGCCAACTGCTGTGTGATGGTGCTACCGCCACCGGCTTGCTTCTGGCGCATTACTACGCGCTTCACAACAGCACGCAGTACGGCTCGGAAGTCTATACCACTATGCTCGTAGAAACGCTCGTCCTCGGTTGACACAAGTGCTTGCACGAGGTACGGCGAAAGCTCGTCGTAACTGACGAAGATACGGTTGGCACGACTGTAGCTCCATGTTCCCAGTAGTACACCGTCGTCGGAAAAGACCTGGCTGGCATATTTGTCAACGGGATTCTCAAGTTCCTGAAGGTCGGGCATATAGCCGATAACACCTCGTTCTATGAGTATAAACAGGGCTGCAATGGAAAAAACAATTCCGAAGAACAGCACCCATAGGGTTCTCATTAATTTCTTACGCATTTCATCAAAGACTTTGAAGTGTACAAAGTTACAAAGAAAAGTTGAAAGTAGGAAGTAGGAAGTTGAAAATTTTACTTTTATTAAAAGTATATGTGCCTATGTATTGTCTATCTTGGCAAAAAGACGTAAATTTGGCGCACAATTTAATTACGCCCATATAAAATATGGAAAAACGCAGTTTGGTAACGATTGCTGATCACAGTCGTGAGAAAATTGAGTATCTTATTCAAATGGCCGAGGAATTCGAGCGGCATCCCAACCGTCGTCTTCTTGAAGGCCGAGTAGTAGCCACCCTGTTTTTCGAGCCCAGCACACGCACGCGTCTGTCGTTTGAGACGGCAGCAAACCGTCTTGGGGCACGCGTCATCGGATTCGCCGACCCAAAGGTGACGAGCGGTACGAAGGGAGAGACGCTGAAGGACACCATAATGATGGTATCGAACTATGCCGACATCATAGTCATGCGTCACTATCTGGAAGGGGCTGCACGCTATGCTTCGGAGATTGCTCCAGTGCCCATAGTGAATGCTGGCGACGGTGCCAACCAGCATCCCTCGCAGACGATGCTCGACCTCTACTCTATCTACAAGACACAGGGCCGGCTCGACAATCTGGACATATTCCTCGTAGGCGACTTGAAATACGGACGAACTGTGCACTCGATGCTGAATGCGATGTATCATTTCAACCCCACGTTCCATTTCATTGCACCCGACGAACTGGCTATGCCTGAGATATATAAGCAGTTCTGCCGCGACCACAATATACGTTACGTTGAGCACACCGACTTCAACGCCGACGTCATCAGCGGAGCAGACATTCTTTATATGACACGCGTGCAGCGCGAGCGATTCACCGACCTGATGGAATACGAACGGGTGAAGGACCGCTATCTGCTTAAGCTGGATATGCTCTCAAAAGCTCGTCCGAACATGAAGATTCTGCATCCTCTGCCACGCGTCAACGAGATAGAATACAGCATCGACGACGACCCACACGCATACTATTTCGAGCAGGCTCGCAACGGACTCTATGCCCGTCAGGCTCTGCTCTGCGATGCACTGGGTATTTCGCTCGACGAGATTCGTAACGACAAAACCATCATATCATGAAGAAGCAACTCATGGTGGCTGCCATCAAGGACGGCACCGTAATAGACCATATCCCATCCAACAAGCTGTTTGCCGTAGTCAACCTGCTGCATCTCGACCGCATGACCTCAGCCGTCACCATCGGCTACAATCTGGAGAGTCAGGAACTGGGAAGGAAGAGTATTATAAAGATTGCCGACAAGTTCTTTACCGACGAGGAGCTGAACCAGTTGGCGGTGGTTTGTCCGAACCTGACGCTGTGCATCATTCGCGACTACGATGTTGTGGAGAAGCGAACCGTCACCCTGCCCGACGAGCTGCACGGTATCGTGCATTGCACCAATCCGAAGTGCATCACAAACAACGAACCGATGAAGACTCACTTCCACGTTCACGGCGACGACCGCAACGCCCTCAAGTGCCACTACTGCAACACCATCATCAAGCTCGACAAGATTAAACTAGTCGAAATTAAGAATTAAGAGTTAAGAATTAAGAATGGAAGGGACAAATGTATCGTCCTTTTAACTCCGCGAGTGAAACGAGCATAACTCCATGAGCGAAGCGAATATAACTCCCACGAGCAAAGCGAGTATAACTTCTTAAAATAAAATAAATGAAAAAAGACGAAAAAGTATTTGAACTGATTGAGGCCGAGCGCCTGCGCCAGTCACGTGGCATGGAACTCATCGCCTCCGAAAACTATGTCAGCAACGAGGTAATGGAAGCTATGGGCTCCATCCTCACCAACAAGTATGCCGAGGGCTATCCCGGCAAGCGCTACTATGGTGGTTGTCAAGTAGTTGACCAAGTGGAGCAACTGGCTATCGACCGCGTATGCCAGCTCTTCGGTGCCGAGTATGCCAACGTGCAGCCTCACTCTGGTGCACAAGCCAACGCTGCCGTATTCTTTGCAGTACTGAACCCAGGCGACACTTTCATGGGACTGAACCTCGAACACGGAGGTCACCTGTCACATGGTTCGCACGTCAACACCAGCGGCATCCTCTACAAACCCGTGGGTTACAATCTGAACAAGGAAACAGGTCGTGTGGATTACGACGAGATGGAACGTCTGGCTCTGGAGAACAAGCCCAAGCTCATCGTGGGTGGCGGTTCTGCCTACAGCCGCGAGTGGGACTACAAGCGCATGCGTGAGATTGCCGACAAGGTTGGTGCCCTGCTGATGATTGATATGGCTCACCCTGCAGGCCTCATCGCTGCTGGCTTGCTCGACAATCCCCTGAAATATGCCCACATCGTCACCTCCACAACCCACAAGACCCTGCGCGGTCCCCGTGGCGGTATCATCCTCATGGGCAAGGACTTCCCCAACCCTTGGGGCAAGACCACTCCGAAGGGCGAGGTGAAGATGATGTCAGCCCTCCTGAACAGCGCCGTATTCCCTGGCATTCAGGGCGGTCCTCTGGAACATGTCATAGCCGCCAAGGCAGTGGCTTTCGGCGAGGCTCTGCAGCCCGAGTTCAAGGAGTGGGCAAAGCAGGTGCAGAAGAACGCCAAGGTGCTTGCCGACGAGCTCATCAAGCGTGGTTTCCAGATTGTCAGCGGCGGCACAGACAACCACTCTATGCTCGTTGACCTGCGCACGAAATATCCAGAAATGACAGGTAAGGTTGCTGAGCGCGCACTTGTGGATGCCGACATCACCGTCAACAAGAACATGGTGCCCTACGACTCTCGCTCTGCCTTCCAAACCTCTGGTATCCGCTTGGGCACACCAGCCATCACCACACGCGGTGCCAAGGAAGACCTTATGGTGAAGATTGCCGAGCTCATCGAGCGCGTGCTCAACGACCCAGAGAACCCTGACAACATCGCAGCCGTTCGCGCCGAGGTCAACGCCACCATGGCCTCCTACCCCCTCTTCGCCTACTAAGGCAAACGGCTCACACGCTAAATATTATTTATCATTTATTATTTAATATTTATCATTTAAGAACGAAAGAGACGACCATCAGGCCGCCTCTTTCTTTGCATTACTATCGCTCCTGCCGAAAGGTTATGCAACCTATGGGCAAAGGTTAAGTTAACCTGTGGGCATAAGGTCTAGACCTTATCGCCGTAAGACGGGCGTCTTATTGCCGTAAGACGGGCAGCTTATGTGCACAAGGGTGCGAGGGCAAAACGTGGTTTTGTAGCAACGTCGCAACGTAGCATTAAGCACCTTTCGATATGCAAACCGCGGGACGGGAATCTTTCTATATCAGGCAGTTATGGAAATATATATAGCTTTCTGCAGATATGGAAACACCTTAATGCGACGTTGCTACGTTGCTACATTGCTACAAATTGAAAAACGCTGAATACAACAAAAAAAGAGCACCCTCACAGGCGCTCTTTTGCATTAATTCAAAATATATGCTACGCAATGTTTCTTGTTGTTAGTTGCTTTATGTGCTGAATCATTCGTTCTACGGAACCAAAGCGTTCGTCGATGACGGCCTTTGTAGCCATAAAGGTGGCGTCGTAGTCAGCACGTTCGCGCATAGTTTCCATTTGCGACAACAACTTTCCCTCCTCTTCTGTGGCTAAACCCGTCAGGACATACTCTTTTCCAAACTTCACTTTCATTCCATTGTGAGACGCAACGGGTATTCCGTTGCTTACAAACAATGCGGTGATGGCGTGAAATAATGCGTAATAAAGTCGGTTCGCTGTAGCATTCCAACGGCCCTGACTGCAACATAAACGAGCGTCATCCAGGGTCTCGTCACTTTTGGTCAGATACAACCTCACCAAAGTCTGTCTTTCTTCTTCTTTCAGGCTCATTGTATCAGTACCTTGTCGTGTTCCACATTCTTATAATATGGTGTAAATGACAGACCGTTCCACTCATCGTAGGTATAGAGCTGTGGACTGACGGCCTCCTCGTTCTTCCATCCTTCCATAACGAATGGATAAGCAATGCCGTCTTCGTCCTGAGTTGTGATGGAGGATTTATTCAGAAGAATCAACAGGTCCCAATCCGAATCCGAATGAGCTTCGCCACGGGCATGCGACCCGTACAGCCACACCTGTCCGCCTTCAGGAACAACACGTTTTGCAGTCTCCCTGAACTTGCTTATCATTTTCTTTTCAGATGCTGTCATAAACGCTCTCTAACTACTGATTACCCTTTAAAATCCGTCACGAACTTACTTGTTTTGCTGCAAAATTAATGATATTTTTTGATATTTCAATAATAATACATAACTTTATGTAGTACTTCGGTGGAAGTATACTTTATTTGCTCATTCGCCACTCGAATTAGGACCTCAATGATGAACGAGCAATACTTACAGATAATGAGACCTGCATAGCGTGGGTTTCCCATAGTCTGTAAGAGGTTGTCCTAAACCAGAGTGGCGTATGGTGAATACCTGCGCTTTTCTAATATTGGGATAGTATAGGTTGGTTAAAAGAATAGTACTGACCTAAAATATCATTAAAAAGCATCTAAAAAAAGTTAAGGCAAGCCATTAAACAAATTATAACATACAATTAATATATAACAAACACAAAACACCCAGGGCTTGTGCCCTGGGTGTTTATATTGTATAAATGGATTGGGTTAACGATAGGAAATACAGATGGTTAATGAATAATAATCATCCCATTCGTATATAGAAACACTATAATAAGTAGAATTCGCGTCATAACCGTAATATCCGTCCAAAGAGAATTGGGAATTTACTTTGGTCATCGTTATACCGAGATGCTGACTGAAGTCCTGAACGACTTTGTTTAGATAGCTTTCATACCCGTTAGGGTTCTTGGATTTATCGATTTCGAATCCGTAAGAATAAGTTCTTTCATGATATGTTATGTCAAAATTGAAGCTGAGAAATGGCATGTCGAAATACGTGAATGTCTTTAACAACGGATTTTCGTGAGCCATTACATAAAGGGATACATTTTCTGAGGACTCAAAAATTTTATACCCTGAACCCGTTATCGCATTCTTTACTTGTTGATACGATGCTGTCCTGAGGTCGACATTAACGGTGCCGAACGGTTTATCCAACATCTTCTTTAAGTCCAGACTTACTGTCGTTCCTTCTTCTTCGTCGCCGTCGTTGTCTCCATTATCATCGTTGTCATCGTCATCGTCACCGTCGTTGTCATCGATGACATCTATGTTAGCACCCTGCAGGAGCCAGAGTTCTATTTTCTCGTCGCCACTGGTGATTGTTACAGTGCCGGAGCGGACTTCGAATTTGGGGTTAGTGAGCGCAGTTGCGGTTACCGTAGCATTCCCGTAACCCGACGTGGATGAGAATGATATCCAGTCGACGTCGGCTGATATCTCCCATTGCGACGAGCAGATAATGAACAGCTGAATGTCGCCGCCTTCGCCCCAAAATTGGATGGTAGGAAGAAATCTCTTGCCTTTGCCGTCGCAATAATAGCATTCGCCCTTGCCGCCGCACTGCGCACAATGGGCATCGCCGCCGCACTTCCAGCATTTGGCTGTTCCGCCGCATTTCCGGCATTTTCCGTTGTCGCATCCAGGACAGTCGCCCGTCGCATCACAGTACCAGCAACGATTACCCGACTTGCGAGTTCCGTTGCACCACGTGCATATCTTCGTTCCCTTGCATGTCCAACAAGTATTGCCGCCAGACGAGCGCCCAGTTCCACCACAGATGGTGCATTCGCCATATTTGCAATGCAGACAATTCTGCCACCCGTCACCGCTACACTCCTTGCAGTTGCCCGTCCCGTTGCACTCCTTGTGTCGACCAGTACTGTTGCACTCGGCACAATACTTGCCCGTGTTATTACATACATCGCACCCGTATCCCGAGCCGCCGCACTTCACACACTCCTTGCTCCCGTGGCACGAGTCGCACGTTCTCAGCACTTCTAACTTTACGGCCTGTGGTGTGTCGTCGTCATGGTCGTGGTTGTCGTCTGTAGTAACGGCTGGCACAGGGTCGTCGTCACCACAGGAAGTGAGGACGGACAATGTCAGCAAGCTCAGTGCGAGGACAGTCAGGAAACTCTTTATTTTCATGATTAAGATACTATTTATTAATGATTTATATCATAACACGTTGCAAATATACGAAATAGATTGTACCGCACAAATAAACGAGCAAATATTTTCGATTTACGCCTACACAATGCCACCAGTTGTTATAAACACAAACACCCAGGCTTGCGCTCTGGGTGCTTTTTATTTCAGATTATATCTCTAATCCCTAATCTAATCCTGTGGAAGATTAACGGCAAGGGAGAGTTCGTCGAGCTGGCTCTGGTCGATGAAGCCGGGGGCATCGAGCATGACGTCGCGACCGCTGTTGTTCTTGGGGAAGGCGATGCAGTCGCGGATGCTGTCGAGCTGGGCGAAGAGGCTTACGAAGCGGTCGAGACCGTATGCCAGTCCTCCGTGAGGTGGTGCTCCGTACTTGAAGGCATTCATAAGGAAGCCGAACTTCTGCTGTGCCTGTTCGGGCGTGAAGCCCAGAATCTCGAATATCTTCTGCTGCAGCTTGGCATCGTGGATACGGATGCTACCGCCGCCCACTTCTACGCCGTTGATGACCATATCGTAGGCATTGGCACGAACGCTGGCTGGGTCAGTATCGAGCAAGGGAATATCCTCGGGCTTGGGAGAAGTGAAGGGGTGATGCATTGCCATCAGGCGCTGTTCCTCGTCGCTCCATTCGTACATTGGGAAGTCGATAACCCACAGGCAAGAGAACTTGTCCTTTGGACGCAGCCCCATGCGGCTACCCATCTCCAGACGGAGTTCGCACAGTTGCTTGCGAGCCTTCAGTGTATCCGGACCTGAGATGATGAGGATGAGGTCGCCGGGCTTGGCATTCATTGCATTCTTCAGGTTCTCAAGAACTTCGGGCGAGTAGAACTTATCGACGCTGGACTTGAGCACACCGTCCTCTCCTACTCTTGCATACACGAGTCCCTTGGCACCAATCTGCGGACGGCGAACGAAGTCAGTAAGTTGGTCGAGCTGCTTGCGTGTATAAACAGCCTGTCCCTCGCAACAAATGCCACCGATGTATTCTGCTTCGTTGAAGACACCAAACTCGCCAGTACCCTTCAGCACGTCCATCAGTTCCACAAACTTCATGTCGAAACGTGTATCGGGCTTGTCGCTGCCATAGTACTTCATGGCGTCTGCCCACGACATGCGAGGCAGTGTGGGTATGTCGATATTGAGGATGGACTTGAAGAGGTGACGGCTCATACCCTCGAACATTTGCAGGATGTCCTCCTGTTCGACGAACGACATTTCGCAGTCAATCTGGGTAAACTCGGGCTGACGGTCGGCACGAAGGTCTTCGTCGCGGAAGCACTTCACAATCTGGAAGTAGCGGTCCATACCAGCCACCATGAGCAGCTGCTTCAGTGTCTGCGGGCTCTGAGGCAGAGCGTAGAACTGACCTGGATTCATGCGTGAAGGCACCACGAAGTCGCGAGCACCCTCTGGAGTGGAGTTCACAAGGACGGGAGTCTCTATCTCCATGAAGCCCTGCTCGTCGAGATAGCGGCGCACTTCGAAAGCAAACTTATGACGCAGCTCCAAGTTCTTGCGCACATTTGGACGGCGAAGGTCGAGATAGCGATACTTCATACGCAGGTCGTCGCCACCGTCGCTTTGTTCCTCGATGGTGAACGGAGGTGTGATGCTCTCGTTCAGGACGTTCAACTGGCGCACGATTATCTCTATGTCGCCCGTAGGCAGGTTCTTGTTCTTCGACTGGCGCTCGCTAACCTCACCGATAATCTGAATCACCCATTCGCGTCCAAGCTTGTTGGCACGTTCGCACTGGTCTGCATCGGTCTGCTCGTCGAACACCAACTGAGTGATGCCATAACGGTCGCGCAGGTCAACAAACGTCATTCCTCCCATCTTACGAGTGCGCTGAACCCATCCGCTCAGGGTTACGCTCTCTCCAACATTGGCAAGACGAAGCTCGCCACAGGTCTTTGTTCTATACATTTTATTATAATTACGAATTACGAGTTACGAAATACGAGGTGCAAAGATAGAGATTTATTTTAGTATTTCCAAGAGTTCGCTGGGATGTTTGATAAATGTTGTTGCACCAGCCTCCTCCAGTTCCTGTCTGTCGCGAAAGCCCCAAAGCACACTGATGCAGGGCAAACCAGAGTTGCGTGCCGTCTGCACATCTACCTCACTATCACCCACATACACTGTCTCACACTTGTCGGCATTGAGTTCTTTCAAAGCCAGTTCCACCATATCCGGCGCCGGTTTACGACGTATGCCTTCACGCTCCCCTATTGCAACATCCACCACGCCACGAAAATAGGTCTCGTAAAGCTCATCTACTCCAGCCTGAAGTTTGTTGCTCACGATAGCTGTCTTGTACCCAGCCTCGTGCACCTCGCGAAGCATCTCTGCCACACCTTCGTAGAGGCATGTCTGGTCCTGACAATGTTCGAGATAATGCGCTTGAAAAATCTTAAAGCATTGCTCAAAGTCGTCATTACTAACATCTTGGGGAACAGCGCGTTTTATAAGTCGTCGAACACCATTGCCAACAAAGCGCCGAACCTCGGCAAGCGAGCGTTCCGCCCACCCCATTTGACGCAGGGCAAAGTTGGTGCTGTCACAGAGGTCGCGGAGGGTATCTGTCAGCGTTCCGTCGAGATCGAAGATGATACTATGTATCATTAATTAAGAGTTAAGAATTAAGAGTTAAGAATGATAACTCATCAGACAAACTGCATCATGCGGCTGAGGTACTTGCCAATGATGTCGAACTCAAGGTTCACGACCGTGCCTTCCTTGATATTGTGGAAGTTGGTGTTGTCGTAGGTGTAGGGAATGATGCACACCTCGAAACTGTCGTCATCGGGACGGCAAACAGTCAGGCTGACACCATTCACAGTGACGCTGCCTTTGTCCACAGTCACATAACCGCGACGAGCCATTTCCTTATCTGCTTCGTAGCGGAAACGGAACACATAGCTGCCCTGCTGGTCTTCAACACTGATGCAACGGGCAGTCTGGTCAACATGTCCCTGAACGATATGTCCGTCGAGACGGCCGTTCATCATCATCGAGCGCTCCACATTTACCTCGTCGCCCACCTTGAGAAGTCCCAGATTACTGCGTTCGAGGGTTTCACGCATGGCAGTAACGGTGTAAGTGTCGTCGGTCAGGCGCACCACTGTGAGGCAGACGCCATTGTGCGACACGCTTTGGTCTATCTTCAGTTCATTGACAAACGAGCAAGTGAGTGTGAAATGCAGGTTGTCCAATTCCTTCTCTATGCCTACAACACGGGCAGTCTCTTCTACGATTCCTGAAAACATGATATAAATTACGAATTATGAAATACTAATTACTAATTACGAATTACGAGTTACAAAGTACGAATTATGATTTATGGGTGCAAAGATAGTGTTTTTATCCTTAACCATTGTTAAAAGAAAGGCTATTTTTTGGTCATCTCGCCGAAAAGCAGTACCTTTGGGCCGCATTATAAATAAGGTATAAAGAGAATATGTTTGAGATAAAACTACGCAATGTCGTCCTCGTTCTTCTGACTATGCTCTCAGTAAAGGTTGCAGCACAAGAACAATGGACACTGGCACGTTGCATCGAACACGCCCGACAAAACAACATACAGATACAGAAGAGCCGCGTCAGCGAGGATGAGGGAAAACTGGCTCTCTGGCAAGACCGAGGTGCGCTGTTCCCCAGCCTCAGTTTCTCCACTTCTCAAGGTTTAAGTTATCGTCCCTTTGAAGAGAACACTGCCATTGTGCAGAACGGACAGGTGACGAACACCTCGAAGAAGGTGACCGAACAGGGTTCTTACGGACTGACTGCCAACTGGACAATATGGAATGGTGGCATCAACTACAAGAACATCAAGGCACAGGAGTTGCAAAACCAGATAACTTCGCTTTCGACACAACAGAGCGAACTGACCATTCAGGAACAGATAGCACAACTGTATGTGCAGATTCTCTATAGCACAGAGGCTAAGAAGGTGAACGAGCAACTGGAACAGACTGCCAAGAGCCAATACGAGCGCGGACAGCAGATGATGAAGCATGGACAGATTTCGAAAGCCGATCTCTCCCAACTGGAAGCTCAATGGCGTGCTACACAGTACAATATCGTGAACAGCGAGACACAGGTACTGAATTACAAGCGTCAGTTGAAGAGCCTGCTTGAGTTGCCTCTCAATACTCCTTTTGACGTTACGGGCACAGTTCCTACCGACGAGCAAGTGCTTGCTCCCATACCCTCAGCACAAAGCATCTACAAAGAGGCAGTGGCAACACGCCCAGAGATTCGTAGTGCAGAACTGGGTATCGATGCCGCAGACATGAATCTCGACATTGCACGCCGAGGATATTACCCCACCATCGGTCTCAGTGCAAGTGCAGGCGACAGTCATTATAGTGCCAGCAACAAGAGCGTGGGACAGCAGATGAAGACAAATGTGAACCTGAGTGCCGCCTTGAATCTGAGCGTACCCATCTTCGACAACCGTCGTAACAAGACTGCTGTGGAGAAGGCAAAACTGCAGAAGATAAACAGTCAGCTCGACCTTCAGGATAAAAAGAACACGCTGGCAAGCACCATTGAGAACTACTGGCTGAATGCCAACAGCAATCAACAGCGATTCCTTGCAGCAAGAGCAAAATTGCAGAGTGCAGAAACGACATACGAACTGCTGAATGCTCAGTTCAACAACGGACTGAAGAACATAGCAGAACTGCGTCAGGAGCACGACAATCTGCTGAATGCCAAGCAGGATGAGCTGCAAAGCAAATATACCACTCTGCTCAACATGCAACTGCTGAAGTTCTACAGCGGAGAAGAGATAAATTTATAATATAAATTTAATTGATAATTGACAATTGATAATGGAATAATTATATGAAACGAATGAAACAGCTCTGTGTCCTCTGTCTTCTCTGTGTGCTCTGTGTAAACTGTAAGAAGAAGACTGAGTTTACATATTCAACGGCAAACGTAGAGATACAAAACATTACCACGAGCGTGACGGCTACCGGTACTATCGAGCCTGTTACCAGTGTGGATGTGGGTACTCAGGTGAGCGGCATCGTGAGCAAGCTGTATGTTGACTACAACAGCGTGGTAAAGGCAGGACAGGTGATTGCCGAACTGGATCGTACCAATCTGCTCTCGACCTTGGCTTCGGCTCAAGCTAATCTGAAAAGCGCACAAAGCGACCTCGATTACCAAAAGGTAAACTACGAGCGCTACAAGGCTCTGTATGACCAAGGACTTATCTCTGCCAACGATTTCGACCAAGCACGTCTTTCATATGTTCGTGCACAACAGACCGTTGCTCAGCAGCAGGAAAGCGTGAAGCGTGCTCAGACCGACCTCGGATATGCCACCATCACAAGTCCTATCGACGGAGTGGTTCTCTCGAAGGAGGTGGAAGAAGGACAGACCGTTGCTTCAAGTTTTAACACTCCTACCCTGTTCAAGATTGCCAAAGACCTTACAGATATGCGTGTTATCGCAGACGTTGACGAGGCTGACATAGGTGAAGTGAAGGAGGGACAGCGAGTATCGTTCACTGTTGACGCCTACCCCAACGACACATTCGAAGGACGTGTGACACAGGTACGTCAGCAGGCAACAACGGAAAGCAATGTGGTAACATACGAAGTAGTTATCAGTGCCCCAAATCAAGACCTGAAACTGAAACCTGGTCTTACTGCCAACGTCACAATATTCACTCTTGAACTTAGCGACGTGCTTGCCGTTCCTGCAAAGGCTCTGCGCTTCAAGCCCAGCGAGGCAATGCTGAACGAAGGCGAGACAATAACAGACGTGGATGCTCCTCAAAAGCTTTGGGTGAAGGAAGGTTCCAACATCAAGGCTTTGGCAGTAGAGACAGGTCTGACAAACGGAACGCTGACACAAATCGTAAAAGGCGCATCGGCAGGTACTGAGGTGCTAACCGACGTGCAGAACGGTATGATGGAGGAAGAGCCCGAACAGGGTGCAAGCAATCCCTTCATGCCTCGTCCCAAGAACAAAAACGAGAAGAAGTCGAAGTAATGGCTGAAGAACGGAAAGTAGTTATCGAATTGCAGAACGTACGTCGTGAATTCCACGTCGGCAGTGAGGTCGTAAAGGCCTTGCGTGGCGTGAGTTTCAAGATTTACGAGGGCGAGTTCGTCACTATCATGGGAACATCAGGTTCTGGCAAGTCAACTCTATTGAATCAGCTCGGATGTCTCGATACTCCCACCTCTGGCGAATACATTCTCGATGGAGTTCCAGTAAGAAAGATGCGTCGCCGCGATCGTGCTGTACTGCGTAATCGCAAGATTGGATTCATATTCCAGAACTACAACCTGCTGGCAAAGACAACGGCTGTGGAGAATGTGGAACTGCCTCTGATGTACAACAGCGCATACTCTGCCAAGCAACGTCGCGAAGCTGCCGTCAAGGCTCTTCGGGCAGTAGGACTGGCTGACCGTATGGAGCATAAGTCGAACCAGATGTCTGGTGGACAGATGCAGCGCGTAGCAATCGCCCGTGCTTTGGTGAACAACCCTGCAGTAATCCTTGCCGATGAGGCAACGGGTAACCTCGATACTCGCACCAGTTTCGAGATTCTGGTACTGTTCCAAGAACTGCACCGTCAGGGGCGTACAATAATATTCGTGACTCACAACCCTGAAATTGCCCAATACAGCAGTCGCAATATCGTGTTGCGCGACGGCAAAATTCGCGAGGATGTGGAGAATCACAATATACTCTCTGCCGCTGAGGCTCTGGCAGCCCTGCCTAAAAACCAAGACGACTAAGAGAATTAAGAATTAAAAATTAAGAATTAAGAGTTAAAGTGAACTTTGCAAACCTTTTGAAAGTGGCTATTACAGCCATCATGAGCAATAAGTCCAGAACCCTGCTTTCTACGCTGGGCATCATCATCGGTGTGGCAGCAGTTATCACAATGATGGCTATCGGACAAGGTTCGAAGGACAGCATACGCAAGGAACTTTCCAAGATGGGCACCAATCTGCTCACCATCCGTCCGGGTGCTGACATGAGAGGTGGTGTGCGACAAGACCCTTCTGCTATGCAAACTCTGAAGATGGCAGACTACGAAGCCATACAGAACGAGGCAAAGCTGATTACACACGTAAGTCCTGAAGTGAATGCCAGCGGACAGGTTATCTATGGTGCCAAGAACACCACCACAACCGTTTACGGCGAGAGCACGGAATACTTGAGTATCAAGTTGTGGGAAATAAAGGACGGAGATTGCTTTACCGACGAAGACATCAAAAAGAGCGCAAAGGTGTGCGTGGTAGGTACCACCATCGTTGAGGAACTCTTTGGTGACAAGAACTTCGACGCTGTGGGTAAGACCATCCGCTTCAAGAGCATACCTTTCCGTATCGTGGGAATACTGAAGTCTAAGGGTTACAACTCATGGGGTATGGACCAAGACAACGTGATGATTGCCCCCTACACCACCGTCATGAAGCGTATTGCTGCCCAGACATTCTTCAGCAGTATCAATGTCAGTGCCATTAAGGAGGAACTTAGTGATGATGCCATAGAAGAAGTGTCTGGTATCCTGCGTCGTAATCATAAGATAAAGGAAGGAGAGGATGATGATTTCACCATACGTTCCCAACAGGAGATGATGGAGACAATGTCGAGCACAATGACAACCTTGCAGACGGTTCTTGTGGTGGCTGCGGCCTTCTCTCTCTTGGTAGCAGGTATCGGCATCATGAACATTATGCTGGTGTCTGTGACAGAGCGTACAAAGGAGATAGGTCTGCGTATGTCTGTTGGTGCACGAGGCATTGACATCAGTCGTCAGTTTCTGCTGGAGAGTATCATGATAAGTCTCTCAGGCGGTGTCATAGGCGTAGGTCTCGGCTATCTGCTGAGTGGAGGTGCCAATATGATAGGTTTCCCAGCCACCGTTCCCCTGTGGAGCGTGTTGGTAAGTTTCGGCGTGTGTGCCCTCATCGGTTTACTCTTTGGTTATATCCCTGCTCACAAGGCTGCTACGATGGATCCAATTGAGGCGCTGAGATATGAGTAAAATTAAGAATTATAAGCGATATGAGAAAATTACTGATTTGCATGATGCTGCTTGTGGCTGTAGGCGCAGCAGCAAAGGGTAAGAAAGACGACTCTAAGTATCTGAAAGGGGCTGTACCCGAGATTAATGGTATGGTGACTTTCACGAAGAGCTTTTCCATAAAGGATAAGAGCGAGGAAGAGGTTCATCAGACGATGCTGGCTTTTGTCAACGGTTTGGTGGAGAAGTCTATTGAGGCTCCAGGGAAATATGCCCGACTGATGGGTGACGAGGCAGGTGATATTACTGCTCGTATCTGCGAATGGATGACATTCGTGAAGAAGCCTTTTGTTCTCGACCGTGCACGTTTCCGTTACCAGATAAAGGTGACAACAGCCGGACAGCGTGTAAGCATTGCCGTTTCCAACATATCCTATTACTACAACGAGGATATGGAGACAAACAACGGTCGTATCATCAAGGCTGAGGATTGGATTACCGATAGCGAAGCCCTCAACAAGTCACAGACTAAGCTCTACCCCATCAGCGCCAAGTTCCGTAGGAAGACTGTTGACCGTATGGAGGAACTGTTCGAGGCTGCTATGGACGCTTTCGAGAACGAAGAGCCACAAAAGGTTGAACCTGTCAAGCCCGTACGCAAATCTGTAGTAGAGGAATAAATAATGGCATCAGACGAGCAGCGCCGCGAAGCAGAGCAATTCTATCGCAAAGGGAATGCCTTTCGTCAGCAAAGCGATTGGCAACATGCTCTTGAATGCTACATTCACGCTATAGAGCTCGACCCAGACTCGCCTGCTGCTAAGGCTAAGGAGATGCTTGAAAATATTCTGAATTACTATTGTAAGGAAATGTTCAATCCATAAAGAATGGAAAAGGTAATAGTGAAAATTTATTATAATAATAAGGTAAAAAGAGATTAAAAGAGTATGAGAGGAGCAATCGTAGTAGATACCGAACGATGCAAGGGCTGTAACCTTTGCGCCGTAGCGTGTCCTCTGAACATCATTCGACTAACCCCAAAGACCGTAAACAAGAAGGGCTATCCATATGCCGAACAAGTGGGTCAGGGCATGTGCACAGGTTGCACGTGCTGTGCTCAAGTGTGCCCCGATGGTTGCATCACGGTCTATCGTAAAAGGTAAAAAGCAATGGAGGATAACAACGAGATTTTACTTATGAAGGGTAACGAAGCCATCGCCCATGCAGCTATTCGCTGTGGATGCGACGGATACTTCGGCTACCCCATAACACCACAGAGCGAGGTGCTGGAGACCCTTGCCAAGGAAGAACCTTGGAAGATAACCGGCATGATTGTGGTGCAGGCAGAGAGTGAATTGGCAGCCATCAATATGCTGTATGGCGGTGGTGCTGTTGGCAAGAAGGTGATGGTATCATCGTCGAGCCCAGGTATTGCACTTATGCAGGAAGGCATAGCATATATGGCAGGAGCAGAGTTACCCGGACTCATTGTCAACGTACAGCGTGGCGGTCCTGGCTTAGGAACAATCCAACCCAGTCAGGGCGACTATTTCCAAGCCACCCGTGGAGGAGGTAATGGCGACTATAACATCATTGTACTGGCACCTGCAAGCGTTCAGGAAATGGCAGACTTCGTGGACCTTTCCTTCGAACTGGCTTTCCGTTATCGCACTCCAGTGATGATGCTCAGCGATGGTGTCATTGGACAGATGATGGAGAAGGTTGTACTTCCCCCAATGAAGCCCCGTCGCACAATGGACGAGGTACGTGCTGAATGTCCTTGGGCAGCTATCGGCATGAAAGGAAAGGGTAAGAGTGTAGTTACATCACTTGAACTGATGCCTCGCGAGATGGAACAGCACAACCTCAGTCTTCAGAAGAAATATGCAGAGATTCGTGCTAAGGAAGTTCGTTTCGAGGAATATATGACCGACGATGCCGACTATCTGATAGTGGCTTTCGGCTCTGCATCACGCATAGCACAGAAGTCTATCGAGATTTGCCGTTCAAAGGGATTACGCGTGGGCATGTTACGCCCCATAACCCTATGGCCTTTCCCAACTGAGGAAATCAAACGTCTGTGCAATCATGTTAAGGGAATACTCAGCGTGGAAATCAATGCCGGACAAATGATAGAAGACATCCGTCTTGCTGTCGAGGGACGCGTACCTGTCCACCACTATGGTCGCATGGGCGGTATGGTTCCCGGACCGGATGAGATTGTAGAGGCTGTTGAGAGAATGAGGGTTTAAGAAGTTTTAGAAGTTAAAGAAGTTAAAGATTAAATGGACGAAGCAAGCAAGATGCTGCAAAAGCAGCAAGAGGAACTGGAGCGCATACGCAAACACCGTAGTACCCTGAGCAACAAGGAGGGACTGCGCACAACGCTGAACACCCTGTTTATGGTGTTGGCACTGGTGGGTGTGGTGCTTTATTTCTGGATGCCCGACCGTCACGTTGTTGGTATGGCGATAATCGCCGTAGGTATGGTGTTGAAGGTTGCTGAGTTCTTTGTCCGATTCATGTTTTAATATCCAATGGTAAACGAAGATATCATACAAGAGGAGAATCTTGTCTATAAGAAACCTCGCCTGCTCAACGATACTCCCATGCACTACTGCCCAGGATGCAGTCATGCTGTGGTGCACAAACTCATTGCCGAGGTCATTGAGGAGATGGGCGTAGAAGAGAATGCTGTGGGTATATCGCCCGTAGGTTGCGCAGTATTTGCGTATAAATACATCGACATCGACTGGATTGAAGCAGCTCACGGACGTGCTCCAGCAATTGCATGTGCCGCAAAGCGTCTGTGTCCTGAAAATCTGGTGTTCACATATCAAGGCGACGGAGACGTTGCATGCATAGGTACAGCCGAAGCTATACATTCGCTGAATCGTGGCGATAACATCACCATCATCTTTGTCAACAACGCCATATACGGAATGACTGGCGGACAGATGGCTCCCACAACACTAATGGGTATGAAGACGGTGACTTGCCCCTACGGCCGTCAGGCCGACATTCACGGCTATCCCCTGAAACTGACAGAGATAGCAGCCACCCTCGAAGGTACATGTTTTGTAAGTCGTCAGGCTGTTAGCAATGTTGCATACATCCGTCGTGCAAAAGCTGCTATTCGTAAGGCTTTCGAATATTCCATGCAGGGCAAGGGAAGTTGTTTGGTAGAGATTGTGGGCACATGCTCATCGGGTTGGAAGATGACACCCGAACAGGCTAATCAATGGATGGAGGACCGCATGTTTGCCTTCTACAAACTTGGCGACCTGAAAGACGGTGGTTCTAATTGACAATGGACAATTGATAATTGATAATTAAGAATGAAGAACGAAATAATTATAGCAGGATTTGGCGGACAAGGCGTATTGTCGATGGGCAAGATACTGGCCTATGCCGGTTTGTTCGAAGGCAAGGAGGTAACGTGGATGCCTGCTTATGGTCCTGAACAGCGAGGCGGTACAGCGAACGTGACTGTCATTGTCAGCGACGAAGCCATATCATCGCCCATACTTAGCACTTACGACATTGCAATTGTTCTCAACCAACCATCACTCGATAAGTTCGAGCCAATGGTAAAGCCAGGTGGAATACTCATCTACGATGGTTATGGCATAAGCACTCCTCCACAGCGTACCGATATCAACGTCTATAAGATTGATGCTATGGACGCTGCTGCTGAGATGCAGAATATCAAGAGTTTCAATATGATAGTTCTGGGCGGTATGCTTGAAGTGTGTCACACCGTTGGTATCGAAAACGTGGTGAAGGCTCTCCACAAAACACTGCCCCAACGTCATCATCATCTCATCCCGCTCAACGAGCAGGCTCTGCAGCGTGGACGCGAGATAATCACTAAGGAACGATAAAATCCGATTTATGAAGCGCCGTCTATTATTCATATTCATAATCATGGTTTCCCTTGCCACAATGGCACAGGGATTCGGCAATATGCAGAATATGATGGACGGCAGTTCTTCTGGTGGTAATAAAAAGAAGACAAGTTGGGGACGCGATACAACCGACACTCACATCGAGAATGTACCTATAGGTGTTACTCAATGGACCATCGACGAGCGGTTGGGACACATTATTCCAGCCGAGAATCTCGACACGATGATACACATGTTTCAATGGTACAACGAGACGAATGGATATAATGGAGAATTCAACATTCTCGGTAATCTTGCCTCACCTCGCCTCACTCGTATCTACATGCATCGCGATGCTGAAAATCCGTGGGTATTCCTTCAGCCGTTCGACTTCTCGTTGGGAGGCTTGCGCGACTTCCGTTTCTCCAACACTCTCAGTCCAATGACCAATCTGGCCTATCATAAGGTGGGTAACACGCAGAATGGTCAAGAGCGAGTGCATGCCTACTTTGCCACGAACATCAACAAGTATGCGGGTCTTGGATTCCGTGCCGACTATCTCTACGGACGAGGATACTACAACTCACAAGCCAACAGTCAGTTTCTTGGCAATCTGTTTGGTTACTATCTCGGCGACCGTTACAACATCCATGCCTACGTAAATCTCAACCATTTCAAAATGGCAGAGAACGGCGGCATAGAGAACGATGCCTACATTCGTAATCCTCAGAGTTTCCCACGCCGGTATAGTTCGAAAGACATTCCGACTCTGCTCACCGAAACGTGGAACCGCAATGAGAATCAGGATGCTTTGCTCACTCACCGCTACAACCTTGGTTTCGAACGAGAGATAGAACTGGCTGACAGCGTTCGTCCAAAGATGCCTTCCGACATCGAATTTCTGAGCCAACTCTCTGACTCAATACAAGAACTGATTAAGGGAGATACGCTGCGCACCCGACTGACTCTCGATTCGCTGCGTCAGAAATGGACGTCCGAACAAATCATTCCCAAGGAGTTCGTGCCTGTCACCAGTATCATCCATACGGTGCGTGTCAACAACCTTCGCCACACATATTACTCCTACAACACACCATCCTCGTATTACACCAACCACTACTATGGTGATTTAACAAATGTGAAGGACCGTACCAAGGGACTTTCGGTTCGTAACACTGTTGGAGTGGCTCTACGAGAGGGGTTCAACAAGTGGGCACAGATGGGCATAGCCTTGTTTGCCAATCACCAACTCACCACAATCACTCTGCCTGACACTCTTGCAACGGGTGATGCTTCGCGTAGCCGATACACAGAGAATGAAATCAGCATAGGTGGTGAAATCACGCGAACTGAGGGCAAGTTCATCCACTACAACGTTAGCGGCGAGGTAATAATTGCAGGTGACAACGTGGGTGACTTCGATGTAGATGGTGAAGTTTCGCTCGACGTCAAACTGGGCAAGCGCGACACATTAAAGGTGGAACTGCATGCACAGGTCAACCGCGAAGACCCCGAAATATACTTCCAACACTACCATAGTCAGTTTGCATGGTGGGAAAACGAGCTTGACAAGGAATATCACACACGTTTCGAAGGACAGCTACATCTGCCGCGCATCGGCACTCATTTACATGTAGGTCTCGAGAATGTCAAGAACTATGTGTACCTTGGAATGAAGAATAACTACATCGGTGATGGTACCAGTTACCTTCCAGCCGACTATTCCCATTCCGTTGCCGTACGACAGAGTTCAAGCAACATACAGGTGTTCCATGCATCACTTCGTCAAAATCTGGCCTTCGGACCTTGGCATTGGGACAACGACATCACGTATCAGACCTCAAGCAATCAGACAGCATTGCCGTTGCCAAAGATTTCACTCTACAGCAACATGTACCTGCAATTCAAAATCGCTAAGGTGCTCAACGTACAATTAGGTGGAGACGTACGCTATTTCACTCGCTACTATGCGCCCGACTACAGTCCTGCCATTCAGCAGTTTGCCGTGCAGGACAATACTAATCCCATGGTGAAAATCGGTAACTACCCCATCGTTAATGCCTACGTCAATCTCCACATCAAGCATTGCCGTCTATATTTGGCAATGAATCACCTCAATGCCGGCACTGGACGTATGTTCTGGGGACCTCACTACCCTATGGATCCTCGCACGTTCCACTTCGGCGTTTCGTGGAACTTCTTCAACTGACGCAAGTATCTCTCCTTCATTCCCATTTATTACCATGAAAAGATACCTCATCATTTGCCTACTGCTTAGCGCAAGTCAACTATCATTTTCTCATTCTCTCGCATTGTCATTTTCTACGGCTCCTGCCGATAACACACAGATCACTCGTCGTCCGCCGGTTGAGAAACGCCTGTTCCGCAGCACAGCCGTCGAGCAGAAAATCCAAGAGGTTAAGCAGTTACTTAGCAATGCGCCATATTTGGCATGGATGTTCGAGAACTGTTTCCCCAACACCCTCGACACAACTGTGCACTACTCCACAACCGACGAAGGCGACGACGATACCTTTGTCTATACGGGCGACATTCACGCCATGTGGCTGCGCGACTCTGGAGCTCAGGTGTGGCCTTATGTACAATTTGCAAAGAACGATGAGAACCTTCGCCGCATGATTCGCGGCACAATACTGCGACAGTTCAGGCTTATCTGCATAGATCCTTATGCAAATGCTTTCAACATTAGCCCAACGGGAAGTGAGTGGGAAAGCGACCTGACGCAGATGAACCCTTGGCTTCACGAACGTAAATATGAAATTGATTCCCTCTGCTATCCTATTCGACTGGCCTACGAATACTGGCTCCAGACGGGTGATGATACCATCTTCGGCGACCTTTGGAAAGAAACTGTAAAGCTTATACTGAAGACTTTTCGCGAACAACAGCGTAAAGGCGGGAACGGTCCATACCGCTTCCAGCGCCGTACACCAGTACAATACGATACCATGAGCCACAGCGGCTACGGCAATCCGATAAAGCCCTGCGGACTCATCGCTTCGGCCTTCCGTCCCTCCGACGATAGCACAGTGCTACTTTTCCTCATTCCATCCAACTTCATGGCAGTAACATCCCTGCGCAAGGCTGCCGATGTGCTCACACGCGTGAACCACGATGCTGCCCTTGCCAATGAATGTACCACACTGGCCGACGAGGTGGAAACGGCTCTCCGCAAGCACGCTGTCCACAAACATCCTAAATACGGAAAGATATACGCTTACGAAGTTGATGGCTTTGGCAATCAACTGCTTATGGACGACGCCAACGTACCATCACTTCTTGCTATGGCATATCTTGGCGATGTATCTCCCCAAAACCCCATATATCGTAATACGAGACGCTTTGTTCTCAGTCACGACAATCCCTATTTCTTCAGCGGAAAGGCAGGCGAAGGTATAGGCGGTCCCCATGTGGGCTTCGACATGATATGGCCTATGAGTATTATGATGCGTGCCTTCACCTCTACCAACGATGAGGAAATACGTCAATGTTTGCAGATGCTCGTAGATACCGATGCCGGCACAGGTTTCATTCACGAAGCCTTCCATAAGGACGATGCTACCCGTTACACCCGTCCTTGGTTTGCATGGCAAAATACGCTCTTCGGTGAGCTCATCCTTAAACTCATTGCCGACGGCAAACTCTCCCTCCTCAACTCCATTACTCCCCACCCAACACATTAGTAGTGTACCGCCTCGCGCATTAGTAGTCTTTTAGAAAAACATTAGTAATGTATCGCCTCAAGCATTAGTAATGTATGAGGTCAAACATTAGTAATGCTTCGCCTTATGCATTAGTAATGCTTAAAGACGAAGATTAAAGCGAATTTAAAAAAGGTCAGTTATGCGAGCTTCTGTTCGAGGTGAGAAAGCATATCTACAGTCATACGCTCGAGGTCGTAGTCAGGCTTCCAATCCCACTCGGCACGGGCACATGAGTCGTCCATCTTGTTAGGCCAAGAGTCAGCAATAGACTGGCGCAATGGGTCAACCTGATACTCCATCTCGAAGTTGGGCTTATGAGCCTTAATAGCACGAAATATGGTATCGGGGTCGAAACTCATAGACGCCACGTTGAAGCCATTGTGGTGAATGAAGCGCGAACCATCGGCCTCCATAATGTGTATTGCAGCTTTCAAGGCATCGGGCATATACATCATGTCCATGAGAGTTCCTTTGGCAATGGGACATACGAACTTTTCGCCACGAACAGCAGAATAATAGATATCTACAGCATAGTCGGTGGTGCCGCCGCCCGGAAGAGTAAGGTATGAGATGAGTCCTGGGAAGCGAACCGAACGGGTATCTACTCCATACTTAAGATAGTAATAGTCGCTAAGCAGTTCTGTCGTAACCTTCGAGATTCCATATATAGTGCGCGGACGTTGTATTGTATCCTGTGGAGTGTTATCGTGAGGCGTATCGGCACCAAAAGAACCTATGGAGCTGGGAGTGAAGACAGCACATTTGTTTTCGCGAGCCACTTCGAGAACCTTCCATAGTCCATCGATGCCAATCTTCCAAGCCAGACGTGGCCGTGACTCAGCAACAACAGAAAGCAGGGCTGCGAGATTATAGATAGTGTCGATTTTATATTCTCTCACCACATCACCAATGTGCTGGGCATCGGTAACATCGGCAATGGCTGCCGGTCCGCTTTCAAGAAGTTCGCCCTTGGGCTCTGCTCCTGCAATGTAGCCTGCAACGACGTGACTGTTGCCATAACGTGCTCTAAGTTCGCGAGTTAGTTCCGAACCAATCTGTCCTGTGGAACCGATGATAAGAATGTTTTTCATTGTATTATGATATATGTATATGGATTTCGCAGACAAAGATAGAAAATAAAGTGAAAAGTGAAAAGTGAAAAGTGAAAAATTATTTATATCTTTGTGACGTCGTAACCTTAAAACGCTAAAATATGTACGGAAAAATGAAAGAACACCTCTGCCAAACTCTGACAGAGATTCGCGAGGCCGGACTTTACAAGGAAGAGCGCCTCATTGAGACACCTCAGCGTGCAGCCATTCAGGTAAAAGGCAAGGAAGTGCTGAACTTCTGCGCCAACAACTACTTGGGACTCAGCGACCACCCACGTCTGATAGAAGCCAGCAAGAAGATGATGGACGAGCGCGGCTTCGGTATGTCGAGCGTTCGTTTCATCTGCGGTACCCAGGACATTCACAAACAACTGGAGGCTGCCATAAGTGATTACTTCAAGACAGAGGATACCATTCTTTACGCTGCCTGCTTCGATGCTAACGGTGGTGTGTTCGAACCACTGCTGACCGAAGAAGACGCTATCATCTCAGATGCCCTGAATCATGCCTCTATTATCGATGGTGTACGTCTGTGCAAGGCAAAACGCTATCGCTATGCCAACGCCGATATGGCGGAGCTTGAGAAATGTCTGCAGGAAGCTCAGGCACAGAGGTTCCGCATTGTGGTAACTGACGGTGTATTCTCTATGGACGGCAACGTTGCTCCTATGGACAAGATTTGCGACTTGGCAGAAAAGTATGACGCTTTAGTAATGGTGGACGAAAGTCATTCGGCAGGCGTTGTGGGTAAGACGGGACACGGCGTGAGCGAGTTCTACAATACCTACGGACGTGTGGACATTTATACTGGCACTCTGGGCAAAGCTTTCGGCGGCGCATTAGGAGGCTTCACAACTGGTCGCAAGGAAATCATCGACCTGTTGCGTCAGCGCTCGCGCCCTTATCTGTTCTCCAATTCTCTGGCTCCCTGTATCATCGGTGCCTCACTTGAGGTATTCAAGATGCTGAAGGAAAGCAACGAACTTCACGACCGTTTGGTTGAGAATGTCAACTACTTCCGTGACAAGATGATAGCTGCAGGCTTCGACATCAAGCCCACACAGAGTGCCATCTGTGCCGTTATGCTCTACGACGCAAAACTGTCGCAGGTATTCGCCGCTAAGATGCAGGAAGAAGGCATCTACGTAACAGGTTTCTACTATCCCGTTGTTCCGAAGGGACAGGCACGCATTCGCGTACAACTATCAGCCGGTCACAAACGCGAGCACCTCGACAAATGCATCGAGGCCTTCATCAAGGTCGGTAAGGAACTGGGAGTGCTGAAGAGCTAAGGAAGACTCTCCCCCTCGGGGGAGTTGAAGAGGGGATGCAAATCGAGATAGACGGGGACGTGGTCACTCACGCCCCCGTTGTATTTTGTACCAAGATAAGTACGACGGGGATACCAAGTGCCATCATCTGAAGGACGTTGCATCCAAGGCTGAGTGTATAGCCTGACATTGCTAACGCTGCCGATGAGGTTATCACTCACGAACACATGGTCAATCCAACTCCAAGTGCCTTGAAAACGATACGTACCCTCGTTAGGACGAATATCTAAGGGAGTAAGCGGACGGATGCCCTTTAGTGACAATAGAGGACGAAGCGACTTATCGCGAAGTGTTGCATTGAAATCACCCATAACAATCAGCCGACAATCTGGAACATTACGAATTAAAGAATCGAGCTTTGAACAAAGAGTACTGACGGCAAGCTGACGATTGAGCATTCCCTGACGGGCATCACCTGCTCTACTTGGCAAATGACAGACAACAACATGAAGAGTATCGCCATTAGGAAGCTGTCCGCTTGCATGTAGTATGTCACGTGTGGGACGAAGCCCATGCTCCTGCGAAGGCACGCGCCAGCTCTCGCTCATAATGAGCCGAAATACATCGGGGCGATACATTAAGGCAACATCAATACCTCTCACATCAGGACTATTGGTCATTACATATTTATAACCGCACGTGCGTAGCGTACCCCTGCGCGTGAGAGTAATCATACAACTATCATTCTCAACCTCTTGGAAGGCAACGAGAGCCGGTGGTTCTGACTCTCCTACTCCCATAACAACACGACTAACATCCTCAATCTTACGCCAATAGCGTCCCCAAGTCCATTGCCGTTCACTTTCGGGAAGAAACTCCTCGTCGTGCTTCAGTGTATCATGTCTCGCATCGAACAGATTTTCGATATTCCACGTGAGAATGCGAATCTGCTGCCCCACAACAATGGGTGAATAGAAACACAGAAGTATTAACAATGCGAATTTCATAACACAAATGTACCTCAAAATTTTGTAATGCAGGAATAAAAACGTATTTTTGTGACGCGAAAATTATTAGCTATGGTAATTTCCTTTTTCAAGACCCCACAACAGAGCATAATCGCTACCCAATGCGACCATGTGCTCGACACAAACGAGATTGAGAAACTGAGTTGGCTCTACGGTGATGCCAAATTGCTCGAAAGCACTGAGATGGAGGGCTTCTTTGTCGGTCCCCGTCGCGAAATGGTGACACCCTGGAGTACAAATGCCGTGGAGATTACACAAAATATGAATCTGCGCGGCATTTTGCGTATAGAGGAATACTTCCCCGTGTCAAGTGCCGACGCAGAACACGACCCGATGCTTCAGCGTCTCTATAAAGGACTTAATCAAGACATTTTCACAGTCGATATAAAACCCGCTCCCATCCGTCTGATTGAAGACCTCGAGTCCTACAACGAAGAGGAAGGTCTGGCGCTGAGTCCCGAGGAGATAGAATACCTGCACAGTATAGAAAAACGTCTTAATCGTCGTCTCACAGATTCTGAGGTGTTCGGCTTTGCACAAATCAACTCGGAACATTGCCGTCACAAGATTTTCGGCGGCACATTCATCATCGACGGAAAGGAAATGCCCTCGTCGCTCTTTGCAATGATTAAGAAGACGACGCAGGAGAATCCCCACAAGATAATATCTGCATATAAGGACAATGTGGCATTTGCCGAAGGACCTATTGTAGAGCAATTCGCACCTGCCGACCATTCGACAAGCGACTATTTCATCATCAAGAACATAGAAAGTGTGATAAGCATAAAGGCCGAAACACACAACTTCCCCACCACCGTTGAACCCTTCAATGGAGCATCAACAGGTACGGGCGGTGAAATTCGCGACCGTATGGGAGGTGGCGTAGGTTCCTGGCCTATTGCCGGAACAGCGGTTTATATGACCAGCTATCCGCGTACCAAGGAAGAACGTGCTTGGGAGAAGATTCTACCTGTAAGGAAGTGGCTCTATCAGACTCCCGAACAGATACTCATCAAGGCCTCGAATGGTGCCAGTGATTTCGGTAATAAGTTCGGACAGCCGTTAATCTGCGGTTCGGTGCTCACCTTCGAGCATCAGGAAGCAGAGGGCGAACCGATGTATGCCTACGACAAAGTGATAATGCTGGCAGGCGGTGTTGGTTACGGAACAAAGCGCGACTGCCTAAAAGGCACTCCGAAGAAGGGCAACAAGATAGTTGTTGTGGGTGGTGAGAACTATCGCATCGGACTTGGCGGCGGCTCAGTATCGAGTGTAGATACAGGTCGCTATTCTAACGGTATCGAGTTGAATGCTGTGCAGCGTGCAAATCCGGAAATGCAGAAGCGTGCCAACAACCTTGTTCGCGCCCTTTGTGAAGAGGAAGTCAACCCTATTGTCAGCATTCATGATCACGGAAGCGCAGGACATGTGAACTGCCTGTCGGAGTTGGTGGAAGAATGTGGCGGTCTCATAGATATGACGAAACTGCCAATTGGTGACAAGACATTGTCGAGCAAAGAAATCATAGCCAACGAAAGTCAGGAGCGTATGGGACTGCTCATTCAGGAAGAGCATCTCGACCACGTTCGCAAGATTGCCGAGCGCGAGCGTGCTCCGCTGTATGTTGTTGGTGAAACTACTGGCGATGCTCACTTTGCCTTTGAACAGGGCGACGGAGTACGTCCCTTCGACCTCGATGTTGCCGATATGTTCGGACATTCGCCTAAGACCATTATGCGAGATAATACAGTCGAGCACAAATATCAAGACCTAGACAATTTAGAAAATCTAGATATTTTAGATAGTCTGGAAAAAGTGCTTTCGCTGGAGGCCGTTGCATGTAAGGACTGGCTGACTAACAAAGTGGACCGTAGTGTAACTGGAAAGGTAGCACGTCAGCAATGTCAGGGTCAGTTGCAACTACCGTTGTCTGACTGTGGCGTTGTAGCTCTCGACTATCGCGGAAAGCGCGGCATCGCCACAGCTTTGGGTCACGCACCACAGGCAGGACTGGCAGATGCAGCAAAAGGCAGTGTACTGGCAGTTGCCGAGAGTCTTACAAACATCGTGTGGGCTCCCCTTGCCGAAGGGCTTGACAGCGTTAGCTTGAGCGCCAACTGGATGTGGCCTTGCCGTTCGCAAGAAGGTGAAGACGCACGACTCTATCAAGGTGTGGAGGCTCTGAGCGACTTCTGCTGCGAGTTGGGCATCAACGTGCCTACGGGTAAGGATTCGCTGTCTATGACACAGAAATATCCCAACGGCGATAAGGTAATAAGTCCAGGAACGGTAATCGTCACCAGCGGCGGCGAGGTAAGCGATATTCGCAAGGTGGTAAGTCCTGTTCTGGACACCAAGACTCCTTCTTCGCTCTACCACATCGACTTCTCATTCGACGAATTGCGACTTGGCGGTTCTGCTTTTGCACAGAGCCAGAACAAAGTAGGCAGCGATGTTCCGACAGTGACAAATCCCGAATACTTCAGCGATGCATTTACCGCTGTTCAGGAATGTATCAACAAACGCCTGTTATTAGCAGGTCACGACATATCTGCAGGAGGTCTTGTAACCACACTGTTAGAAATGTGCTTTGCCAACACCAACGGCGGTCTGAAGGTTAATCTCAACAACTTCGAGGAGAATAGTATCGCCAAGATTCTATTTGCTGAGAACCCAGGTGTTGTAGTTCAGGTGGCAACGAAGCACGAAGCCGAATTCAAGAAACTGATGGACGAAGCCGGTGTAGGATACATCTACATAGGTGTTCCATGCAAAGAGCGCAATATGATAGTAAAGAAGGGCGAGGAGAAACTTACGCTCGACATTGACCAACTGCGCGATGTATGGTACGAAAGCAGCTATCTGCTCGACCGTCAGCAAAGTATGAATAGAAAAGCCGACGAGCGCAAGGAAAACTACAAGAAGCAACCTGTAGAAATTAAGTTCGCTCCCACATTCAGTGGCAAACTTTCACAATACGGACTTGATGCCGACAGAAGAAAGAACTCAGGTGTTCGCGCTGCCATAATTCGAGAGAAAGGAACAAACGGCGAACGCGAGATGGCTTACTCCCTGTGGTTGGCAGGATTCGACGTTAAGGACGTGATGATGACCGACCTTGTGGAAGGACGCGAAACCTTGGATGATGTGAACATGATAGTGTTCTGCGGCGGTTTCTCAAACAGCGACGTATTAGGTTCTGCTAAGGGATGGGCTGGTGCCTTCCTGTTCAACCCCAAGGCAAAAGAGGCTCTCGACCGTTTCTATGCTCGTCCCGACACTCTCTCGCTGGGTATCTGCAACGGTTGCCAGTTGATGGTGGAACTTGGTCTAATTCAAAATTCAAAATTAACAATTAACAATGAGGAACGTCCTCGAATGCTGCACAACGACAGCCATAAGTTCGAATCGGCATTCTTGGGTCTGACTATTCCAAAGAACAAGAGTGTGATGTTTGGCTCGCTGAGTGGCTCGAAGCTCGGCATCTGGGTGGCACACGGAGAAGGAAAGTTCCATCTGCCCGGTAAGGAAGAAGACTACAGCATTGTGGCTAAATACAACTATGCAGAATATCCTGCCAATCCCAATGGTAGCGACTTTGCTGTAGCAGGTATCTGCTCTAAGGACGGACGTCATCTTGCAATGATGCCCCACCTCGAAAGAGCCATATTCCCGTGGCAGTGCGGATGGTATCCAAGCGAGCATATTAATGATGACATTACACCTTGGATAGAAGCTTTTGTAAATGCACGTAAGTGGATAGAAACCAGAAAGTAATATGTGGGACCTTTTCACTACATTCTTCCGCATCGGACTATTTACAATAGGAGGTGGATATGCAATGATTCCACTCATTGAGGCAAAGGTGGTTGACGAGAAACAGTGGATAGGACGAGAGGAACTTCTCGACCTTATTGCTGTAGCTCAGTCGTGTCCTGGTATCTTTGCCATCAACATTGGTATATTCATTGGTTACAAACTGAGAGGAAAACGTGGAGCCATAGTTACTACACTTGGTACTGCCCTTCCCTCGTTCCTGATTATTCTGGCAATAGCGTTGGTGTTTCAACAGTTCCGCGACAACATCTATGTGGAACGAGTATTCAGAGGCATACGTCCTGCTGTAGTAGCCCTGATTGCAGCCCCTGTCTTCAAGATGGCTCAGATGGCTAAAATCAGTCGTTACAACATTTGGATTCCCATTGTAGCAACCCTGTTGATTTGGCTCATGGGTGTGAGTCCTATTTATGTAATAATAGCAGCAGGTGTTGGTGGTTACCTGTATGGACAGATAAAGGAGGATAAGTTATGATTGCGATAATGTTCCTATTGTTCTGGACCTTCTTCCAGATTGGTCTCTTCGGCTTTGGAGGCGGTTATGCAATGATTTCGATGATACAAGGTGAAGTCGTAGGTCGCTATCATTGGATGACTACAAGTCAGTTTACGGACATTGTGGCTGTTTCACAGATGACACCAGGTCCCATCGGCATAAACTCTGCAACATATGTAGGCTACACGGCAATCACGAATGCTGGTAACGAATGGTACTGGGGAATTGTAGGAAGTGTAATCGCCACCTTCGCTGTTGTACTGCCCTCATTCATTCTGATGATAATTATCAGCCGTTTCCTGATGAAGTACAAGTCGCACCCCATCGTGGAAAATGTGTTCCAAGGACTACGTCCTGCTGTTGTGGGATTGCTGGCAGCTGCCTCTCTGTGTCTGATGACTCCTGAGAACTTCTCTACGCCCAGGGTATCTCATTGGCAATTCTGGATAAGCGTCAGCCTGTTCCTCTTTGCCTTCATCTCCGTGAAGGTTTACAAGATGAGCCCCATCCGCATCATCCTGCTTTGCGGCGTTGTCGGTTTGGTATTACTCTGATTCTTCGAGGCTTTCAACACGCCACGTTCCCTTTTCCGAATCCTTGACAAGCACCAGCGAAAACTGGCGATTGCCAACGTGT
Organism: uncultured Bacteroidales bacterium; assembly: GCA_902781515.1. Lineage (GTDB taxonomy): Bacteria > Bacteroidota > Bacteroidia > Bacteroidales > Bacteroidaceae > Physcousia. The sequence goes on along the minus strand of CACZJU010000007.1, from coordinate 103,457 downwards.
GCAGGCTGGCCTATAGAATCTATCAACAAGGCATCCTTAGCATTCAGCAGAAGGTGACACGTATTGCCTTCAACACTGCTGTTGTCAGTGCTTACTTGCGGCTCAACCGCAAGAAGTTGCTGCATTTCCTCACCCGACAGATTCGACAGACGCCACCGCATTTGTTCCACCACTTGCGGTTGTGCAATCTGTTTTAAATCGGTCAAGGAACAACGCAGATAAGCCATTAAGGCACGTTCACCCACCTGATTGGGCGTATCGGCTTTATTACAAGCCGCAACAAGCATGAGAAACAATGCAGAAAGCAGTATATTTCGTGTCATAAGCACATATTTTAGGGCAAATGTATAAAGAATTATGAATATTTTCGTATTTTTGCACGCGAAAATAAACCCAACATGATAAAATTCCTATGCTTGGGGAGTGGCAGCAGTGGCAATTGCTATTACCTCAAAACCGAAAAATGTAGTATTCTAATAGACGCTGGCATACCTGTTCGAACGCTGAAGAAGACGTTGCAGAACTATGGCTTCTCGCTTGAGGCAGTTGACGGCGTATTCGTTACTCATGACCACGCCGACCATATTAAGGCTGTAGGTTCATTGGCTAACGATTTGCAGAAACCTATATACGCCACAGAGAAAGTTCACATTGGTATCAATAACAACTATTGCACAACCTCAAAAGTGACAGAGGCCAGTCGCCGATACCTTTATAAAGGTGAAGCTTGCATTATTGGTGACCTGAGAATAACCCCCTTCGAGGTTTCACATGACAGTAGCGACTGTGTCGGATACCGGATAGAGCACGGTGACACGACGTTTTGTTTAGCCACTGACGTAGGTGTTGTAACTCCCACCGTTGCAGAAGCTATTGGTTCAGCCAACTATCTGGTGTTGGAAGCAAATCACGATGAGGAGATGCTGGCACAAGGTCCATATCCCGCCTACCTCAAGGGACGCATACGCAGCGAACGCGGACACCTATCGAACCATCAGTGTGCCGATGCACTTGTAACGTACGGTTCACCTCGTCTTCGCTATGTTTGGCTCTGTCACCTTAGCGAGGAAAACAATCATCCTGAACTTGCCCGAAAGACGATAGAACAGGTATTACGCAGCTATGGAATAGTGGTTGGTGCCGACTTTGGAATGGAAGTGCTCAACCGCCAAACCCCCACCGGAGTATTTGAACTGGAATAACAAGACATGAACGAAGACAATATAGCCAATCAGTTCTCCTTCATTGCAGATTTTGAGGGAGACATCAAGCAACTGACTGACCAACCGATACCCCAAGTTGTGCCCATACTGCCTCTGCGCAACATTACGCTGTTTCCCTGCGTGATGTCGCCAGTGAAGGTTTCGCGTAAGAGTTCACTGAGACTTGTACGTGACGCCTTCCAGTCGGGTAAAATCATTGGAGCCTTTTTCCAAAAAGACAGTCGCGAGGAAGACCCCATTTCGGCTGAGTTGCATCAGATAGGAGTAGCCGCACGCGTTGTAAAGCTGTTGGAAATGCCCGACGGACAAGTAACCGTCATCCTTCAAGCAGCCTGCCGCATTATAATGCATCAGCGCATCAAAAACACGCCCTATATTATGGCACAGGTGGAACAACTGAAGGAGTTCTACCCTGAACCCAACGATATAGAGTTTCGCGTGCTGGTGGACACAAGTCGCAAACGTGCAATAAGACTCATTGAGAGTCACGAGGATCTGCCCAACGAAGCCAAGTTTGCCGTGATGAACATCTCCAACGATTTCTTCATGGTGAATTTCCTGTGCACCAGCCTTCCATTGCCCGAAGAAGAGAAGCAGGAAATGCTTAAAATGGCAATCGTTAAGGAACGTACTGCAAAACTCATTCAGAGCATCAATGCTGCGCAGTATCTTGTGAACATGAAGAACAGGATTCTGCAGCAGACACACATCGACCTCAACCGTCAACAGCGCGAGTGGTTCCTGCAGCAGGAGATGAAGAACATTCAGGACGAGCTGGGAGGCTCGAACTCGACACGCGACACAGAGACTCTGCGACAAAAAGCATCAGAGAAGAAGATGCCTGAATATGCACGCGAGGCCTTCAACAGCGAGTTGAGCAAGTTGGAACGCATCAATCCGCAGAGTCCTGACTACAACATACAGCTCAACTATCTTCAGACCATACTGGAATTGCCTTGGGAGAAATACACCACAGACAACCTGAATATAGTAAATGCAGAGAAGGTGCTCAATCATGACCACTATGGTATGGACAAGGTGAAGGAACGCATTCTGGAACACCTTGCAATACTGAAGTTGAGAGGCGATATGAAGTCACCAATCCTCTGTCTCTATGGTCCTCCAGGAGTTGGTAAAACATCTTTGGGACGCAGCATTGCATCTGCCCTGAAGCGCAAATATGTAAGAGCATCGTTAGGCGGTCTGCACGACGAAGCCGAGATTCGCGGACACCGTCGTACATACATCGGAGCAATGCCCGGTCGCATTCTGAAAAGTATCATAAAGGCTGGTTCCAACAACCCCGTCTTCATACTCGATGAAATTGACAAGATAGGTGGGATGACGGCTCAAGGCGACCCATCCTCCGCTCTGCTCGAAGTTCTCGACCCAGAACAGAACTCTGCTTTTCACGACAATTTCCTCGACCTCGACTACGATCTATCGAAGGTTATGTTCATAGCCACTGCCAACGATATCAGTCAGATTCCGCGCCCTTTGCTCGACCGTATGGAACTAATAGAGCTCAATGGATACTGCACTGAGGAAAAGATAGAGATTGCACGCAAGCACCTCATCAAGAAGGCGAAGGAGAACAACGGTCTTAAAGACCGCAAGGATGTGAAGATGACAAAGGCTGCTATAGAATATCTTATCGAGCACTATACTCGCGAAAGCGGAGTGCGCGGCATGGAGAAGCAGTTAGAGAAAATATTCCGCAAGGTTGCCCTTGCAATAGCCCGCGACGAGAACTACAACGAGGTGAACATTGGCGTAGACGAAGTAAAGCGACTGCTTGGCAAGGAACCCTTCAACCGCGACATCTATCAAGGCAACGGGAATGCAGGTGTTGTCACAGGACTGGCTTGGACAAGTGTTGGCGGAGAGATTCTGTTCATAGAAACGAGTCTCAGTCGCGGACAAGGTGGCAAACTCACCATCACCGGCAACCTGGGCGACGTCATGAAGGAGAGCGCAATGCTGGCACAGGAATACATAAAGGCACACGCCGAACAGATTGGAATAGACAGTCGTGTATTTGAGCACTGGAATTTGCATCTTCACGTTCCAGAAGGAGCAACACCGAAGGACGGTCCGTCGGCTGGTATCACTATGGCAACGTCAATGGCATCGGCTCTCACACAACGTAAAGTCCGTCCGCATCTGGCAATGACTGGTGAAATTACTCTTCGCGGCAAAGTGCTGCCCGTTGGTGGTATCAAGGAAAAGATACTGGCAGCTAAACGTGCCGGCATACGTGAGATAGTGATTTGTAAGGACAATCGCAAGGATATTGAAGAGATACCGGAGATGTATCTCAACGGTGTCTCGTTCCACTATGTAGAGACTGTGAAGGATGTGTTCGACTATGCTCTGTTACCCGAAAAGGTGAAGGACGCAGTTGTCTTCACAATACCAGAGGATAAAGGTAATAGTGAAAAATCATGACATTTGAACTACTGAAGACTGACGATAAGACGAGTGCCAGAGCAGGACTCATCACCACCGACCACGGGCAGATAGGAACTCCTATCTTCATGCCCGTGGGAACTGTCGGCAGCGTGAAGGGAGTACTACAGCGCGACCTTAAGAACGAGGTGGGAGCACAAATCATTCTTGGCAACACATATCACCTCTACCTGCGTCCGGGAACAGACATTCTGGAACAGGCTGGCGGTCTTCACCGGTTCATAAACTGGGACCGTCCCATGCTCACCGACAGCGGCGGTTTTCAGGTTTTCTCCCTCACAGGCATACGCAAGCTAAAGGAAGAAGGCTGTTACTTCACCAGTCACATCGACGGTTCCAAGCATTTCTTCTCACCCGAAAGGGTTATGGACATTGAACGCTCCATTGGAGCCGACATCATGATGGCTCTCGACGAATGTCCTCCCGGCACCAGCGATTACGACTACGCCAAGAAAAGCTTGGGACTGACCCATCGCTGGCTCGACCGCTGCTGGAAGCGTTTCAACGAGACGGAACCCAAATACGGATATCAGCAAAGTTTGTTCCCCATTGTTCAGGGTTGCACCTATCGCGACCTTCGTACTCAGTCGGCAGAGTTCGTTGCTGAGAAGGGAGCCGACGGCAATGCCATTGGTGGACTGGCTGTAGGTGAACCTGCGGAAGTGATGTATGAAATGATAGAAGTCGTGAATGCAATACTTCCACAAGATCGTCCGCGTTACCTGATGGGCGTGGGCACTCCTGCCAACCTGCTCGAAGGCATAGAGCGCGGTGTGGATATGTTCGACTGTGTGATGCCCACACGAAACGGGCGAAATGCAATGCTGTTCACCAGCGAGGGCATAATGAACATGCGCAACAAGAAGTGGGAAACCGACTTCTCCCCCATCGACCCCAACGGCACAGCCGACGTTGATACGTTCTACACAAAAGCCTATCTCCACCATCTGTTCAAGGCGCAGGAACTGCTCGCAATGGAGATTGCCAGCATCCACAACCTGTCGTTCTACCTGTGGTTGGTGAAAGAGGCAAGAAAACATATCCTCGACGGCACCTTCTCCATTTGGAAAGGTCAGATGATACGGCGCGTGACGAATAGGCTTTAAGAAAATGAAACTGAGACCACCATTCCTGAAGAGAATAGACACTTACATAATAGGTAAGTTTCTGGGCACATATTTCTTTTCCATACTGCTTATAATCAGTGTGGCGGTGGTCTTCGACTATAACGACAATATCGACAAACTCACGCAAAACGGTGCCCCTTGGCAGGAAATAGCAGAATACTACCTCAATTTCGTTCCATATTACGCCAACCTCTTCTCGTCGCTCTTCATCTTCATTGCCGTCATATTCTTTACATCCAAACTGGCTGGCAACAGCGAGATAATAGCGATGATAAGTGCGGGCATCAGTCTGCCACGCCTCATGCGCCCTTACCTCTTGAGTGCTGCCGTAGTTGCTATGCTCACTCTTTGGCTGGGTTCTGAGGTCATTCCGCGCGGTTCTGTCGTTCGTCTGGAGTTTGAAAACCAATACAAACGCCGAGTAAAGAATGCCACCTATGCCGAGAATGTCCAGATGCAGGTCGATACTGGTGTTATTGCATTCATAGAGCATTTCGACGGTCCCACAAAGACAGGCTACCACTTCCAACTCGATAAGTTCGAGCACAAGAAACTGGTATCGCACCTCACTGCCGGCAGCATCACCTACGACACTCTGTCAACGGAACGTTTCCATTGGAAGATACGCAATGCCAACATCCGCGATATGCGAGGCATTCGTGAGAAAATCACCCACTACGCGACGCTCGATTCCGTCATCATCATGGAGCCCAGCGACTTCCTCTCTACTCGCAACTTCCAAGAGACAATGACAAACAAGGAATTGCAGGAATACATCGAAAGGGCGCGGATTCGCGGCACGGGCAATCTGAAACCATTCCAAGTGGAATATCACAAACGATTCGCATCTGCCTTTGCAGCATTCATCATGACAGTCATCGGAGTTTCGCTCTCCAGCCGAAAGCGCAAAGGGGGAATGGGATTCTCGCTTGGCGTAGGTCTTGTGCTCAGTGTGTCGTACGCCTTCTTCCAAGCCGTAACCGCAGGCTTTGCCACAAATGCCAACGTACCGCCCATTGTTGCTGTGTGGCTGCCCAATATAGTATTCTCCGGCATTGCCTATTACCTCTACCGCCGTGCCCCCCGCTAATTCTCATTTTGAATTTTGAATTTTGAATTAATTAATGGATTTCTACGACCTCGACCTTAGCGACAGCGTTCTCGATGCGCTCGACGATATGAACTTCTCCGAAACCACTCCCATTCAGGAGCACGCCATTCCGCCAATTCTTGAAGGGCGCGACCTGATAGGTGTGGCACAGACAGGTACTGGTAAGACTGCCGCTTACCTGCTGCCCGTGCTGTCGTTGCTGAGCGAGGGCGACTATCCCCGCGATGCCGTCAACTGTGTCATTATGGCTCCCACACGCGAGTTGGCACAGCAGATAGACCAAGCTATGCAAGGCTTCTCGTACTATCTCGACGAAATCAGTTCTGTAGCAGTCTATGGAGGCAACGACGGCATTCGTTACGAACAGGAACGACGCGGTTTCCAGTCGGGAGCCAGCATCATCATTGCCACTCCTGGTCGTCTTATCAGTCACATGGCTTTGGGTAACATAGACCTCTCACGCGTGTCCTTCTTCATTCTCGACGAGGCCGACCGAATGCTCGACATGGGATTCTCTGAGGACATCATGCAGATAGAACGCGAACTTCCGAAACAGCGACAGACCATCATGTTCTCTGCCACTATGCCTGACAAAATCGTAGAACTGGCGAAGACCATCCTGCACGACCCCGTGGAGGTGTCAATAGCAATCTCAAAGCCTGCCGACGGCATTCACCAGAGTGCCTACATCTGTCACGAGATGCAAAAGCTCGGCATCATCAAATCGCTTTTCCAGACACGTAAGCCCGAACGGGTAATCATCTTTGCAGGCTCGAAGCTGAAGGTGAAGGACCTTGCAATAGCCCTGCGTCGAGAAGGATTCAACGTAGGAGCAATGCACAGCGACCTCACACAGGCCGAGCGCGACGATGTGATGTTCCGCTTCAAGAGTCAGCGCGTCAATGTGCTCGTGGCAACAGACATCGTGGCTCGCGGCATAGACATCGACGACATACAGCTTGTAATCAACTACGATGTGCCACACGATGCCGAAGACTATGTGCATCGTATCGGTCGTACAGCCCGTGCAGGAGCCGAGGGACAAGCCATAACACTTGTTGGTGATAAGGACCAACCCTTATTCCGCGATATAGAACGGTTCCTCGACAAGGACATACAGAAGAATCCCGTTCCCGCAGAGTTAGGCGAAGCACCCGAATACCGCAAGGGGTCGGGCAAACACGGCAGAGGCTCTGGAAAACCGCACGGGAAGCGCCGCTCAGGAAGCAAGGGCTGCAGCAAAAAAAAGCCCCAGGGCAATCAGCCCCAGGGTAAGAATAATAATCACAAGCGTCGCGGATTTAAGAAATCGCAATCTGGCGACTAACCTTCGTTTCTTCCTTCTTCATCTTTGGCAATTCAATCGTCAGAATGCCGTTTTCTACCTTTGCAGCAATGTGCTCGCGGTCAACATCGTCGGGCAATGCGTAGTTCTGCTGGTAGTTGGTGTATGAGAACTCGCGGCGCAGATAGTGTTGCTTCTTGTCCTCTTCCTTGTGTTCCATCTTGTTCTCGATGGTCAGCGAGAGATTACCATCTTCGGTGATGTGGATTCGGCAGAACTCCTTCTTGATACCAGGGGCTGCAACCTCCATTGTGTAAGCCTCGGGGCTTTCCTTTACATTAACTGCAGGAGCAGTTACATTGTTGTGCGGCATAACGTCGCTGTTCATGAAATCGTCGAACACTGTTGGGAACCAACTGTTTCTAAACATTACTGGTAACATAATCTTGTCCTCCTTTTATTTTAATTGTTTAACTAATGTTTCTGCCCATAATGTCACAAGCATCGTGCCACTCGCAAAACAGGCGACAATATGTCCAATGCGGCGAACATCTGTCACTTTTCACGCCAAAATGTATCACTTTACATAAATTATTTGCATAGATAAACAAAAATATATACTTTTGAGGCACGAAATTAATTATAAACCTTATAAATCAACTATCATGAAGAAAATCAAGTATGTATTTATGCTTCTTTGCGCCATGCTCGTAGTTAGCTGCGGCAGCAAGGACTCTATGGACCCCGAAACCGCAAAGATGCTGGAAGAACTCTATGGCAAACGCCAAGTTATCAAGGTTGACAAACCCGGAACTATTGCCGAAGCCCTGAAAGGCAAGCACGGAGGAATTGAAAACATGAAGATTGTGGGCACAATCGATGGCAACGACATCATGTATCTCGACACCACAAACTACATGTGGCAGGTCTATGCCCTCGACCTCCTCGATGCACATATTGCAGCCTGTGAGGGAGAACGTGCCACGAAGGAGAACACCATCACCGAGAACCTCTTCGGCGGCATGTCCACCACCCTAACCTATCTCTACCTGCCCCTCGACCTCACCACCATCGAGCCCAGCGCCTTCGTTTCTCAATGGAGCCTGAAAGAGGTCAGGATACCTGCCACAGTAACCAGCATTGGCGAAAGTGCATTCAGCAGCAACGGAAGGCTGCAATCCATCGAACTTCCGGAAGGTCTGACCGAACTGGGAGAATCTGCATTCTATGGATGCGAGAACCTGAAGAGCCTGCGTCTGCCCCGCTCCATCACAAGTCTCGGTTCACACTTAGGCAGCTTCGAAGACCTCTATCTCTCATGGTCACCCGAGGAATTCGCAAAATTCGGAGAACAAGACTTCTCCTATGTCGAGTTTGCAGAATCGGGTCACACCTTCTCCTTCAAAAAGCCCACCCTGCATGTACCAGCTGAATGGGTAGAAGAGTATAAAGAGCTCATGAAGCATTACACCATCGTTGCCGACGATGCAGAACAGGCTCCGGAAGCAGAGGAAATGAAAGAAGAAAAGCCCGAAAGCCTTAACACCGACCTGCTTGGCAAATGGAGCAACAACAACGACCCAGTCATCGACTTGGTGGTTTCCGACAAAATCAAAGACTACGACGGCAAAAAGGGCTATGGCTACATCGATGCCTCAAACGAATATTTCGAAATGGACTTCAAACTGGTGTTCACCTCTGTAACACCCGATGGCGACAACATAAAAGTCCACTACCAAAAGTTTGAAATGCAATTCACTGGCGACCCCGACGACTTTGACTCTGAAGGCACCTACGAGGAAGTGAAGGTCGGCGAGGGCGACCTCACACTCATCCCTGCAGGCCCCGGCAAACTGAAGATTGACAGTAAAGAGAGCCGCATCAAGAACGCCACCCTCTTCAAATAACATATTAACTGAATTAAACATATAGGAAGAAGCGTCCAGCCGGACGCTTCTTTTGTTTTAATATAGAGACTTTGCGAAACATCTATAGTGAGTTTGGCTCTTCACTATAGTAACTTCTGCTATTCACTATATTAACATTTTGGGGCTTTTGTTTTGACTGTATTATATTAAATTAGTATATTTGCAACAGAAAAATATAAATATGCCTAAAATACTATTGTACATATGTACAAGACAGAAGGATCCCAAGCATGAAGAAAGTTCCTCTAAAGGAACGTCCAAATTGGTATCTAATGGGAGGAGGAGTGACATGGGACTCCTGCTCTGAAGTCATACATATCGAACAAATTTTGGGCAATTATCAAAACTATGCCCACGAAGCAGTATAATACTTTAAAACCAATTAAACTGAAGAAACAGACAGAAGATTAGACATATAGACAGAAGCGTCCGCTTAGATTCTTGTATTCTGAAAATCGGCAAAATTGACAGATACAACCAAGAGTAAAAGTACGGATGCTCACGCCGATGGCGTGGGCTTTTACTCGGATATGGTTGTAGGGTGTTTGCCGATACCTCAGAATACGTAGACGAAGTGAAGTCCACGTTTTCTTTTTGTGACCATTCCAAACGAAATCAATAATAATCTAAAACAATACATCTATGAAACTCAATTACTTAACTTTAGTGCTGGCGATGCTCATGAGTTTGTTCAGCAATGTGGTTTCAGCGCAAGACTTCGAGGTCGGTGGCATTTACTACAACATCACATCTTCCACCGCTTCCCTTACCGTTGCAGTCACATTTGAAGGCACTAGCTATGATTCGTTTTCTAACGAATATACTGGAATTGTAAACATCCCCGAAACTGTATCATACGATGGTAAAACCTACAGCGTAACCTCAATTGGCAATACTGCGTTCCATGGTTGCAGTGGCCTGACCTCCATTGTCATCCCTAATAGCGTGACCTCGATTGGCGGTGGCGCGTTCTATAATTGCAGTGGTCTAACCTCAATCACTATTCCCAACAGCGTAACCTCGATTGGTTATTCTACGTTCTCTGGTTGCACTGGTCTAACCTCCGTCTCTATCGGCAACAGCGTAACCTCGATTGGCACTTCTGCGTTCTATGGCTGCAGCAGTCTGACCTCCATCAATATCCCTAATAGCGTGACCACAATTGGTCGCGACGCATTTAGAGGATGTTTTGGCTTAACCAAGGCCGAATTTGCCAGTATAGAAAATCTGTGTAAAATAAGGTTTGATGTTGAAGACTCAAATCCTTTGTGTTATGCTCACCATCTATATATAAATGGTGAAGAAATAAAGGATTTGGTTATTCCCAATAGTGTAACCAATATTGGCGATTATACGTTCTATAATTGCAGTGGCTTAACCTCCATCAATATCCCTAATAGCGTGACCTCGATTGGCGATTATGCATTCCGTGGTTGCAGTGGTCTAACCTCCATCAATATCCCTAATAGCGTGACCTCGATTGGCAGTTCTGCGTTCAAATATTGCAAACTACATGATGTCTTTGTTAATTGTATCACTCCTCCAAGTATGGCAACAAATGCTTTTTCCGAACAGGTTTTTACTCATGCAAGGCTCTATGTACCAACATACTGCTGGGATACGTATGCCTATGATGCCGCTTGGTATAAATTTATAAATATCCGCGAAACTACAACAGCAAAAGACCAAGTGTCTGTACAAAAGGCCTATACGCTGATGGATGTCAACGCGTTTACATATTCTGTATATGACCCCGTGAACGACTGTATTGGCACCATCGCTACTTCCAACGGCATCAATGAGGATAACCCCAACCACTGTTGGCAGATAGTAGAACAGGGAAAAGATCATTATCTTTATAATATCGGTGCCAAGAAGTTTGCCAAGAGAGTTGACAACAATATCGTTCTGACGGACTCACCAGTCCCTATTGAGATGAAAGACGGTGACAAAGGGCTTATTATTGGTGAGCAATCTGCCAATCAGTGGGCTTTGGTACATAATGAAAGAATGAGCGTCAACCAATCCCCGATTACAGGTATATCTCCCATCATCAACACAGAATCGCCAACCACTACATGTTACGACCTCAGCGGTCGCAAGTTGAGCCAAATGCAGCGTGGCATCAACATCATCAGCATGAAGGACGGAAGGACAAAAAAGGTGCTGGTTAAGTGAAATAGCTGAGTCCAAATTTGGATTCAGTTATAAATCAACAACAGGGAAATTTTTCCCTCTTGTTATATACCCGGGCGCAAATTTGCGCTTGGGTGATTTTAACGAATGCAATTTTGCATTGGTTGAAACATGTGAGTCGAGATTTCGGCTGACATTCTGAATCACGGTTCAGACATCGAAGACAATATCAAAACATCTTACGACAAATATTTTAAATTATTACGTCAAATATTCTTACTAATGAATTAATAAATTATTAATTATATGCTATATTATAATTACTATTATGACGTATTAATTTAAGGTTTTTGTCGTATGTTGCAATGATGTCGCGTGCATATGAAAATCATAAATACTAGACCTTATTGCTACAGGTACTAGTCCTTATTGATCTAAGTACTAGAACTTGTGGCGATAGGTTCTAGTACCTTATGCAATAGGTTCTTTAAGTCGCTACGCTTGGTTAAAGCGACCAGAGGTCGAGCGAACTTAACCTTTGCCATTAGGTTATATTAACCTATGGGCACAGATAATAATAACCTATGGGCACAGATAATATTAACCTATGGGCACAGATAATATTAACCTATGGGCACAGATAATAATAATCTGTTTTGCCTGAAAATAGTTGTAATCACGAAAAAACCTCACAACCTCCCCCTTTCCTTTATTTATCGGTGCTGGAGGCGGTGAGGTTTGCTTTCAAACCTCACCCGAAAGTCCATAAACCTCACTTTTTACGCGCGATGCATGTTTTTCTGGGTTAAGAGCAATTCTTACAAGACCTAGGTCCTATGGCAACAAGACGCAGGTCTTATGGCGATAAGGTCTAGACCTTCGGGGGAAGCGATAGTAACGCGTGGTTGGGAGCAATAGTAATAAAAGTAAAGCAGCGACTTGGGAGGGTCGCTGCTTTATGTTTTGGATTAGAAGGGCAGATCGCTGTCGGAGGCGGGTTCTGCACCAAAGGGTGTGCTGTCGGGCATTGGCGGTGTGTCAACCGTGGGGGCAGCTCCGAAAGGTGGCTGAACGAAGGGTGTGCCGTCAGCAGCAGGGGCAGCGGGAGCCTCGGTCTGAACGTTGCGGTCGACGCGGAAAGCACGAATGGAGTTGAACCAACGACCATTGTACTCATGAGCATCGATGTCGAAAGATACGGTCATCATCTCACCTACCTGAATGTTGAACTGCTGCATACGGTCGGCTCCGAATACGTCGAAACATATCTTCTTGGGATATTGTTCCTGGGTTTCCAATACATACGAACCGGCTTTCCACTCGGAGCCTGTGCGTGAACTTGTACCCGAACGTTCGGGCAATACTGCAATAATTCTTCCTGTTATATCCATAATAAAAATATTGTTATTTGAAATGCGGCACAAAGGTACGAAAAAAAAATCGGAATACGTGGTCAGCAATTCGTATTTATTTCTTATCTTTGCAAGGAAAAGCATAATAAATATATAATAAGTAAAAATAAACGTATGAAATTCGTTGTTTCAAGCTCGGCTCTCTATAGCCGCCTTGCCGCTGCCAGCAAAGTTATGACAGCAAAAAACAGTATGCCCATTCTGGACTGCTTCATGTTCGACATCAAGAATGGGAAGGTGAATATTACGGCTTCTGACGGTGAGAAATACTTCATCACCAATGTTCCCTTGGTGGATGCTGACAACATTGCTCAGTTCTGCATCACTGCCAAGACCATCATGGACAGTATGAAGGAACTGGCAGAACAGCCTCTGACATTTGAATACAACCCCGAATCGCACGAGTTGCAGGGACAGCACCAGACAGGTGTGTTCTCAGTAATGACCTACGATGCATCAACATATCCCGCCCAGCAGCCTCTGTCGGAACAGTGCACTAATCTGGAGATGCCTGCCGACGTGTTGCTGACAGGTATCAACCGCTGCTTGTTTGCTACTGCAAACGATGAGATTCGTGTGGTGATGACCGGTATCTACATGGACATTCACAACGAGGACATCACTTTTGCCGGAACAGACGGTCGCAAGCTGGTGCGCTATATCAACCGTGAGGTGAAGCCCGGATTTGAGACTAACATGATTCTGCCCAAGAAGGTTGCTGCCATCATGAAGAATGTCCTGCAGAAGGGCACTCAGGTGAGCCTATCGTTCGACAACGAGAAGGGTTTGGTGAAGGCTGAGGACTTCGAGCTCTCATTCCGTCTGGTAGAGGGCCGCTATCCCAATTATAACGGTGTGATTCCAACCAACAATCCCTATGTTGCCACAGTGGATCGTCAGAGCCTAATCAGCGCCCTGAAGCGTATCTCTGTATTCTGCAACCAGAGCAGCGGCCTCATGAAGCTGCACCTTGAGAACAACCAGATGCGTCTGACCGGTGAGGACAACGACTACGCAACACGCGCTGAGGAGAACCTGATGTGCGAATACCAGAACGACCCCATCAGCATTGGTTTCTCTTGCATCTTCATGATTGAGATTGCAAACATCATGGAAGGCGAGGCACTGACCATTCAGTTGGCAGACCCCAGTCGTCCAGGAGTAGTTGTTCCTGCTGAGCAGCCCGAGAACGAAGAGACTCTGATGCTGCTGATGCCAATGATGCTGAACGATTAACGAAATGAAACTGAACCTTACACGTCCGTTGGTGATATTCGATCTGGAGACAACCGGATTGGATATCGCTACGGCTCGTATCATACAACTGTCGTATATCATTGCAAGACCAGACGGAAGCGAAGAGCGCAAGAACATATTCGTGAATCCCGAAATGCCTATTCCAGAACTTATAACAAGTCTGACGGGCATTACCAACGATATGGTGAAAGATGCTAAGACATTCCGCGAACTGGCTCCCGAACTGGCACACGAGTTTGAAGGTTGCGACTTTGCCGGATTCAACTCTAACAACTACGACATCCCCCTCCTGTGCGAGGAGTTCCTTCGTGCCGGCATAAACTTCGATTTCTCGAAGGCTCACTTCGTTGACGCCTGCGCCATTTTCAAGAAGATGGAACGCCGCAATCTGGCTGCCGCATACAAATTCTATTGCGGTCGCAAGATGGAGGAAGACTTCCAAGCACACCTTGCCGATCAAGACACAGAAGCCACATGGCGAGTGCTGCAAGGTCAGCTTGATATGTATGCCCCTGGCCGACAGGAGGAAGAGGAACGTCAGTTAGAGAACAGCATAGAGGCTTTGGAAAAGGCAGGTATGTCTGGACGTCCAACTGTTGACTTCGCAGGCCGACTGATATATGACGAGGAAGGCAACGAGGTGGTGAATTTCGGCAAATACAAAGGGATGAAGATTAGCGATGTGTTCCAGCGCGACCCAGGTTATTATGGCTGGATTCAGCAAGCTGACTTCACCTTGAATACCAAACAGGAATTCAAACGCCTGTGGCTGAAATATTATGTTAAAAGGTAAGAAAATAGTTCTTGGCATTACCGGCAGCATTGCTGCATATAAGGCCTGTCTGATTATCCGTCAGCTGATAAAGCGCGGAGCGGAGGTTCAGGTGGTTATCACTCCTGCCGGAAAGGAATTCATCACACCCATCACACTGAGTGCGCTGACTTCCAAACCTGTCATCAGCGAATTCTTTTCACAGCGTGACGGTACTTGGCACAGCCATGTGGACTTGGGACTGTGGGCTGACGCTATGCTTATAGCACCTGCCACAGCAAGCACCATAGGAAAGATGGCGCACGGCATTGCCGACAACATGCTCATTACCACATACCTGTCGATGAAGGCTCCCGTGTTCGTGGCTCCGGCTATGGACCTCGATATGTATGCGCATCAATCGACACAGGACAATCTGGAAATGCTGCGTCAGCGTGGCAACCACATCATTGAACCTGCGAGCGGAGAACTGGCAAGTCATCTGACTGGCAAGGGACGTATGCAGGAACCGGAAGAGATAGTTGCCACTTTGGAAGAGTTCTTCTATCCTAAAGACATGATAGACCGCAGGGTGCTAATAACATCCGGTCCTACCTATGAGAAAATAGACCCTGTGCGCTTTATCGGTAATTACTCGAGCGGTAAGATGGGAGAAGCCTTGGCAATGGAATGTGCCCGTCGAGGAGCCGAAGTGTTAATGGTGAGCGGTCCTGTGCATCATCTCCCGCAGCACGATAATATCGACATCACGAAAGTGGAGAGTGCAGCAGAGATGTACGACGAAGCCACACGTCTCTACCCTACCTGCACCGATGCCATTCTATGCGCCGCAGTAGCGGACTTCACACCAGAAACGACAGCTGACGAGAAGATAAAGCGCGAGGGCGACGATATGATTCTGCGTCTGAACCCCACACGCGATATTGCAGCCGAACTGGGGAGAATGAAACGTAGCGGTCAGCGTCTCGTGGGCTTTGCGTTAGAAACCAACAACGAGGCGTCGAATGCCCGTGAGAAGTTACAGCGCAAGAATTTCGACTTCATTGTCCTGAATTCCCTGCGCGACGAGAATGCCGGTTTCATGCACGATACTAATAAGATTACCATCATCTCTCCCACAAGCGAACATCAGTTCGAGCTTAAGGCAAAGAGTGAAGTGGCACGGGATATTGTGAATGAACTGGTGAAAGAAGTTTAAAGAGTTTAAAGGGTTTAAAAAGTTTAAGGGTTTAATATGGGAATGAGATGTATAAATAAGGAATGTGGAAAGTGGGTAATCCTGCTTTTTCATTCTTTCATTCTTTCATTCTTTCATTTTTCTACTCCTCTCAATGCTCAGGAACTGAAGGCGAAGGTGGTCGTCAATACGGCTCAACTGTCAAACACAAAGACAGAAGTGTTTGAAGCGCTTCGTGAAAAGACGGAAGCATTCATCAACGAACACCAATGGACAAATCTTCAGTTTCGCGAAAACGAACGCATAGAATGTAATTTCAACATCACCGTCAACAGTTGGGACGAATCGGAAAGCATGATAAAGTCAACACTCATCATGACTGCCAGCCGTCCTGTATTCAACAGCGCCTATAACACCACGCTGTATAGTGTGCGCGACGGTGATTTCCAATTCCGTTTCCAAACCACCGACCAATTGGAATGGAACCCCGATAATGTTGATAATAACCTGACTGCTCTGCTGGCATATTACGCTTACATGATTATCGGCTACGATATGGACGCTATGGCTCCATTGGGCGGAACTCCATATCTTCAGACAGCCGAGAATATAGTCAACAACGCCCAAAGTCTAGGCTTCCCGGGCTGGTCGGCATTCAACGATAACAAGAATCGCTTCGGATTGCTCAACGACTATCTCGACGGTTCAATGGAGGACTATCGGCAGATGGTGTACAAATACCACCGCGAAGGTCTCGATCAAATGGCTGACGATGCCGATAAGGGACGGGCTGCAATCTCTGAGGCTCTGGAACTTCTGGATGCTTCGAAAAGCGCACGCACCATGAGCCAACTGCCTGTGTTGTTCACAGAATACAAGCGTGACGAACTAGTAAATATCTTTAGCGGACATGGAACCAGCGAGGAGAAGCAGCAGGCCTACGACATTCTCTTTGGCATCAACACTTCACTAAGTGAGTATTGGGATAAGTTAAAGAAGTAATGCTACAATCACTACATATACGTAACTTTGCCCTCATTGACAAGCTCGATATAGACTTCGACGAGGGTTTTTCTGTTATTACCGGTGAGACAGGTGCGGGTAAGTCTATCCTCCTTGGAGCCATCGGTATGCTATTGGGGCAGAGAGCAGACCTGAAGATGATAAAGGCAGGTGAGCAACGTTGTATCATAGAGGCTGTGTTCAATCTATCCAACTACGACTTTGCTCCATATTTTAAGGCACACGATATCGACTACGATGGAGCGGAATGCATAGTACGTCGCGAGCTTACTGCTGCAGGAAAGTCGCGTGCATTCATCAACGATACTCCAACATCCTTATCGGAACTAAAGGAACTGGGCGACCAGTTAATTGACATTCATAGTCAGCATCAGAACCTATTGCTTAATAAACAAGACTTCCAACTGCAGGTGCTTGACGCGCTTGCCTCAGACTCTGCCCTGCTATCCGAATATAAAGAGCTGTATGAAAGATGGCGCCATTTGGTTGCAGACTTAGAGGAAGCACGCAGCATCGCCGAGAAGGACAGTCAGGAACGTGACTTCCTTGCATACCAATTGGGGATGCTTCAAGAGGCGAACCTTACGGAAGGCGAGGAGGAAGAACTGGAGGAAGAGCTCAACACCCTATCACATGCAGAGGAGATAAAGCTGGCTTTGTACGAGAGTCACGAGATGCTTGACGGCGAGAACCGGGGGATTGTGAACCTGATGCGCGAGCTTCAACGCCGCATATCTTCTATCACTAACGTATTCTCCCGTGTAGAGGAACTGGCGGAACGTATTGACAGCAGCTACATAGAGATGCGGGATATAGCCAGTGAAGTGGAGTCGTTGGCTGAGGATATCGACTACGATCCGCAGCGACTGGCATTCGTCAACGACCGATTGTCCACGCTTCACGACCTGAAACAACGCTTCCATGCGGAGTCAGTCGAACAGCTTATCGAGGAAAAGGCCTCGATGCAACAACGCCTTTCCCTAATAGATAACAGCGAAGAGCACCTGACCCGAATGGCAAAGGAAATAGCGGAATGCGAGAAAGCCTTAGACGTTATTGCACGAAAGCTTAGGACTGAGCGCACGAAGGCTGCGAAGATGGTCGAGGAACAAATGGAGAAACGCCTCTCACCGCTTGGGATGCCCAACGTACAGTTCGAGGTGACGATGAAGGAAAAGGAAGGGTTTACGTCCACAGGCCGCGATGAAGTGACATTCATGTTCAGTGCCAACAAGAATGTACCCCTGCAACCTTTGTCGCAAGTTGCCAGCGGAGGTGAGATGGCACGTCTGATGCTTGTGCTCAAAGCCATAATAAGCGGAAGCGTGAAGCTCCCGACCATCATCTTCGACGAGATAGACACCGGAGTCTCAGGCCATATCGCTGAGAAGATGGCACAGATAATGAAGGAGATGGGAATCGATAACCATCGTCAGGTAATCTCCATAACTCACCTGCCACAAATCGCGGCTCTCGGCGAGCAACATTACCGCGTGTTCAAGACAGACAGTGAGGAATCGACCACAAGCCATATAGTTCGTCTGACCGACGAAGAGCGCATAACAGAGTTGGCACATATGCTATCAGGCAGCACGCTTACGACTGCAGCCATTGAGAATGCTAAGGCTCTGTTGACAAATAAATAACGAAAGAATGAAACGCATATTACTGTTCATCGCCATCGTTGCGATGTTTGTTGCCAACGGCCTTGCCGGTAGTCCCAAATGGATGAAGACAGCAAACAAGACGATGCTAACGCTTAACGTGCTGCAGCAAGGAGGCGACACGCTACGCGCTAACGCTTTCTTCCTCAACGCCATGGGGTCAGTGGTGGCACCGTTCAAGGCTATCCAGCAAGCCCGCAAGGCTTGGGTGACAGACGCCACGGGAAAGGAGTTTGAAGTCTGCCGCATTCTGGGCTTCAACTCTACATATAACGTCGTACTGCTCCAGACCATCGTTGACAAGAAGAAGACCGTTGCGCTGCCAACCCTTACCGATTCGCTGTCGAAGGGCACGACGGTGATGACTATGCCCCTGGGCGAACAGGACGAAATCGTACAGGTTGAGCGGGCAGGCGAATATGGTTACTACACTCTCAAGAGCGCCGTAAGCAAGGAACGCGAAGGGATGCCCGTCGTAGATGCACAAGGTCGGCTCGTTGCAGTCATGCAATCACCGATTGTAGCCGATAATGCTCCGAACTATGCCCTTGACATCCGGATGCCGATGGCCCTGACCATTCGTCCCATAGATGCTAACAATGCCGACCTACGTTCGTGCAGTATCCTCAAGCAACTACCGAGCGACGAAGCGCAAGCCACAACGTTTCTCTATCTGTTGACCAGCACAAGCCCCGAGAACCGCATAACGTATGCCGACGAATTCATTAAGCTTTTCCCGCAAAGCTCTACGGGTTACACCCAGAAGGCCGATGCCTTGATAGCCGAACGCCGTATGGATGCCGCCGAAGAGACGCTGGCTAAGGCAATGAACGAATGCGGGAAGAAGGACGAAATCCTATACGCTCGTTCGCGAGCCATATATAATGGAGTGCTGCAAGCCGATAGTCTTCCTGAGGGATGGACTTTGGATGAAGCGCTATCCGATATAGCTAAGGCCTACGAAATCAATGCCTTGCCGCTCTATCTCCTGCAAGAAGCCCATGTGCTCTATGCGGCAAAGCGTTTCGACGAAGCATGCGTGAAGTTCATGGCCTGTAACCAAACCGACATGCGCTCTGCGGAATTGTTCATCTACGCCTGGCAATGCAGGAAGGCAGCCGGTATCGTTGGCGACTCATTGCTTGCACTTAACGACAGCGCCGTAGCGTGCTTCACGAAGCCCTACCCTACGGCTGCCGCCCCATACCTGTATCTTCGAGCCAACACACTGGTGGAGAACAAGCGGATACGTGAGGCGATTAACGACCTGAACGACTATGAGCATCTGATGCATGGTCAGTTGACTGCCGAGTTCTACTACCAACGTGAGCAGCTTGAATCCCAGGTGAGGATGCTTGGACCTGCGGTGAATGACATACAGCGTGCCATAACCCTTGCACCCAACGAGCCGTATTTTCACGCCGAGATGGCAACATTGTTGTTCCGCCTGAACGATATGGATGGGGCAATAAACTCGTGCAAGAAGGCCATCGAACTTAACGACTCGCTGGCTGATGCCTATAGGATTTGGGGCATTTGCCTGCGGGAGAAGGGGGACATAACCGGAGCACGTAAGCAGCTCATCCATGCACAGGAACTGGGTGACACGTTAGCAGGTGGAATCCTTGAGAATATGAAATAAGATGCTGAACCTCGACTGGAACATTCTCGACGGACGTATTCTTGTCGCCGTAAGCGGAGGGGCTGATTCGGTTGCCCTCCTGCTCGCGCTGCACGAACGTCTGGGCGCCAGCATCGAGGCCCTGCATTGTAACTTCCACCTTCGCGGGGAGGAATCGGAGCGAGACGAAGCGTTTGTCGAACGACTCTGCCAACGTCTCGGCGTCAAGCTCCACGTCAAGCACTTTGAAACCCGAGAGTATGCCGCCGAGAACGGTGTAAGCATAGAGATGGCAGCCCGCGAGCTTCGCTACGCATGGTTCAGGGATATGCTCCATGAGCTCAAGGCAGACATGGTTGCTGTCGCCCACCATCGCGAGGATCAGGCCGAGACTGTGCTGCTCAACCTCATTAGGGGCACGGGCCTGAGAGGTATGGTTGGGATGCAAAAGGTTAATGGTTGCATCGTCCGTCCTATGCTCAACGTGTCCAAAGCCGATATCCTCAGCTATCTGAAGGAACGGGGTGAGGAGTTTGTGACCGATAGCAGCAACCTTGAACGCGATGCACAACGCAACCGACTGCGCCTGGACGTGATGCCCTTGCTCAACGAGATTAATCCGCAAGCCATAGAGCATATAGCACAGGCAGCCCATAGGGTTGCGGAGGCACTCCCCTATTTCGAGCGCGGCATCAACGAGGCTTCGGAGCTGACAGAAACGGTGGTTCACGAGCGACTCCGCGGGTGTGGGTTCACCACGTCGCAGGAAGCAGACATTGCACGCTGCGAGCGTACCGGCGCAACCTTCGAGAGTCCGACCCACCGAGCCATAGTGCATCGCGGACAGTTGATAGTAGAACAGAAGACGAAGGAGCAGGCGATGCCCCGGCTTCGTCAGGAGCTTGTGGTGACAGACGATGCTATGAAGTACCTTCATTCCTTACCGCTTGGGCAGGAGAAAGCTTATATCGATGCCGACCTAATCACTGGGGCTTTGACGCTGAGACACCCGACGACGGGCGACCGTTTCCGTCCCTTTGGAATGAAACGCGGTACGCGACTGGTTGCCGACTTCCTGAGCGAGCGCGGCCTTTCCCGCTACGATCGCGAACGACAGTGGTTGGTTTGTATGGGTGAGGATATTGTGTGGGTGTGCAATCAGCGCCCCGATGCCCGCTTTTGCGTTACGGCAAAGACCCGTAACATTATGATTCTCAGTCTTGAAGAGGCGTGAGAATGCGATTCATCCTTACATCGTGCGGCTCGTGAGGTATAGCCTCCAGGAGCTGAAACGGGAAGCAAACGCCAATGAAGGAGGCGTGTGTGAGGCGTGGAAGCAAGCGGTCGTAGTAGCCACGTCCCCGACCAAGGCGGTGCCCTTCCCTATCGAAAGCCATGCCAGGCACTATCGCTAAATCGATGTCGCCGTAAGCTTCGCGAGGCAAGTCCTCGCCCGTGGGTTCCATAATGCTGTAGGCTCCCTCTGCCAGATACTTAGGCCCTTCGTAATGACGGATAACGAGGTCGTCGCCCACGACTACGGGCAACAGCACTTGTTTCCCTGCGGTTAGCGCCTCGTCGAGCAGGGCTTGCAACTGTGGTTCATCGGGAAGGGCGTGATAAAGCAGTACGGTTGAGGCGGCTTTCCACTCGGGAAAAGCGGCAATGGTGCGGCAAATGGCAGCCGACCACGCAGGCATCACGGCGGCAAAGTCTGCCTTTGCCTTCCTGATTTCGCGGCGCATCTCCTGCTTAGTCATAGGGATGGGCGGATTAATAGTTCTTCTTGAAGCTGCGAGCAATCTCGCGACGGTCCTCTTTCTCCTTGAGCGTCTCGCGCTTATCGTATTCCTTTTTACCGCGAGCCACACTGATGTCGAGCTTCGCACGCCCGTTCTCATCGATGTGGAGCAAGGTGGGTACGATGCTGAAGCCAGGGGCTTTGGTGGCTGAAGCCAGTTTGCGTATCTCGCGTTTGTTAAGGAGTAGCTTCCTGTCGCGCCTTTCTACGTGGTTGTTATACGAGCCGTGTTCGTAGTGAGCCACGTACATATTCTTCACCCACACCTCGCCGTTGATGATGATACAATACGTGTCCACGAGGCTGGCCTTACCGGCTCGGATGCTCTTAATCTCGGTGCCGGTGAGTACAATCCCCGCCGTATATTCGTCGAAGAGGAGGAAGTCGAACGCTGCCCTCTTGTTCTTGATGTTCACTTTGCTGACGAATGCCTTCTTATCTGCCATACCTTTTACTGCTCAACTGCTATGAAATCCGCGATATGGTCGTCGATGTAGTGCGCCACGGTGCTGGTGACGTCCTCCTCCATCTCTATGAACTGGTCGTCGAGCTCATCGAATTGCTCGTACTGTTCATACAGCGCCATGAACTCATCGTCGGTGCAATCGCGCGTCAGCTCCTCGCCGTATTTCTCGTAAAGCGCACGGCCGTCGTAGATGAGCTTACTGAATTCGCGTGCTCCCCATAGGCGCATGGCCTTGGCAAAGGGGTTGAGGAAGACGAACGGGCCGTAGCCGTTGTGGATGAGTTGTATGAAGCCTCCCTCCAGAAGCTCGTGGCGTACCATCGAGTAAGCCAATAGGGTTATCTGGTCGGGCACGAGGAGGGGCATGGTCTCTGCCGTAAGCTGCCCCCCGATGCTGTCGAGGGTGCGCTGTGCGACGAGCTCGACGAAGGCCTCCACTCCCTGTGCCGCTGCGTCGCGAATGTCCTGTTCTTTGATTCTTACTTCCATATCGATGACAAAATTACGAAATAATTCTTAAACGTTGATTCTTAATTCTTAATTAATTTCCTATCTTTGTATGCAGAATCAAACTTATGAGGTTATGGACGAGTCGATATTGGCAGTACGGGACATGCTCGTGAGGTATGCGCGTGAATACGAGGGGCCTGAGTTCCTGAAGGGCGACCCTTCGTGGTTCATGCATCAGGTCGTGGGCAGGCGAAATCAGGAGGCTATGGCATTCCTTGCCTCATCGATTAGCTATGGCAGCCGCCGACAGTTCATGCCCAAGATTCAGACGATGCTCGACTGGTCGGGAGGCGATGTTGACGGATGGATACGCGATGGGCGGTTCGGCGACTATATCCGCAAGGGCGACACCGCGTGCTTCTACCGCCTCTACGACTGCGACACGATGCACCGTTTCCTCAGCGCTTACCGGCAGATGATGCAGGAGCATGGCACGCTTGGCGACTACGTTCGGCAGTCGGCCTCGGACGGATTCGGGGCTGTGGCTGCCATCTGCAGGTACTTTGTCCTGCAGGGTGCGAGCGAGGTGATACCGAAGGACACGACTTCGGCCTGCAAGCGTGTGTGCATGTTCCTACGGTGGATGGTGCGCAAGGACTCGCCCGTGGACCTCGGTCTCTGGGACTTCATCGACCCACGGACGCTAATCATGCCGCTCGACACGCACGTCCTTCAGCAGTCGGTCCGCCTCGGTCTCCTCTCTGCCCGCACGGCAAGCATGAGCACAGCCCGAAGGCTCACCGCCAAAATATCTGAAGTTTTCCCCTCCGACCCCCTTCGTGCCGACTTCGCTCTCTTCGGCTTTGGGGTCAACAACAAATAACCTTATCAAATCAAGGTTACTAATGTTAACGCCTCAAGGTTACTAATGTTAACGCCTCAAGGTTACTAATGTTAACGCCTCAAGGTTACTAATGTTGCTTTTTCAACATTACTACGTTGCATATACCAACATAGGTATGTTGAGGGGGTCAACATACCTATGTTAAGGCCTGAAGGTAGTAACGTTACCTTCCGAAACTATAGACCGTAAACCAGCGGGATTAGGAAGACGGAGAGCACAAACACTATAATGTTCATGGGCAAACCCACCTTCACAAAGTCCGTGAACTTGTAACCTCCGACGCCCTGCACTATTAGGTTTGTCTGGTAACCGATAGGGGTGCTGAAGGCCGACGATGCGGCGAAGCAGACGCAAACCACGAAGGGCATGGGGTTCACGCCCAGGTTCTCGGCCACCGAAAGTGCAAGGGGAAAGGCCAGAGCCGCTGCGGCATTGTTCGTGATGAGCTCGGTGAAGATGTTCGTAATCAGGAACAATGCGGCCAGAATGATATAGATGGACCACCGGCTACCCTGCACGCTGTCGGTCAGCGAGATTATATACCCGCCCACGAAATCGGCAAAGCCTGAGCGCGTCATCGCCGTAGAGATGGCGAACGCACACGCTATGGTTATGAGCACATCCCAAGAGAGATACTTCGTGTACTTCTTGACGCTGAACATGTGAGTCCAGGCCATTATGATGGTAGTGACGCAGGCAAAGAAGAACATGTCCAGCTTGATGAACGTGAAATTATCCTTCACTATCGGCAGTTCGCCTACCGTTGCACCGATAATCATCAGAATGAGCAGCGCCAAAGCAAAGAACCTTTTCTTCGTACCCATAGGGGGTTCGATGTCGCCCAACCTATTAATCATCCAGAACACCTTACTATCCTTCCACGTCTGACGGAAGTCCTCTGGCGCGTCAACGATAAGCGTATCGTCGTGCGTCATCCGCATGTTCATGAAGTCACCCTCCTGAATCTCGCCACCACGGCTTATAGCCCTCACATGGGCACCGTAGCGACGATAGAAGTCGAACTCGTGGAGCGTCTTGCCCAAACCCGGGAACCTATTGCCCAGCATCACCTCATGCCTCACCATCCCAGGTGCAAGGTCCAACTCCTCAGCCTCCTCTTCTGCCTTGCGCGACTTCGGTAGGAGATACTGCGAGAAGAATATAAGATATATCAGGCCGACCAAGGCGATTATGACGCCCACCTTACTAAGCTCGAACATGTGCATCCCGTCGATTCCGAAGCGAAGCAAGATACCTTCGCCCCCTCCTTCCGCAAGGGCTTTCACCTCATCCTTATGCTCTTGCAGCAGCATACCGTGGAGCACAAGGTTCGTAGTCGTACCGATAAGCGTACAGATACCACCGATGACAGTGGCGTAACTCAGCGGAATCAGGAACTTAGTCGGCGGCAGATGCATCTTCCTCGCCCAGTTCTTAATCATCGGAGCGAATATCACCACCACCGGAGTGTTATTGAAAAACGCCGATATGGCCGAGACCACGGGGTAGAAACGCAGGTTGGCTCGCGTCACACTCACGTTCTTTGTCGGCAGCATCCTATAGACGATGCGCTCCAAAATCCCGCTCTTCCTGACGCCTTCGCTCACGAGATACAACAACGCCACCGTAATCATACCCTTGTTGGAGAAGCCCTTCAGCGCTTCCTCCGGTGTAATGATGCCGGCGCAAAGCAACAGCACCACCGCCGTGAACAATATGAGACCCGGACGCAAACATTCGCGCATCAGTGCCACCAACATTAGTATCAGCAGCACCGCAACAAACACTATCTGAAAACTCATATCCATAATCTTTTATCTTTAAATCCTTAACCGTTAACCATCAACCGTTAATCCTTAACCCTTCACCCTTAACCATCACTTGTATTCTTCCCACGACTTTATCGCCAGCTCCTCTGGCTTCATCGTGCAGAAGGCATGGATGAAGGCCGCAGCAAGCCTACTGTTTGTGAGCAAAGGAATATTCAGGTCAACCGCTGTGCGGCGAATGATGTAACCGTTAGTCAACTCGCCTGCCGTCAGATCCTTCGGGATGTTCACCACCATGTCTATCTTCTTCTCGTGCAGAAGCTCGATAGCCTGAGGCTTCTTCTCCGCATCGCTCGGCCAGTGAACCAACGTGTTAGGTATGCCCTGGTCCGTAAGGTAACGGCTCGTACCGCCCGTGGCATACAGCTCATACCCATGCTCGTGAAGCATCCTTGCCGCATCCAGCATGGCGGCCTTCTCCTTGGCTCCACCCGTCGACAATAGTATGCTCTTCTTCGGAATCCTATGACCTACCGATAGCATAGCCTTCATCAATGCGCAGTTAGTGTCATCACCTAAGCAGCCCACCTCGCCCGTGCTGCTCATGTCAACACCTAGGACTGGGTCGGCCTTCTGCAGGCGGTTGAACGAGAACTGGCTGGCCTTTATGCCCACATAGTCGAAGTCGAAGAAACTCTTCGCCAGCTTCTCAACGGGCAAGCCAAGCATCACCTTCGTGGCAAGCTGTATGAGATTCACCTTCAACACCTTCGACACGAACGGGAACGAACGCGAGGCTCGCAGGTTACACTCTATGACCTTAATCTCATTGTCCCTGGCAAGATACTGGATATTGAAGGGACCTGAGATGTGAAGCTCCTGAGCTATGCGGGCCGAAATCTTCTTGATACGGCGCACAGTCTCGACGTATAGCTTCTGAGCCGGGAACTGTATCGTGGCATCGCCCGAATGAACGCCCGCGAACTCTATATGCTCGGAGATTGCATACGCAATGATTTCACCGTCACGCGCTACGGCATCCATCTCCACCTCCTTGGTGTTCTGCATGAACTTCGATATCACCACGGGGTGCTTCTTCGAGACGTTAGCCGCCAACATCAGGAACCTTTCCAGCTCTTCCTGGTTGGAGCAGACGTTCATCGCTGCACCGGAGAGCACGTAAGACGGGCGCACCAGCACGGGGAAGCCTACCTTTTCGATGAACTTGTTCACATCCTTCATCGTCGTAAGCGCACTCCATTCCGGCTGATCCACACCGATGCGGCCCAGCATGGCCGAGAACTTCTCGCGGTCTTCCGCATTGTCTATGTACTTAGCCTGTGTGCCCAGGATGGGAACCTTCTGGGCATCGAGCTTCATGGCCAGGTTGTTGGGAATCTGACCGCCGGTCGATACCACCACGCCCTTAGGAGTCTCAAGGTCCACGATATCGAGCACACGCTCGTAAGTCAACTCGTCGAAGTACAGACGGTCGCACATATCGTAGTCCGTCGATACGGTCTCGGGGTTGTAATTTATCATGATGCTGCGGTAACCCTCCTGACGTATCGTGTTCAGAGCCTGTACACCGCACCAGTCGAACTCTACCGATGAGCCTATGCGATACGCACCGCTTCCAAGCACAACAATACTGCGTCCGTCGCCCTCATAGTCGATGTCATGTCCCACACCGTTATAGGTCAGGTACAGATAGTTAGTATGGGCGGGGTACTCAGCCGCCAGGGTATCAATCTGCTTCACTACAGGAAGTATGCCCCTGTCCTTACGGAACTGACGCACCTTATTCACTGCCTCTTCCATCTCCATCTTATCCTCCATGCCCACGGCACGTGCTATCTGGAAGTCCGTAAAGCCATAGACCTTGGCGGTGCGAAGCAATGATGTTGGCAGCTCATCCAGCCCGGCACAACGATGCAAGTCATCGTCGATGGCACGTATATGCTTAAGCTTCTGCAGGAACCACTTATCTATCTTTGTCAGCTCATGTATCTGGTCTATGCTATAGCCTTGCCGCATGGCTTTGGCAATGATGAGTATACGTTTGTCCGTCGGTTCCCTAAGGGCAGCGTCGATATTCGCTATCTCTAGCTCCTTATTCTCTACGAAGCCATGCATCCCCTGCCCTATCATTCGTATACCCTTCTGTATAGCCTCTTCGAAGGTACGTCCAATAGCCATGACCTCGCCAACTGACTTCATTGACGAGCCAAGCTCACGGTCTACGCCGCGGAACTTACCGAGGTCCCAACGGGGTATCTTACATACTACGTAGTCGAGGGCCGGTTCGAAGAAGGCTGTAGTATCCTTCGTTACCGAGTTATTCAGGTCGAATAGGCCGTAGCCAAGTCCAAGCTTTGCTGCCACAAAGGCCAGGGGATAACCCGTTGCCTTGCTGGCGAGAGCCGACGAACGGCTAAGGCGTGCGTTCACTTCGATAACGCGATAGTCCTCGCTCTCCGGGTCGAAGGCGTACTGAACGTTGCACTCTCCGACGATACCGATATGGCGTACAATCTGTATGCTTAGTGCACGCAGCTTGTGATACTCGCTGTTTGTGAGTGTCTGCGACGGGGCGATGACGATTGATTCTCCAGTGTGTATGCCCAGAGGGTCAAAGTTTTCCATGTTGCAGACCGTAATGCAATTGTCGTAACGGTCACGCACTACCTCGTATTCTATCTCCTTCCAACCCTTCAAGCTCTTCTCCACAAGCACCTGAGGTGAGAACGAGAAGGCCTTCTCGGCCAGACGATTCAATTCTTCCTCGTTATCGCAGAAGCCTGAACCCAAGCCGCCCAGCGCATAAGCCGCACGGATGATGACGGGATAGCCCAGTTGCTTGGCGGCCTCACGTGCAGAGGCTATGTCCTCACAGGCCTGACTCTTAATGGTCTTTACTCCTATCTCATCGAGCTTCTCTACGAAGAGTTCACGGTCTTCCGTATCGATGATGGCCTGCACAGGTGTACCCAATACCTGCACACCGTAACGCTCAAGCACACCGCTCTTATACAGGGCTACGCCGCAATTCAATGCGGTCTGACCACCGAAGGCCAGTAATATTCCCTGTGGACGCTCCTTCTCTATGACACGCTCAACAAAGTCGGGTGTGACGGGAAGGAAGTAAATGTGGTCGGCGACACCTTCTGATGTCTGCACCGTAGCGATGTTGGGATTAATCAGCACCGTCTCGATGCCTTCCTCACGAAGTGCCTTCAATGCCTGCGAACCCGAGTAGTCAAACTCACCTGCTTCGCCTATCTTCAGCGCACCCGAACCTAATAGCAATACCTTCTTAATCTCACCGACTTGGTGGGTTACCTTCACATCGTCGAAGGTCGGAGCCTCGCCCTGTAAGCACTTAACGAATACATCAAACAGGAACTCAGTATCTATCGGTCCCGATGAAGCCTCTGGGTGGAACTGGGCCGAGAACCAGGGATTCTTCTTGTGACGTATGCCTTCATTAGACCCGTCGTTCATATTCTCGAACAGCGGTTCCCATTCGGCTCCAAGGGTTGAGGCATCGACTGCATAGCCGTGATTCTGGCTCGTTATGAAGCAACGGTTAGTACCTATGAGGCGTACAGGCTGGTTGTGGCTTCGGTGACCATACTTCAATTTATATATATGGGCTCCGGCTGCTTTGCCCAACAACTGGTTTCCCATGCATATACCCATGCAGGGACGAACGACAGGGTTAGCAAGGAACTTACGGATATTCTCGACTGCAGCCTCGCAAGTGTCAGGGTCTCCAGGACCATTGGCTAGGAAAAGACCGTCGAACTCCATATCGTTGAAGTCGTAATCCCAAGGCACTCGCACCACTTCCACACCACGACGCAGCAGACAGCGTATGATGTTCTCCTTCACACCACAGTCCACCAGCACCACACGCTTAGCATCCTTCTGGCTTGCCTTATAGGTAATAACCTCCTTACAGCTAACCTGTGCCACGAAATTCACACCTTCATAGTCTGCTTCTGGCACTACGTCAGGCATGTCATCGAACAGGATTTTGCCCATCATAACGCCGTGTTCACGCAACACCTTTGTAAGTTCGCGCGTATCAATCCCCGTTATTCCAGGCACTTTCTCACGCTTCAACCATTCGGAAAGGCTTTCCTTTGCGTTCCAATGCGAATATTCTTCACTATAGTCACTTACTATGATTGCCCTTGCATGAATACGGTGACTCTCCATGAATGTCGATAGGCCGTTGTCCTCAATGGTAAAGGCTGGAACGCCATAGTTACCGACTAAAGGATAGGTAAGTACCATCAACTGTCCCGCATACGACGGGTCGGTCAGGCTCTCAGGATAGCCCATCATGGCCGTATTGAATACTACCTCGCCTGCCACAGGACTTTCGTATCCGAACGATTGTCCGTGGAACTCGGTGCCGTCATCTAAGCGCAGTGTTACCTTCTTCATCATATTATACCCTTTTATTATAGACGTTTTCGTAATAATCAATAAATGCTTTGTTCAGCAGTCTTAGGCCGCCAGGTGTTGGATAGTCACCACTAAAGTACCAGTCACCCGCATGGTTTGGACATGCCTTATGCAGGCCCTCAAGACTCTGATATACTATTTCTATGGGAGTATTGATACCTTCTGGACGAAGCATCTCCACCATCTTACGGCTTATATCCTCATCGGTGAATGGCTCATATATCTCCTTTACATAGTTCACCATCTGCTCCTTCGGCAATGATTTCTGTCCGACACAACAACGATAGACATCATCGATGCGAGCCCAATCTCCACGCTCTATCAGCAGTTCTATAGCAGCACGGAAGGCTATGAACTCCTCCATACGTGCCATATCAATACCGTAATAGTCGGGATAGCGCACTTGTGGCGACGAGCTAACCAGCACAATCTTCTTCGGATGCAAACGGTCAAGAATGCGTATGATGCTTTCCTTGAGCGTCGTTCCTCGTACGATACTATCGTCAATGACTACAAGATTGTCCTCGTATGGCACAAGCGAACCATACGTTATGTCATAGACATGAGCCGCAAGATCATTGCGCTCATTACCCTCTGTTATGAAGGTTCTAAGCTTAATGTCCTTCCACGCAATCTTCTCCGAACGTATGTACATGCCGACAATCCCCTTCACTTCATCCTCTGTGGGCTGATGGTCACGGGATAACTCCAGCAACTTCTGCACCTTATGGCGATTAAGTTGCTTGTTGAATCCTCTAACCATTCCATAATATGCCACCTCGGCTGTATTGGGAATGAACGAGAATACTGTGTGTGCAACATCACCGTCTATAGCATCTGTTATGCGTTCCGTAAGCTGCTCACCAAGGTTCTTTCGCTCCTCATATATATCAAGGTCGGAACCTCGACTAAAGTATATTCTTTCGAAAGAGCATGCACGTTTCTTCTGTGGTGGAAGTATCTGTGAGAGGCTGACCTCACCGGAAGCTCGCATCACGATAGCCTGTCCGGGTTCGAGTTCCTTAATCTGTTCAGCCTCAAGGTCGAAGGCTGTTTGCAGTACAGGACGTTCGCTTGCCAATACAAGGACCTCATCATCCTCGTACCAGAATGCGGGACGTATTCCCCATGGGTCGCGAATTGAGAACATCTCGCCACTACCTGTCATTCCACAGATTACGAAACCACCATCCCACAGCGGAGCAGATGTACTCAAGACATTACGCATATCGATGTTCTCTTCTATGAATCGGGTAATGTCCTTCCCATGCAAATCCTTCTCTAACGCGATATTAAAAAGACGTTCGCTCTCGCGGTCCAGACGGTGACCCACCTGTTCAAGCATGATGAACGTATCGCTATATGTTCTTGGATGTTGACCGAATGCAGAGATATTCTCGAAGATTTCATCCACATTCGTCAGGTTGAAGTTTCCACAAAGACAGAGATTCTTTGCCCTCCAGTTATTGCGACGCATAAACGGATGAACAAAAGAAAGGGCACGCTTTCCAGTAGTTGAATACCGAAGGTGCCCCATATATATTTCTCCTGCGAAAGGAAGATTCTGCTTAGCGTATGTTGCATCAGCCAAAAGGTCAGGCGATACATCGCGATACTGATTGTGAACAGCAGCGAAGATTTCACCAATCGCTCCACTTCCCATAGCCCTTTCGCGGAACATATACTCGCTTCCCGGCTCTGCTTCCATTTTGACACATGCCAAACCTGCACCCTCTTGCCCGCGATTGTGCTGTTTCTCCATCAGCAGGTAGAGTTTGTTTAGGCCGTACATCCACGTGCCATACTTTTGTTGATAGTACTCAAGAGGCTTCTTAAGGCGTATCATCGCCACGCCACACTCGTGCTTCAACGGCTCCATCGGCTTATCTTTTTAATATAAATAATCCTTTACTATTTCCTCAGTGTGCTCCCACAACTCATCCATCTTCTTATGGTGCTGATACTTGTCGCCAAGTTCCTTGATACGATTAGAAAGGTTGAACGTTCCTGTCTGTTCTGCTTTGTCTTCATCAAGCATAAGATGTATGGCTGTATCGGCACCCTGTCTGGGTGTTCTAATAATAGGACGGAATATCAAATCCGTTATCGGGTCGAAGAACATCTGCATACGGATGATATTCGTTGACACTACACCAGGGTCTGCTGCATTTACCGTAATACCTTTATCCTTTACTCTACGTGCAAGGTCAAAGGTAAACAATGTGATTGCCAACTTCGTGTTATTATAAGTGGGAATGCGCCAGAAACTACCCTTGCATCCCTTATAGAAGAAGTCGGGGAAATCCAGATGTCCCATCCAATATACCAACGAGGCCATGTTCACAATGCGACTTCCTTTTCCCATCAGAGGGAGAAGCAGGCGAGTTAACAAATATGGACCTACGTAGTTGACGCTTACTGTACGTTCAAGACCATCTACGGTAATATGACGTCCGGTCTCTATTGTACCGGCATTATTCATAAGCAAATCGACGTGTTCGAAACGACTCTTAATCTCATCGGCAAAATGCCTTACGCTTGAAAGATTTGCCAAATCGATGCCGATGACTTCAATATTCTTATTACCAGTCTCGGCAATCAGTTTCTCACACTTGGGAGCAGCCAACTTAGGGCAATAGCATGCCATAATGGTGTGGAAACCTTTCTCGGCTACAGCCTTAGTTTCCTCATAGCCCATACCACTATCGGCACCTGTTATAATTGCGACTTTCATATATTCTGTTCCTTTTCTATTCTATCTATCTCACGTTGTAAATCCTTTGGCAATGGTTCGTTTAAGTGCTGATGACAAACCATCTCCTCTGTGTACATTCGCCCTATGCAATAGTTACTATGCTTGCATCCACAACGATGATGAGGATTTTCCTTGAGGCGATTCACGAAATCCGTTTCGTTCAACAGGCTACGAGCCATCTGTACAGCCTCGAACCCATATCCCAAAACCTCGTTTATCTTATCGCCAGCAACCAAGCCTCCAACATATATGAACTTCATATCGGGCATTGCCTTACGGAATTTCAGTGCATCTTCAAGGAAAAATGCTTCCTCGTAGTGGAAGGGTTTTGTAAGTATATTCCTGACAAATGGTTTGCTACAACGGATACCATATTTCAGCCACCACTTGTCCATATAATGCGTCATCGTTTGCAAAGGCAGTTCACCACGCATCACATACATTGGTGTGGCACTTACCAAACCGCCGCTTAGGACGATAGCATGTGCTCCAAGTTCCTGAAGTCGCTTTGCAACAGGGATACTATGTTCCTCGAGTGATACGCCATTCTTAAGTCCGTCACGCATATTCATCTTGCACACTACGGCTATATCATCTTTTGCCGCCTTCATCACCTCCTCCATACACATCGTCATAAAACGCATGCGATTCTCTAAAGAGCCGCCAAATTCGTCACTACGATGATTGAAGTAAGGATTGAGGAACTGGTCGATGAGATAACCATGTCCGCAATGTATCTCTACCTCGTCGAAACCAGCTTCGCGAGCCAGATTGACAGCCTCGCCGAATTTCTTAGCGATACCTGGCAACTCATCCTTGCGCAAGCCGCGCACAATTGTAGGACTATACAAATTAAATCCGTTCGATGCTCCAACAGGAATACATCCGCAAATTGCTTTGTGACTCATGTTGCCGCAGTGTCCCAATTGAATACCGGCAGCTGCGCCCTCACGATGAATGCCATCTGTAAGGTTACGCAAGCCTGGGATTATCTCAGGTTTCATAACAAGCTGACGATCGAAGCTAAGACCGCTCTCCACAACAGCAGCATAGGCAACAGTGGTCATGCCCACTCCTCCACGAGCCACACTGGTGTGATAATCATATAGCATCTGCGAAGGCACATGTCCAGGACACATACTCTCGAATGCCGCACTACGAATGGTTCTATTGCGAAGTGTTAGCGGACCTATATGTGCTTCTTCGAATATCTTATTTTCCATACCTCTTAATATAAGAAGGGTATTACACGTTTGCGTTTACCAACAGCATCATCTCCGAATTCCTGACGATAGCGCTTATGTATTGCATGAGCTCGTGGTACAAGGTTTGCAGCCGTCCATATCGGGAATACCCATGCCACCAATGTATTACATGCTATAGCGAATCCGACCCACTCCATCAACTCACCAAGATAGTTGGCAGAGGTTACATACTTGTACATTCCGCGCTGAGGCAAATAGTGATTGGTATCACCTGGTTTGCGCAGATGACGGATAACATAGTCACTATGCCAATTAATGAGGAGTCCTGCAACAAAGAGAATGGCACCAATTACGAAGTTCCAATGCGTCAGATACGAGGCACCCAATGCAAAATCAGGATTCGAGTACCAGAAGAGACCTCCACCCTGCATCACACCGTTAATCACATTGAATATAATGCCCATCAGCATAATTGCAATGGGCATACGACTCTTACCTGTAATCAGGAATGGGAATATGAAACTGCGCTGGAAATAATGCAGTTGGAACATACAGAACAATATAAGTTCGGGCACGTGCCATTTTGCATCTGCCTTGAGCCATATACTCAGCATTACAATAAATACGGGTGCTTCCATCAGCACCCATGCTATTTTGTTGTTTAGGCTCCAGCCCCATTGTTTGGTGCGGAACTGGCCGTAACCTGCATTAACAAAATAGAGGCTGACAAAGACCACAAC
Source organism: uncultured Bacteroidales bacterium (assembly GCA_902781515.1). Taxonomy (GTDB): domain Bacteria; phylum Bacteroidota; class Bacteroidia; order Bacteroidales; family Bacteroidaceae; genus Physcousia. The sequence continues at coordinate 68,686 of CACZJU010000007.1, read as the reverse complement.
GGCCATTATTGTCATGCCCCATATCAGATAATTAAAGATTTCCAGTGTCATCGGCACCTTTGCTTTTTAAAATTGCCACAAAGGTAGTGCAAAAAAATGACATTCCCAATAGTCAGGGCTAAAAAATGTCAAGTAAAGTTGCCCCATCGCGAACTATCAAATCTATACTCCAATGTCTGATGTCCTTTGCAGCAATGTTTACACGCTCTGCCTTTGGTAAGTATTCATCAATGAATGAATTATAAGCTTCTACAGTTGCAAATAGAGAATACTGTGAAAGGTCTGTATTGAAGTCATACTTGACATCGTTATGCGCATCAGCATGCGATAGTTGTTCGTTAGGCGAGCACACCAACCTATTGCCTCTAACACCATAATAAAAACGGTCGTCCTTATACAAGACTGAACCATGAGATTTATCAGCAGAAATATCGAAACGTATTCCTGCGGTGCGCGTGATATCATCGTTCCACCCCGACACGTTATCCAAGAATTTCATTGAATGCATTTCTGTCTGCACTACCCACTTGTCTGATATCGAAAAGGCAACATCACCATCGATGCTCTTAATTATCATGTCCAAATCAAGCAAGGCATTAGCAAACAAAAGCTTTGTACGCATGTGTGGGATACTACGCAGAGCATTAAGGAAATGTTCACCGTTTAATCCCATCTCAACGTGTAATGCTGGGTTTGAAGGTGCTGTTTGTAACAGGTTTCCGTTTATTGGCTGCAAAGCTTCATCAAACTTGTCAAGCATTCTGTTCATCTTATCGTCCGTCGACGAGAATTCTATCGAAAGGCTGGCTCTGTCCTTCATCGCAGTCAGACCTGCAGTAGCATAAAGCGACGAGAAATTAACGTATTGTCCTAATCTTTCCGGTTGCAACTGAGCAGGCAAAGCATCATAGGTGGTAGCCAAAGTTATAGGTTCATTACGGGCTGCAAGCATACCGAACAATTCGCTATGCATTCCACTCTCCTCTTCGCTCTGTTTCAAACAAGCCGCGATAGTATTGCGGAGTTCATCAAGTTCAGAACCTACGGCAGGTCCCATCATCATGGCTCTGTCATCCGATACTGCCAGCAGGACATTGAAGTCAACGACTGCCCACGACAGGCCTCGCTGCTGCTCAAAACGGCACGAGCGTGCTTGCTCGACAAATTGCTTGAAGCGTTTGGAATCCTTCAGAGGAACCACAGCACCAAAGTATCCCTGCGAAGCAAAAGCATAGGAGTTGCTGAGGTAATCGATGCCATCGATATCGTCGTCGCTATACCAGAGCAGTTTATGCATAATGCTACTAGCATGGTCTCCACTCAATCCGTAGTGAACAGCAAGCGATTGGAAATCGACGCGCGCAACCATTGTAATATCCTTGGGAAGCGACGAAGCAACACCATCGCTACTACGCTTAAGCATCAGGTATGCAACGATGCCGCTAAGCATTAATAATGCGACCACCGAAGCAATAATAATGTATCTCCTCATACATTACTAATGTTTGAAGTAAAACCTTATATTGTATTTTTAATATGCATAAGATGAACAGCCACAAGAGCAGCAGTCTCAGTGCGCAAACGACTTTTGCCAAGCGTTACGGCCTTGAATCCATTCTCCTCAGCCAAACGAACTTCGTCGATAGAGAAATCGCCTTCCGGTCCTATCATCACAAGCGCATCGTTGCCAGGAGTAAGAACATCGAATAGATTCTCCTTTTCGCCCTCGTAACAGTGACAAATGAATCTGTCGCCATTGAAAGGGCTATGCACGAATTGACTGAAGTCCTGCATCTCGTTAACCTTTGGTTTCCAAGCCTTACGGCTCTGTTTCATTGCAGATATGACAATCTTATCGATACGTTCAACCTTAAGAGAATGACGCTCTGAGTACTGGCAATCGAGGAATGACAGTTCGTCGAAACCTATCTCTGTGGCTTTCTCTGCGAACCACTCCGTGCGGTCGTTCAGCTTAGTTGGAGCCATCGCAAGATGGAGATGACCTTGCCAAGCAGGTTCCTGCGGCATTCGTTCTACAATGCGATATGCACAACGATGGTTCGAAGCAGCAATAATCTCAGCACGATAAAACGTTCCCTTTCCGTCCATGAGCCACATTTCGTCGCCCTCCCTCATACGAAGGACACGCACGGCATGTTGGGTGTCCTCTTTAGTAAGTTCACCCACATTAATGTCTGGTTGGTAAAAGAAGCGTTCTTCTTTCATAAAACTAAAGATTATTTTGTGGGAACGTGCTTATACCGGAAAAGTATTGCAAAGAGCACAGCAACCACAAATGCGTAACCAGCAAATATGTACCAACATGTCTCCCAACCAGGAAGTACATCGCTCCCTTCAGGAAGATTAAATACATAGTTGTTGACAACCATCTGGGCGCTAAGCATTCCGACAGTAGCACCAAAGCCGTTCGTCATCATCATGAACAGGCCTTGAGCAGAGTTACGAATGCTGAGGTCTGTCTCCTTATCTACAAACAGCGAGCCTGAGATATTGAAGAAATCAAATGCAACACCGTAAACAATCATCGAAAGAATGATGAAAACAAATCCAGGACCAGGATTACCGATAGCGAAGAATCCGAAGCGGAAGACCCATGCGAACATAGACATAAGCATTACCTTCTTGATGCCGAAACGACTGAGACAGAAGGGAATGAGCAGTATGCAAAGAGTCTCGCTCATCTGCGAAATGGAGGTAATTATGACGCTGTACTTCACCATCAGCGAGTCAGCATACTGAGGCAATGCTCCCCATGCTTCGAGATAGAGTGTGGCATAACCATTGGTGATTTGCAGACAAGAGCCCAAGAGCATTGAGAATATGAAGAATACAGCCATGCGATAGTTCTTGAAGAGCGCAAAGGCGCGCAGTCCAAGGGCTTCGACAAGCGACTTCTTCTCGCCGCCTTTGTTCGTCGGACAAGCAGGCATAGTCAGCGAATAGAAAGCCATCAGCAAGCTCAGGCCTCCCGACAATGCAAACTGGTAGGAAGTTGACTTGAAGCCCAGCAGATTCACAGCCCACATGGAAGCTATGAAACCGATAGTTCCCCATACACGAATTGGAGGGAATGCCTTCACGGTATCAAGTCCTTCCTTATCCAAAGCATTGTATGCTACAGAGTTCGTAAGGGCAATTGTCGGCATAAAGAAGGCGACACTCATGGTGTAAAGGCTGAACAGAATGCCGAAATCCACGTGTCCGGCAGCAGACAAACCATAGAAACATGCTCCAATCATGAACAAACCTGCCAAAGCGTGACAAAGACTCAACAAGCGCTGTGCTTGAATCCACTTGTCGGCTACAATGCCCATAAGTGCAGGCATACAGAGTGATACGAAACCCTGAACGCTATAGAACCAACCAATATTGGAACCCAGCCCTTCACTTCCAAGATAGAGTCCCATGGAGATAAGGTAGGCTCCCCATACTGCAAACTCGAAGAAGAATAGAATTGCAAGACGAATTTTGATATTCATAGTATTATGTTTTTGGTTATTCAATATAAAGTACAAGACCCTTTAGATATTCACCTTCCGGATGATAGATATTTATGGGGTGGTCAGCCGGTTGATGAAGCTGGTGAAGAATACGGACCTTACGATTCGCCAGCGTGGCAGCCGTGAACACAGCCATGCGGAACTGGTCCTTAGAAATAGCCTGCGAGCAGGAGAATGTAAAGAGAATACTTCCCTTGGGCATTTTCTCCATAGCACGGGCATTGAGTTTCGTGTAACCTTTTATAGCGTGACGAACTGCATCACGATGCTTTGCAAAGGCTGGAGGGTCAAGTATAACGAGGTCATAGGACTCTGTCATCTGCTCAAGATACTTAAAAGCGTCTTCGGCGAAAGCCTTGTGACGAGAGTCGGATGGGAAGTTAAGTTCGATGTTCTGATTAACAAGATCTACGGCCTTCTGACTGCTGTCAACGGAGTGTACAAGACGTGCCCCGCCTCTCATCGCATAGACGCTAAAACCACCAGTATAGCAGAACATATTAAGTACGTTACGGTCTTTAGAGTATTGCTCCACCAAACTACGGTTATCTCGCTGGTCTACAAAGAATCCTGTCTTCTGACCTTTAAGCCAATCGATATGGAATTTAAGTCCATTTTCTACAGCAATATCGTCTAAAGAATTGCCGACAATGAAACCATTCTCCTGATGCAAATCGGCCTTAAACGGAAGAGTTGTCTCACTCTTATAATAGACGTTTTCAAGAGCATCACCAAGAACCTCTTGAAGGGCTTTGGCAATATCCTTCCTGCAAACGTGCATTCCAACACTGTGGGCCTGCATTACCGCAGTCCGTCCATACATATCTATTACCAATCCAGGCAGATTATCACCTTCACCATGAACGAGACGATAGGTAGTGTTCTCATTTGTTCCAGCCACTCCGATAGTTCGTCTAACATCGTAAGCAGTAGCGAGCTTATTTACCCAGAACTTATGGTCTATTGGTTCATTCTCAAACGACAACACTCGCACAGCTATGCTTCCAATCTGCCAATGTCCGACGGCAACGAACTCGCCCTGATGTGTCAGCACTCTCACGAGGTCACCCTCCGAGGGTTGTCCGTCTATGTGGTTCACAGCGCCAGAGAACACCCACGGATGAAAACGTCGCAGGCTTTCGTCCTTTCCTTTATTCAGATATAGGTTCAACATATCTTTTTAATTCCCAATTATTTGTTTCGCGCAAGCGCTCCAATTCCTTGTAAAGGCGCAGACAGGCCCAAGCATCAGTAGCAGCATACGTTTTCTGTGCTGCTGTAAGGGTTTCGGCCTCCCAATTGGTAAGCTGTTGCGTCTTGGATATTTTCTCGCCAAAGATATTGGCATATAGTTTCTGCAGGCTCATATCCTCGATTCCGAACTGTCGCACGTATGTTTGCAACTCCACGAACTGCCCCATCTTGAAAGCACGACGTCGCATAAGCTGCCCTCTGTCATCGCTCCACGATAAGGCAACCTTCGTTATATCGTTTTCTCCAAGCAACTGTACAAGGCAGTCAGGTATATCGATGATATTGAGGCGAAAGAGAAAGCACGTATCGAGCGTAGAAACCTGCAAAAGGGCTACAGGGTGCATAGGACCGGGCCTGAATGTGGGGCGAGTTTCAGTGTCGAAGCCCAACAGAGGTTGTCGCATAAGATAAGCCACAGCCTTCTCTGCCTCACGCTCTGTGTCAATGACGATAATACGTCCTGTAAACACAGCTCGCGGTAAAGAGGCAAGCTGTTGCTTGTCGAACTTATCCATCAATATGCGCCTTTGCTCAGTCATCATTATGTCTGCATAACTCAATAATCCGTGCAAATATACAAAATTCTCTCTAAAATGCCGCATCGTTTTATTACATATCGCAATTTTTTATGTATCTTTGTGGGCTGTTTATACATACATATATATAATATACATATACACGCGCGATATGGCAAAAGACACGACACCGAAGATAACTAAGAAGACTGTAAAGGGACGCAGGAAAGTGATGACCGATAATGGAGAAATGGAAGAACCGGTCAGCAAACTCGAACTGACGAAATGGATTGTAGGAGGACTGCTGGCATTTTTCTCAATACTCCTGCTCATTGCCTTCACATCATACATATTCACAGGACATTACGACCAGAACCTCGCCGATGGGGAGCATGCCCACAACTGGCTCGGACGATTTGGTGTAGGACTTTCCAAGAATATAATGGACACCACCTTCGGCCTGGCGTCGATATTGATTCCCATATTGATGATAGTCACAACACTGCGTCTCTTAGCAATAGGTCATATAAGGTTGTGGAAGTGGTTCATCAATTGTGCTCTGCTGATGGTATGGTTGTCAATAGCCGGAGCTCTGTTGCAGACATACTTATTCGAGAACTCGTACATCAACATCGGTGGAGGGCACGGACAGACTGCCCTCGAGTATCTAAAGCAAAACATTGGTACTGCCGGTGTGATGATAGGACTGATAGTGACGGCTGTGGCATACGTTCTTTACCTCACAGGCGAGACCGTAAACATCATACGTCGTACGCTTGAGGCTGCACGGCGTCGTGCTGAACGCTCGACATCGGATTATGACAAGGATGGTGAAACAGACCTGTCACAGGATGAAGGAGACTACCATCAGGACGAAAATACACGTTCGCGTGTAATAGACCTCGACGAAGTGGACGAAAAAAGAATAGCAAAGACTGCCACAACGGTAACCTTCACAGATATGCCTGCTGAAGATGTACAACCTACAACGGGAGGTGATGTTCCATTCGAAGTAACAGGTCCCGAGAAACCAGCAACTTCTAAAGCCGAAGACCTAAAGATGGAGATACACGAAGGCATAGAGGAAGAAGAAGCAGACCTTGACGAGACTGGTGCTTTGGAACCTTACGACCCGAAGCTAGACCTCAGTCATTATAAGTACCCCACTATAGATCTCTTGAAGAGGTACGACAACAACGCTCCCAGCGTTGATATGGAGGAGTTGAAACAAAACAAAGACCAGATTCTGCGCGTACTGCATAACTTTAAGGTGGAAATCAGTAACATCAAGGCAACAGTTGGTCCGACCGTTACTCTCTACGAAGTAACACCCGCCCCTGGTATTCGCATCGCCACTATCCGAAACCTTGAGGATGATATCGCTCTCTCATTGTCGGCAAAGGGCATACGTATTATCGCCCCCATACCCGGCAAAGGTACTGTGGGCATCGAGGTTCCTAACGCCAAGCCGCAGATAGTATCGATGGAAAGCCTCATCAACAGTCGCAAGTTCCAAGAGACAGAATATGAATTGCCAATGGCTTTGGGAAAGACCATCACCAACGAAATATTCATGGTGGACCTTGCAAAGATGCCCCACTTGCTCGTAGCCGGTGCCACTGGTCAGGGTAAATCAGTCGGACTAAACGCCATCATCACTTCCCTGCTCTACAAGAAGCATCCGGCAGAACTTAAGCTCGTGATGGTTGACCCTAAGAAGGTGGAATTCAGCGTCTATGCTCCCATTGTGAACCATTTTCTGGCACAGGTCGAGGGCAACGAAGAAACAGAAGAGCCCATCATCACCGATGTAAACAAGGTAATCCAGACACTGAAAAGTCTCTGCGTGGAGATGGATACACGATACGACTTGCTCAAGAAAGCCCGTGCACGTAACATTAAGGAATACAACGAGAAGTTCAAGGAGCGTCGCCTCAATCCGAACAATGGTCACAAGTTCATGCCATATATCGTGGTCATAATCGACGAGTTCGGCGACCTCATCATGACAGCAGGCAAGGAGATTGAACTTCCTATCGCCCGCATCGCACAGTTGGCTCGTGCCGTCGGCATACACATGATTATCGCCACACAGCGTCCTACCACGAACATTATCACAGGTACCATCAAAGCTAACTTCCCTGCACGTATGGCGTTTAAGGTTAGTGCTATGGTCGATTCACGTACCATTCTCGACCGTCCTGGTGCTAACCAGCTTGTGGGCAAGGGCGATCTTCTGTTCCTTGCAGGAATGGAGCCTGTGCGCGTACAATGTGCATTCGTTGATACTCCGGAAGTAGAAGCCATTGCCAACTTCATTGCATGCCAGCAGAGTTACAACCGTCCGTTCCCCTTGCCTCCTGTTCCTATGGAAGGAGACGAAAGCGGAGCTGCCGATGTAGATATGAATCACCTCGACCCAATGTTCGAGGAGGTTGCCAAACTTGTTGTACAAACCCAGCAGGGAAGCACAAGTATGATTCAGCGCAAGTTCGCAATCGGTTTCAATCGTGCAGGCCGTCTCATGGACCAGCTCGAAGCTGCAGGCATTGTAGGACCGGCACAGGGCAGCAAACCTCGCGAAGTATTGGTAATGGGCGACGTTCAGTTACTTGAAATCCTCAACAATCTGCATTAATATGAAAAGAATATTATTCCTTCTCATACTCTCATTTGCTCAAACACTCATTCTTCCGAATGTTTTTGCAGCAAGCAAAGACCCTGCAACACGCAAGGTTCTGGATGCAACGGCTCAGCGCATCAACAAAGCCGGAGCAATGAACATTCAGTTCACCGCCTCTACTATTGTGGGCAAAGCCAGTCAAGGGAGCACAAGCGGTACGATGGACATTCAAGGACGCAAGTTCTACATGAAGACTCCAGAGGTACAAACTTGGTTCGACGGTAAAACACAATGGACACTACAGACAGGAGATACAGAGGTGAGTATGACAGAACCAACAGGTGTCGAGCTTCAGACCATCAATCCCTACGCATTCATTAATATATATAAAAAGGGATTCAACTACAAGATGAAAAAAGGAACTATGTCGAACGGCAAAGCAGGCTATAAGATTACCCTCACAGCCGATAACTCGAAGCAGGAGATTCGCGAGATGTTTCTCGAGGTTGATAATCAGTACAACCCCGTCCGCATCTCCATCCGTCAGGGTAAGAATCAATGGGTGCGCCTTGTGGTCAACCGCTTTGCAACGGGACAGAAATTCGAAGTTTCGCACTTCACATTCCCAAAGAAGCGTTATCCCAAAGTGGAAATCATCGATCTCCGCTAATTTTTAATTATTAATTCTTAATTGTTAATTTAAAAAGATGGAACACATACGTTGCTTGATTATTGGAGCAGGACCTGCCGGATATACGGCAGCAATATATGCCGGACGTGCAAACCTCAATCCAGTTCTTTACGAAGGAATACAGCCCGGTGGACAGTTGACACAAACAACAGAGGTTGAGAACTTCCCTGGATACCCCGAAGGAGTGCAGGGCTTCGACATGATGGACGAAATACGTCGTCAGGCAGAACGTTTCGGTTGCCAAATGCATCAGGGTGTTGCCGTAAAGACTGACCTAAGCAAAGCCCCTTATCATGTGTGGTTCGATGATGAGACAGAGGTTACAGCCGATACCATAATCATTGCCACAGGTGCCAAAGCAAAGTATCTTGGTTTGAAGGACGAAGAGGAATTCAACGGACGAGGCGTAAGTGCTTGTGCCACCTGCGATGGATTCTTCTATCGTAAGAAGACCGTTGCTGTTGTAGGCGGCGGAGATACAGCCTGCGAAGAAGCATCGTATCTTGCCGGACTTGCAGCTAAGGTCTATCTCATCGTTCGCAAACCATTCCTGCGCGCATCGAAGATTATGCAGGATAGAGTACTCGAGAACCCTAAGATAGAAGTACTCTTCGAACACAATACAGAAGGACTCTTTGGCAACGAGAAGCTGGAAGGGGCTCATGTGGTATATCGCAAAGGCGAGGTCGATGAACGTCGCTACGACATCTCCATAGATGGTTTCTTCCTTGCCATTGGGCACAAGCCCAACAGCGACATATTCCGTCCGTGGGTAAAGACCGACGAAACAGGTTACATTATCGTAGAGGGAGATTCTCCACGTACTGGTGTTCCAGGAGTATTCGCAGCAGGAGATGTAGCAGACCCACATTACCGTCAGGCTGTGATTGCAGCAGGCAGTGGTGCAAAGGCAGCAATTGAGGCTGAGCGCTACCTCGCCACTCTTTAATATCTTCCTATAAACTCTATGAACAAATACCAACTATATCACCTCATAGAACGCACGGAGGAACTGAAGGATAAGCGCCATCCGATGTTCGAGCGCAACAAGTTCATGAAGTTCCTAATGTGGTTCATGGTGGCCTATTATGCTGCCATAATGCTCTTCTTGGGTGTAACGTTGGGCTTCGGTCTCAAAGGCGATTACTCTGCCGCATACCACAGGCTCGACGGAGGATTCTTCTATCTGCTCATCATAGATTTCTGGATGCGCTTCACAATGCAGGAGACACCAGCTCAGAAGGCTCACTCATACGCCCTGCTTCCCATTCATCGCTCCTTCCTAATGCACGGCTATCTCATTCGAGCTATGCTGTCGTGGGGCAACTTGTTCTGGGGCTTTTTCCTTGTGCCATTTGGTCTCATGTCGGTGGTTCCCGTTGCTGGTTGGTTGGCATTCGTCGGTTGGCTGTTGGGCTATTGGCTGCTATTCGTAGCAAACGGACTTGCATACCTCTACATACGTGCTCTCTGTATGAAGCACATGCTATGGTTTCTGTCGGCAGCAGCCGTACATACAGCCCTTGTCTGCGTGTGTGTTGTGCCCGACCATAATGTCTTGCGTGTGCCATTCGTGCTATTCATGAATGCCTTCGTACAATGGCAACCTCTACCCTATCTCATAGTTGGTGCAATCATAGCATTTGCCTATTGGGCAAACTTCCGATTGCAGATGGGAATGGTTTATAACGAGATTGGGAAGAAGGAAGAAGTATATCTGAAGAATGTTTCACAATTCCGTGCCCTTAACCGTTATGGAGCATTGGGCGAATATCTGAAGATGGAAATAAAACTTCGTATGCGCAACAAGCAGCCGAAGATGCAGTTCTTCATAGGAATAGGACTAATTACATTCTTCAGCTTAATGCTCTACTTCACGGACGTTTACGACACGGGCTTCATGAAGTCTTTCATCTGTCTTTACGACTATGTCATTCTGGGAGCAACAACACTCATCACTATCATGTGCTACGAGGGCAACTACATCGACGGTCTTATGAGTCGGCGCGACAGTATCTTCGAACTTCTGCGTGCGAAGTATTACTTCAACTCAGCAATGCTGCTCATACCATTCATACTCATCACTCCTTTGATGATTATCGGTAAAATCAGTCTTTGGATGAACCTCGGTTATCTTTTCTTCACAGTTGGTGTCCTCTACCCATGCGTATTCCAGTTGGCTTTATACAATAAGAACACTCTACCGCTGAATGTAAAACTTACAAAGGCAAATTCAGGAACCATGATGCAGAGCATTATCTCCATCGTCATTCTCTTCCTGCCCATTGCATTTGAGAAGATAAGCGTTTTGCTGCTTGGTCCAGTATGGGGCTATATGCCGCTTATCATACTTGGAATCGTAGGAATAGCGACCCATCGTCAGTGGCTCCGTAACATCTATCGCAGGTTTATGGTTCGCCGCTTCGAGAACATGGAAGCCTTCCGTGCCTCCCGCAACTCATAAATATCCCATTAACCCATTAGACCCATAAAACCCATGAACATAAAAATTGACAACCTCAAGAAAACCTTCGGCAACAAAGACAACATCAAGGTAGCCGTAGATATAGAACAATACGAGATACACTCGGGAGAGATACTCGGACTCGTGGGAAACAACGGTGCTGGCAAGAGCACTCTGTTCCGTCTCATTCTCGACCTCATTAAGGCCGATACTGGCAGTGTGAGAATGTCAAATGGATGCGACATTGACATTAATGTTGCAGAAACAGAAGAATGGAAAGACTGGACAGGAGCCTATGTTGATGAATCTTTCCTCATCGACTATCTCACACCCGACGAATACTTCCACTTCATAGCCCGCATTGCAGGCATGAACGATGAATTTCTCGACGAAGAGATGAAGAAGTACGAACACTTTATGGCAGGCGAAGTGTCAGGACAAACCAAACTCATCCGTAATCTCTCTGCCGGCAACAAACAGAAGGTAGGTATTGTGGCAGCAATGCTGCTCCGTCCCAAGGTGCTCATCCTCGACGAACCCTTCAACTTCCTCGACCCATCGTCGCAGCACGTCATCAAGCATCTGCTTACCGACTATAACAAAGAAACTGGAGCCACCATTCTCGTTTCCAGTCATAACCTCAACCACACCGTTGACATTTGTCCTCGCATAGCGCTGCTCGAAAATGGAAAGATAATCCGTGATATCGACAACAGCAACGGAGAGGCCGAAGCAGAACTCGAATCATACTTCGACGTCACAGAGTGACACAAAAAATCCTCCCCAGCCAAAACTGAGGAGGATTAATTTTTCTGTTCAGAGAGTATTATGCCTCTGGCATAACGCTAACGGTAGAACGATCGCGACGACCCTTCTTGAAGCTAACGATTCCGTCCTTCAGGGCATACAGGGTATTGTCCTTACCCATAGCAACGTTCTCACCTGCATAGTGACGAGTACCACGCTGACGAACAATGACGTTGCCAGCAATGCACTTCTCACCACCAAAAATCTTAACGCCTAATCTTTGGGCTGCACTCTCGCGGCCGTTCTTAGAACTACCAACACCTTTTTTATGTGCCATAACTTGTTCTCCTTCTAAATTAATTGTTAAGCAACTACTTCCTTGATAGTCAGCTCTGTGAACTGCTGACGATGACCATTCAGCTTGCGATAGCCCTTGCGACGCTTCTTGTGGAAGACGAGCACCTTATCACCCTTTACCAGGGGACTAACTACCTCAGCAACAACCTTGGCACCCTTAATCTCGGGAGCACCTACGGTGATGGCACCGTCGTTGTCTACCAACAACACTCTCTCAAACTCAACAGTCTGGCCAGCCTCGACACCCTCGATGTGGTGTACGAACAGTTTCTTGCCGGCTTCCGTACGGAACTGTTGACCGTTAATCTCTACGATTGCGTACATTTTATTTGTTTGTTATTTAACGGGTTTCACCGGGAGGCGAGGCCATCTCGTAGCCCACTTATTCGAGCCCCTTCGGCATAATCGGCTGCAAAGTTACGAATAAGTGAGCGAAGAACAAAATAAAATTACATTTATTTTTTCTTCCGAACGAAAGTAACTTCGACAATGTGTTTAAAGTTACGAATAAGTGAGCGAAGAACAAAATAAAAATGCATAAAAATTAGTAAATACTAATACCTAATTCGTAAATAATTACTAACTTTGCGCAGTTTTGAGAAAAGAACCGATTTATGGAACACCAACTTATAAAGCCAAATGGTTACACAGCACTGCTCGATTTGAAGCAGACGGAACTGGCTATTAAGAAGATTAAGGACTTCTTCCTGGAAAGTCTTTCCACAGAATTGCGACTGCGTCGTGTCACCGCTCCCCTTTTCGTATTGCGCGGTCTGGGACTCAATGACGACCTGAATGGTATCGAACGTCCTGTATCGTTCCCCATCAAATGCATGAATGAGAGCATGGCAGAAGTGGTTCATTCGCTTGCAAAGTGGAAGCGTGTGACTTTGGCTGAATACGAAGTGAAGCCTGGCTTTGGTATTGTCACAGACATGAATGCCATACGTGCCGACGAGGATTTGGACAACATACACTCCCTCTACGTTGACCAATGGGATTGGGAGCGTGTGATGAATGCCGAAGACCGCAATCTCGTGTTCCTTAAGAAGATTGTCAACAAGATATATTCAGCAATACTGCGCACCGAGTTCTTCATCTGCGAAACCTATCCCCAGCTCCGTCCCTATCTGCCCGAGGATGTTTTCTTCATCCACAGCGAGCAGTTGCGTCAGATGTACCCCAACATGACTGCAAAGGAGCGCGAGGATGCCATCTGCAAGGAACACGGAGCAGTATTCATCATGGGCATCGGCGGTAAGCTGGGCGACGGCACAGTTCACGATATGAGAGCTCCTGACTACGACGACTGGAGTACAGACAACGAAGATGGTTTCAAGGGGCTCAACGGCGACCTGCTGATATGGTATCCTGTTCTGAATCGTGCTATCGAGCTGTCGTCTATGGGCATCCGTGTTGACAAGGAGGCGCTGCTGCGTCAGTTGGCTCTGCAGGGCAAGGAAGACCGCAAGGAGCTGTATTTCCACAAGCGTCTGCTCAAGGACCGTCTGCCTCTCAGCATCGGTGGCGGCATAGGTCAGAGCCGTCTGTGCATGGTATTGCTTCACAAGGCACACATCGGCGAAACCCAGTCGAGCATCTGGCCCGACTCTATGCGTCAGGAGTGCCGTCTGGCAGGAATGCCTCTCATCTAAGACATTACCTATTATATAATAATAAAATATCCCCGCGACTCATCATCGTGGGGATATTTGTTTGTCTGTAAAGTTGTAGGATTACTCGCCTGCAGGAGTTTCGGCAGCAGGAGCTGCATCTGTCTGAGGAAGAGCAGGCAGACTGTTTGTCTCTGTGGTCTGCTCTACAGCCTGTTCCATAACGGTTGAGCCTGTGGTGTTGTGAGAAGCGAGGAAAGCAACACTGATGATGCTCAGTATCACCATTGCGGCAGCCAGTCCCCAAGTGGTCTTCTCAATAACATCGGTGGTCTTGCGTACACCCAGCATGGCGTTGTTGTCAGCAAAGCCGCTTGCCAAGCCGCCGCCCTTAGATTCCTGAACGAGTACGATAAGGCACATAAGTACCGAAACTACAACTATTAGAATTACGATTGCGTTGTACATTTTTATTGGTTATTTATTGTTATTATTAGCTATAATTTTCTCCAAATAGCGGATTTGGTCTGCAAAGTAACGATTTTTTTTTGGATATTTCAAGGAAAGTCGCTGAATAATTTCAAGAGCCTTGTCATATTTGCCCTGTTTGATGTAGATTTGGGCTAAAGTTTCGGTCAAAACCTCACTATTTAATGCTTCTTCGGGACGTTGCAGTTCTTCGTCGGGATGATCCTGTATGGTAATCTTTCCGAGTTCGAGGAAATTATCGAGAATATGCTGTCCGTATGCAATATTTTCTTCTCTCTCTCCACCATTCGTGTCCGACTCCAACTGCATCATATATCCCATATAGTCGGTAGAGGCATCAACCGTTGTGCGAGCGCGGCGCTTGGGTTTCTCCTCTTCTTCGGGCAGATTGCTCAGGAAGTTTGTGATGAGCGAATTTGTACGGTCTATTGCATCATCGCCGTCATCCTCATATCTGCGCACCTTGGCTTCGGGCTGCGGTTTCAGTCTGTCTGCCTCAATGAGGTTGTAGAGCACACGACGCGAAGGGACGTACAATGCGGCACGACGCAGTTCCTGTCCGAACGAAGGGTCGTGGCTTTCGTAGAGCGAGCGCAGCAGCAGCAGGCGTGCAGCCTGATAATACGGGTAGCGTTCCACCAGTTGGCGCAATTGTTTCTGCGCCGTCTGTCCCCCACTCTTTTGGTTGTCAATATATTCAGTTATGCGTTTTGCCATGATATTTACCAGTTTGCAACCGTTGCATTAAATATTTGATCTACAATCTCCTTTGTCATTTCCGTCACTAACTGCTCCTGCACGTTCACGAGCTGCTGACTGCTTTCGTATTCGCTGGTGGCAGAGAATGAGCGTTCAAAGTCCTCAGCGTGATTGGCGTTGTTGGTAAATCGCACGTTTACCGTCATCTTCAACTGCACCTGACTGGAGTATCCTTCAGCCGATATGGCTTTGTTGAACTGGTCGAAGCCTGTGATTTCACCAGCCAGCACCAAGTCGCCTCCCTTCTTCACCTGTTTCAGCTTAGTTTGCGAAGCAAATTGGTCGCTGAGCTTGTTTTGGAAAATGGACTGCATGGGCGACCACACATAGGCGGAACGTATTGGGAAATTGTCTATCTGAATGGTCTTTGTCTTTGTATAGTCTATGCTGGCACCATTGAACTTGTATGATACCGTACATGCACAAAGGAAAAGTAAAAAGTAAAAAGTAAAAAGTAAAAATGCTTTCTTCTTCATTCTTCTATTCCATAATCCTTTATTTTCCTATACAATGTGCGTTCAGAGATACCCAGCTCGTCGGCAGCCACCTTACGGCGGTTACGACTGCGGCGCAGAGCCTTCTCTATCAAGCGACGTTCCATCTGCTCCAGATTCAAGTCCTCTTCGTCATCGTCGTCAGCCGAGGGACGCTCCGAGTATTCCGAATACTCCGAGAATTCCGTGTGCGTAGGCTGTACGGGCTGTGCATGCTGTATGGGCTGTGGAGGAGCCGGCAACCGGTGAATGATGTGCTGTGGCTCTTCGGCTTTATTATCCACGCGCTGCTTCAGCATCTCCACATCCATCTTCAACGAGTGAATCATCAGTTGCATCATCTTCATCGCGTGCTCCATGCTGCCGTCGGAAGGCTGCGAGGAAATGGAGTTGTCGCGCACCACCAGTTCTGTAGTTTCCGACGAAGGAGTAATCTCGTATTTCGTCAGTATTTCGGGTGTGATGATACGTTCCTCGGAGAGAATGCTCATCTGCTCCACCACATTCTTGAACTGGCGTATGTTGCCAGGCCATTTGTATGACATCATCACAAGCCCAGCCTCAGGAGTCAGTCGGATAGGTTCAGGAATGCTGTACTGCTGTGCTGTGTCCATAGCGAACTTCTTGAACAGCAGCAGCACGTCCTCCCCACGTTCTCTGAGAGGCGGCATCTTCACACTTATGGTGCACAGGCGGTAATAGAGGTCCTCACGGAACTTTCCCTCCCTGATTGCCTTTTCTATCTTCACATTCGTAGCAGCAACTATGCGCACATCCGTCTTCTTAGGTTCACTGCCACCCACTGGTATATATTCCCCAGTCTCCAGCACACGCAACAGGCGCACCTGAGTAGAGAGAGGCAGTTCGCCCACCTCGTCGAGGAACAGTGTACCACCGTTTGCAGCACCGAAATATCCATCGTGGTCACTTATGGCACCTGTGAACGAACCCTTCACGTGTCCGAAAAGCTCGCTGTCTATAGTGCCCTCGGGAATAGAGCCGCAGTTGATGGCTATATATCGTTTCGTCTTACGCAGCGAGTGGTCGTGAATAATTCGCGGAATCACTTCCTTACCCGTACCGCTCTCGCCCTGAATGAACACCGCAAGGTTAGTCTTTGCCACTTGCAGCGCCGTATCCAGCACGTTGTCCAGCTTCGGGTCACGACCGATTATGCCGTACCTCTGCTTTATCTGATTCAAATCAATTCCTGCCATATTGTCAGTTTGCGGGTGCAAAGATAGTGCAAATCGAGCGAAATACAAAGAATTTATTCTTTTATTTCCGAGATGCAGCCTATCTTCGACCCTGCGAAGCTGGGTCAGAGATACGATTTAGTGAGTGAAAAACAAATACAAAAAACTACTCTATGGCGACGATGCTGCCAAAGTTCATCCAAGTATCGGAAGCTTGGTAAGCACTAATGCTACCACTGGGCACATGCACTTTGATGCGCTCAATACTTGTATTTGAGAAAGCTCCAATACCATCGGGTGGCGTGGTGGCATAGCAGTAGATGTGGCGTAGCGCAGGACAGTCAGAGAACGTGTTTCTGCCAAGGTATTCCACTTTATTAGACAAAACAACGGTATTCAGGTTTCCGCAACCCTCAAAGGTTGAAGTTCCTGTCCTTTCTACATTCCCATCCAGCGTGTACTTCAACACCTGTGGGCCGAAAATTTCGTGCAGAGTCTTCTTCTCGGCTATCGAGCTGCTATAGATGACTACGTTGAGCATATTGTTACAACTGCTGAACGCGCTACTTGTGATGTTTTGTACAGAAGACGGGATTGCTATCGTCGCCAGATTTTTGCAATAGCTGAATGCCGCACCATGTATTCTATTCAGCCCATCAGGTATCATTATGGTGGTCAATTTCTCGCACCCGTAGAAAGCATTACTGTCTATGACGTATGTCTTCATGCTGTTTCCCTTGTAAATCAGCGTGGAGATGAGTTCCACGTTGCTCTTAATTTTTTCAGGGTCATAGCCGCATACAAACAGATTGGAGTTGTCGGGAGTTTGGTACTTCACACCATCCACCATGAATATGTCGCTGGCAATTTCCGTAAACTCGTGCCCACCGCTGACATTACCATTAGCGTCCACCATCACTATGATGTTCCGCATAGCAGGCGGTGTCACAATAGTTACTGTCTGACTACCCTGCGAGTTATTTGGTCCACCCTCCTCGTCATCGCCACACGAAATGAAGGCAAATGACAGCATTACAAATGCCAAGAAATAAAAATTTTTTTTCATATTGATTTATATTTAATTGTGTTACTCAAAGTTCTCGTCGTCATCGTCAAAAGCCAATTCTCTACCGTTTCTCTTATATTCGACCGCTAAGATACGGAGAAACTGCGAGAACACCAAGACCGATGCAGTATTTATTTTTACGCGCTATCACATTATCACATTATCACGTTATCATTTGGTATTCTAGTGATGGATTTCTTGGTTGCTTTATACTATCATATTATAAGTAAATATTTTATATTATATATTATAATATATATATTATAATATATAATATACTTTATAATCTCTAAGCTATGACAATGTGCATTTTCATAAATGATAATGTGATAATGCGATAATGCGATAATGCGTCGTAGTCTACACATTGTCAAATTGGCAGGGAGATTGGCAGAATTAAAAGCCCTACCGTCTTACGGCAATAAGACGCCCGTCTTACGGCGATAAGGTCTAGACCTTATGGCGATAGGTTCTAGAACTTGTGTCGATAGGTTAAGTTAACCTTTGGTTTTAGATACTCTCACTCGAAAATGTTCAAACAAGTTTGACTTCGTCGAATATTGTCGCGACTCAACAATGATTATACAAGCATATCATTGTATTCGCTGCTCCAAAATTTGACATTTTACTCACTTAATCGTATCTTTGCAGGGAAATGGTGGAAAGTATGGAAGAGAGCCAGTTTGCATTACTGCATGAGATGCCGAGGGAGGCTCTGAATGTGGAGGAGCCCAAGCAGATGACCTTCCCCTTTTGCTACGAGCCGCACCAATTGGTGAGGCTGGCTGCAAGGGAGGTTATGGCAGAGGTGGCGCGACATGCTGAGTGGCAGAACGAGATAGAGGAAGGGAAGATGCTGGGAGTGCTGGTGGTGGAGGGCGGACGGTTCCTCGCTGCCTTCTCCGGAACCCTGTGCGGAAGGAGCACTCTACCCTACTTCGTGCCGCCTGTGTTCGACCTCCACGGGACGTATTTCGAGGAGGAGGAACGTCGCATTTCGGCAATGCCAATGGGCGAGGAGCGCATAGCAAGGAGTCAGGCTCTGCAGCAATGGCTCTTCGAGCAGTTTTCGTTCCTGAACGCTCGCGGCGAGGAGTGCCCCCTACTCGACATTTTCAATCCCAAGGTGCCGCCTTCGGGTGCTGGCGAATGTTGTGCCCCAAAACTGCTGCAATATGCCTACAAGCACGGACTTCGTCCTCTGTGTATGGGTGAGTTCTGGATGGGACGTTCGCCACGCGGCGAGGTGCGCGAAGAGGGACATTTCTACCCTTCGTGCCAACACAAATGCAAGCCCATACTAACATGGATGATGCAGGGACTGGATGTGGAGCCGAATCCGCTGATGAAGGACTACGACAGAGTGATGAAACAGTTGCGCATAGTGCACGAAGACAGGTATTTTGTGGTGGTGGACAAGCCTTCGGGAATGCTTTCAGTACCAGGTAAGGACAATCTGCCAAGTCTTCTGGACATCATGCGCGAACGTTATCCAGAGGCCGAAGGACCGATGATTGTGCACCGTTTGGACATGGAGACGAGCGGACTGATGGTTGTCGCGCTGACCGACGAGGCCTATCACACGCTGCAGCGCCAGTTTGTGGAGCACACGATAAGAAAACGCTACACCGCCCTGCTGGAACACCCTATGACAGTAGGCGAAAAGGGAACTATCGACTTGCTGATTTGTCCTAACCCCTACGACCGTCCGCGCCAGATTGTGAACGAGGAATACGGACGACGCTCTATCACGCACTACGAAGTGGTTAGGAACGAGGACGGACACGCCCGAATCCATCTCTGGCCAGACACTGGACGCACCCACCAGCTACGCCTACATATGGCTGCGAAAGAAGGTCTGGGAAACCCCATAGTGGGCGACCGTCTTTACGGAAATGCCGGAGAGCGGTTGATGCTTTTTGCCGATGTGCTCGGATTTCAGCACCCCGTTTCAGGGGAGAGTTTAGAGTTTAGTGTTTAGAGTTTAGTGTTTAGAGCACATGTAGAAATCCAGAGTGCCGCCGGCTATGATATCGCGGTAATCGATGTACGGAACTGCGAGCTTGCGCCCATTCAGACGAACCTCCTTGACATAAACAGCCTCATCGCTGTTGCCGTGAGTACGGATGGTGAAAGTCTTGCCTTCACCAACATTCAGCACAGCCTCCTCAACGATAGGACTACCCAACTGATAGCGTCCGCCGCAGGGCTCCACCTGATAGAGCCCCAGTGCAGAGAGAATGTACCAAGCCGACATCTGACCTACATCCTCGTTGCCACAAAGTCCTGCAGGCTGGTCGGTATAGAGTTCGCGCATAACCTGACGCACACGCTGCTGAGTCTTCCGAGCCTGTCCTGCATAATTATATAGGTATAGGATGTGATGACTGGGTTCGTTGCCGTGAGCATACTGACCAATGAGACCTGTGATATCGGGATTGGCATTCTCGCCCAAGTCGCCATCGGCCTCGAAAAGCGCATCGAGACGATTGATGAAAGCCTGTTGCGAGGGGAAGCAAGCTATCAGTCCCTTCACATCGTGAGGCACCAGCCAAGTGTATTGCCAGGGGTTGCCCTCTGTGTAGTCGCGTGTCTGATGACAGGGATTGAAATCAGGCTCGTCGCGGAACTTTCCTTCAGTAGATAAGGCTCGCATACAAAGCTTCTCCTTGTCGAACATACGCTTGTAGCCCATGCTGCGATTGTGGAAATAGATGCTGTCCTGCTTCTCGCCTACCAGTCCTGCCACCTGCGCTGCACTCCAGTCGGCAAGGTAGTATTCGAGGCTCTTTGCCACAGCCTCACCATCGCCAGTGTCCCAAGTTACCCATCCATACTGTTTCATGCGGTTGAGCGAACGGTTGTCCTTCATCAGGCTCTCCTTCATGGCTCGGAAAGCATGTTTGTAGTCGATACCCTCAACACCCTTCAGCACCATATCTGCAAGCACAGGAACAGCAGGACAACCCACCATACAATATGTCTCGTTGGACATCAGGTGCCACACCGGCAGTTCGCCTTGTTCATCGAATATGCGCAGCATTGTCTTTGCATAGTCGGAAAGCTTGTCGCGCAGGATAATCGTTGCCAACGGATGTGCTGCGCGATATGTATCCCAGAGGCTCCACGTGGTGTAGTTCTGGAAATCGGCAGCATGGTGGATGCGTCCGTCGCAACCCATATAATCACCCGTGACATCGTTCCACACCACAGGGGCATAGAGGAAGTGATACAAGGCTGTGTAGAAAATGCGGCGCTCGCGTTCGGTTCGGAATGTGGCACTTATGCGACCGAGCTCTGCATCCCATTTGTCGCGAGCCTGCTTGCATGTTGCTTCAAAGTCCCAACCGGGCAGTTCCACAGCCATATTCATGCGTGCTGCAGCCTCGTTGGTGGGCGACAAAGCCACCTTTGTCATCACACTCTCACCAGGAGCCACCTCGAACGTAGCCTCAGCATAGGGAGAAGCGATAGAGGCAGAAAGGAAATTGTGGATGGGATGTGAGAAACTGATGAGAAAATACACCTGCTGACGATTAGCCCAACCATGACTTATGCGATAGCCGGCAAGGGTGTAATCGTCGAGTTGATAGATGCGCGATTCAGTCATTCTATCGCCAACAGCATTAGCCAAATCGATGATAATGCGAGCATTATTTGAACCTCGAGGAAAAGTATAACGATAAAATGCAACACGTTGAGTGGCTGTCATTTCTGCTCTGACATTATCGCGGTTAAGAGTAACCGCATAATAGCCTGGTTTTACAATCTCACGCTCATGGCTGAAAGTAGTTGCAAGTCCCTCGCGACTGAGTTCCAAATCGTGCAAAGTAGGCATCAGGGAAATGTCGCCAAGGTCGCTACATCCAGTACCGCTAAGGTGCATCTGTCCGAAACCCACAATCTGCCTTCCATCGTAGTGATAGCCCGAGCACCAGTCCCACCCTGTTTCAAGTTGTGTAGGACCAGCATTCACCATTCCGTGAGGGACATTTGCTCCAACAAAAACATGACCGTGGTCGCCCGAACCTATCATTGGGTCAACATAGTCGGTCAGGCGCTGAGCAAACGAGTAAAAAATGAAAGAATGTAAAAATGAAAGAATGAAGAAAAAGAGTATGCGTTTCATCGTTTTGTAGTTAAATTCACGGCAAATATACAACTTTTAATTTTTAATTTTTAATTTTTGATTTAATTATTGTATCTTTGCCACACGTAATAATAAAAATATGAAAGCAAGAGCCACTTACATCGCATTTGATGCCGATGCCGTATCAGACAAAGTGAACAGCAACTGGCATACATTCCAGCAGTTGGATGAATGGCAAAAGCGCCATCCCGACCGTTTCAATTTCGTGAATATGCACGAGATTAAGTTCTCTGCCGAGCACGAGGATTTGCTGGAGACAACTACGAAGACGCGTTTCCTGAAACTGATGGCAGAAGCCGACAATCTGCTGGTGGTGGCCAGTCCTGTTTTAAATACAGAAAGTCATATTCTCAACTGGCAGATATCGCGCTGTGTCAACCGTTTCCACCTGCCCGTAGTCATTGCCTATGCAGGATTGGAGGAACTCGACGAGAACAGCGTGGAGAAATTCTGGGAGTGGTTGCCAAACAAACCGCGTAAGTACATAGGATTGGATAGCGCACGTATGGCTCATATTCCCCTGACGCGCGACAAGTTGGAGCGTGCTTTGGGTACGTTCAGCGTCAGCGAACAGTTCTACCCGTGGAATTCGACTACCATATTCTAGTTGAGAGTTGAGAGTTTAGAGTTGAGAGTATGAAGATATTTGAGTTTTTAGATAAATCGCCAGTTAACTTTCTGGCTGTAAACACCATAAAAGAAGTGCTTGAAGCCGCTGGGTTCAAGCATTTCGACACTACAAAGCCCCTTTCAGAAGTAAAGGCAGGCGACCAGTTTTTCGTAACCAAGAACGATTCATCGCTCTATGCGTTCCGCATTGGTAGCAAACCAATGGCAGAGAGCGGTTTCCATATCATCTGTGCACATTGCGACTCCCCCACTTTCCGCATTAAGCCACAGGGCGAAATGAAATGCGAGGGAGGACTGATGAAACTGAACACAGAAGTTTATGGAGGTCCTATTATGAGCACTTGGATGGACCGTCCCCTGTCGCTTGCCGGACGTGTTATGCTGCGCGGAAAAGATGCTTTGCACCCTGAGACACGCTTGCTGCACATTAAGCGTCCATTGCTGGTAATCCCCAATCTTGCCATACATTTCAACCGTCAGGTCAACGATGGTGTGAAACTGAGCAAACAGAAGGATATGCTGCCCATTATAGGCATCATAAACGAGCAGCTTGAAGGCGGTGTGCTGCTGAATCTCATAAGCAAAGAACTGAATGTGGAGAAGCAGGATATTCTGGATTTCGACCTCTACCTCTATGATGCCACACCAACCTGTGCCGTAGGTCTCAACGGAGAGTTCATCAGCAGCGGAAGGCTCGACGACCTCTCGATGGTGCACGCAGGACTGGAAGCTCTTCTTGCAGCCAACAAGTCTCCGGAGGTGACTCAGGTGTTGGCAATCTTCGACAACGAGGAGACAGGAAGTCAGACAAAGCAAGGTGCAGGCAGTCCTTTCCTCTCGACAATGCTTCAGCGTATAGTGCTGGCACAGGGAGGAACAATGGACGATTGGTTCCGCGCCGTAGAACAGGCCTTTATGATAAGTGCCGATAATGCCCACGCTTGGCATCCCAACTACTCTGAGAAATACGACCCGACGAACCACCCACAGATGGGCGGCGGACCGGTAATAAAGATAAACGCAGCACAGAAATATGCCACCGATGCCAGTTCGGCAGCCGTGTTTGCAGAGATATGTCGCGAAGCAGGCGTTCCTTGCCAGTATTTCGTAAACCACAGCGACGTAGCTGGCGGAAGCACATTGGGCAACATACTTGCCGCAAGTCTGCCCCTACGCGGAGTGGATATGGGCAACCCCATTTGGGCTATGCACTCATGCAGGGAGACCGGCACTCTTGCCGACCACGACTTCTGCATCCGTGCATTCACCAAATTCTATGATGAAAATTGAAGATTGAAAATTGAATTTTAAATTATATAAAATCCGTGTATTACATAAAGAAGACTTTTGAAATATCGGCCAGCCACAAACTGACGCTTGACTACGAAAGCAAGTGCCAGCAGTTGCATGGTCACAACTGGATTATTACCGTACATTGCAAGGCTCGAGAATTGGACAAGAACGGTATGGTGGTGGACTTCACACACCTGAAGCGATTGTTCCGCGACCGTCTGGACCATACCAACCTCAACGAGATATTGCCTTTCAATCCAACAGCCGAGAACATCGCCCGATGGGTATGCGACCAAGTGCCGCAGGCATATCGTGTGGATGTGATTGAGAGCATGAACAACCAAGCCTCATACGAGAAAGATGAGGATTAACGAAATCTTCTGTTCTATTCAGGGAGAGGGATACTACACAGGTACGCCCTCTGTTTTTATCCGCACCAGCGGCTGCAATCTGCGCTGTCCTTTCTGCGATACAAAGCACGAAGAGGGATGGGAGATGTCGGTTGAGGAAATAGTGGTGGCAGCCTCATCCTATGCGCCTCGTCACGCTGTAATCACAGGCGGAGAACCTTCATTGCAAAAGGACCTCCCAACTTTGGTTGACGCTCTGCACGAAGTAGGTTTCTATGTTCAGATAGAGACTAACGGCACACGACACCTTCCTTCCACTATTGACTGGATTACCTGTTCTCCAAAGGTTCTCGAAGAGACCGTAATTCTTGAGCCGCACGAAGTGAAGGTAGTCTTTGAAGGGCAGGATATGAAGCCATACGAACAGATGTTTCGTCCACAGGTGTGGAGTCTTCAGCCCTGCGACACAGGAAACAAGGAGAAAAACGACAAACTGCTAAATGAAGCCGTCGACTACATAATCTCGCACCCAATGTGGCGACTCAGCTTGCAGACTCACAAGCTGATAGGTGTGCGCTGATTTTGTTATATCACAGATTATTCGTATCTTTGCACGCGTTTAATGTAAAAAGTATGATTAGAATAGCCGTTCAATCGAAAGGACGTCTTTACGAAGACACCATAAGCCTGCTCTCTGAAGCAGGAATAAAGATACCCAGCAGCAAGCGTACGCTGTTGGTGGAGAGTACAAATTTCCCCATCGAAGTGCTGTATCTGCGCGACGACGATATTCCACAGAGCGTAGCATCGGGCGTTGCCGATCTTGGAATTGTGGGACAGAACGAGTTTGAGGAACGTCAGGAAAAAGCAGACATCATCCGTCCGCTCGGCTTCAGCAAGTGCCGTCTGTCGTTAGCTATTCCCAAGGCTATAGATTATCCCGGTCTCACTTGGTTTGAGGGCAAGAAGATTGCCACCAGCTATCCTGGCATCCTGCGCCGCTTTATGCAGCAGCACGGCATCAATGCCGAAATACATGTCATCACGGGTAGTGTTGAGATAAGTCCGGGCATCGGTCTGGCCGACGCCATATTCGACATCGTGTCCAGCGGCAGCACGCTGGTGAGCAACAACCTGCGCGAGGTGGAAGTGGTGATGAAGAGCGAGGCTTTGCTCATAGGCACTCCAAATCTCAGCGAAGAGAAACGTGCCATACTCGATGAACTGTTGTTCCGCATAGAAGCAGTCAAGAATGCAGAGGACAAGAAGTACGTACTGATGAACGTGCCCACAGAGAGTCTCGATGCCATCATCAAGGTATTGCCAGGCATGAAGAGCCCAACGGTGATGCCCCTTGCAACACCAGGATGGAACAGTGTGCACACAGTTATTGACGAGAAGAGCTTTTGGCAAATCATCAGTAAGTTGAAGGAACTGGGAGCCGAAGGCATTCTCGTGATTCCTGTTGAGAAAATGATATTATAGCCTACCCCATCCCTCCCTGAAGGAGGGTGAACAACTTATAATATGAATATTTACAGATATCCTAACAAGGAGGAATGGGCAGAACTGTTGCAACGTCCGACAAAGGATGCGCAGCAACTCAACGACACTGTTACCAAGGTGTTGACAGAAGTGCGCCAGCAGGGTGATGAAGCCGTTAAGAAGTTTGAGGAACAGTTCGACCACGTTAGCCTTCAGTCCTTAGCAGTCACAGCAGAGGAGATGCAAGAGGCAGAGACTTTGGTCAGCGACGAACTGAAGCAGGCTCTGGAACTGGCACACCGCAACATACACACCTTCCACGCAGCACAGCGTTTCGAAGGTAAGAAATGCCAGGTAACAACAGGCGTCACATGTTGGCAGAAGAGCATTCCCATAGAGCGCGTAGGTCTATACATTCCTGGTGGCACTGCCCCTCTGTTCAGCACAGTACTGATGTTGGCAACTCCTGCCAAGATTGCCGGTTGCAGCGAGATTGTGCTCTGCACTCCCCCAAACCGTGAAGGGAAAGTAAATCCCGTCATACTGGTGGCAGCACGCATAGCCGGTGTCAGTCGAATATTCAAAATTGGCGGTGTACAAGCAATCGGCGCTATGGCATACGGTACAGAATCGGTGCCCAAGGTTTACAAGATATTCGGTCCGGGCAATCAGTATGTTATGTGTGCCAAGCAGCAGGTGTCTCTGCACGATGTTGCCATTGATATGCCTGCAGGTCCCAGCGAGGTAGAAGTTCTTGCCGACAAAACGGCTAATCCTGCTTTCGTAGCTGCCGACCTCCTGTCACAGGCAGAACATGGTGTGGACAGTCAGGTACTGCTCGTAACCACTTGTGAGGAACTAATCTCAAAGGTGGAAGCCGAAGTGGAACGCCAACTGGCACAGTTGCCTCGTCAGGAGATTGCAGCAGAGGCTCTGAAGCACAGCAAGATTATTCTTGTTGGGAACGACGAAGAGATGATGCGTCTGACCAATATGTATGCCCCAGAGCATCTTATCATAGAGACTGAGAATTACATGGAACTGGCAGACAAGGTTGTGAATGCAGGAAGCGTATTCCTCGGACATCTCACACCGGAAAGTGCAGGAGACTATGCCAGCGGAACGAATCACACGCTGCCCACCAACGGATATGCTGTGGCATACAACGGAGTAAATCTAGACAGTTATCAGCGTAAGGTGACTTTCCAAGAGTTGACTCGCGAAGGAATCAAGACCATAGGACATGCTGTGGAACTGATGGCTGAAAACGAACAACTGAATGCGCATCGTAACGCGATGACACTGAGATTGAGGGATTAAGGATTATGAGAAATTTAGAGAAACTGGTACGACCAAACATACAGCGGCTGACTCCATACAGCTGTGCACGCGATGAGTTCAAAGGTCGCGAGGCACACGTTTTCATCGATGCTAACGAGAATCCATACAACACTAACTTCAATCGCTATCCCGACCCTCTGCAGGAGGAACTGAAAGCCGAGTTGGCAAAGGTGAAGGATGTACCTGCCGAATATATGTTTCTTGGCAATGGTAGCGACGAAGCAATAGACCTTGTATATCGCATATTCTGCGAACCAAAAGAGGACAACGTTGTAGCTATAGCACCAACATACGGTATGTATAAGGTGTGTGCCGACATCAACGATGTGGAGTATCGTACGGTATTACTCAACGAGAACTTCCAGCTCGATGCTGACAAACTGTTGGCTGCATGCGATGCTCACACCAAGGTAATATGGATGTGTTCGCCCAACAATCCTACGGGCAACTGTCTTGAACGTAAACAAATAGTGAAGGTGCTAAAGGGTTTCGACGGCATAGTGGTTCTCGATGAAGCATATAGCGATTTTGCTCAGGAGAGGCCTTTCCGCTACGAGCTGCCACAATACCCTAACCTCATTGTACTGAACACTATGAGCAAGGCTTGGGCAAGTGCTGCTATACGTCTGGGTATGGCTTTTGCATCACCAGAAATAATCGCTTTGTTCAACAAGGTGAAATATCCCTACAATGTAAACCAACTCACTCAGAAACAGGCTGTGGAGATGTTGCACTCTGTACAGAAGTTCCAGCAATGGCTCAGCATTATCATAACGGAGCGTGCACATTTGGTTCCAGCTGTGGCTGAACTTCCTATTTGCCAGAAGATGTATCCCACCGATGCTAATTTTTTCTTAGTAAAAGTAACGGATGCCGACAGCATATACCACTATCTCGTGGAACGTGGTATCATAGTGCGCAACCGTAATCGCGTGGAACTCTGTGGAAACTGTCTGAGAATAACTATCGGCACGCCACAGGAAAACTGTGAACTGCTGAGTGCTCTAAGACAATATCGCCCATGAAAAAGATACTATTTATAGACAGAGACGGGACGATTCTGAAGGAGCCCGAAGACGAGCAGATAGACTCGTTCGAGAAGTTTCGTTTTGTACCTGGCGCCATATCGGCTCTCAGTTTCCTGCGTAAGCACACCGACTACCTGTTCGTGATGGTTTCGAACCAAGACGGATTAGGAACATCGTCGTATCCCGAAGCCGACTTCTGGCCAACTCATAATCTCATGCTGGAAACGCTTCACAGCGAAGGCGTAGAGTTCGATGCACAACATATCGACCGTTCGTTCCCTGAAGACAACCGTCCTACGCGCAAGCCAGGTACTGCTATGCTGACTCCATATCTCGATGGTTCGTTCGACATTGCCAACAGCTATGTCATCGGCGACCGTGAGACTGACGCCCAACTGGCAAAGAATCTCGGTTGCAAAGCCCTTATCCTGTCCCCCACTATGGACTGGGAGAAAATTTGTGAAACGGTGTATGCAGGTGAACGCACAGCAGAGGTGAAGCGCACGACTAAGGAGACGGACATACTCGTAAGTGTGAATCTCGACGGAGACGGTAAGGCCGACATCAATACTGGCTTAGGATTCTTCGACCATATGCTTGAGCAGATAGCCAAGCACGGCAATATCGATTTGACCGTTCGCTGCAAAGGTGACCTACACGTCGATGAGCACCACACCATCGAGGATACAGCTCTGGCTTTGGGTGAATGTCTGGCTAAAGCACTTGGCGATAAACGTGGCATAGAGCGCTACGGATATTGTCTGCCAATGGACGACTGTCTGTGTCAGGTAGCTCTCGATTTCGGAGGTCGTCCCTGGCTCGTTTGGAATGCTGAGTTCCATCGCGAGCGAATTGGAGAAATGCCTACCGAAATGTTCCTGCACTTCTTCAAGAGCCTAAGCGATGCTGCACGTATGAACCTGAACATAAAGGCAGAGGGCGACAACGAGCACCACAAGATAGAAGGAATATTCAAAGCCCTTGCACGTGCCCTGAAGATGGCCGTCCGTCGCGACATACATCACATGCAATTACCATCCAGCAAAGGTGTGCTATGATACAGCACTATCCCTCACAGTTATTGGAAAGGGCCGTCGAGGAGTTTGCAAAACTTCCAGGCGTAGGTTCAAAGACCGCCATGC
The DNA here is from genome assembly GCA_902781515.1 of uncultured Bacteroidales bacterium. GTDB lineage: Bacteria > Bacteroidota > Bacteroidia > Bacteroidales > Bacteroidaceae > Physcousia. The sequence goes on along the minus strand of CACZJU010000007.1, from coordinate 39,478 downwards.
GGCTGGTCCTTCACCTGTTGCGTCAAGACGTAAAGAGTGTGGAGTCCTTCGGACAGAGTATCATCCGTCTGCGTCAGGAGGTAAAGTTCTGCAAAGTCTGTCACAACATATCCGACACAGACACCTGTGATATATGTGCTAACCCTCGACGCGACCACTCGATAATCTGCGTAGTGGAGAACATTCAGGACGTGATGGCAATAGAAGCCACACAGCAGTATCGCGGTACTTACCATGTGCTTGGAGGAGTAATCTCACCGATGGACGGCATAGGACCAAGCGACTTGCAGATACAAAGTCTCATAGAGCGTGTCAACGCAGGAGATATCTCAGAGGTCATACTTGCCCTAAGTCCCACAATGGAGGGCGACACCACAAACTTCTACATCTATCGGAAACTTTCCGACAGCGGAGTAAAATTGAGCGTTATTGCCCGTGGTGTGGCACAAAACGATGAACTGCAATATACTGACGAAGTAACGCTCGGACGTTCTATCGTCAACCGTACACCTTTCAACATAAGTCTATGAACGAACATACATACATTTATCTGTTTATACTCTGCCTCATTACTCTCGTGGCAATTCCTGTTGCGCTCACGAAGAAGCTACTGCGTAAGAGCATTCGTGCCCTCATTGTGCTATGTCCCATAATCTACGGCGGCATATACTTCCTGATAACGAAGGACAATAGCGCAGTGTATATCATGCTTATGGCAGTGATGACTCTGCTGGCTGTAGTCTTTCACCCAGGACAGGAGAAGGAGAAGGAAAAGGAGGTTGAGGAGTGAAGGATTTATCGGTCATAATAGTCAACTATAATGTAAGGTACTACGTCGAGCAGTGCCTACACTCTGTTTTTGCAGCACAGGGGGAGTATGATATGGAGGTGTTCGTCGTTGACAATGCCTCTACGGATGATAGCGTAGCATATCTATCCGAGCGTTTCCCCAACGTTCACATTATTGCCAATACGGATAATCGCGGCTTCTCGCGTGCCAACAATCAGGCGATTCGTGAAGCTAAGGGGCGCTATATCCTGTTGCTAAACCCAGATACAATAGTTACGGAAACGACTTTCAAAGATTGTATTACATTCCTCGAACAGCATCCTGAAGTGGGAGCCACTGGCGTAGCGATGTATGGTACCGACGGGCGCTTTGCATGGGAATCACGAAGAGGAATCCCAACACCTTGGACTTCGTTCTGTAAGATGATAGGCCTTGCTGCCCTGTTCCCCCACAGCCGTCGATTCGGACGCTACCACATGCGCTACCTGAATCGTGAGGAGTATAATTACATAGAGATTATGAGCGGTGCCTTCATGATGATTCGCCGCGAGGTATTGGACAAGGTGGGACTTCTCGATGAGACATTCTTCATGTACGGCGAGGACATAGACCTCTCATATCGCATTCTCCAAGCCGGTTGGCGTAATGCTTATCTGCCCACGCCCATCATCCACTATAAAGGTGAGAGCACACAGAAGTCTTCGTACCGCTATGTCCAGCGTTTCTACGAGGCAATGCTCATTTTCTTCGACAAGCATCTCCGTCAGCGCTACCGCTTCATGGTCTTCATCATTCGTTCTGCTGTGTATATGCGAGCAGCCATCGGTATGGGAATACGATTCTTTAAGCACATGCTGCCGCGCAAACATTACACAACGGTTATCTGCGGCAAAGTACTTTGCCTCTCCGAAGGTGCTACACTTGAAAAGATGCGTGAGTTGTGTAAGAGAAATGGATTCGAACCGGTTGACAAAGCCGGAACTGACGTCAACATTTGGCTCTTCGACTCTCAGCGATACACTTATGGCGATATGCTCAGTAATACCATTGCCGCATACGGTCGTGGTGAAAACATTATGATGGCAACCTACAATCCCAAGACTGCCATAATGATAATGACTAATGGAATATTCAAATAATATTGCATTAAGAGCACTGGAGCCGGAAGACCTCGAACTCGTTCACACGATAGAGAACGACTCTTCGCTGTGGGCATGGGGAGTTCTCAGTCAACCCATCTCTCACTATACCGTGCGCCAATATCTCGCTCAACAGCACTCTGACATTTATCAGGACGGGCAGTTGCGACTCGTAATCACGTGTGACGGAAAAGCAGTTGGCATTATAGATCTCACTGATTTCTCACCTCATCACCTACGTGCCGAAGTGGGCATCGTGCTCTTGCCTTCGTTTCATCGTAAAGGTATTGCAACCGAAGCTCTGCATCAGATAGCGCTCTATGCAACAGAGCATCTCCATCTTGCAACGCTCTATGCTTACGTAGCCGAGAACAACACAGCAGCACAGGCTCTTTTCCGCCGTGCGGGCTACACTACCGCTGCCAACCTTCCCAATTGGATTGAAGGTCGTCACTCTGCAACCCTTTTCCTCCTCCACTTATAACGCAAGGCGCCATGCATTAGTAGTGCATGGCGTCAAACATTAGTAATGTATTGCCCCAAACATTAGTAATGTTCAGCGTCGAACATTAGTAATGTTTGATTGGGAACGTTACTGAGCTGAGAAACTTGTGACACTGTTGGAACCTGTAGCCGACGAGCCAAGGTAGAGCCCGTGCCAAGCAGTTGTGGCATCGGTGGGTGCAGAAGTTCCGTACTTGACATAGTAAGTAGAACCTTTCACCATACCTGTAGCCGTGAACATCGCAAGCGAACTGGAGCAACTGGCCTCGAAGCTGTAAGTCACAAGGTTTTTACCGCTGGCATCAGACAAAGTATAGTAGCGGCCAGAGGTGTAGCTGATGCTACTGGTAACGAACTTGTAACCCTGCTGAGCGTTGGAGATGGAACTACTGCTGCTTCCGCCACCTTGTGCTCCACCTGCAGAAATGCCGATGCCAGTGCCAGTTATCTGAATGTAGGAGTTGTTGTCGCAGTCGAAGCCTTCCTCTGGTGAACCCTTGGTGGTATATGTAAAGACCGCACCGTTGCCAATGGTGATTGCACCTGTCTGACCGGCATTGGAATCTATAGCATCATTGCCATAGCCGTAGCAAACCGTTACGCCGCCGTTGAAGTATATCTTACCGCTGGAATTGATACAGTCGTCGTAGCACTTGAAGTAGTGCTTGCCGCCCTCGACATATATAGCAGTCTTCGACTCCAGTCCTTCGGCACCATCGGTAGAGGTGTATATTTCGCTGGTACCGCCATAGATATAGATGGTACCCTGCACCTTAATGCCCTTAGCCGACGAACCACCGCTGCTTTGCTGACCCGGAGGGGCAAAACCGCTCTGCTGCGAACTACCACCAAGCGAGCTACCTGTAGTTGTGACCGTGAGTGTAGGACCATTGCCGTCACTTGTACCTTGGGTGTATGTGCCCGAACTCTTGATGCCTTTGCCGCCCGTTCCGCTCATAGTGATAGTGATAGTGCCGGCATTCAGTTTGATGCTGCTACCGGCCTTCAGACCCTTTGATGTGTAGTTGTCGTTGCTGCCTTGCATTCCTGCGCCACTACCGGTAATCTTAAGCGTACCTCCATTAGTAGTGATATTAGTGGCAGAGATGCCTCGCGAGGCAGAGCCCGTAGGAGTGATTGTGAGCGAACCATCGTTTTGGATGAAGTCCTTTGTCTTGACGCCAGAGCTGTATGAAGCATCGCTGTTAATGACTTGCATAGCTCCAGAAGGCTTTAGTGTAATAGTTCCGCCATTGACGGTGACCGTTGCCTTCGACTTAATGCTCTTACTCATAGCGCCGCTATTGCCAATGGTAATGGTTCCTGCCGTGATGGTGACATTGCCGTCAGCCTTAATGCCCGCAGCATTGTAGGCAGTACCATTATCTTCGCTCACATCGCTGGTGCCGCCGTAAGTATTAGTGACATTCGACAACGAATATGTGCGCGTGGTGCCACTTGGTGAGTAGCTGTTGCTTATACTATAATATATATCTGAGCCAGACGATGGAGCTGTGAAAGTACCTGATTTAATGGTATATGTTGTCTGATTGCGACTCGTATAGTTGTCGCTCTTGAAATAATATGAATCGCTGCTTGCACTCTGGAAGTCGTAATAGTAGAATGTCAGCGTGGAATATCCACTCGATTTGTTGACTGTGCTTGTAAGCTGCTGAACAAGAGTTCCGTCGCTCTTGTAGAGATATACAGACTTCCAAGCATTGTTGCCTCCACCAGGACCACCGCCACCGCTCGTTGGGATTGAAACATAAACCTTGTAGGAAGCAGCAGGTTCTTCGCTACTGCCGCTGCTCGAAGTCTCTGCAGTACCTCCAGTACCGTTGGCTGTAATATTCACAACTGTGGTGGCACTCGATTCATCAATCGTCACAGAACCATCAGCAGAGAATCCCTTTCCGCCTTGTGCTGTATTGTTAATGGTAACTTTTCCACCTGTGATATTGATGTTTCCAGTACTCTTTATGGAAGTGGGATAGCTGATATCTTCACCCTCTACAACGATGTTGCCTGTCTGGACAACGGATACTGTACCTCCAGAAATAACCACATCACCACCTGCCTTAATGCCCTTACCACCATCGACCGAAGCCGTGATGTTGACGGTTCCATCCACAATGTAGATGTTGCCAGAGTCTTCGTCTTCGTGATCAGTAGTAGCACCTGTTGAAGTCGCACCGTCAATGTCGCACTGAATGGCATCATCGGCAGTTTCCTTAATTGTCAACGAGCCACTTTCCATAAGGAAATACTCGTCGCACGAAATACCGTCCTTAGCTGCCTCAAGAATATTTATGGTGCACTTGCGCATCTGCATGTACTCGGCACTCTTGATAGCATGAGCATACTTAGCATAAACGTTCAGTACTCCCTGTCCCTTCAGCTCCAAGTGTCCCTTGCAGTAGAGTGCAGCCTTTTGTGCGAGAGAAGAAGAGGGAGTGGCACAATCGGCCAGTGTGTTCTCCGTGTCCTTCTTGACACTGAGTTCTATGCGCTTGCCATCCATAATGCATACTGCTGCACCCGAATATACCGGATTGGCATTGGTTAGTGTCAGACCGTTCAATTCTACTGTAGCTTTGTAAGAACCAGTCATATAGAACTCGCCGTCGGTACTGGCTCCAGAAAGCACATATGTAATCTCATCACCATCAACATCGGCTGTGTTTGTCTGCTCAATGCTGACATGTGCTCCGCTGACCTTTGCACTAACATACTTCGCCACGTTGCCAGCAATGGTGACAGTTGCCGATTCGCCATTATATGCCACAGACACAGTATTATCTGCAACAGCACTATCATCAACATACATCTGTTCGATTTCGCTTAGGCTGAATGTCTTGTCGAGAATGGTAAGCGAAGAACCATCGCTATATGTCATATCGCCAGCTTTGGAAGCAGGAATAGCATATACCACACTACCCTGCTTCACATTCAGGGTTTGTGCTCCAGCTACTATCGACAGCATAAGAGCAATAAGTGTAAACAGGCGTCTCATTTCACAACGATTTTACGGGTCTTGCCCTGATATTTTACAACATAGATACCCTTCGTAAGCGATTTGGCAGCTATGGCACGGCCACTCATGTCGAATATTTCCTTTACACTCTCACCCTCCTCATTAGAAATCTCAATGGATTCAATCTTAGTGGATTCGGAAGTAAAGTACATCTTAATCAGTTCCGTCAAAGTGAAACGCTGCGTCCCTGCAGCATTGGTGGCAACAAGCTGTCCGTCCTCGACGGTCAGCGTCAAAGATTCCACAGACACCGTCTTCACCGACCCGTCTGTGCCCATGAATGCCAGATACGGATAATCCTCGGCTTTAGACTGAAGGCTACCCATAACCAACATCATTAAAAGCAATAATTTAGATGCTTTCATAAATATAATAATAATGTAGAAAAAATATCCACTATCCAATTCGTGCCGCAAAATTACCCTTATAATATATATATAGGTATAACAAAAGTGTGTGAAAATTTGACAAAACTTCCGATACTATTTGCTTTTAACCTTATTTTAACTAATTTTGCCATACAAAAGTGCAGATATTATGGGACAAAAGGAAAACAAATGGGGATATCAGCATCCATTGGAAAAACACAATCGTCTTATAAAGGAACGAGGTGTGGTTGTGTTCCGTGATGTAACCAGCGTACCCATCTATGGAGTACCATACATATCACCCCATGCAGTCATAGGAATAAACCACCAAGGAATGCTACGTGCCGAATACGACCTGAAGCCCATAGAGTTCCATCCTCGTGAGATATCAGTCATCTATCCCGACCATATTCTCAAGACCCACGAAACTTCTGATGACTACAACGCAACACTTGTTGCCGTATCTCGCGAATTCCTGATGAAACTGCAGCACAGGAGTATATACAAATATCAGTTGGAATACATGAAGGAACCAGCCTTCCAGCTAAATGACAAGCAATACGAAGCCGTATGTCACCTCATTGGTATGCTGGAAGCTATCTGCGATATGGAAAGCCCCGCCAACGAAGGAATGCTATTGGATACACTTGACATACTTTCACAGATGCTTGATGTATATCGATTCAGCAATAAGCCCATGCTTAAAGAAAGGCCACGTAGCGAGCAACTGTTTTATCGTTTTTATAACGACCTCGTAGAGTTTCACAAACAATCCCACGAGGTAAAGTTCTATGCACAGCGTCTGAATTTATCCGCCAAATATTTCGCATCGATTATAAAACAAGAAACCGGAGTTAGCGTCACAGAATGGATAAGTAATTTCATTGTTATGCAAGCCCAGTCGTTACTGCAGCAAAGGAACTATAGTATACAGCAAATTAGCGATAGGCTCGGATTTCCAGAACAGTCGGCATTCAGTCGTCATTTCAAACAAAGAACAGGACTTACGCCCAGTGATTATCGCAAGAAAATGTAATCGATATGGCAATCATACTAAAAAGTAAACGCAAAAATTTGTGATATACGAATTAATGCGTAACTTTGTTGAGTACAAACATAAAATTAATTACAACAGTATCATGCAAACACGCTCCATAGTCATCATTCCTACGTACAACGAAAAGGAAAACATCGAAAACATTATCCGTGCTGTAACTGCACTGGAAGAAGGATTCAACGTACTTGTTATCGACGATGGTTCGCCTGATGGTACAGCCGACATTGTGAAGGGACTAATGGCTGACGAGTTCAAGGACCGTCTGTTTATTGTTGAACGTAGCGGCAAACTGGGGCTTGGCACAGCATACATACGTGGATTCCAATGGGCTATTGAAAACAAGTATGACTTCGTGTTCGAGATGGATGCCGACTTCAGCCATGCACCCAGCGACCTTCCGCGACTGCTTGCTGCTTGCAAGGACGAGGGTTACGACGTATCCATAGGTAGCCGATACATCACTGGCGTTAACGTAGTGAACTGGCCTATGGGACGAGTACTGATGTCGTATTTCGCATCGAAGTATGTACGCATGGTGACAGGTTTGGACATACACGACACCACAGCTGGCTTTGTATGCTACCGTCGCGAGGTGCTTGAAACACTGGAACTTGACAAGATTCGCTTCAAGGGCTATGCATTCCAGATAGAGATGAAGTTCACAGCGGCTAAATGTGGATTCAAGATAAAGGAAGTGCCTGTAATATTCGTCAACCGCGAACTGGGCACAAGCAAAATGTCTGGTGGTATTTTCTCCGAGGCACTATTCGGTGTTATGCGCCTACGCTGGGACGGATGGTTTAGGAAATATCCGAAGAAAGTTGAAGATTGAGATTTGAAAGTGAAGAAGCTAATTCATAATGCGAAGATAGTCAATGAGGGACGGCAGTTCAAAGGTGCCGTCCTTATTGAAGATGACCGTATTGCTGCCATCTATGAGGGCGACAGCCCTTCCTTTTCCATTGACCCGTCATCATTCACCAGTATTGATGCCGATGGTGCGCTTCTTTTACCAGGAATAATAGATACTCACGTACATTTCCGTGAACCCGGAATGACCCATAAGGCAGACATCGAAAGCGAAAGTCGTGCTGCACTGGCTGGCGGAGTAACCTCTGTTTTGGATATGCCCAATGTCAATCCCCCAACCACAACACTTGAACGTTGGCAGGAGCGGATGGCTTTAGGTGCAGCCAAGAGTCGCATTAATTATTCCTATTATATAGGTGCCACCAACGAATTATCATTTTCCAACTATCCACCTTCAATTCCGATAAAACTGTTTATGGGTAGTTCTACAGGCAACATGCTTGTAGACAAGCGCGAAGCCCTGATACGAATATTCCAATATGCTGCAGAACACGATGTGCCCGTTGTGGCTCACTGTGAAGACACGCCTCGCATCAACGAAAGAATGGCAGAAGCCAAACAACGTTGGGGCGACGACCCTGCCGTAGAGCACCACTCCTGGATTCGCGACGAAGAGGCATGCTACCGTTCATCATCTCTTGCTGCACAAATGGCAAGGGAAACGGGAGCAAGACTTCACATTGCACACATCACCACAGCACGTGAACTGGAACTTCTGGGAGGGAACGTAACAGGCGAGGTATGTGTACCACATCTGTTGTTCACGAATGACGACTATACTACTTTGGGTACTCGAATAAAATGCAATCCCGCTATAAAGACTCGTAAAGACAGAGAGGCATTACGTAAGGCTTTGGCCGATGGCACACTCCTGACAATAGGTACAGACCATGCTCCCCACCTGCTTTCAGAAAAACAAGGTGGCTGTCAGAGTGCAGTTTCAGGTATGCCTATGATACAGTTCTCATTAGTTTCAATGCTGGGACTGGTGGATGAAGGCGTTCTTTCCATTGAGCGAATGGTTGATGCCATGTGTCACCAACCAGCAATGTTGTTCGGAATACAAGAAAGAGGCTTCATCCGAAAAGGTTACAAAGCCGATTTAGTTCTTGTGCAACCAAAGAATTGGAAATTAGGAATTGAAGACATATTTAGTAAGTGCGGCTGGAGTCCGTTGGAAGGAAACAATTTCCATTGGCAGGTAAAACAGACGTATGTCAACGGAAAACTTGCATTTGATAATGGGGAAATATATGACACCGTTCGCGGTGAAGCACTAATAATGAAATAAATTAAATCATAACTACTGATATGATAATACTTTATAGAATATACCAATTGTTTATTGCAGCTCCGCTACTAATTATCATCACAGTACTGATAGCACTAATAACCATTATAGGTTCAACTATCGGCTCAGCGCATTTCTGGGGCTATTGGCCAGGCAGAATATGGTCACGCTGGTTTATGCGCATACTATTGTTGCCAGTACACGTGGAGGGACGTGAAAATATCGACAATAAAACAAGCTATGTATTTGTGGCTAACCACCAAGGAGCCTTCGACATATTCATGATTTACGGCTATCTCGGACGGAACTTCAAATGGATGATGAAAAGTGCTCTTAGAAAAACACCTCTTATTGGCAAGGCTTGTGAGGCTGCAGGACACATATTTGTTGACAAGCATGGTCCAAAGGCAATACAACACACTCACGATCAGGCACGTGCAGTATTACAAGGAGGCACATCATTGGTGGTTTTCCCAGAGGGCGAACGCACATTAACTGGCAAAATGGGACCTTTCTTTAGGGGAGCATACCAATTGGCAGACGAACTTCAAATGTCAGTCGTACCTATTACTCTTGATGGTCCCTACGTAGTTCTTGCACGCAGTCGCGGTCCTATAAACTTCGTTTTCTGGCATCGTCTTCGTATGACCATACACAAACCAATTCCTCCTATTGGCAAGGGTGCTGAGAACATAAAAAATGCTATGGACCTTTCAAGAGAGGCCATAGCATCTGCACTTCCTAATGAATGAAACGGGACTATTTACTATCTGCAGAATCAAGATTCAACTGAACAGAAGGATCGCGACGGATGGGCTTAAGCCGCGACATTAGTCGCATGTCAGGATTGAGACGAAAAGCCATAGGGGAGATGCCCAGCATCCGTTTAAAGAAACGACCAAAATAAGATTGGTCAGGGAAATTAAGTTCATTGCCGACTTCCTGTATTGACAGTTCGCTCTTGGCAAGAAGATACATCGATTCAACGGCCAATTTACGATCAATTATTTCTTTAGGAGTGAGCCCCAAAGAACGCTTAACTACTTGCGTTAAGTACTTAGGGCTAACACACACTTTTCCAGCATAGTATCGCACCTGATGTTGTGTCTTAAAGCCATAACGCAACTCAGTCATAAAACGCGTGATAACATTGCGCGTGATAACAGTCACTGACTCTATCTGTTCTGGTGGTATGTACTTCTTTGTTTTCTCATAAAATGTCTGTACAAAAACCGTGAAGAGCGCAGTTGCAATATTAGCAGCATGAGAACCGCTAACATTCTTGCAGTTGTAATCGAAAAGTGTACAAAAAGCACTCGCTGCACGAGTTGTTTCTACATCCATATCCCACACTGGATGCTGTATCAATAGTGCAATAAATGAAGGTGGAATATTATAGGTAACATTACCCTGCAATTCCAACATAGAACAAATGCAGCACGCCCTAAAGTCTGAAGAGACACTCCTGATATGACTCTTGACATGGGGATGAAGAAGCAGGAACTTTCTCTCATTGACTTCAAATGGTTTGTCGTTGAGAATAAATTGAGCTTTTCCGGAAAGAGTGAACACCAAAATGAAACGTCCACCGGACACCGGTTCTAAAATTGCATTACTACTGTCGATATACCGACAGAAATATAACTCCTTTTCGAGGTTTTTCCATTCTTTTTCCATATGCGAAAAGGTTTGTTACCGCAAAATTATATAAAGTTTGTTAATTGGCAAAAGGTTCGGCCTTTTTTGAACAAAGATTATTCCCTTTTTGAATATAAAGTGCTTTCTCATATGCAATTAAATTCGTACCTTTGCACCCGATTTTGAAAATAATTATAGTTAAACGATATGAGAACAAACGCAAAAATCGTGATGGCAGTAGCACTGATTATGATGACAGTGCTCGCATCGTGCGGTGGCAAGAAGCAACAGCAAGAAGCAGCCGTAGTGGAGTTTAAGACCATTAAGGTTACGAAACAAGACGTGACACTTGAGTCGAAATATAGTGCTACGATTCGCGGTCGTCAGGACATTGAAGTTTACCCACAGGTTAGCGGCACCCTTCAACGCCTTTGTGTGACCGAAGGTCAGAGCGTGTCGAATGGTCAGACATTGTTCATTATTGACCAAGTACCTTACCAAGCAGCTTTGAACACTGCCGAAGCTGCATTGAAAGCAGCACAAGCACAGGAAGCCACAGCTCAGCTTACATACGAAAGTAAAAAACAATTGTTTGACAAGCAAGTTATTAGCGAATATGACCTGCAGACAGCACAGAATGCGCTTATGAGCGCCAAAGCACAGGTAGCTCAGGCACAGGCCCAGGTTGTAAATGCACGTAACTCGCTTTCCTACACAGTAGTTAAGAGTCCTGCAAATGGTGTTGTTGGTACACTGCCCTACCGTCAAGGTGCATTAGTAGGTCCATCAATACCTAAAGCCTTAACTACGGTAAGTGACAATAACCAGATGTATGTATATTTCAGCATGGGCGAAGCAGAGTTCTTAGCGATGTCACGCAAGGCCGGCAGTGCAGAAAAGGCTGTAAACCAAATGCCAAGTGTTAGACTGCAGTTGGTAGATGGTTCAATATATGAAACTGCAGGCCGTGTGGAGACTGCCAGTGGCGTAGTAGATCCAACAACTGGTAGTGTTCAGCTACGTGCAGTTTTCACCAATCCCAACCACATGTTACATTCCGGTTCTACAGGCAACATCATAGTACCCATAGAACACAAGGGAGTGCTGGTGGTTCCTGCTTCTGGCGTAGTTCAGTTACAGGACAAGCATAAGGTATATGTTGTTGACAAAAATGGTGTTGCACATAGCCAAATCGTTACTGTTATGCAGAAGAACACTGGCAAGGAGTTCATCGTAACAGAAGGTCTGGAAGAAGGCGTAGAAGTTATTGCTGAAGGCGCAAGCATGGTGAAAGACGATCAAAAAGTGAAGAAATAATATGAAGGGCAATATATTCATCAAACGACCGGTGATGGCATTGTCCATAGCCATCGTCATACTGTTCTTGGGTGCTCTGTCGTACTTTGGACTGCCAATAGAGCAGTTTCCAGACATTGCCCCTCCAACAGTTGTGGTAAATGCCACCTACCCTGGTGCCAGCGCCGAGACTGTTACTAAGGCTGTCATTCAGCCTCTGGAAGAAAGCATCAATGGTGTTGAAAGCATGATTTATATGACCAGTACCGCTACAAACTCCGGTACTGGTACGATAACTGTATATTTCAAGCAGGGAACAAATCCTGATATGGCAGCCGTGAACGTGCAGAACCGTGTATCAATGGCACAAGGTTTGTTGCCTCAGGAAGTTACCAAGATTGGTGTGACAACATACAAGCGTCAGACCTCTTTCTTGCAGATTAACGCACTGGTAACGGACAATCCCAATTATGATGCAAACTTCATGTCGAACTACATGAACATCAACATCACCCCTCAACTGAAGCGAATTCAAGGTGTGGGTGAAGTGTTCGTGTTAGGTTCCACTTATTCGCTGCGCGTATGGATGAAGCCAGAGGTTATGGCTCAGCATGGACTTATCCCTAGCGACATCACAAACTGTCTGGCCGAACAAAACTTGGAGGCAGCCGTAGGTACGTTAGGTGAAAAGCCGACCGAGGGTGGACGCGGTAAGGCCGTAGACAATGTATATCAGTACACAATGCGCTATACCGGTCGCTTGAAGACCGTTGAAGAGTTCCAGAACATTGTCATACAAGCAAAGGGCGACGGAAGCATCTTGCGTCTGAAAGATGTAGCTGACATAGAACTGGGTCAGGCCGATTACGGTTTCTCTGGTCAAGTGGACGGCAAGCACGCCGTACAGTTTATGGCCTTCCAGTTGGCTGGTGCCAATGCAAAGGAAACCAACGACCGTTTCTCGGCAAAGCTTAAGGAACTGGAAAAAGACCTGCCCAAGGGTATGTACTTTGTGAACCTTATGTCCTCCAACGACTTCCTTCTGGCCTCCATTGCCAACGTTGAGGAAACATTGTTCATAGCCTTGTTGTTGGTGCTGGTTGTAGTTTATTTCTTCCTGCAGGATTTCAAGGCAACACTTATTCCATCTATATCCATCATCATTTCTTTGATTGGAACATTTGCAGCATTGCAGGTTGCAGGCTTCACGTTAAACCTGTTAACCCTGTTTGCTTTGGTATTGGCAATCGGAACAGTTGTTGACGACGCCATTGTGGTGGTGGAAGCAGTACAGGCAAAGTTCGATGCAGGATACAAGAGTTCATACCAAGCCACAAAAGATGCACTTGGCGACGTGACTATGGCTGTTATCTCATGTACCTTCGTATTTATGGCTGTGTTCATCCCAGTAACAATGATGGGTGGTACCAGCGGTATGTTCTATACCCAGTTTGGTGTAACTTTGGCTACAGCCGTGGGTATCTCTTGCGTATCAGCCCTTGTTGTCTGCCCCGCCCTATGTGCCATGATGATGCGTCCTCCCAAAGATGAACGTATCTCAAAGAATCCCATTGACAGTTTCTTCATTGGACTCAACAAACGCACTCGCTCTGCATATGAAGCTTCATTCGGTGCAATTATGAGTAAATATACCCGTTTCCTGCGTGGCGTGGTTAATCATCGTTGGGTTGCATCTATCAGTGTACTTGTTTCCTTCACATTGCTTTATCTGGCAATGACCAACCTGCCCAAGGGTCTTGTACCACAAGAAGACCAAGGTGTATTAATGGTGAACGTCACCTGTCCTCCAGGTTCAAACCTTGGACAGACAGAGAAAGTGCTTGATAAGATTCAGGCTATCGTGGAGAATGACGAGGATATTCGCGACTTCTCACGCGTATCGGGTTATGGTATGATGAGCGGACAAGGTGCTGCCAATGCTATGGTCATTCTGAAACTGAAGCACTGGAGTGAGCGTTCCGGCAACTGGATTCCCGGTTCCGGTATGATTCACAACTCCAGCATAAAGAAGTATATGCTCATGGGACAACTCTCAAGAGAAATCCCAGAAGCACAGATATTTGTATTCGAACCTGGTATGATTCCTGGTTACGGTATGGGTTCAAACGTTGACCTCCATCTCCAGGACAAGAGTGACGGCGATAAGGGTGAATTCCTGAACCTCACTAACCAGTTCCTTGCTGCTTTAAATCAGCGCGACGAGGTGCAGATGGCTATGACATCATATGCTCGCACATATCCACAATTCCAAGTTGAGGTGGACGCTGCACAATGTAAGATGGCTGGAATATCTCCCTCTACAGTACTGTCAACATTGGGTAGTTACTGTGGTGGTTCCTACGTATCAAACTTCAACCAGTTCGGTAAGGTTTATCGTGTAATGCTTCAAGCCGATCCAAAACTGCGTACCAGTGAGATGGACCTCTCTAACATGTACGTTCGCAGCGGAACACAGATGGCACCATTATCACAATTCATAAAATTGACACCGGTGCTTGGTCCTGAGAATGACACTCGATTCAACCTCTTCTCAGAAATCTCCATCATGGCTTCGCCGGCTCAAGGCTATACCTCGACAGACGTGATGAAAGCAATTGAAGAGGTAAAGCAACAGACGCTGCCAGACTATATCAGTTATGAATATGGTAGTATATCGCGTGAGGAGCACGAACAGATGGGCTCTAATAAATCGTTGCTCATCTACGGTGTCTGCGTCATACTAATCTTCTTGATTTTAGCAAGTTTGTATGAGAGTTTTCTCGTTCCATTTGCCGTCATCCTATCTGTGCCTGCAGGTCTCATGGGTTCATTTGGCTTCGCATGGTTATGGGATCAGGTCTATGCTGTATTCCCACCCATCGGTAGAATCGAGAATAACATCTATCTGCAAACTGGTGTTATCATGCTCATCGGCTTGTTGGCAAAGACCGCCATCCTTATTACTGAGTACGCATTGGAGCGCCGTCGCAAAGGTATGGGTATCGTAGAAGCCGCTTATGCTGCAGCCGAAGCTCGTCTGCGCCCAATTCTTATGACAGTGTTGACAGCCGTTCTAGGTATGGTTCCACTATTATTGGCAACCGGTGCCGGAGCCAATGGTAACCGTACAATTGGCGTTGGTGTTGTAGGTGGTATGATAGTAGGTACACTGGCCATACTGTTTACCGTACCTGTGTTCTTCATATTCTTCGAATTTCTGCAGGAAAAAATTAGACCGGCAATGAAAGAAGAAGCGGACCAGCAGTTCCTTAAGGAACGTGAACGCAGCCTACGTGAGAAAGGACTTAACGGAAAAGAAGAGTAAAAAGACAATTATGAAACACATATCATTTATAGTTTTTTCATCTTTGATATTACTCAGTTCGTGTGGATTATATAAGAACTACGAACGACCGGAAGATATTAAAGTTGACGGTATTTACGGTCGCGCACTTAGTGGCGATTCACTTGGACTTGGCGACCTAAGCTGGCGCGAAGTTTTCACAGACCCTTTGTTACAGGGAATCATTGAACGTGGACTTGCACAAAACAGTAACATCCGACAGGCAGATCTTCGTATTCAGGAAACACAAAACAATCTGAAAGCTGCGAAACTGGCGTTCCTTCCAATGCTGACATTCAATCCACAAGGGAGTGTCTCAGGCATGTGGGATCCTAAAGACAGAGGCGTACTGGGAGGAGGTTCTATAAAGACATACTCGCTTCCACTTTCTGCCCAATGGCAGATTGACTGCTTCGGTCAGTTGCGTAATGCTAAGAAAGGCAGCGAGGTTGCAGTAGAGAATATGCAATCTGTGCGACAGGCTGTACAAACGGCTGTCATCGCAAATATAGCTACACTCTACTACACTCTGTGTATGCTCGACGAACAGATACGAATAACAGAACAAACAAAGGCAAACTGGGAAAAGAATTTGGAAGTCACCAAGCTCTTGATGGAAGCCGGTCAGTCGAATAAGGCAGCCGTTGCAAGCACAGAGGCTAACTACTGGAGCGTTTGTGCAAGCATCATTGAATTAAAAGACCAAATAACAAAGACAGAGAACACACTGGCGAACCTTATTGGTGAGGTTCCCCATACCTTTGAACGCAACACCTTGGCCTCCTTCCAAAAGCCATCTCTCTGCGTAACAGGTGTACCCATCAGTATTCTGTCACGACGTCCGGATGTTCGTCAGGCAGAACTGGCATTAGCCAGTGCTTTCTATGGAAAGAATCAAGCTAAGGCTTCCTTCTTCCCCGCTCTTAACATTTCGGCTTCCGGTCAGTACACAAACTCCCTTGGCAATATGGTACTGAATCCTGGTGGCATAATTGCATCATTGGTTGGTAGTCTCGCTCAACCCATATTTGCTCAAGGAAAACTGCGTGCAGCATACAAGAACGCAAAAGCAGAAATGGAGATTGCCCAAATTGGGTTCC
Organism: uncultured Bacteroidales bacterium; assembly: GCA_902781515.1. GTDB lineage: Bacteria > Bacteroidota > Bacteroidia > Bacteroidales > Bacteroidaceae > Physcousia. The sequence goes on along the minus strand of CACZJU010000007.1, from coordinate 23,045 downwards.
AGCAGAGTGTGCTTGATGCCGGATACGAAGTAGCCTCCTCAATGGCACGCGTCAAAGTATTCAGTGCTGAGCAGGAATACATCGACAAACAGGTTGTAAGCCTGACAGAAGCAGTGGAGGCCACTCAGGACTTGATGACCCACAGCAATCAAGTGAACTATCTCAATGTATTGACTGCACAGAGCGGACTCTTAGGCGCCCAAATCAGTCAGGCAACGAATCAATTCAATATTATCTCTGGCGTAATCGCTCTGTACCAAGCTTTAGGTGGCGGTACGAAATAACGCCCCTCATCTTACACCTACAAAGCGCGGTTCTCATGTACGAGAATCGCGCTTTATTATATATTAAAATAAAGAATTGTAAAAAAATCCTAAGTATTGTGCCTTTATATAAAAAAAATGCATTATCTTTGTCACGAAAGTAACCTTAAAAAAAACAAACTGTATGAAAAACTTCAACGCGAAAGCACTGTTTGTCATGCTTCTTTGCGCAGCCACGGGCAAAGCCTTTGCCTATGATTTGAAAGTCGGAGATTTCTATTACGATCTGGCAGGCACCGATGCGACGGTGACATATCTTGATGCCAACAACAATGGCAATGCGTATGCCGGAAATTTGACAATTCCTGCCAATTTTACTAACGATGGAACTACATACAATGTCGTAGCTATCGGCAAAAGCGCTTTCATCAATTGTAAGAATCTTACATCTATTACTATCCCCAATAGTGTTACATCCATTGGCAGCAATGCTTTTGCATGGTGTACTGGACTGACATCAGTAACCATTCCCGGCAACGTCACCACCATTGGTAAATACGCATTCTCAAAGTGTACCGGCTTGACAACGCTGACATTGTCCGAGGGTATCACCGACATCAAAGCGTGGGCTTTCAATGAGTGCTTAGGTTTAACCAACGTGACATTCCCGGCAACAATGCAGAATGTTGCAGAACACGCGTTCCATGCTTGTAACAACCTTACTTCAGTAAATTTCCCAAGCATTGAAGCTCTTTGCTCTATCAATTTCGGATGGTTAGGCAACCCGCTCTTCTTTGCCCACCACCTGCAAATCGCTGGAACAGAAGTAACGGACGTTGTCATTCCCACAACTATAACAAAGATTAACGACTATACTTTCCATGGTGGCACGAACCTCACCTCAATAACCCTACACAATGGCATCACTGAAATTGGTGACTGGTCTTTTGCAGAGTGCTACAATCTGACAAATCCCACATGTGTTATTCCTGACAATGTTACAGTAATCGGCGACAATGCCTTCTACAATACGAAGTTCCGTTTTGTAACCATCGGCAAGAAGGTTGAACAGATTGGCTTCGATGTATTCTCATTCGATCAGGTAATGGCTGATTCTCTTGGCGTTGCTAAGCCATCCATCGCATACTGGCTCACCACAACTCCTCCTGTTGGATTCACGAACCTCGACATTTCTGCCAACTATGTGCTGAGCAACGACTTGGCTACTGGTTCCATGAAGAGTTTGAAGGGCATAGCCGTAAATCCGAACCTTGACAAGATATTCGAGGTTGATGGACTGAAATATGTAGCCAATGAAGCAGGTGACTCTTGCGACGTTATCGGTGGTGCTCCTCTCACAGGTTACAAACTGATTATTCCCGCTTCTGTCAACTATAATGGTACGACATTGGCAGTAAAAGATATTCTGAGCGTTGCCTTCAATGCTCTGACTAATATCTATTATGTAGAACTGAACAACACAAAAGGCATTGGTGAGCAGGCATTCTTGAATTGCACCAATTTAAGCCACATCTTCATTTCGCCAAATGTCAAGAACATCGGAGTCAAGGCATTTAGTGGATGTAAGAATGTAAGAATGCTTACCAGCACAGCTACGACTCCAGCAACTTGCGCAAATGCCAATTCTATTACAGAATTGGATGCTAAGAAATGTAAACTGGTTGTGCCCGTAGGAACTTCTGCAACATACAAAAAAGCTACTGGATGGAAGGCTTTAACAGCTAGTGTAGAGGCTGATGTTACTAAGATATTTGAAAACGGATCTATACAATATATTTTAACTGAGGAAGGTAACTCATGTGATGTATTTGGTGCAGTTCCTTATGCCTCTCTTGGTATTTGTATCATCCCAGAAAACATATATTATCAAGGAACAAGTATCCCTGTTCGCAACGTTACTCCGTATGCATTCTTTGGACAAGAATTGCTAACTGTTATAGGATTGTACAACGACGGAGTTTTGTCTAACTCAACATTCGAAGGTTGCAGTAATTTGACAGTTGCATATCTTGGAAGCAACATTAAGAGCATTGGCAGCAAGGCATTCAGCGGTTGCACGAAGATGCTTATACTTGCCTCCAACTCAGCGGTACCTCCAACTATTGAGAAGTCCGATGCTATGACTAACATAGATAAGGCAAAGAAATGTAAGCTCATTGTTCCGGCAAATGCTATCGATACATACAAGGGGACAACGGTTTGGAAAGACTACGTAGCAACATTGTCGGCTGACCTTAATAAGTTATATACCGACGGCACATGGAATTATATTGTCAACGACGATAATACAGCAAGCATATTTGGTTCTAACTCATATATATATGCTTCTTATGGTAAATTAGTATTTGCTATTCCTAATCTGACTATCACTTCTGCCAATATCCCAGCTACAGTTAATGACTATAACCTTGGAGAATTACCAGTATCGTCTGTAATGCCATACGCATTCTTCGGATGCACGAAGCTTGCCAGTGCCACAATCAACGTACGCGACTCTGTAGAACACAATGCATTCCACAATGTTTCTGCATTAAAGACTCTTGTCCTTGGCAATGACATTGATGCCCTTGGCAACGAAGCATTCCTTGGCTGTAAGTTCGATAGTATCTACTCTGCAGCCCTTGTTCCTCCCACATGCGGTGTTAACACATTCAAGGATGCCGACAAAGCGAAATGCAAACTGCAAGTTGCTGCTGGTGCTCTGGATAGCTACAAGGCTGCCGACACATGGAAGGACTTCGTAAAGATTGCTCAGGATGCTGAGGAAAATAGCGACATCAGGGGCGACATTGACGTTGACGCCATTGAAACTGCAAAGGCAGAAGGTCTTGATATCAAGGAAATATTTGATACTAACGGACGTCGTTTGTCGCAGCCACGTCGCGGTATCAACCTGCTGAGAATGTCTGACGGAAGCATCCGCAAGGTTATCGTTAAGTAACCACAGGAGACAGATAAACAGAAATTAGGCCGCTGTTCGATTTGAACGGCGGCCTAATTATTTATTCTCTACTCTACTTATCTTATGAGTGGCTGATAAGTTTCAAGAATTCCTCGCGAGTCTTTGCTTGATTAAATGCGCCTGTGAAGTCGCTGGTGGTAGTAATGGAGCCTTGCTTTTCAACACCACGCATCTGCATGCACATATGCTGAGCCTCCACAACAACCATTACGCCAAGAGGCTTCAAGGCATTTTGTATGGCTTCACGAATCTGCAAAGTCATGCGCTCTTGCACTTGCAGACGATGACTGTATATATCAACGACACGGGCAATCTTCGACAGACCGGTTATATAGCCGTTAGGGATATATGCTACGTGAGCCTTACCATAGAATGGCAAGAGATGATGCTCGCAGAGGCTATAGAAATTGATATCCTTTACGATAACCATCTGACTGTAGTCCTCATTGAACTTAGCAGAGTTCAACACCTCAACAGGGTCTTCGTCGTATCCACGAGTGAGGTCAGCCATAGCTTTAGCAACACGATGAGGAGTCTTCTGCAGCCCCTCACGCGTAGCATCCTCGCCTAGCAGACTGAGTATTTCGCGCATGCGAACTTCTATCTCTTCTTGCTTACTCATAGATGTGAGCATTAATTTTGCACTTTACCGTAATAGCTTCGGGGAAACGACCTGTACTACGCATACTACGTAACAATTCCAATGCCTCCTCACGTGTGCGGAAGTCACCAACATGGCAAATCCAACGTGGAGCAACGAAACGCGTATAGACAGAATGCCCTGGGAAAAGACTCTTGACCTGAGCCTCCATCTGATAGGCACGACGCTGTGCTTCTCGCGAATTGCCGCCGGCATACACTTGAACACGATAGCCCGTTGTGCGAACCTTGCGAGCATGCCCCAATTGCAACGAGTCGGTATGGAGTGCAACAGCAACGGAGTCGGAATGAGTTCGTGTGGTAGGAGTTGTGGCATTTGCTCGTGGAGCACGAAGTTTGCCAAGCAACAGGGCTACGATGTCGGCATCGTGATGAAGCCTCACCGTTCCCTGTCCTTCTGCATGCATCTGCAGACGCTCAACATACGTTTCCTGTGCGTATAAAGTTGAAAATTGAAAATTGAAAATTGAAAGCTGGGCTGTACATAGCAGAACCAGCATAAGCATTCGATTCTTCATAATCCTCTATTTTTCAATCTTAAATCTTCAATCTTCAATCCCCCAATTAATCCTTCCAAGCGTCGATGATACCCTTGAAGTCAGCGCACTTTAGAGCAGCGCCACCAATGAGACCACCGTCAACATCGGGCTTAGAGAAGATTTCCTTTGCGTTAGAAGGCTTGCAAGAACCACCATACAGGATGCTTACGTTCTCGGCAGCAGCCTCACCGAAGCGACCGGCGATGACACCACGGATGAACTCGTGCATATCCTGAGCCTGCTCAGCAGTAGCGGTCTTACCAGTACCAATAGCCCAAACGGGTTCGTAAGCAAGGATGATGTTTGCGAACTGCTCGTCAGTCAGGTCGAACAGGCTGTCAGCCAACTGACCACCTACAACCTCGTTCTGCTTGCCAGCCTCGCGCTCCTCCAGCACCTCACCGATGCAGAAGATAACCTTCAGACCGTTGGCAAGAGCCAAGTTCACCTTCTCCTTCAGGATTTCAGGAGTCTCACCATAGTAGGCACGACGCTCTGAATGACCGAGGATTACATACTGAGCACCAGTGCTCTTAACCTGAGCGGCACTAACCTCACCTGTGTATGCACCCTTTTCCTTGTCGGCGCAGTTCTCAGCACCCAGACCGATAACAGTGCCTTCAGTGATACCTGCAACGGTGGCGAGGTGGATGAAGGGAGTGCAAATAACTACATCACAATTGGGTTTATCGGCAGCAAGAGCGGCTTTCAACTCAGTAGCCAGTGCTACACCTTCCTGCAGGTTGAGGTTCATTTTCCAGTTGCCTGCAACAATCTTCTTTCTCATAGTCTTAAATGTTTTTGTGTTATTAATGTTGTATTGTTTTATGTATCTTATGACGTCTGTATAGTTTTTCTCCCACCCAGATGCGGTCGATGGTTGTCCACACGAGCATAGGAACAACGAACCACAGCAACAATCGATATACGGCTTTTGCACGACTGCTTTGCTGCATCTGTCCCAGTTGAGTTTCCTCAAGTGGCAGGGACGGCGATTCGATGTGCGGTATATCGTTGACCGACCATTTCTGGAAGACCACTCCATCGTGAAGCATCACGAGTCCAGGGTTCGAGCGCACAACAGTCTTCAGTGCTATACCATCAGCCTGAGCAAACTGATACTCTGCTCCTGTGAGGTCTCTCCATCGGTCTATGGCTTCTTCGTTGCCCGATGTCAGCGCGAGGAACGGGTATCCGTGATGCTGGCAATAGTCGTAGATTGCATTAATCTCCTCTATTGAACCGTCGTCGGCAGCGTCGAGATGTGGTGATATAAGCAGGAACTTGTAACCTGGCTGCCCAAGCCACTCCATCGTAATATCTCCCTCTTCTGGCGAAACGATTGCGAAGTCAGCATATCTCATTTGCTCGGGATGTTCCCATTCGTCCATCATTGCCTTTGGCAGGTCTGTTCCCACGCGATACGGACGGAAGTCCATCACAGGCAGATACCTTATATTATATAATGCCAACGCGAGGGCAAACACTAAGGCGTACAAGCTAAGTACCCATTGGTTGCGCTCTGAGATGAATCGTGTGAGCCGACGGTAGTTAAGCATTGCCACCACAGCAGCCCCCAGTAGCACAAGGTTCTTTGCGAATGTCTGCCAGTTGCTGAGCAATACCGCATCGCCAAAGCATCCACAATCCATGTGGGCGTTAGTGACGGCGAGATACAGCGTCAATGGTGTCATCACAACCAACATGGCTATTGCCAAACGTGTTGTTGTGCGCCGACGAATGCCGAAGAATATATTGAATCCAATGTAGAACTCCAGCATCGCCAATGCGACAGCCATTGCAAGCGGAATCAGGTGTGGGGTGAGAGCTGGCAAGCCGAAGGCTACGGCATAGTCCTCTATCTTGTATTGCGTGCCTCGGGGGTCAATGAGTTTCACCACTCCCGAGAACACAAATGTAAGGGCGAGGACCAACCTGCAAAGGTTAGCGCCCAGCCACCTCAACTTCCGGCTCCTGCTCTGTTTCATCACCAAAGGTCAACTTTATCAGGCCAAAGACCGCATAGTTCATCATGTCCATATAGTTTGCGTCGATGCCCTCTGACACCAACGTCGCTCCGCTGAGCGATTCTATCTGTTTCGTACGGAATATCTTCATCAGGATAAGGTCGGTGTAGCTGCTCACGCGCATACCTCGCCAAGCCTCGTCATAATCGTGGTTCTTGCGCAGCATCAGTTCCAGCGTTCTTTCTGCCCAACGGTCGTAAGCCTCCAAGGCTTCTTCGTTCGACATATCGTCCACCACATCGGCAAATCCAAGCTCAAGTTGTATCAGTCCTATGATGGCATAGTTTACGATACCTATGAATTCGGGACGTATGCCCTCGCCGACAAGTGAGACGCCTTTTGTTTCAATACTGCGTATGCGATTTGCCTTGATGTAAATCTGATCAGTTATTGAAGAGGGCCGCATGATGCGCCATGCAGCCCCATAGTCGTGCAGTTTATTGGCAAACAGTGAGCGGCACTCGGCCATCACCTGCCTAAATTGCTGTTCGGTATTCATTTACGAGCACTTCAGGATTTGTCCGGGGCGCAGGGCCTTCGAACGCGAAATGTTGTTCAAACGGCACAGACGGTCAACGGTGATACCATGTCTGTTGGCAATCTTGCTGAGCGTATCGCCCTGACGTACCTTATAGATACGTGAGCGTGTGCTGCGATCCATCTTCTGCTGCTGGAACTGGCGCGATTCCTCGGCCTTTGCCTCCACAGTCTGCTCGCTCTGTGCAGGCAGATTGCTTACATCGTGCGCTGCCATCAGTTGTGAACGACCACCGCGACGATATACATAGTAGTCACCGCGAACGTCGCCGGCCTCAAAGCAGAACAGTGTCTCGGGGTTAATCTTCTCACCAAGCAGACGAGTCTCGAAATGGAGGTGAGGACCTGTCGAGCGACCTGTGCTACCACCAAGACCGATGGGCTGACCGGCACGCAGGATATCGCCCTCGTGAACGAGGTGCTTCGACATGTGTCCATAGACTGTCTCCAAGCCGTTGGGGTGACGGATTACTACGTACTTACCATAACCATTGTGACCCTGGTCCTTCACAATGCGCACCTTGCCACTGAAGACAGCACGGATAGTATCGCCGATATAGACCTTGATGTCAGTGCCATAATGCTGGCGACCGAACTGCTTGCGGTAGCCATAGTGAGAGTTGAGAACACGGCTGTCGCAGGGCATGTGGAAGTCGCGCAGGTCAATATGGAACTCTGCTGGCGGCATCTGGTTGTATCCTACGAAAGCGTTCGAAAAGTCGGGATAGAGATCGCCTGCAGGATTTTCGAGTGACTCGTTTCTCTGCAGACGTTTAATTGCAACGGAATCAATAGCGCGCAGCTTAACTTCAATTGGAGCCTGACGGGCCAACTTGTCCTGCGCATGGGCCGGGGTAGCTACTAAGGCCACCACGGCCAGTGAAACAAATTTCAGTATCTTAATCATATTCATATCTTCGATTTAAGGGGTTGATATTCTGTTTAAGGTTAATTCTCTCTTTTTACATGTCAACTTCGTCAACTGCATATATTGCATTGAAGTTCAGGTCGCCGAAGTCGAACACTTCTTCAGGTTTGAAGAATCGCTCAATCTCCTCTCTGGCAGCAAACACACCGTCACTGGCGTGTACAATGTTCTGCTGGTTGCTCATTGCATAGTCGCCGCGAATGGTTCCGATGGCTGCATTTCGTCCGTTTGTGACACCTGCCATAGCTCTAACCACGCGAACGACTTCAACACCCTCTATACACAAAGCGACCACCGGAGTGGCTTGCATTGAGGCTTTAAGCAGTGGGAAGAAAGGTTTATCTTTAAGGTGGGAATAGTGCTCTTCAACCAATTCATCGGTCATATAGAGCATCTTCATTCCTATAATTCTGAGGCCTTTACGTTCAAATCTGGTGATAATCTCACCCATCAGCATTCGCTTGATTACGGAAGGCTTCAGGAGTACTAGGGTTCTTTCCATTTATATCGATGTATTCTAAAATCCGCCGCAAAGGTACGACATTTTTCCTATATGGGCAAATTTATTAACCTTTTTTAGGGTATTTATACATTAATATAATATAAAGAGGCATTGTTTTTGACGTTAATTCGATAAATTCTTTATAAATTTGCGGTGTATGAAATGGATAAGTGAGGTCTGGCATTTATACTACGACGGCTTCCGGCAAATGACTCTCGGACGGACGCTGTGGGTGATTATCCTCGTAAAGCTGTTCGTGATATTCGTCATCCTCAAACTGTTCTTTTTTCCCGATTTCATCAAGCAAAACGCTAATGGCGACGAAGCCGAATTCGTATCTAAAAACCTTATACAACCATGAATCTATTAAACATTGACCTCGCAGCAGTAGATTGGGCACGGGCGCAGTTCGCGCTGACCGCCATCTATCATTGGCTGTTCGTCCCATTAACACTGGGACTTGCTGTAGTAATGGGCATCATGGAGACGCTCTATTACCGCACTGGAAAGGACTTCTGGAAACAGACGGCAAAGTATTGGCAACGCCTCTTCGGCATCAATTTCGCTATGGGCATTGCCACAGGTCTCATTCTAGAGTTTGAGTTCGGCACCAACTGGAGCAACTATTCGTACCTCGTGGGCGACATCTTCGGCGCTCCGCTGGCAGTGGAAGGCATTGTGGCCTTCTTCATGGAAAGCACCTTCGTGGCAGTGATGTTCTTCGGATGGAACAAGGTTTCGAAGGGATTCCACCTTGCTTCGACTTGGCTCACGGGGCTTGGAGCCACCATTTCCGCATGGTGGATTCTGGTCGCCAATTCGTGGATGCAATATCCTGTAGGCCAAGAGTTTAATCCTGAGACCATGCGCAACGAGATGACTTCGTTTGCCGATGTTGCCCTGTCGCCTGTGGCAGTCGATAAATTCGTACACACCGTCCTCTCAGCATGGGTGCTGGGAGCCGTGTTTGTGGTTGGCGTAAGCTCGTGGTACATCCTGAAAAAACGCAACGAGGAGTTCGCGCAGAAGAGCCTTCGCGTGGGAGCCATTTTCGGTATCATAGCTTCTTTGATGCTGATGGCTTCGGGACACCATTCGGCCTTCACTGTGGCTCAGACACAGCCCATGAAACTGGCAGCTATGGAGGCTCTGTACAAAGGTGGAGCCGACCAGCCGTTGACACTCATTGCCGGCATCAATCCCTTTGAGCAGCCCGACTATGAGGCGCAGGACGAGGCTCCCTTAAAGATTGCCGTTCCCTACGCTCTATCGTTCCTCGCCACTAACGACATACATGGTTATGTGCCTGGCATTCGCGACATTCTCGACGGCTACACCCGTCCCGACGGCACTCAGGAACTGTCGCTCAACGAGAAGATAGAACGCGGTCAACTTGCCATCACCGCGCTTGCCGAATTTCGCAAGGCAAAGGCAGAAGGCGCAGATGAAGCCACTCTAAACTCTAAACTCTCAACTCTCAACTCCAACATACCCTACTTCGGCTACGGATTCGTGAAGGACCGCTCGCAGGTGGTGCCCTTCATCCCCGTCTGCTTCTATGCCTTCCGCATCATGGTGGGCGGCGGTTGCCTCTTTGTCCTATTATTTATAATCATGCTCTTCCCATCCACCCGTGGGGGGAAGGATAACACTCCCTCTCGGGGGAGATGGAAGGGGGTCTTTGCCCTCGCCTGCATCCCCATTTCCTACATCGTCAGCGAGGCAGGATGGCTGGTGGCAGAGTTCGGTCGTCAGCCTTGGACCATTCAGGACATGCTGCCCACGTGGGCGGGTGTCAGCCACCTTGGTTCAGGCGCTGTGATGACTACATTCTTTCTCTTCCTCGTCCTCTTCACAGCCCTCCTTGCCGTAGAAATCAACATCATGTGTAAAGCTATTAAGAAAGGACCTGAACTATGACATACGCATTTTTACAGCATTATTGGTGCTTCGTAGTGGCACTGCTGGCAGCGCTGCTCGTCTTCCTCATGTTCGTGCAGGGAGCCAATTCACTCATATTCTCGCTGGGTCGCACACCTGATGAACGTCGTTTGTTGGTGAACGCCACAGGTCGCAAGTGGGAGTTCACATTCACCACCCTTGTCACCTTCGGCGGAGCCTTCTTCGCATCCTATCCCCTATTCTACTCCACCAGCTTCGGCGGTGCCTACTGGCTTTGGATGATTATCCTCTTCTCCTTCGTCCTTCAGGCCGTCAGCTACGAGTTCCAGAACAAGATGGGCAACCTGTTTGGTGCCAAGACTTTCCAATGGATGCTCGTCATCAACGGCATCCTCGGTCCTCTGCTCTTGGGCGGCGCCGTTGCCACCTTCTTCACCGGCTCCAACTTCATCATTAATACGTCCCCCCTATTATCCCCCGAGGGTGATTTCGGGAGGGGGGTACTCGTTGAAAGCTCATGGGCAAATGCCTCGCACGGACTCGATGCCTTGCTCAACCCCTGGAACCTCTGTCTGGGCCTTGCCGTATTCTTCCTCGCAAGAATTCTGGGCTGCCTCTACGTCCACATGCAGGTTGACGATGCCGAGTTCGACACTCACAACCGCTTTCTCCAGCCCCTATGGCACAACACGTTGCTCTTCCTTGCTCTGTTCCTTGCTTTCGTGGGACACATCCTCATGTGCGAGGGCTATGCCGTTGACCCAGAGACAGGCGTCATCTTCATGGAGCCCTACAAGTATCTCCACAACCTCCTCACGATGTGGCCTCTGCTCGTACTGCTGCTCGTGGGTGTGGTGTTCGTGCTCTTCGGCATCCTGCGCACATTGCTCCACAAGGAATGGAAACGCGGCTTCTGGGTTGTAGGTTTCGGCGTGGTAGTCACCGTCACAGTCCTGCTCCTGCTCACCGCTTGGAACAACACCGCCTACTACCCCTCCACAGCCGACCTTCAGTCGTCGCTCACCATGCAGAACTCCTCGTCCAGCGAGTTCACCCTGCGCACCATGTTCTACGTATCGCTCCTCATCCCCTTCGTCCTCGCCTACATCGTCTATGCCTGGCGCTCCATCGACCGCAAGTCCCTCACCCTCGACGAAATAAATCACGACCACGCCTATTAAAATAGATAAAGTAAAAAGTAATAAGTAATAAGTAAAAGGGCGACCATCTGGCCGCCTCTTTCTTTGCATTACTATCGCGTCTGCCGAAGGATTACTATCGTTCCACCCGAAGGATTAGTAATGCTACGACGGAAGCATTACTATCGCGTCTGTCGAAGGTTAAGTTAACCTAAGGCCGGAGGTTAAGTTAACTTACGTTGATAGGTTAAGTTAACCTAAGGCTGAAGGTTCTAGAACCTATCGACGTAAGGTCTAGAACCTATCGCCATAAGGTCTAGACCTTGTGGGCATAAGACCTAGGTCTTGTTGCCGTAAGACGGGCGGCCTTAGATTTTCAAGAGAACACGCATTTTTCAGGTCTATCACAACTAAAGCGTTGATTCCTTATTGAAATATTTCTGCACCATTTCTTTTTCTCGATAAAATTAATTTCCTATCTTTGCAACGTGTTCAGCGGAACACAAACATTTTTTGCTCAATTTCTCCGACGAACTTCCACCTCGCAAGAAGAAAATACGAGCATGAATATATTCCGATTGGAGTGTGCGCAAGCGCAGACTTCGCATAGGAATATATAGGCTGTGGAAGGCCTGTCGGAGATATGTGGGGCTCTGCGCTTTCTTATGTTTGTGCAGATGCCAGCGAAATATAAATGAACAGCAATATTGCACAACCTTAAATAATAACAATTATGAACAAAAAAAATTTTATGAGCCTGCTCTTCATTATGATGGTAGCAATGCTAAGTATTGGTCTCACCTCCTGCGGCGATGATGAAGAAACGATTATTACCGAGAGTGAAATTGTTGGGACATGGGTATTATCTAATAGCAATGAGTCCCCTATTTTTGATTTTCATAACGATAAGTCGTATTACACAATTAATGGAAAAGATATACGAAGTGGAACATGGGTGCTGTCTGGAAATACGATAAGTTGCCAATCAAAAAACTTTAACGAAAGTATAAAAATTACGGAATACCAAAATAGAGAAGGGAAGGCGAAATACCAAAATAGCGAAGGGAAGAAATGCGATTTTAAGATAGAGAAAGCAGATGATAGAAATCTTTTTAAAACCCGTTTCGTACCATAAAGTCAAAGACCACGATGCAAAATTAGACGATTAATTTTGAACCATAGCACAAATATCAAAGGACAGACCCACTCCGCTGCGAGGTCTGTCCTTTTTTCTTTTGCCCTTTACCTTTATTCGCAGAGGAGGCGGGCGAGGACGATTATCTAAGGATAACTTATAAAAAATTGGGGAAAAGAGGGAAGGATAATGATTTTTTTTGTACCTTTGCCGGACGTATATATAAATAAGGTATAAAGATAACAGCAACATGCTAACATTACGACTGATTACAGAGGAAACGGAACGCGTTGTTCGCGGACTGGAGAAGAAGAATTTTGCAGGTGCCCGCGAGGCAATAGCAGAAGTTATAGAGGTTGACAAAACACGCCGTCAGGCACAGACCCTGCTCGACCAAAACCTGAGCGAGGGAAAGAAACTGGCTGCCGAGATTGGCGGACTGATGAAACAGGGCAAGCGCGAGGAAGCCGAAGAGGTGAAGGCTCGCGTGGCAGCGCTGAAACAGCAGGGACAGGAACTGGAACAGCAGAAGGAGGAGGCCGAGAAACGCCTCACTACCCTGCTCTGCCAAATCCCCAACATCCCATACGACGAAGTACCCGAAGGCACATGTGCCGAGGACAACTGGGTGGTGAAGTCGAACCTGAAGGAGTGCAAGGAGGGTGTGGATACCGTAGGCAACTGGGACACGAACCCCGAAGTGCCCGAGGCTAAGCTGCCCCACTGGGAACTTGCCAAGCAGTACAACCTCATAGACTTTGCTCTGGGAGTGAAGATTACAGGTGCCGGATTCCCAGTATATCGTGGTATGGGTGCCCGTCTGCAAAGGGCTCTCATCAACTTCTTCCTCGACGAGGCACGCGCTGCCGGCTACGAGGAGATAATGCCCCCTACGGTGGTGAACAAGGAGAGCGGCTACGGCACAGGTCAATTGCCCGACAAAGAAGGACAGATGTACCACTGCGAGGTTGACGACCTCTACCTCATCCCCACTGCCGAGGTTCCCGTGACGAACATCTATCGCGATGTAATAATCCCCGAACAGGAGCTCCCCATCAAGAACTGCGCCTACACCCAGTGCTTCCGTCGCGAGGCTGGAGCCTACGGTAAGGACGTGCGCGGCCTGAACCGTCTGCACGAGTTCTCGAAAGTGGAAATCGTCCGCATAGACACTCCCGAGCACTCTCGCGAGAGCCACAAAGAGATGCTGGAACATGTGGAAGGTCTGCTGAAGAAGCTGGAACTGCCCTACCGCATCCTGCGCCTGTGTGGCGGCGACCAGTCGTTCACCAGTGCCATCTGCTACGACTTCGAGGTATATTCTGAGGCACAGAAGCGCTGGCTGGAGGTTTCGTCGGTATCTAACTTCGACACCTATCAGGCCAACCGTCTGAAGTGCCGCATACGTCGCCAGGCTGACAAGAAGACCGAACTGGCTCACACGCTGAATGGTTCGGCTCTGGCTCTGCCCCGCATCGTGGCTGCCCTGTTGGAGAACAACCAGACTCCCGAAGGCATCCGCATCCCCGCCGCCCTCCAGCCCTACATGGGAACAGATATTATTAAGATTGAAGATTGAAAATTGAAAATAAATACAAGGTAAAAGATTGAGAGGTATGAACAAGATTGTTAAGAAAGAGCAGTTCAGCGAGAAGGTCTTCAAGTTGGTAGTTGAAGCCCCGCTCATTGCAAAAGCACGCCGTGCAGGACACTTCGTCATTGTGCGCGTGGGTGAAAACGGAGAACGCATTCCCCTGACCATTGCAGGCAGCGACCCCGTGGCAGGAACCATCACACTGGTTATCCAGACCGTAGGAGCAAGCACCACAAAGCTGTGCGCCCTCAACGAAGGCGACTACATCACCGACGTGGTAGGTCCTCTGGGACGTGCCACACACATCGAAAACTTCGGCACAGTAGTGTGCGCCGGCGGTGGCGTGGGTGTAGCCCCGATGCTGCCCATCATACAGGCACTGAAGGCTGCCGGCAACCGCGTCATCAGCGTATTGGCAGGCCGCTCGAAGGACCTGATTATCCTGGAAGACGAGGTACGCAAGTCGAGCGACGAGGTCATCATCATGACCGACGACGGTTCGTACGGCCAGAAGGGTGTGGTAACCGTAGGCATTGAGCAGGTAATCCAGCGTGAAAAGGTGGACAAGGTGTTTGCCATCGGTCCCGCCATCATGATGAAGTTCTGCTGTCTCTTAACTAAGAAATACGAAATTCCCACTGATGTATCCCTGAACACCATCATGGTTGACGGTACGGGTATGTGTGGTGCCTGCCGCATCACCGTTGGTGGCAAGACACGCTTCGTGTGCGTCGATGGTCCCGAGTTTGACGGACATCAGGTGGACTTCGACGAAATGCTGCGCCGTGCCGGTGCCTTCAAGGCTGAAGAGCTGGAAGCAATGGAAGGCCTCACCCTCCATACCCCCTCTCCAAAGGGCGAGGGGGAGAACGCCCCTATAACCGCAGCTTCCTCCCCTCGGGGAGGTCAGGAGGGGGCTGCTATCTCTGAACTGACTGACCGCAACGCACCTTGGCGTGAGGAACTGCGCAAGAGCATGAAGGCAAAGGAGCGCACACAGATTGAGCGTTGCCAGATGCCTGAGCTCGACCCCGTATATCGTGCTACAACACGTACAGAGGAAGTGAACAAGGGACTCAGCGTTGAGCAGGCTCAGCGCGAGGCTAAGCGTTGTCTCGACTGCGCCAACCCCACATGTATGCAGGGCTGTCCCGTAAGCATCAACATCCCCTCGTTCATCAAGAACATCGAGCGCGGACACTTCCTCGACGCTGCCCGCGTTCTGAAATCTACAAGTTCACTGCCTGCCGTCTGCGGTCGTGTATGCCCACAGGAGAAGCAGTGCGAATCGATGTGTATCCACCTGAAGATGAAGGAGCCCGCCGTAGCCATCGGTAACCTAGAGCGCTTCGCTGCCGACTACGAACGCGAAAGCGGCAACATTGCCCTGCCCGAGGTGGCTGAGAAGAACGGCAAGAAGATAGCCGTAGTGGGTTCTGGTCCCAGCGGACTGAGCTTCGCTGGCGATATGGCAAAGATGGGTTACGACGTTACCGTCTTCGAGGCACTGCACGAAATCGGCGGTGTGCTGAAATATGGTATTCCCGAATTCCGTCTGCCCAACAAGATTGTGGACGTGGAAATCAACAACTTGGAGAAGATTGGCGTGAAGTTCGTGAAGGACTGCATCATCGGCAAGACCATCACCGTGAAGGAACTGGAGGAACAGGGCTTCGAGGGCATCTTCGTAGGCTCTGGCGCAGGTCTGCCCAACTTCATGAACATACCCGGTGAGAACTCCAACGGCGTGATGTCCAGCAACGAATACCTGACACGTGTGAACCTGATGGACGCTTCGAACCCAGCATACGACACTCCTGTGAAGAAGGCTAAGAGCGTGATGGTGGTCGGCGGCGGTAACACCGCTATGGACTCATGCCGCACAGCCAAGCGTCTGGGTGCCGAGCGCGTATTTATCGCCTACCGTCGCAGCGAGGCTGAAATGCCCGCCCGTCTGGAGGAGGTGAAGCACGCCAAGGAGGAAGGCATAGAGTTCCTGACCCTGCACAACCCCATCGAGTACCACGCCGATGAGAAGGGTAACGTAACCGAGGTCGTCCTGCAGAAGATGGAACTGGGCGAGCCCGATGCCAGCGGACGTCGTAGTCCACAGCCCATACCAGGTGCTACTGAGACCATCGCTATCGACCAAGCCATCGTGGCTGTAGGTGTCAGCCCCAACCCCATCGTGCCCACAAGCATCGAAGGTCTGGAACTGGGCCGTAAGAACACCATCGTGGTGAACGAAGGTATGCAGACGAACATTCCTACCATCTTCGCCGGTGGTGACATCGTGCGTGGTGGTGCTACCGTTATCCTCGCAATGGGCGACGGACGACGCGCTGCTGCCGCAATGGACGAATACTTAAAGAATAAGTAAAGAAAGGATGAAAAGATTTCTGTTGTCGTTGCTCGTGCTGCTGATGCTGACGAATGTGCAGGCCCAGCGCAAGAAGACTACAAAGAAAGTCGTTAAAGAGCCAGAGCCTCAACTGCCGCAGATGACTGTGGCAGAGGCTTTGGCGATATATGACTTCACGTCTGCCGAACAGTTGCTTAACTACGAAGTGACGACACGCCAGAAACTGAAAGAGCCCACACTCGAGCAGGAGGAGAAGCTGCAGTGGCTGCACAAGGCACAGATGAAGCTGAATGCCGTAGAACAGGTTACATTCATCGACAGCATGATTGTGCCTCGCAGCAAAGTGCTTGAATACATTCGACTGAACCCCGAATGCGGCACCATAACCAGTTTCACAAGCTTCTTCCATCAGCCGGACACTATGGATTGCACAGTGTTCAGGCCGGAAATGGGCGACCAAGTGTACTATTCACAGCCCGACGGCTCAGGCATTCTGAACCTATATGCTAAGACGCTGTACAGCGACGGAACGACATCAGAACCTACCCTACTCAAAGGTATTTCGAACGAATCGGAACATCAGAACTATCCCTTCATGATGACCGACGGCGCTACAATCTATTTTGCTGCGCAGGGACCTGAGAGCTTAGGAGGCTACGACATCTTCATGTCGCGCTACGATGCCGACGAGAAGCGTTTCCTTGCTCCGGAAAACATTGGGATGCCCTTCAACTCACCAGCCAACGACTACCTATATATTATAGATGAGTTCAACCATCTCGGATGGTTCGCAACCGACCGCGGACTGGGAGGCGACAGTGTATGCATCTACACCTTCATTCCCAACGAAACACGCAAGGTCTATCTGCCGGAAGAGACTTCACCAGAGAAGATTCGACAACTGGCACGAATCACCGACATCAAAGCCACATGGAGCGATGCAGAAGCGGTTCGCGCTGCACAGTTCCGTATGCGCTCGTCGAATTTGATGCCACAGACAAGTGACAAATCCGACATCATCTTCATTGTTACGGACAATATGGTGTACGGAAAACGAAGCGACTTCCGCAGCGACATTGCACAAAAGCTCTTCGATTCGTGGACGTATGCCAAGGAGCAATTACAGAAGACTCGTGTTACACTCGACAAAATGCGACGCGAATATCACAGCGCAAATGCTACGCGCCGAACAGAAATGAGCGAGGAGATTCTCGCGCTGGAAAAGAGCGAGGAACAACTGCTGGCACAAGTCAAGCAACTGGAAAAAGAAATTCGCAAGGCTGAATTAGGACTATAATACAGAGAAAGGAGAAAACATCATGAAGACATTCCCTGAATCAGAACTTATCATCAATGCCGATGGCTCATGCTTCCATCTGCACCTGAAACCCGAACAACTGGCCGACAAGGTGGTTCTCGTGGGAGACCCTGCCCGTGTGAATACCGTAGCCGCACATTTCGACTCTATCGAATGCGAGGTTTCAAGTCGTGAATTCCACACTATCACAGGTACTTACAAGGGAAAACGCATAACGGCACAGAGTCACGGAATAGGATGCGACAACATCGACATCGTAATGAACGAGCTCGACACGCTTGCCAATATCGACTACAACACCCGTACCGAAAAGCCCGAGCACAGGACGCTGACCTGCGTGCGCATAGGCACTTGCGGAGGACTGCAGCCATATACTCCCACGGGATGTTTCGTGGCATCGGTGAAGAGCATAGGATTCGACGGACTGCTGAATTTCTATGCCGGACGCAACGAGGTGTGTGACCTAAAACTTGAAGAGGCTTTCAAGAAGCACATGCAATGGAACCCTCTGCTCGCTGCACCATACGTGGCACAGGCCGACCCTGAGCTCATCAACCAGATTGCCGGCGAGGACATGGTTCGCGGATATACTATCGCATGTGGCGGTTTCTATGGTCCACAAGGCCGAATACTGCGTGCCGACATTGCCGACCCGAAGCAGAACGAAAAGGTTGAAAGCTTTGAATACGACGGAATGAAGATATGCAACTTCGAGATGGAATCTTCCGCGCTTGCCGGTCTGGCTTCTCTGTTGGGACATCGTGCTATGACCTGCTGCATGGTAATTGCCAACCGCTATGCCCATAAGATGAATACGGAGTATAAGAACTCCATAGACACGCTTATAAAAATTGTTCTCGACCGTATCTGAATCCTATGAACGGAATATACACCCTCTTGTTGCTCGTACTTAGCAACGTCTTTATGACCTTTGCCTGGTACGGGCATCTTAAACTGCAGCAAACAGGCACCTCAAGCAACTGGCCTCTGATTGGTGTCATTGCTTTCTCGTGGCTAATAGCCTTCTTCGAGTATTGTTGTCAGGTTCCTGCTAACCGCATTGGCTTCGCCGGTAATGGAGGACCATTCTCACTCGTACAGTTAAAAGTGATTCAGGAGTGTGTCTCTCTGCTCGTATTCGCCATCATGGCACATCTGATGTTCCAAAACGAAAGTCTCCACTGGAACCACTTTGCAGCCTTCATCTGCCTCATCGCTGCCGTTTACTTTGTTTTCATGAAGTAGTATTTTGAAAGACACCATCTGCGCCATATCTACTGCCAAAGGAGGAGCCATAGGTATCATTCGCACCTCTGGTCCCAAGGCTATTAGCATTACCGACAGCATCTTTGTCGGCAAGCATCGCCTAACCGAAGTAAAGCCATACACCATGCACTTCGGTGAGATTCGCGACACCAATGGCACTCTCATAGACGAGGTCCTCGTTTCCGTATATCGTGCTCCACACTCCTACACCGGTGAAGACTCCACTGAGATATCGTGTCACGGTTCGGCCTACATCCTGCAACGTATCATCGAACTTCTTCTTCAACATGGCTGTACGATGGCTCAACCCGGTGAATATACCCAACGTGCATATCTCAACGGCAAAATGGATCTCAGCCAGGCTGAAGCTGTTGCAGACTTGATTGCTTCGCGAAACGCCTCCACCCATAAGATTGCTATGCAGCAGATGAAGGGTGGATACAGTACCAAACTGAACGAATTACGCGAACAACTCCTTGAGATTACATCCCTGCTTGAACTGGAGCTTGACTTCTCCGAAGAAGATGTTGAATTTGCCGACCGACAGAAACTCGTAAAACTGGCAGAGAACATCCATCAGGAAATCAATCGTCTCACCAACTCCTTTCATCTCGGAAATGCGATTAAAAACGGTGTACCCGTAGCCATCATCGGTGCCCCAAACGTTGGTAAAAGCACCCTGCTTAATGCCCTACTCCGCGACGACCGAGCCATCGTTAGCGACATACAAGGCACCACCCGCGACATCATCGAAGACACTATCACCCTACACGACATCACATTCCGCTTCATCGATACAGCAGGAATACGCCACACCACCGATACCATTGAACAGATGGGTATCGAACGTAGCATCAAAGCAGCCGAAAAGGCACAAATAATAATTCTCATTACCGAACCAGGCATACCCTATCCTGACATACTTGTCCGCGAAGACCAGACTGTTCTTAAAATTGTCAACAAGACCGAACAGTTTCAGGCGCTCCACAACATCGGACTCAAAGAACTCGAAGAACAACTCGTAGCTGCTGTCCCACACGATGACAACGACCTCCTTGTTACCAACCTCCGCCACTACGACGCTCGAAGACCTCCGCCAGTGTCTTAACCACCTTAGTCAAATCCTCGGCCAAATCACCACCGACGAAGTCCTCGCCAACATCTTCAAAAACTTCTGCGTGGGAAAATAGGTTTTAGTGTACTGTTATTATTATCACATTCTGCGGTAGAAAGTACGAAAAACAGGGGGTAAAATCTGCAAATATCCGATACTCATTTTGAGGGTAGTTGTCACCTGATATTTGCAGCATTTTGTCCTTTTCCTTTTTTTATTATCCTTGCTCACAAGTACAGACTTGTCCGTAATCGTAAAAAATGCCCCAAACGATGGAGTCAACCAAACAAAAACAAGGTTTAATCATTGTTTTTGCAATTATTTTGCAATGTTTTTAGTCTTTATCTTTGCATTTACAATTTTTATTTTTATCTTTGCAACCGAAATACATAAGACTTTGATAATATGTGGACAGAACTTAGTGATACAGCCATATTGAACAAGCTTGGGACGAGGCTAAAAGCTTCTCGTATATCAAGTGGTCTTAAACAGCAGGAACTGGCTGCGGAGTCAGGCGTTGGAGTAAGTACCATCGCCAAGATAGAAAGCGGGCAGTCTGTTTCGCTCTCATTACTAATCAGTGTCATGAGAACGCTTGGATTGCTTGAAAACCTAGACTTGCTTGTGCCAGAGCAGAAGCCATCGCCAATGGAACTGTTGAAGATGCAGGGCAAGCAGGTAAAACGCGTAAGAACAAAGAAGGATTAAACAATGGGAGAAATACCAGTAATACAGATATACCTGTGGGGCAACCTTGTGGGAGCCATGTCGTGGGATGATGAAAGAGGCTATGCGGATTTCCAGTTTGACGACCGCTTCCGCAGGTCAGGCTTAGATATCGCCCCACTAATGATGCCATTGGCAAGAACCCGTGGTGTCGTCTCATTCCCTACAAATGCAAGAACGAAGTGTTTCAGCGGTCTTCCTGGTTTGATAGCTGACGCCCTCCCCGATAAGTTTGGTAGCCAACTTATCACGGAATGGTTCGCGCAACAAGGTAAAACGGAGGGTATGATTACTCCGCTCGACCGTCTGTGCTACGTTGGAAAACGGGCTATGGGTGCTTTGGAGTTTGTACCCGCTGCCAATGTGGAAGGTGTAAACGAATCGACAGAAATCTATATACGCGAACTGATGGCATTATCTGATTCAATCTTCAAGGAACGAAGCAGGTTTCAGGAACTCATTCACCAGAACGACAAGTCGATTCTCGACATCCTTAAAGTGGGAACGTCTGCAGGCGGCGCGAAACCAAAGGCGATTATTGCCTACAAAGAAGAAACAGGAGAAGTACGTTCTGGCCAGGTTCCTGCACCAGAAGGATTTTCATATTGGCTGTTGAAGTTCGATGGAGGCACTTATAGCGAACATAATGAGATAACCGATAATCCGCAAGGCATCGGAAACATAGAATATGCCTACTACAAGATGGCTACTGCCTGCGGCATCACCATGTCTGAGTGCCGACTGTTGCCGGAAGGTGACTGCAACCACTTCATGACCCGTCGTTTTGACAGAACACCGTCAGGAGAGAAAATTCACATGCAAACAGCAGCCGGCATCGCCCATTTGGACAGAGACGTGCGCCATTCATACGAGGAACTATTTGGCATATTACGACGACTGGAACTGAACTACAAAGACTTCGAGCAGTTGTATCGCCGCATGGTGTTCAACGTCATTGCACGCAACCACGATGACCACACCAAGAATTTCTCCTTCCTGATGGATAAGGCTGGAAAATGGTCGTTTGCCCCAGCTTATGACTTATGCTATTCATACAATCCTGCAGGCAGATGGACAAGCCGTCACCAGCTTTCACTCAATAGCAAGACTGATGACTTTGCTCGGGAGGACTTGTTGGCTGTGGCACAGAACATCGGCATACGCGATGCCAATCATATCATAGAGGAAGTTCTCTCCACAGTAGCATCCTGGCCTGATACAGCAAAAGATTGTGGGGTAAGACCAGAGCATATAGAGGCAATCAGCAAGACGCTCCTGCTATATATATAAATAAGAAACTTTCCAACATCAAAAGGCTGAATAATCAAATATGAAGACAAGAACAATTATCATCTTACTTCTGATGGCAGTATGCGCAAATATAGCATATGCCACAGATTTTGTAACCTTCAAACGCAACTCACTATCCGATATTGAACTGACAGGAACATCGGACACCATTACATACGACCCTCTCGACTGGAAGGGAGTAAAAATGGCTGTAGAGAATCTGCGTCACGACCTCAAAGCTGTCACCGGCAGTGTAAATGCGCATGTAGTAGTGGGCACTGTAGGAAAAAGCAAACTGGTCAAGAAGTACAAACTACAGTCAAAAGAGCTACAGGGCAAATGGGAACAATATTTGATTTTTACGGACAAGGGCAAGCTCGTCATACTGGGTTCTGACAAGCGTGGGACCATCTATGGCATCTATGAACTGTCAAGACAAATAGGAGTCTCACCCTGGTACTGGATGGCAGATGCACCCATACAGAAACATAAAAAGCTCTTTGCCAAGAGCGGCATCTATCTGTCTGGTACCCGTCAACGTATGCGCAGCGAGATTTTCGACAACCTCCGATGGCTCAGCATCGACCTCGACATACCTACAGCAGGCAATCATACCGTTAAAGTTGTTATGATAGACCCGGAAATCGTAGTTGAAAAATTTGTCATTAATCCTGATAATGAACATCCATCCTATCACGGCAAAGAATAAACAATTATGAAGAAACTATTTATCACATTACAATTCGCGCTTGCACTAACT
>CACZJU010000006.1 GCA_902781515.1 uncultured Bacteroidales bacterium | reverse complement strand
ACAACCAGACTCGCCTAAGAGTCCTACCCAGAAGTATTATCTTACAGAGTTGGGTAAGCAATTAATTAAGAAATGAAACCGTTACGTCTATAGGATGGGAGATGAAGGGTGAGGGATGAGGGGTTATGGGTTATAGGTTATAGGTTATTGGTTATTGGTTATTGGGGGAGGAGAAAAAAAGGGGGGAAGATGGTAGAGGTGTGAAGAAAAATGCGTATTTTTGCAGCGTGAATATAAAGTGGCAAAGGATTTAAAATAAATAAATTGTATTTTGAAAACTGCATTAATTACTGGTGTGACTGGTCAGGATGGTTCATATCTGAGTGAGTTCTTATTGGAAAAGGGATATGATGTACATGGAATAATCCGTCGCAGTAGTGTGGATTTCCGTGAGCGTATCGCCCATTTAGAGGGTAAGCCTAATTTCCATCTTCACTATGCTGACATGGGTGACTCTATGTCGTTGGTAAAGGTGGTTGACAAGGTTAAGCCCGATGAGATATACAACCTGGCAGCGCAGAGCCATGTACAGGTAAGTTTCGACTCGCCAGAGTTTACAGCCGATGTGGATGCCACAGGTGTGTTGCGTGTACTGGAGGCCGTGCGCGCATGTCATCTTGAAAAGACTTGTCGCATTTATCAGGCCAGTACCAGTGAGCTGTATGGTAAGGTGGAGGAGGTTCCGCAGAATGAGAATACCCCATTCCATCCCTATAGCCCGTATGCTGTGGCAAAGCTCTATGGCTACTGGATAGTGAAGGAGTATCGCGAGGCGTATGATATGTTCTGCTGCTCGGGTATCCTGTTTAACCATGAGAGTGAACGTCGTGGTGAGACTTTCGTCACACGTAAGATTACATTGGCTGCTGCACGTATCAGTCAGGGCCTGCAGGACTGCCTGTATCTGGGTAATCTGGACAGTCTTCGTGACTGGGGTTATGCCAAGGACTATGTGGAGTGCATGTGGCTGATACTGCAGAACGATAAGCCAGAGGACTTCGTGATTGCCACGGGTGTGCAACATAGTGTGCGTGAGTTTACCGAACTGGCTTTCCGTCATGCTGGCATCGAGCTCCGCTTTGAGGGTAAAGGCATTAACGAAACTGGCGTTTGCGTTAAAGATGTAAGAAGTCAGAAGTCTGAAGTAGGAAGTCTGGAGGGTAAGGTGCTCGTACGTGTTTCCCCTGATTTCTATCGTCCTACGGATGTAGTGAACCTTTGGGGTGATCCCACGAAGGCCAAGGCAAGGTTGGGTTGGAATCCCGGAAAGACCTCGTTTGAGGAGTTGGTGAAGATAATGGTTGAGCATGACATCGCCAAGGTTGCTGCTGAGGGTGCTGCTACCAAGGTTCGCACGAACCTCGCCGAGTACCTCGAAAAGGGAATTGTTAAATAGTTGAGAGTGGATAGTTGAGAGTTGAGAGTTGATAGCTCTTTCTAAGTACTGACTCTAAACTCTAAACACTCAACTTTAAACTGTTTGAATTATGGAAAAGAATTCAAAAATATACGTGGCGGGACATCGAGGGATGGTGGGAAGCGCCATTGTACGTGAACTGCAAAGACAAGGATACACGAATATAATAACCCGTACGCACAAAGAACTGGACCTGACCCGTCAGGAGGCGGTGGAGAAGTTCTTTGCGGAGGAGAAGCCGGAATACGTTTTCTTGGCTGCCGCTAAGGTTGGAGGTATTGTAGCTAACCAGAGCGCATTGGCAGACTTCATGTACGACAATATGATTCTGGAAATGAACGTGATACACGCTGCTTGGAAGAACGGCTGCAAGAAGCTGGAGTTCCTCGGAAGTTCGTGTATTTATCCTCGTTTGGCTCCGCAACCGATGCCTGAAAGCTGTTTGCTGACTTCTGAGTTGGAAAAGACCAACGAGGCGTATGCGCTGGCGAAGATTAGCGGTCTCAAGTACTGCGAGTTCTTGAACCGGCAGTATGGTACGGACTATATCAGTGTAATGCCCACCAATCTCTATGGGCCGAATGACAACTACCACCCTGAGCACAGCCACGTGCTGCCAGCCCTTATCAGGCGTTTTCATGAGGCCAAGGTAGCTGGACTGCCTTCGGTGACCTGTTGGGGTGATGGCTCGCCTCTCCGTGAGTTCCTATACGTAGATGATCTCGCTAATCTCTGTGTGTTCTTGATGAACAACTATTCCGGTGACGAGACGGTAAACGCTGGTACTGGTAAGGAACTGACCATCAAGGCGCTGACGGAGCTGGTGGCTAAAGTAGTTGGATATGAGGGCAAGATAGAGTGGGATACTACTCGTCCTAACGGTACACCTCGTAAACTGCTGGATGTCAGCAAGGCTGAAAAACTGGGCTGGAAGTACAAGACGGAGCTGGAAGATGGCATCCGCCTGAGTTACGAAGACTTCCTGAATAACCCGATGAGGGCAGAACGATAATTTGAATAAAATCGAAAACGCATCTAAAAAATAGAGACTTATGAAAGAACTGAAAGGAACGAAGACCGAGCAGAACCTCAAGGAGGCTTTTGCAGGTGAGAGTATGGCAAGGAACAAGTACACGTATTTTGCTTCGCGTGCCAAGAAGGATGGCTACGTGCAGATTGCATCTATCTTCGAGGAGACGGCTGCCAACGAGAAGGAGCACGCTAAGATGTGGTATAAGTACCTGAATGGAGGTAGCGTGAGCGATACCAAGGCGAACTTGGCAGATGCTGCCAATGGCGAGAACTTCGAGTGGACTGATATGTATGCCCGTATGGCTAAGGAGGCTCGTGAGGAAGGCTTTGATGAGATTGCAGAGAAGTTCGAGTTGGTGGGTGCTATCGAGAAACACCATGAGGAGCGCTACCGTAAGTTGCTGAAGAATATTGAGGATGCCATTGTCTTCTCTCGCGAAGGTGATGTCATCTGGCAATGCGCTAACTGCGGACATATCGTCATCGGCAAGAAAGCGCCCGAGGTGTGTCCTACCTGCGACCATCCGCAGAGCTACTTCCAGATAAAGCCGGAGAACTTTTAAGAATATGTAAGCGAATATGGTAAAGATAGGGACGCCGCTGACGAAGGTGGCAAAGAAGGCACTGCTGTGCGGTTCTGGAGAGTTGGGAAAAGAGGTCGCAATAGAGTTGCAACGTTATGGCGTTGAGGTAATTGCCCTCGACAGATATGAGAACGCGCCTGCGATGCAGGTGGCCCATCGCAGTTATGTGCTATCTATGCTTGACGGTGCCCGACTGCGTGAAATCATAGAAACGGAGAAACCAGATTTGATAATCCCAGAGGTGGAGGCAATAGCTACGCAAACACTTGTGGAGCTGGAGAAGGAGGGATATAATGTGATTCCTACCGCCAACGCCACATTCCTGACAATGAATCGTAAGGGTATCCGTCAGTTGGCACATGAAAAGCTGGGACTTCCCACATCCAACTACCGTTTTGCTGCAACGCGCGAGGAGTTTGATGCTGCCATTAATGAGGTTGGGACACCATGTGTGGTGAAACCCATCATGAGTTCTTCGGGACATGGACAGAGTGTATGTAAGACTCCTGCCGATGCCGATGTTTCTTGGAAGATTGCCCAAGAGGGCGGTCGTGCCGGTGGTGGTGAGGTGATAGTAGAGGGCTTTGTGAAGTTCGACTATGAAATAACCTTGCTTACCGTGCGCCATTGTGGCGGTACGACATTCCTTAACCCTATCGGACATCATCAGGTGGATGGTGACTATCGCGAGTCGTGGCAGGCACAGCCCATGAGTGAGAAGGCACTGACTCAAGCTCAGGATATCGCAAAGAAAATTACCGATGCATTGGGCGGATACGGAATATTTGGTGTGGAGATGTTCGTTTGTGGTGATGAGGTTCTATTTAGTGAGGTTTCACCCCGTCCACACGATACGGGTATGGTGACAATGATTTCCCAAGACTTGTCGGAGTTTGCACTGCATGCCCGTGCAGTATTGGGTCTGCCCATTCCCAAAGTTAACTTCTTCGGTCCCAGTGCCTCAAAGGCTATCGTGGTGGAAGGTGATACCACTATGGTGGAGTTTGAGAACTTGGAAGAGGTACTCTCTGAACCTGATGTGCAAATAAGGATATTTGGTAAGCCGTTTGTGAAAGGACATCGCCGTATGGGCGTCTTACTGGCACGCGATGAGAGTGTGGAGAAGGCGTTGGCAAAGGTGGAGAGAGCGTATACTAAGTTAAGAATTGAAAATTGATAATTGATAATTGAAAATTGAAAATTGAAAATTTTTGGGTGAGGGAAAGGAGATGAGGAAAGGAATATTGGTATTAATAGTGATGTTAGCGACAGCGTTGAGTGCTAACGCTGGAATTACGGAACTACGGAATTGCGGAGCTACGGAATTACGGAATCACGGAACGACGGAATCAGGGGATTACGGAATTACGGCGGAGAAGGGGGATTCGGTGACGCAGGGGAAAAAAAGTGTGGTGGAAGTGTTCTGTGGAGCGGATTTGAGTTATAGCGATACGAATATAATACGTCTGTATAATGCACTTATAAACTTGACGCCGGGAGTGAGGTGGAACATGGGCAAGGGATGGATGACTACAGCACAGTTGAGTTATGCTGTGTTGAACCTCGGATATTCATCGAGTTACAAGTACCCACGATTGGGGATGGCAGCAGTGTCGAAGGAACTGTCGCTTAAAAAGGACAATCACCTAAAGTTTACAGCAGGACTGTTTACCCGTGACCGCTATGGTGTTGATGTGAGGTGGATGATGCCAGTATGCTCGTGGTTTATGCTGCAGGCGAGAGTGGGTGTGACGAATATGTGGTGGCTTTCAGTGAAGGAACATGCCTTTGAGACTAAGGGCTGGACGCCAACAGGAACAATCGGTGCCAATTTTTGGATAGACAAATGGGCAACAGAGTTCAGACTGAGCGGTGGACGCTATATCAACGAGGATTATGGTATGGAGGGCGAGGCATATTGCCACTTCAATCATTGTTCGGTAGGTGCCTTTGCACAATATCATGAGTTGTATCGTCATACGACTTTGAAGTCATATACTAACCGGTTTTCAGGAGGTTTTAGAGTGGTGATGATGATACCTCCATACAAGTATAAGAAGTACAGGAAGGTGAGAGTAAGACCTGCATCGAACTTTAGGTTGACATACAACGCACAGTCAGATGGGTATTCTATGAAGAAGTATCATACGGATCCTGAAGAAAATGAACGTGAATATCAAATGGATGTAAAATGGGGAACAGGATTGTATCGATAATAGCATCTTTGTTTATGATGCTTAGCGCTTCAGCGCAACAGTATTACGGAATGAACGGTCTGATAAACGTTCCGTCGGCTGATATGGACACTGTACCTGTAGCCCATATCGGTGCTCATTACCTGAACAAACGTATGGTTCCAGATATGATGAAGCTTGACGGGAAGAAATATAACTCGTGGACAAATTATTTGACGGTACAACCTTTTAGATGGATAGAGGTCGGTTATGGCTATACGTTACAGAAATTTCACCAGGATAGGATCCCGACAGGTAAGGTAGGTTTCTATTCCAAGGATCGTTATTTCTCGGGAAGAATACAACCAGTGCGAGAAAAGAAATGGTGGCCTTCGGTGGTCTTAGGTGCTCAGGATGCCTGGGGCTCATACGATAAGGGACACTCTGAAAGTAATTTTTACCAGAATTTCTATATAGCTGCAAGTAAGCATGTGGATCTTTGGAAACAGAGTTTTGGTTTCCACTTGGCATACAGGTACTGGAAACTGAAGGGAAATAAAAGGTGGAATGGAGTGGTTGGAGGTATAACATATCAACCTTCGTTCTACAAACCGCTGAGATTCATAGGAGAATATGACGGACAGTATGCCAATATCGGTGCGGACTGTACGTTGTGGCGATATGTGACACTGCAGGCTTCGTTGCAGAAGTGTAAGTATTTCTCTGGTGGTATTGGCATCAGAGTACCGTTTGTGAGAATGGGACATAGTGGAACTGCGGAACAAAGGCCTCACGGATTCTGGGATAAATGGAAGGAACGGAAGGAAGCGAAACATGGAAAAGCGCAAAGGGATGAAGAGATTATTAAGTGATATAAAGCCGGTAACTACATTACACGATGTCGGACTGAAGCGTGTTTTGCTGGCGGCTAATGAAAGCGGGTGTTCGCTCACTCAGATTGCCGTGACAGACTTAAAGGCTGGAGAAGTGGCACAAGCCCACATCCACCCCGACATGCAGGAGGCCTTCTATGTGATGAGCGGTGACTTGGATGTACTGTTGGATAATGAACTGACGCATTGCCATGCTGACGAATTCGTGTATGTAAAGAGTTGTGTGAGTCATGAGCTGCGTGCCATCACTGATGTTCGTGTGATGACAATAGGCTGCGTGATAGAGGCGCAGCGCTCCAAACTTTATCCGATGCTGTTTGAACTGAACCTGCATGAAGTGGTGTGGGGCGGTAGCAAACTGGCTCAATGGAAGGGCTTGGCGGAAATGGACCATATAGGCGAGAGTTGGGAGGTTAGTGCCGTAGAGAGTTCGCCAAGTGTTATTGCCAATGGAACATGGGCAGGATATGTTCTTCCCGAGGTCATTGCCAAAATGCCCGAAGCAATATTGGGACGTGAAGTTGCCAAACGCTATGGTGGTAAGCTCCCGCTGTTGGTGAAGTTTTTGGATATCAGGGGTAACTTATCGATACAGGTGCATCCCGATGATGAGATGGCGAAGCGTGAGCACGGCAAGATGGGTAAGACTGAAATGTGGTATGTGCTGGATGCAGAACCCGGTGCCTGTCTTTACTCAGGATTCAAGCAGGAACTTACTCCGGAAGAGTATAAGAAGAAGGTTGAGGACGGTACAATTGTGGATGCACTGGCACGACATGAGGCTCATGTAGGTGATGTCTTTTACATTCCTTCAGGACGAGTTCACGCTGCATGCAGCGGAGTGTTGCTTGCCGAGGTACAGCAGTCGAGTGACGTTACCTATCGTATTTTTGACTATAACAGACCGGGACTTGATGGCAAACCACGTGAGTTGCATACGGAACTTGCTGCCAAGGCTCTGAACTATAAGGTGGAGAATGAGTACAGGACGGAGTATTCTAACCTTGAGAACCGAGCCAACCGAGTTGTTGATTCTCCTTTCTTCAGTGTCCGCGTTATGGAACTAAAAGAGCCATTCCATCGGAATCTTATCAAGCATGACAGTTTCGTCATAACGATGTGCCTGAAGGGAGACTGTAAGTTGCGTGTAAGGAGTACTCAGGCCGAAGTGGTGCTGCGTGAGGGTTTCAGTTGTCTTATTCCGGCCGCAATAGCGGACTATGATGTGATTCCTATGTCGGGACGCACACGAATACTGGATGCTTTCATCGACAACAGAGAGCCTTCGTTGGCTGCTCGCCTTACCCGTTTCCTTCGTATTGGAATGAAATAGAGATATATGAGAAGAATAATGACTTCACTCTTAGTCCTACTGATGGTAGTGGGACAAGTATCGGCGCAGGTGTCGTTCGGTCATGCCGAGAAACTGAACAAAGGTTGGAGTTTCCTTCGTATGGATGCCACTTGGAATATTAAGGAGCAGGACGGAATGAAGGAAAAGGGCTTCGACGATTCGAAGTGGCGCAAGGTTGATTTGCCCCACGACTGGGGAGTGGAGTTGCCGATGTCGCCCGACAAAGGTTCGTGTCAGGGTTATCTGCCCGGTGGCGTGGCTTGGTATAGACGACATATAATAATTGACAATGGACAATTGATAATTGACAATGGGAAGCGGATAATTGATAATTATTCACGCTTCATATATTTTGAGGGGGTGTATAACTATTCGGAAGTGTACCTTAACGGTCATTTGTTGGGAAAGCGTCCCAGTGGTTTTGCCTCTTTTATGTACGATATGACACCATATCTGGAAGAGGGTGATAATGTGATTGCAGTACGTGTGGATCACGGTCAGGAGTTCGACTCACGCTGGTACACGGGTTCAGGCATCTATCGCAACGTGTGGATGGTGACAGCTCCTAAGGTGCATTTGGCTCAGTGGGGTACGGCATATAGACTGACTCGCATTAATGCGAAACGGGCAGAGTTGGATGTTGATGTGGAAACGGCGGATGATTCAAGATTGAAAATTGAAAATGAAAAATTGAAAATTCAGAGTGAGAAGATGGAGGCGGTTGTGGAGCTGATGGATGCAGAGGGTAAGGTGGTGGCAAAGACGAAGACCACGATAGGCAGTCAGGAGAAGAAGACAGTGAAGTTGACTGTGAAGAATCCGCAGCGCTGGACATTGGAACGTCCCTATCTGTACACTCTAAGGACAACACTCAATACTCAATATTCAGACTCTTCTGTAGTTCGTGTAGGACTGCGCACTCTCGAATTCTCTCCCGATAAGGGGTTTGCCCTAAACGGAGAGTGGATGAAGGTGAAGGGTGTGTGCGTTCACGATGATGCCGGTGTGTTGGGAACAGCGGTGCCTAAGGAGGTGTGGCGTCGTCGGTTGTTGGAACTGAAGGATATTGGTGTTAATGCCATTCGTATGAGTCATAATCCACATGCCCCCGAACTTTATGACCTTTGCAACGAGGTGGGAATGTTGGTGATGGACGAGGCTTCTGACGAATGGGAGTTTCCAAAGCGAAAGTGGATGAAGGGATGGAATGCCGGTGCTCCTGAGTTTCAGGGTACATACACTTATTTCAAGGAGTGGATAGACCGTGATGTGGCAGATATGGTGCGCCGCGACCGTTGTCATCCCAGTATCTTTATGTGGAGCATTGGTAATGAGGTGGACTATCCCAACGATCCTTATTCTCATCCCGTGCTTGACGGTGATGGGTCATTCACACAACCTATGTATGGTGGTTACAAGTCCGACCAGCCCAATGCCGAGCGCATAGGCATTATTGCCCAACGACTGGCGAAGGTGGTGAAGGATATAGACCCATCGCGTCCCACAACGGGAGCTTTGGCAGGTGTGGTGATGTCTAATGCTACGGCATATCCGTCCGCAGTGGATGTTGTGGGTTATAACTATACCGAGAGCAGGTATGGCGAGGACCATAGGAAATATCCCGAGCGAGTTATCTATGGCTCCGAGAACCGTCATGACTTGGCGGCATGGAAGGCAGTGACGGATAACGAACATATCTTCGGGCAGTTCCTATGGACAGGTATTGACTACCTTGGAGAGAGCGGACAGTGGCCTGCCAGAGGTTCGTCGGCTGGACTGTTGGACTTGGCCGGTCAGCGCAAGCCATTGGGATGGTATCGCGCTTCGCTGTGGAGCGAGAAGCCTGTATGCTATATTGGAAGCTATAGGATAAGTGGGTCTAATGGGTCTAATAGGTTTAATAGGGGAAATAGGGTGAATAGACCGAATCCCTATGTCAATGCCGTGTGGAACTGGGAGAAAGGTGATAATGTGCGTGTTGTGTGCTATACCAATGCCAAGTCTGCACGATTGCTGTTGAATGGCAAGGAGGTGGGCGGTGAGCCACAGCGCGATGCCTCTACAAATATATTGTATTGGGACATTGAGTATGAACCAGGTACGTTGCATTGCGAAGCCGACAATGGGGCATCGTACGAGATTACTACGGTAGGGAAGCCTTATGCCTTGAAGGTGACTACCGATTCTGTGGCTCATGTGTTTGTGGAGGTAGTGGATGAACAAGGGCACATGGTACCGACTGCCGATAATGAAGTGACACTGTTTGTTCGTGGTGCCCGATTGCTTGGAATGGAGCATGGTAATATTTCTGATGCTACCATTACCAGTCGTCAGCAGCGTAATCGTCTGCGTACTTATGGCGGTAGGCTCGTTGCTTATATCCAACCCAATGATGATGCTTCCGCGATTACCATCCGTGCTTCATCGCCATTCCTGGAAGGTGCTGCGGTGGAGGTGAGAGGTAGGAGGTAGGAAGTAGGAGGTAAGAGGGCTGAGGGCTGAGGGCTGAGGGATGAAGGGTTAATGGTTCTTGCTCCTCTGCGCTACGCAAGCCAGCATAGCTGGAGCGATGGGTTATAGGTTATAGGTTATGGGTTATAGGTTATAGAGGGGAATTACGGATTCACGGAATCACGGAAAAGAATGAAGAGAGGCGTTTTGACCTCTCTTCTTTCTTGTGACCCGCTCGGGGCTCGTAATCGCGAAGCGCTTGCGTAACGAATGTGGAGCAAGAACCCTCGGGTGAGAGCCCAGCATANNGCGTAACGAATGTGGAGCAAGAACCCTCGGGTGAGAGCCCAGCATAAAGAAAGAAGAGAGGGTGACCTCTCTTCTTTCTTGTGACCCGCTCGGGGCTCGAACCCGAGACCCCAACATTAAAAGTGTTGTGCTCTACCAGCTGAGCTAGCGGGTCAACCTAATCGCATTTTGCTGAATGCGGGTGCAAAGTTAGTGCAAATAGAACGAAAAACCAAATTTTTATTTGAGTTTTTCTGAGATGCAGCCTAACTTCGAGACGCGGAGCGGCTCAAAGGTACATAAAAAAGTGCAAATTCACTCTTTTAGGAAGAAGCGGCGGTAGTAGGAGAGGCAGAGAGTGGTGAGTGGTAGGGCAATGATGAGACCGATGAAACCAAGCAGTGAACCCCATATTGAGAGGGAGAGAAGAATGACTGCAGGGTTGAGTCCCATGACCTTACCCATGATACGAGGAGTGAGATACATATCCTGTATTGTCTGTACCACTGCAAAGACTATGAGAGCAAGGAGTGCTATAATCCAGAAGCTCTGTCCTGTCTCAAGACTCTTCATAAGTGCCAGAATGGCTGTGGGTATGATGCCGATGAGTTGAAGATAAGGCACAAGGTTGAGCAGACCGATGAACAGTCCGAGACCTATGGCCAAGGGGAAGTCGATGATGAGGAAACCTATTGAGAACAGGATTCCCACGATGAGTGCTATTAGTGACTGTCCACGGAAGTAGGAATTCATGCCGTGTTCCACGTCATCGGCAAGACTCTGGAAGAAGACACGTTTGTCGGCAGGAATGAGATTTATCCATCCTTCGGACAGTTTCTCGTAGTCGAGAAGAATGAAGAAAAGGTAAAGGAAGACCGTGAATACGGTAAATATACCCATAATCAGGCCAAAGGTCTGTGTGATGAGTCCCCAGAACTGACCAATGGCAGCCTGCAGGGCATCGCGGACATTGTCCTGCTGGATGAGTTGAACTATATTGTTCTCATTGACAAAACGCTCAATGAAGCGTGTGATGTTGTCGATGATATTGTTGTTGCCAAGATATTCCTGGGTAATGGGGGCAAGGTATTCGCTGAACTTTGTCGTTTCATCGATGATGGGAGGAATGATGAGCATGAGGATGCCGGTAAGGGATGCCGCGACAATGAGCAGGGCAGCAACGATGCTGACGATGCGGTTACGCAGTCGGCATTTGTATTGCAGGCAGCGCACCAGTGGGTAAAGCATATAGGCAAAAAGCCATGCTATGAAGAATGGCAGCAGTACACTACTTAGGCGGCGCAGCAACAGACCCACACCAATAATCATGATTATTAATGTGATGCTGCGTATGAAGCTGTCGAATGTAATCTTCTTTTCCATTTTTCAATAACCATTATTTCTATAACCCATAACCTATAACCCATAACCTATAACCCATAACCCATAACCAATAACCCTTAATCCTTAACCCTTAACCCTTCATCGCTTCCTGGTAGCAGTGGCGGCAGAGAGGTTCATATTCCTGTTTCTCACCAAGCATCACCTGTTTCTCGCCGGCTACGATGCGGTGACTAACATAAGCAAGGGCACCACAACGAACACAGATGGCATGCTGCTTGGCAACATCGTCGGCAATGGCACATAGGGCAGGCATGGGACCGAATGGACGGCCTTGGAAGTCAAGGTCGAGACCAGCCACTATGACACGTACGCCACGTGAGGCAAGTTCCTGACAAACATCGACGATGCCGGGATCGAAGAACTGAGCTTCATCGATGCCCACGACCTCGTTGTCGCTTGCCATCAGGAGTATGCTTGCTGAGGAGTCAACGGGTGTGCTGGGGATGCTGTTGCCTTCGTGGGACACCACATCTTCCTGCGAATAACGAGTATCGATGGCAGGCTTGAATATTTCCACTTTCTGTTTGGCGAACTTCGCCCGTTTCATGCGACGGATAAGTTCCTCTGTCTTACCTGAGAACATGGAGCCGCAGATGACCTCCACACGCCCTTGGCGCATCATTTCACCGCTACGTTCAGCTATTTTTAATGACATAAGTCCGTTTATGTTATAGTATCTTAATTTGTCGCAAAAATACAAATAAATTAAGAATTAAGAATTAAGAATTAAGAATTAATTCGTATTTTTGTTGCCGAATATGGGAATATTGTATGTCGTTCCCACACCAGTGGGTAATTTGGAGGACATCACAGCCCGTGCGCTGCGAGTGTTGCGCGAGGCCGACCTTGTGTTGGCTGAGGATACGCGTACATCAGGTTTGTTGTTGCACCATTTTGACATCAGTAGGCCCATGATGTCTTTCCATAAATTCAACGAACATCAGGTGGTGACGTCACTCGTTCGCCGATTACAGGCAGGGGAGTGTATGGCTTTGGTAAGTGATGCCGGTACTCCGGGCATCAGCGATCCTGGTTATCTGATAGTGCGTGAGGCTGTGAAGGCCGGGGTGGAGGTACAGACATTGCCTGGAGCCACAGCATTCGTGCCGGCATTGGTGACAAGCGGACTTCCTTGCGACAAGTTCTGTTTCGAGGGTTTCCTTCCACAGAAGAAGGGAAGGCAGAGCCGTTTGGAACAGTTGCGTACTGAGCAGCGTACTATGGTGTTCTATGAAAGTCCCCATCGTGTGGTGAAGTGTTTGGAACAGATGGCCGAAGTGTTCGGCGGCGAGCGTCAGGTGGCTGTGGTGCGCGAGATATCGAAAGTACATGAAGAATGTAGGCGCGGCACTTTGACGGAGGTGGCAGAGTATTTCCGAGTTACAGAACCTCGTGGTGAGTTCGTCATTGTTGTGGCAGGTGCTGAGGAACTGGAGAGTTTAAGGGGTTTAAAAGGTTCAAAAGGTTCAGGAGTTCAAGGGTTCTTGGACGAGCCAAGCGGCAGAGCCGAGCGTAGGGGGTTAATGGAGAATACAGAGAAAAAAATATCAAAATATCAACGCAAACAACTTGAGAAAGGAGAATAAACGTATGAAAAAGTTATTCATTTTGGCCCTGTCGGTAGTGACACTGGCCTCTTGTGATCAGTTCGGAAAGGGTAGTGCAGAGCAGGCAATGCGTGAACGCGACTCACTGATGCAAATCATCAACCAGCGCGATGATGAGTTGGACGAAATCATGGGTGCCATTAACGAGGTGCAGGAAGGTTTCCGTCGTATCAACGAGGCTGAAGGTCGTGTTACCATTGCCAATGGTCAGCCCGAAGGTGCATCAACCCGTAGCATCATCACAGAGAATATGCAATATATTCAGCAGGCTATGCAACAGAACCGCGAGATGATTGCCCAGTTGCAGGATAAGCTGAAGAAATCGAACGTGAATGCCAAGTCTTTGGAACGTACTATTCAGGGTCTTCAAGAACAGTTGGAGGCACAGGGACAGCGTATTCAGGAACTTGAGGCACAGTTGGCAGAGAAGGATATCCTGATTGCAGAGCAGGGCGACCAGATTGACAACCTGAGCGAAAATGTTAATTCGCTGACTCAGGAGAACCGTCAGAAGTCGGAGACTATGGCTGCACAGGACAAGGACCTGCACACTGCATGGTTCGTATTTGGAACTAAGGCTGAACTGAAGGAGCAGAAGATTCTGAAGGACGGCGATGTACTGAAGACTGCTGACTTCAACAAAGACTACTTCACACAGTGCGACATCCGCGTGATGAAGGAAATAAAGCTCTATAGCAAGAGTGCCCAGATTCTGACTACTCACCCCGCTGGCAGTTATACTCTGCAGAAGGACGAGAAGGGTGAGTATGTGCTGCGTATCACTGAGGCAAATAAGTTCTGGAGTGTCAGCAAGTTCCTTGTTATAAGAGTTAAATAAGCGTGTCGAAAAAGAGTAGGAGTTACTACTCCTCCCCCTCGGGGGAGGTCGGGAGAGGGGTTGCATCAGCGACCTCTGCCACCCGTATGCAAGAGGGTTTGGGTGGTAGCGGACGACAGCAGTTCTATCACGAAGAACAAGGTCCAGAAACGGCAATCCTTGTGGGCTTGATAACGCCAAGTCAGAACGAGCGTAAAACCACTGAATACCTCGATGAATTGGAGTTTTTGGCCACTACTGCCGGAGCCGTAACAATAAAGCGCTTCACACAGCGCATGAACGGTCCCAGCAGTGTTACCTATCTCGGTATCGGTAAGCTTAAGGAGATTCGTGAATACATCCAGGCTGAAGAGGATGCAGAGCGCGAGGTGTCGATGGTAATCTTCGATGATGAACTGTCGGCAAAGCAGTTGCGCAACATCGAGGCAGAACTGAAGGTAAAGATTCTGGACCGTACGAGTCTTATCCTCGACATCTTTGCCATGCGAGCCCAGACGGCAAATGCCAAGACCCAGGTGGAGTTGGCGCAGTATCGTTATATGCTGCCCCGTTTGCAACGTCTGTGGACTCACCTCGAACGTCAGGGCGGTGGTTCTGGCGGTGGAGGCGGAAAGGGTAGTGTGGGATTGCGTGGTCCTGGTGAAACACAGTTGGAGATGGACCGTCGTATCATACTCAACCGTATGTCGCTGCTAAAACAGCGCTTGGCAGAGATTGACCGTCAGAAGACTACACAGCGTGGTAATCGCGGTCGTATGATTCGTGTGGCTTTGGTGGGATATACTAATGTGGGAAAGAGTACTCTCCTGAACCTGCTTGCCAAGAGCGAGGTTTTTGCCGAGAATAAGCTCTTTGCCACGCTCGACACTACAGTCCGTAAGGTGATTATCGACAATCTGCCTTTCCTTCTTTCCGATACAGTGGGCTTTATCCGTAAACTGCCTACCGACCTTGTAGATTCCTTTAAATCTACCCTCGACGAGGTGCGTGAAGCCGACCTATTGGTGCATGTAGTGGATATCTCGCATCCTGACTTCGAAGACCAGATAAAGGTGGTGGACAAGACTCTTGCGGACCTTGGTTGTGCCGAGAAACCGCAGATGATAATCTTTAATAAGGTGGATGCCTACGAATGGGTGGAGAAAGATGCCGACGACCTAACGGAAAAGACCAAGGAGAATATATCCCTTGGTGACCTTATGCAGACGTGGATGGCAAAGCTTGGGGGTGACTGCATCTTCATTTCGGCACGCGAACGTACCAATATCGATGAACTCCGCGATGTGCTGTATAAAAAGGTAAGGGAGTTGCATGTGCAGAAGTATCCTTACAACGATTTCCTCTTCACGCATTACGAGGAGGAATAATCTCACCTCTCACCTCTTACTTCTAAAAAATTCCTGCATTAGCCGTCGGCATTCTTCCTCAAGGACGCCGGCGGTTACTTCTGTGCGAGGGTGCAGAGCCTCGGGGGCGAAACGCTGGTAGCCGCGTTTTTCGTCGGCAGTACCAAACACCACACGTCCTATCTGCGACCATCCCAAAGCTCCAGCACACATGACACATGGTTCAACAGTTACATATAGGGTGCAGTCTGTCAGATACTTCCCTCCGAGTTCGTTGGCAGCTGCTGTTATGGCCTGCATCTCGGCATGAGCTGTTACATCGGTGAGTGTCTCCGTGAGGTTGTGCCCGCGACCTATGATGGTGTCGCGACATACCACTACGGCACCTATGGGAACTTCACCTTTGTCGAGAGCACGGCGCGCTTCCTCCAGTGCTTTGTTCATATAGAATGTGTCGTCGTGTGTCATAGCTGTTTCGTTTATTCTGCATACAAAGATAAATAATAATTTTCAATATTCAATTTATTTTACTATCTTTGCGGCCAAATTGCGCACGAGCGCATGTTTCTATACACATTTTATACACAAAACTTAGATGAACGTTATTACAAAGACAGTCGAGTTGCCTGATGGAAGAACCATCAGCATCGAGACCGGGAAACTGGCGAA
The DNA here is from genome assembly GCA_902781515.1 of uncultured Bacteroidales bacterium. Taxonomy (GTDB): domain Bacteria; phylum Bacteroidota; class Bacteroidia; order Bacteroidales; family Bacteroidaceae; genus Physcousia. The sequence goes on along the minus strand of CACZJU010000006.1, from coordinate 86,033 downwards.
ACAAGCCGATGGAGCCGTCATGCTGCGCATGAACAATACGATGCTCCTGGCCACTGTTTGCGCCGCCAAAGATGCCGTTCCCGGAACAGATTTCATGCCCTTGCAGGTAGAGTACAGAGAAAAGTATTCCGCAGCTGGAAGATTCCCAGGCGGATTCACGAAGCGCGAGGGTAAAGCTAACGACGACGAGATTCTGACCTGTCGTCTGGTGGACCGCGCACTGCGTCCCCTCTTCCCCAGCAACTATCATGCTGAGGTCTACGTGAATGTAATCCTCTTCTCCGCCGATGGCGTGGATATGCCCGATGCATTGGCAGGTTTTGCCGCCTCTGCTGCTCTGGCTGCCAGCGATATACCCTTCGAGGGTCCCATCTCCGAAGTACGTGTTGCCCGTATCAACGGCGAGTTTGTCATCAACCCCACTTTCGAGCAACTGAAGCAGGCCGATATGGACCTGATGGTAGGTGCCACCGAAGAGAATATCATGATGGTGGAGGGTGAGATGAAGGAAGTACAGGAGAGCGACCTCCTTGCTGCCCTGAAGGCTGCTCACGAGGCTATCAAGCCCATGTGCCGTCTGCAGAAGGAACTCTCTAAGGAACTGGGAACCGATGTTAAGCGTGAGTACTGCCACGAGGTTAACGACGAGGAACTGCGCGAACAGGTGAAGAACGAGTGCTATCAGCCCGCCTACGATGTTACGAAGCAGGCTCTTGAGAAACACGCCCGTGCTGAAGCCTTTGAGAAGATTCGTGAGGACTTCAAGGTTCGCTATGCCGAGGCTCATGCCGATATGGCTGCCGAGGAACTGGAAGAGAAGAATGCTCTCATCGACCGTTACTACCACGATGTAGAACGCGATGCTATGCGTCGTTGTGTACTTGACGAGGGAATCCGTCTCGATGGTCGTAAGACTACCGACATTCGTCCCATCTGGTGCGAGGCAGGTCCTCTGCCCATGCCTCACGGAAGTGCCATCTTCACTCGTGGTGAGACACAGTCTCTCAGCACTACCACTCTTGGTACAAAACTCGACGAGAAACTGGTGGACGATGTACTCGACAAGAGCTATATGCGTTTCCTTCTTCACTATAACTTCCCTCCCTTCTCAACAGGTGAGGCAAAGGCCCAGCGCGGCGTAGGTCGTCGTGAGATTGGTCACGGTCACTTGGCTTGGCGCGGTCTGAAGGGTCAGATTCCCGAGGACTATCCTTACACAGTTCGTGTGGTAAGTGATATTCTGGAGTCTAATGGTTCCTCTTCTATGGCTACCGTATGCGCAGGCTGCTTGAGCCTGATGGATGCCGGTGTGCCCTTGAAGAACCCAGTAAGCGGTATTGCTATGGGTCTTATCAAGAACCCAGGTGAAGACAAGTACGCAGTGCTTTCTGATATCCTTGGCGACGAGGACCACCTTGGCGATATGGACTTCAAGACCACAGGTACCCCCAATGGTCTGACTGCTACTCAGATGGACATCAAGTGCGATGGTCTGAGTTATGAGATTCTGGAGAAGGCTCTGATGCAGGCAAAGGCCGGTCGTGAGCACATCCTTGGTGAGATGCTGAAGACCCTGCCTGCTCCACGTCCCGAACTGAAGCCTCATGTTCCTCGTATCGAGCAACTGATTATCCCGAAGGAGTTCATCGGAGCTGTCATCGGCCCGGGTGGAAAGATTATTCAGGGTATGCAGGAAGAGACTGGTGCCGTTATTACCATTGACGAGGAAGACGGCGTAGGCAAGGTGCAGGTTTGTGCTTCCGATAAGGCAAGCATCGATGCTGCAATGGCTAAGATTCGTGCTATCGTTGCCCTGCCCGAGGTTGGTGAGGTTTACGAAGGCGAGGTTCGCAGCATCATGCCCTACGGCGCATTCGTAGAGTTCATGCCTGGCAAGGATGGTCTGCTCCACATCAGCGAACTGGATTGGAAGCGTCTGGAGACCGTTGAAGAGACAGGTCTGAAGGAAGGCGACAAGATTCAGGTTAAGCTTATCGACATCGATGAGAAGACCGGTAAGTTCAAGCTCAGCCGTCGTGCCCTCATGGAGAAGCCCGAAGGTTATGTAGAGCGTGAGCGTCGTCCTCGTCCCGAACGTGGTGAGCGCCGTCCCCGTCCCGAACGTCGCGAGCAGCGAGAGCAGAAGCGGACTCGTCCGGATTCTGCCGAGTCGTGAACGACGAAGACCGAAGGTCAACGTGATGGCGAGCGTCGTCCCCGTCCCGAGCGTGGAGAACACAAGAGCGAGGAGTAATCCTTCGCCCCATCCATAAAGCAAGCGGAGTGACCCACAAGTCACTCCGCTTCTCGTTTATATTTTGTCCTTAGCCTTTAGCCTAGGATCTTGCATCCTTGACAGGGCTTGAGCTGCTTGAAGAAGTCGTTGCCCTTGTCATCTACGAGGATGAAGGCGGGGAAGTCCTCGACTTCAATCTTCCAGATGGCTTCCATGCCGAGTTCAGGATATTCGACGCACTCTATAGACTTGATGTTGTTCTGGGCTAGAATGGCAGCGGGACCGCCGATGGAGCCCAGATAGAAACCTCCGTGCTTCTTGCAGGCATCGGTAACGTCCTGCGAACGGTTACCCTTGGCGAGCATAATCATTGAACCGCCGTGGTCTTGGAACTCGTTGACGTAGGGGTCCATACGACCAGCAGTGGTGGGACCCATAGAACCACAAGCCATGCCGCAAGGAGTCTTGGCAGGACCTGCATAGTAGATGGGATGGTCCTTCAGGTACTGAGGCATTCCTTCGCCAGCATCGAGGCGAGCCTTAATCTTGGCGTGAGCAATGTCGCGACCAACAATGATGGTACCGTTCAGCGAGAGGCGGGTGCTGACGGGATATTGTGAGAGTTGCTTGCAGACCTCCGACATGGGGCGGTTCAGGTCCACGCGAACCACTTCTCCCTCACCTGCCTTGCGCAGTTCTTCTGGAATCAGTTCGTATGGTTTGTCGTCCATCTTCTCAATCCAGATACCGTCCTTGTTGATCTTAGCCTTGATGTTACGGTCGGCAGAGCAGCTTACTCCTAAGCCGATGGGGCACGAAGCACCATGACGGGGCAGACGAACCACGCGAACATCGTGAGCCATATATTTGCCGCCGAACTGAGCGCCAAGTCCGATCTTATAGGCCTCCTGCAGGAGTTCCTTCTCCAATTCGATATCGCGGAAGGCACGACCGGTCTCGTCGCCCGTAGTGGGCAGAGAGTCGTAGTAGTGTGTGCTGGCAAGTTTCACCGTCAGCAGGTTCTTCTCGGCAGATGTTCCACCAATGACGATGGCGATATGGTAGGGAGGACAGGCAGCTGTGCCAAGGCTTTTCATTTTCTCCACGAGGAATGGGATGAGAGTGCCACGATTCTGGATGCGGGCTTTGGTCTCCTGATATAGGTAAGTCTTGTTGGCAGAACCTCCGCCCTTGGTAACCATAAGGAAGCGGTATTCCATGCCTTCGGCAGCCTCAAGGTCAATCTGTGCAGGCAGGTTGCACTTGGTGTTCACTTCATCGAACATGGTGAGCGGAGCATTCTGACTGTAGCGCAGATTGTCCTCGGTGTAAGTCTCGAAGACACCCTTCGACAGAGCCTCTTCGTCGCAGAAGCCTGTCCATACCTGCTGACCCTTCTCGCCATGAATGATGGCAGTACCAGTGTCCTGACACAGGGGAAGCTGTCCCTTGCAAGCTACCTCGGCATTGCGCAGGAAGGTCAGTGCCACATACTTATCGTTCTCACTGGCCTCTGGGTCGCGCAGTATCTTGGCTACCTGCTCGTTGTGACTGCGACGCAGCATGAAGCTGACATCGTGGAAGGCCTGCTTCGACATCATGGTAAGGGCCTCAGGGCTAACCTTCAGGATGGGATGTCCCTCGAATTCGCTTACGCTAACTCCCTCCTTTGAAAGGAGGTAATACTCGGTCTCGTCTTTACCCAGTTGAAACATGGGTGCATACTTGAATTCCATATGTATAGTTTAAAGTTTAGAGGTTTATAGTTTAGAGGTTTGGATTTTTCAATTATCAATTTTCAATTTTAACCTTAAAAGGCTGTCGGGGTCTATGCCTTCTTTGATGAGGGCTTCGCGCAATAGCTCGTTGTCGGTCTTTATATGGTCATATTCCCAAAGTTTCTTGTCAACCTTCTTGCGACGGCGTTCCTCCTTGCGACGCTTTACTGCAAATGGATGCAGAATCATATCGGTGGCCTTACGACCTATGATTTCACTCAGCGACTTTACACGCGGAGCCTGTGGTGTTGTCTGAGGGTTTACGAAAATTGGCAGACGCCGGTCCTTCGTTACCACCACTTCGCGCATCTTCACTCCCTGCAGCGTAGTGTCTGGATTCAGCGTGTCTTTCTTCTCGCTCTGTGCCCGCACAAAATGGGCACATAAAACAAGCGTTATGAGCAGTAATATGCGTTTCATCTCCGCAAAGGTACGAATATAAGTTGAAAGTTGAAAGTTGAAAGTTGAAAGTTTTATCCTTTTATACTTTTTTTATATATTTGCATAGTCAACTCATAATTATCAATTATCCATTGTCAATTATCCATTAAAATGCTGTCAGCATTTTTCAACCCATCGAACGATATGGCACTGGCTGCTAATGTGCGTCAGTACTTTCCCCCACGTCGTATTCAGCAGATGGAGGACGACCTTGCCGACCTTGCTCACCTGTGGGAAGAAGGTCCGTGGGGCTGGAGCTTGGCTACCAAGCAGCGCTATCTCCGAATGGGTGTTCCTGCCGACCAATTGCCCAGTGATGAGTGGCTCGCCGAGGTACGCCGCCTTTCGAGCCGCGAATTTGGAGTAAACTATTATGCTAGGCTGAATGGGCTGAATGGGCGTGATATGTTGGTGCCTTGCCAAGCACGCTTCTGCACCTCCCTCGATGAAGTTCAATTTTCAATTTTCCGCTCGAACTTGTTCGCTTTCAGAGCGAAGCGGGGAAAGAATTTTAAATCTTCAATTTTAAAGTCTCCCTGGTCAAGCAGCGGACGGGGCAATATTATTGTCGGAAAGGATTTTACCGATCAAACTACAATGCAGCGTATTGAGCGTGTAATCCGTGAGCAGGGAGGCATAGTTGTGGAGCCATTCTATGATAATAAGGCTCTGGATTTCGCTCTGGAATTTGATGTTTCCGATGATGGAGCGCATTTCCTTGGATATAGTGTATTTTCTGCCGATGAAACTGGGCATTATGGTGGTAATGTCGTTGCAAGTCAGGAGAAACTACTCGGAATTATCGATTTGCCCCAATCATTTCTCGACAGTCTTATAAGTTATCATATCGACGAACTGGGTAAGCTGAAGTATAGAGGTCCAGTGGGAATAGATATGATGAGGCTCCGGGACGGGCGCGTTCATCCGTGTGTAGAAGTGAACTTCCGTAAAACCATGGGTTGGCTCGCTATTCAGGTCTATGAGAAATTAGGAAATGCCGACCGTCTGTTGGCAGGTAATCCCGAACACGGTTTTTCTGCTCGTGTTACTGATAAGCGATTATCGATTGACTTTAACGGCTGATAATCAATCCTACCCCCATTTCTTAATGTTGCGATAGAATGATTGCATAGACTCGTAGCCGGAGTTGCGTGCAATCTCTGTATTTGTAAGATTGGGTTGTTGCTGCTGCAGTTCTTTGGCGTGGGCGATGCGCCGGCTGTTGACATAATCGGCAAACGGTTCTCCTATAACTTGATTGAAGGCCATGGAAACGTATTTACTATTTGTTCCCAGTTCGCGAGCCACGAGGCCTATCCGTAAGTCAGGCTTCAAGTAATATTTCTCGTCAGTCATCAGATGGTCTATTTGCTCTGCTATCTGTTTTATCCTTGTTGCTATTTCAGCCTCTGTCTCCAAATGTTCGATAGGATGTGCCTGTTCGTCGGCCTGTTGCTCGGCCTGATATTCGGCAAAAGAGAACATTGACTTGCTGCCGATGTAGCAAACAACGTATAGAAGGATGGAGAAAACTGTAGATGGAATGGCAAGAAGTGTAACCGAACCTTGAAAGAACTGACGTCCTACGACGGCGGAAGCCGTTGAAAGGAATGTAGTGATAATGAAAACCCAAAGCATAGAATGCACTGGACGTAGCGTGCGCCCTTCGGTGTCGGCATAGGCTTGAGCCACACTTTCCTCGAAGTGTCGCAGGTGTTTGAAGCCCAGCCATCCAATCAGTAATACATTACACAGGAAAACCAATTTGAAGAACTGATGCATCCAAGCCAAAATCAGTCCTGAATGTGACAAACCTAAGAATGTCTCATGGTATAGATGATGCTCGATGAAATCGTGAATTTCCATCTCGTCCATATAGTAATATAGGATACCATATATTAAACCACAAAGCAGGCTTGGCAGCAATGTCAGCAAGTGACGGAACTGAATCTGTCCTTTGGTCAACTGCACTATGTACAACAGATACATCGGATATACGGCTAAGTTCGCCATTCCATACAGAGTGTCACTTACGGGTATGAGGCTGTTGGCGTGCATAAAGAATACGGCATGCCCGGCATAAAGCACCACGGCTGTAAAGCTGAATTGTAATAGACGTAGAGTAACGATGGAACGTTTCAGTATGTAGTCCAACAGGAAATGGAGTGTCCACATCGAACACACCATCAAAGGAAGTATTGCAAAGAAGAATTTCGTCATAACGATTACAAAGCTACAACTTTTTATTGTCACAAAATATGAATTCTTGTGCCAATATTAGAAAAATATCGCTTATTTCTTAATATGATAATAATGTTTTCTGATTTGGGATAAGTCACGCGTGCATTCTTCTTAAATTTGTGCCAAATATGTATTATTAACCTTAATAAAAGCAAACATTATGAAAAAAATTTTTAGGATGATGTCACTCTGCATGTTAGTGACAGCTTTGTGTGCTGGTTTTGTGGCTTGCGGTGATGACGATGATACGTCACCATCCAACTTGAAGACCAATGTTCTTTATGCTACATTCGCTGACGGCAAGAAGGCAGAAATCGAAATCGTGGGAATTGGTGGAAATGCCCTCAACCCGATGTCCTCAGAAGAGAATAGCTTTACCTTCTTCGATGGGCCTTGCGATGTTCATTTGGAGTGCAACTTCAAAACAGGTAAGGGTACAGGCGATATCATACTCGTGGACGAAAGAGCCTTAACGCAAGAAGAAAGGGATCTTGCTGTAGAGTTTATGCAAGTTGGGGGCCAGTTTAGTGCTACCAATTGCCGCTATGAGAAAGGGATTCTTTATTTCCATATTGAGGGTGCTGGTGAAGGACTCAAGGCAGGAACGCAAGAAACTGTTAATTGCACTTTCAAGGCCGACGTGAAGCAGACAGGTCAAATTTACTATCCCGAAAATTAAACAGTAATTATGAAAAAACTGAATTTTTGGCTTCTGGCAAGCCTTTTCGTAGCAGCTTTCACCCTGTCAGCCTGCGGCGATGACGAAGAAACCAACAACGGAGGTGTGAACGGCGGCGGATCCGTTACAGTAGACGATTTGGTAGGAACATGGACTATCAACAGCACAGACAACAGCTATGTAGCCATATTCACCCAAGATCAGGTGACGATGAAAGAAAACGGGGAGGTAGAATTCCAAGGTCCCTATAGCGTAAAAGACGGCGTAGTGTCCGTCAACTATAATGGTCAGGAGTACAAATCCGTCCCGGGGCTGCTCTACGGTAAATCAGTACTGGTCATGAAACAGGTAATAAAGAACGACCAGGATGAAAACGAAATGCTCGGCATGATTATGTTCAAGGAAGGCAAGACCGTTACGGCTACTTCCAACGACATTCAGGGTTTCTGGTGCTGGTATGAGGAGTTCGGCGAAGAGAGTATAATCATCCGCACCGCCCTTAAGATTAATGGTGACAACTTCGAACTCATCATCACCCCTTGGGGCGAGCGCTATGTGGGCACCTACGTATATTCAAACGGTATAATCAAGCTGAACGTAACTGCCGCCTACACCTCTCGTGAGGAGGGTTCTGGCGATGGCAACCTCTGGGGCAGAATGGATCCCCATACCCTGGAATGTGACGACTGGCGTGTGCTAAATGACTGGCACGTGGATGCAGTTTCCCACACCCCATTCATTGCCAACGGCGACGAGGCTTATGGCTTTATTGCCAATATCCCCGCCATTCTGGAAAAGAAAAAGTAACTTTAGACTACGATATCAAGGTCAGCCTCGAATATCTAACTAAAACATAATATCATTAGCTAACTCTTGTTGTGGTGAGAGGGGAACTGGGCGAGATGCCACGTTCTCCTCTCTATTTTTTGCAGGTTAAGATTTATTTTTGTAATTTCGTGGCGATGAAGAAGCCTATTGACCGATGTACAGCAATAGCGAAGCCTGTGCTGCGACGTTATGTGCAATACCTGAAACTGGAGAAACACTTCAGCGACAACACGCTCGATGCCTATCAGCGCGACCTCTTGCGCTACGACCAGTATCTGGCAGTAGAGGGTGTTGATTTCCGCGAGGTAGCGGTCACTCATCTCGATAACTTCGCAGCCACTTTGCTCGACCAAGACGTATCGAACAAAACTATTTCACGCATACTTTCTGGCGTGAAGTCGTTTTATCACTTCCTTATAATAGAAAAGGAGATAGAAAATGACCCTACGGAGCTGATGGCCTCACCCAAACGAGGTGTTTATCTGCCTACGGTTCTCACATTGGAAGAGATAAACCGTATGGAGAGTGTCATTGACTTGTCGCACGAAGAGGGCGTTCGTGACCATGCTATCATTGAGACTCTTTACAGTTGTGGGCTGCGAGTGTCGGAACTATGTGAACAGACTTTCAGCAATCTCTTTCTCGAGGAAGGCTACATGCGTGTTTTCGGTAAGGGGAGCAAGGAGCGTCTGGTTCCTATTTCCCAGTCGGCAATCGATGATCTACGTCGTTGGTTTGTGGTGCGTCAGAAGTTCGATGCAAAGCCCGGACAGGAGGATTATGTGTTTTTGACAAAACGAGGAAATCGCATGAGTCGTATCACTGTTTTCCACAATATCAAGCAATATGCAACACTTGCAGGTATCGAGAAGAATATTTCGCCGCATACTCTTCGTCATTCCTTTGCTACCCATTTGATACAGGGCGGTGCCAATCTGCGAGCTGTGCAGGCAATGCTTGGACACGAAAGTATCTCAACCACAGAGATTTATCTCCACCTCGATCGTCAGCACTTGCGCGAGGAAATCCTCACCTGTCACCCTCGTAACATCAAGAAAGACAATCATTAACATCACTTTTTACGGGTTGTCGCTTGCAAGTTGTATTAAATTTGCTTAAATTTGTGCGCGATACGTATTAAAAACCATGTAATTATCAACAATTAACTTAAATAACAACAACTATGAAAAAGATTATTTTGATTCTCGTGAGTGTTTTTGCCTTTGGTAGTATTGCATCGGCTAAGTTGTCTATCAAGGAGAAGGATATTCAGAAGATGGCAAAGAACGAAGCTAAGCGTCTAACGAAGGAAGGATGGAGCGTAGTTCCTGGTGCTTTGCCTATGGAGGCTCAGTTGGTACGTCGCTATACCAAGGAATACGACGTTGATGAATACGAACGCAATCTCTATTATATTGGTCGTTCAGAACCTACAGCACAGTTCTTTGATGCAGCTTCTTTACAGGCAGCTACATTCTGCAAGTTGGATATCGCAGAACAGTTGAGCGGCAAGATGAAGGCCCTCATCGAAGCAGAGCTTGCCAACAAACAGCTTTCTGGAGCAATCTCTACGGACGAGGCAGTTTCTATATCTCAGGTTACAGCAGCTGTTTCTGAACTTGTTCAGGCAAAGTTGATGGATATTATCCCCCTGTTCGAGGTGCAAAAGAAGCTTCCCAATGGGAATGTGCAAATCATGCGCGTAATGGCTTATCCACGTAATGCGGCTGAGATTAGTGCCAAGAAAACAATAGCAGACGAACTGGATAAGAGGGTTATGGGCCTGAGCAAAAAGCTTGATAGTCTGAAGTAAATAATCTTTTTTCTTTTTGATTATGAGATTGAATAGAGCACTTGTTCTCCTATTCGTCATTATGTGTGTTGGTACACATGCGAATGGACAGGATTTGTTCGACCGATTCAAGCAGAAGGCAGACGAGCGCTACGACAACTTCCGAAAAGAGGCGAATGCCAGATATGCTAAGGTCTTGGCGGAGAGTTGGAAAAAGTTCAGCTCTGTGAAACCTGTAGAGAAGCCCGAGGAACACGACAAACTTCCCGACGAGGTGCTTGAGAAGATGAAGAATCCTGAGCTTATGGCTGAGGGAGTCACAGTTGCCGGTTCGGAAACGGCAGGTGTGCGTTTTCGTGGTGCATTGTTGGAGGTTAAGAAGTTCTTCCGCAATAAGATTGTGAAGCCAATGGTAGAGTACCGCAACGAGCGGAAAGGCCAGTCTTCTTCGGAGTCAAAGAAAGAGGTGCAGGAAAAGAAGAAGGAAGTGGCTAAGGTCTCTCCATTTGAGAGCAAGCCGAGAGTTTCGGTAGTGAATGCTACTGCTGCCGATAAGCCCAATGCCTTCACCTATTACGGCACGAATATGCGTGTGAATATGGGTGATCTTCCCAGTAGGCTGAAACTTGTTAATCTGGAGCCCAAGACTATTGCCAATGCCTGGTTGCTTTGTTCGGAGGACGCATACACGGAACTTATTCAGGACTGTCTGGAGCTGAAGGACGAATACAAGCTCTGTGACTGGGCCTATCTGCAAATGCTGAAAACTTTGTCGGACGAACATCTTGGAAAGAATAGTAACGAAAGCACATTCCTGACGGCATACATCTTCTGCCAGTCGGGTTACAGGATTCGTTTGGGACAGACCGAAGGCCGACTGTTGATGCTATATGGCAGTGAACAGATGGTGTATAACCAGCCTTTCTTCAAGATGGAGAATATGAACCTCTATCCCTTTGGTACGAATGTTAAGAGAATGTTCACGATTCAAGCCTGTGAGAAAGCCATCAACGACAGCGAGCAACCTCTTTCTATGCTGATGACAGAAGAACCCGTATTTGACGCTACGGACTCCAAAGTACGTTATATCGAGTCAGACAAATATCCTGAAATGAAGATGCAGGTGAAGGTGAATGAGAACCTGATAAAGTTCTTCAACGACTATCCTGTATCGGGTCTTGATACCAACCCCATCAGCCGTTGGGCTCTGTATGCAAATACGCCTCTTGCCGAAGAGGTTAAGAATCAGATATATCCCGACCTGAGTAAGGCAATGGAGGGACTTTCGGATGTGGATAAGGTGCGTCGCCTGCTCAGTCTGCTTCAGCCTCGCGAATATAACAAGCCTGAGACCAGTCTTCAGTATGAATATGACGAGGAGGTTTGGGGCTCAGACCGCGCTTTCTTTGCAGAGGAAACTCTGTTCTATCCCTATAGCGACTGTGAGGATCATGCAATCCTGTTCTCGCGTCTTGTACGTGACTTGGTGGGATTGAAGGTAATGCTGGTGTACTATCCTGGTCATTTGGCAGCTGCAGTTCATTTCAACGAACCATTGAAGGGTAAGTATCAGGACCGTCTTGTACTGGAGAGTGGAGATGAATATTATATCTGTGACCCTACGAACTATATTCCTGAACCAGGAGTTACCATGGAAGGTATGGATAACTCTAAGGCCAATGCTATAGTACTGGAAATGTAAAAAAGGGCTACGATGGAACGATTTCTCAAGATATTCACGAATCTAAGGGCAGTTTTTGTCACAGCGATATCCTTCCTTGTGCTGTATATCATATATGAATTCTTCACGATGAATTTCTCGATATTCAGTCCTGTGAAGCATATCATGGAGGACTTCTCTATGACCCATTTCTTCTATGAGATAGGTCGCAAGGAGCCACAGCAGAACAACCTCATCACGATTGTCGATATGACAGACCTCGTGAAGCGTGGTGATATTGCCCGTGTGATGCGGCAGATAGAGGAGGCAGAACCTGCCGTTATCGGTGTAGATATGGTGTTCAAGGGCGAGCGTGCAGACAGCATTGGCAATCAGGAAATTGCTCAGGTGGCTCGTGACTACGACAACATCATCTGGTCGTTGAGGCTCGACAACAACATCAGTATAGAGGAAGGCTACAATTACTACTACCGCTCGTTCTTCATAGAAGAGACTGGTGCCAAAGAGGGTGTTACCAATATGGTGGGTTCGAAGTTGGGACGAATGAAGGCTAAACTGAGTCACGGATGGCGTATAGATGACCAGATACTGCCTTCGTTTATTACGGCTGTTGTTAATTATTATGCTGGCGAGGAGTTGTTGCCCATTGATGAGAAGGATGAGAATATCAATTATCGTCCTACGCGATTTGAAGTGGTGGATTGGAAGGATGTAGAGGAGAAATCCGACCTTCTTGCCGACCGTATAGTGTTATTCGGAGCAATGCATGACGATGTTGATATGCATATTACTCCGTTGGGTAAGATGGCAGGACTGCAGGTGTTGGCATATGCTGTGCAGACGGCTTTTGATAGGGAGAATACCATTCGCGAAGTTAGTGGTTTCAAGCTTTTCATCTATTCGTTCCTGATTGTGATGATAACATTTATTCTCCGTTCGCGTCGTGTGCAATGGGTGAATGCCCGGAAGAATCCTTTGTCTCGTCTGATATTGGGATTCCCTGTGGTGGGTTCCTTCATTTCATTCCTGTGGGTTGCACTGCTTATGGGGGGAGCCTATCTGTTGTTCGATGTTTATGATATCAGTTTTAATCTAACCTATGCCTTCTCAGCAATAGCATTCTTAGGTACTGCCGAGAATTCGTATAATATTATTCGTAATTACATAAATGAAAAAGTTAATGCGAAGAATAATTCTTAGCCTGCTGCTTTGTGTCTGCCTAATGCCGGCAGCGGCTCAACAACTGATAGTGATTTCGGTTTCAGGTAAGCCTGAAGTCATAAAGGACAAGGTGCGCAGTCGTCTTAAGCCATACGATGTCCTGACTTTGGAGTCTATGGTGAATGTTCCATACAACTCCTCCTTCGATGTTATCGATAAGGATGGAGGAAAGCAGTATCATATCAAGACACCTGGTCGCAACACTCTGGCTCAGTTTATGGCTAACCGGAAGAATGGCATAAGCAATACCACCCGTAAGTATATAGACTATATCACGGAATTGGTGAATGGAGGAGCCAAGCGTGCAGCTCGCGCCCATAGTGATGCAGCAACCATTACACGTCGTAAGGCTGTTGTTGCTGAGAATGAGAGTGAAGAAGACGAATGGGATGTTGAGGCATGGAAGCGCGACTTCGATGAATTTACAAAAGAAATTCGTGATGAATATGAGAAGTTCCGTGAGGAATGCATACGTGAGTATCAGAAATTCCGTGCAGACATCAACAGTCAGTTTGCTGACATGATGGCTGACGACGATTGGGAAAATGTGAAGCGCAACGATGCTGTTGCCAAGCCTGAGGATAAGCAGGTGAAGCCCTTGGTTATTCCTCGAGATGACAAGAATGCTGTACCACCTATCGAGAGCAAGGCCTTGAATATAGAGGGCGAAGTCATGTTGCCCGAATTGGCAGATATGCAGCCGTTGCCTATAGTGCCAATTGTGCAGGATGCCCGTGCTACGGTGGTTGATACTATGGTGTTGCCAAATGCTCCAATAATGCCAGAGCCTAAACTGGCAAACGAGATGGCTAATACCAATATGTTAGACTCTGTAAAGGTTGAGAAATTAAAACTTGATGCTGTAGAGGTTGAGGAAATCAAAGACCCCGTTGGTCATGAGATAAAGATATATGGTACGAAGGTGTATGTGCGCTACGAACCGACAGCTCCATTCCAAATAGCTTCACTCAGGGAAGCCGACCTCGCCGCTGCATGGCGTACATTGTCGAGCGAAGATTTCAATAACACTATTGCTGACTGCCTGGCAATCCGTTATCAATTGAAACTTAGCGATTGGGGCTACTTGATGCTGCTCGACCAAGTGGGAAAGACCCTGATGGGAGAAAGCAACGAGGCAACGATGCTCACGGCTTACATCTATTGTCAGTCGGGCTACAAGATGCGTCTTGCTAAATCGCTCACCAAGCTCTATCTGCTCTATGCGAGTCGTCACAATATTTACGGACGAGACTACTTCATCCTTAATGAGGAGAATTTCTATACTTTGAACTGCGAAGAAAGTGAGTTGTTTATCTGCAAGTTGTCGTTCCCCGAGGAACAATCTCTGTCGTTAGTGCTGTCGCAGGAACAGGTGCTTGCCGATGTGGAAACTCCAGTTCGTACACTTCAGGTGGCAGGTAAGCCCGACATGCAACTCGATGTCAGCGTCAATCGCAATCTTATCGATTTCTATGACAATTATCCTGCATCGGAAATCGGCGGCAATATGATGACTCGCTGGGCTATGTATGCCAACACACCGTTGGCTACCAACGTACGTGAAAGTATTTATCCCACACTTAAAGAGAAGATAAAGGATAAGGGACAGTACGATAAGGTTAACTGGTTGTTGGACTTTGTACAACATTCCTTGGAATATAAATACGATGAGGAAGTGTGGGGCGCAGACCGTGCTTTCTTTGCTGAGGAAACACTCTATTATCCATATGCCGACTGTGAGGACCGCAGCATATTATTCTCTCGATTGGTACGCGACCTCGTAGGTTTGGATGTTGTGTTGGTGTTCTACCCAGGGCATTTGGCAACAGCTGTACACTTTACTGATGAAGTAAAGGGTGACTATATTGACCTTGAGGCTGGTCGTTTCGTGGTTTGTGACCCAACATACATCGGAGCCTCTGTAGGTCGTTCTATGCCAGGACTTGAGAATGATGCTATACAAGTGATATTATTGAATAAATCAGATGAAAATAAAGACTAAAATTTTAGCCTTGGTGATGGGACTTCTGTGCTGCACTTTTGTGCAAGCGCAGAATGCCATTGCGGACAAGAATCTGCAGAAAGAGTGCAAGAAGACTCAGAAACTGCTGAAAAAGGGCGGTTGGAAGGTATATGCCTCCACACAGAGTCTGGAATCAGCCGTAGAGAAATACTACGTTGAGATGGAAGCTGGTGGAGATAGTGTCATACTTGTAATGGGACAGTCTCGTGCTGGAAACGAGAATATGGCTATGTCGAAGGCAATGGCAAATGCCCTTAGTCTTTCGGCTGGTATGATAGAGACCAATGTGAGTAGTGTGACGAATATGATTATCGCCAACATCAACGAAGGCAAGGATATCCATAGTAAGAGTGAGTCTGATACTCATATCATAACCCACATATGTCAGACCATGAAGGGGATGAAGCCCAGTTTGCGCATTTATCGCAGGATTACGGATGATAAAGGAAAGGAAGTGGTAGAGATGAATCTATTCTACTTGGTTAGGCTGTAATAATGTATTATATGGTAAATAAATATCTTATTTGTTTTCTCGTAGGCATAGCAATGCCGCTGATGTCTTATGCCCAGCGTACGGCAAAGGTAGAGGGAGTAGCCGAGATTTCGGTTCGTGACGATGATCATATTACCTTCTTTGATGCAAAACGACTTTGTATTGAACAAGCCAAGAATAATGCTATTAAGGATGAGTTCGGAGAATTGGTGGCTTCTGACCACATAGAGGACATTGTAGATATTAACGGCAGTAGTGTTGATTCTTACACTATGAATCGTGTAGAGGCTAAGGCTCGTGGTGAGTGGCTTGGTGATACACGCGATCCTGAGTTGGAAATATCGTATATCGATGGCACTCTCTATTTCAAAGCTCATGTGTGGGGTGAGGCTCGCGAGATTGTCAGCAACAAGGTTATGCTGAAGTGGATGATACAGCACGACGATGGAATAGCAGGTCGTCAGGCTACGACAAGCTTGAAGCATCGCGAACGTTTCTATGTCAATTTCCTTTCACCAATCGATGGTTATGTTGCCATCTACCTAACGGAAGAGAATGGTGATGCTTCCTGCCTATTGCCATATCGCAGAAGCAATATCCGTAGTTACGAGGTAAAGGGCGGACAGGAATATACATTCTTCGACAAAGACTTTGATACTGACCCATTAGTGGACAAATTGACGCTGACAACGCAAAAGCCTCGTGAACGTTTTACCGTGTGGCTGGTGTTCTCGCCCAATAGATTCACAAAATGTGCCGACAGAGATGTTGATTCTGGACGTCCGAAGGCTGTAAAGAGCAATGAGTTCCGTGAATGGAAGTTGCAGAACACACGCCTCGACCGCGATATGCAGATTGATAGCAAGTCGATAACTGTCATCAATCCTAATGTTGAACAATAAATTAATTATAATATATAAACTATGAAGAAACAATTAACTGCAGTACTTCTCTGTTTCTGTGCTGCGTCGATGATGGCACAGGAGGATAAAGGTGATTCTCGTTTAGCCAACATCGACTGGAAGGAGGATTCCATTGAAATCACTACGGTGAAGGACATTGTAAGAACCAAACAGTCTGTAGCCAGTCGTGCCGTTAAGGCCGACCACTTTGCCAAAGTGTGGGGCAAGAGAGGCTTCTTTAACATTGCTTACAATTTGAAGTCGGAGATGACTCCACATTCAGACATTGAAACAGGTTTGGGTATTAATGGATTTAATGAAGGCAAGGTTCCCAAGTTCAGTGCAAAATGGGGAGCTTCGATTCAAGTAGGTAAAAGCATTAAGTTGCACAAGAAGCCCATTGCCAATACAGCTTGTTTCAATCTTGACTATACAGGTGTAGATATCAACTTCAATTATTACAAGGCAGAAAATGGTGGAAAGGACATTTATGATAGTAAGCAACAATATACTGTGATTGATCCTGTAGATGGTTCATCAAAGGATTTTTATTATCTACATTGGAATCTGGAGAAGTACTGTACAAGTTATGGTATGTCTCTTGGTCCTTCCATCACTCTTGCTCCTTTTAACTATGTCAAGGGTGCTAACGGTCTGCATTTCCTGAAGTTCAATTTCTACTATCATATCGGCTATCGTGCCTCTATTATGCTTATGATGGGAAAGACTGAGTCGGATATACAGTTTGTGGAATTAAATACGCCAACTTCTACCTCTTATGTAGCAGCAGGAACCGCTGCTTATAAAACTGCTAAGGAAGCTATAGACAAACGTAATGAAAACCAGTTTGTAGTCGGTCATGGTCTTTATCAGAGTTGGGGCATAAATATGATTTGGAAAAGAATCGGTATTGGATATGAGCATAGTTGGAGTGGAATAAAGTACATGAATATAGCAGCAAAGAGCGAATATGGTGATAGTAAGTACAAGTTCGACACCACAACCAATCGCGTTTACTTGACCTACAGATTTGGAAAATAATAACCCTGAATAAAAGTTTACAACTATGAAGAAATATATTCTCGTAGCCATGATGGCTATCCTTAGTCTTCCTACAATGGCACAAAAGGCAGAAGGAAAGTGTGGATTGGATGTGAAGTGGACATTCGACGGTTACACCCTCACTATTACCAATATTAATAAGAAAGGCTTTGCTGTAGCCATTGATGAATATGATGTTGCTCGCAATATCGCTCCTTGGGTTAAGAAGAAGTTCGATGTAAACCGCGTAGAGATTGGCAGTGGCATCTATCGTATTGGCTCTTGTGCCTTTGCCAACTGTAATGAACTGAAGGAAGTGGTATTCCATGGAACCGATGTTCTCGAGATAGGGTGGGGCGCGTTCCTCAACTGCACTCGTCTTCGCAACATATCTATTCCAGTGAACATGAAGAAGATTGAGACTATCGCCTTCGGCAATTGCTCATCTCTGACTACTGTGAAGTTACCTGACCATTGTCGTGTGGAGGATCAGGCATTCATCTCATGTAGCGGCATAAAGTCTTTGGAGGTGGCTCCTACAACCATGCTTGGTCAATATGTGTTTGCCAGCGAGGTTAAGGTTGACGATGTTGTACGCCATTCTATGTACGATGGTGTTATCCTGCGTCTGCCATCATATATCAATCCTACTAACAGTAATGTCTATGGCATCTCGTCGGCAGCCGTTGAGAAGCTTGCATCGAATCGTACCACAAAAGTGGATTACGACTACAAGACCTCTGCTATTGACGATGTTGTGGCAACTGCCAACTATGCTCGCAACGATACTTATGCGCTGATTATCGGTAACCAGAACTATCGTTTTGTATCGGATGTGCCTTATGCTATCCACGATGCTCGTGTGTTCAGCGATTATTGCAAGAAGATGCTTGGCATTCCGTCTTCCAACATTCATCTTTCCGAGGATGCTACAAAGCAGATGATTCTTGAGGAAGAGCTTATGGACTGGTTGCAGAAGATTCCTAATCGCGACAAGAAGAAGCTCATCGTGTACTATGCCGGTCATGGTGTACCCGATGTGAAGAATCATAATAAGTCGTATCTATTGCCTACCGACGTGCGTGGAACATCACCACAGCGTGGTATAGCACTTGACGATTTCTATGGCAAACTTGGAGATCTTGCTTTTGCTCAGACATCGGTGTTCCTGGACGCTTGCTTCAGTGGTGTAAACCGTGATAACGAGGGTGTTACCGAAGGTTTGCGTGGTGTGGAAATAGAAGCAGAGGAGGGTTCACTTGGCAATGGTTCTGTTGTTGTGTTCTCTGCCGCTCAAGGCAACGAGACAGCACAAGGCTATCCTGAGGAAGGTCATGGACTATTTACCTATTACCTCATCAAGGAGATTCGTGACTCCTATGGTGAAGTCACTTTCGGCACTCTGTCCGATAACATTAAAAAGAATGTGTCCGTCAAAGCCAAGGACCTGAAGCTCCGCAAGAGTCAGACTCCTGCCACTAATGCTTCGGAAAGCGTTTCCGATAGTTGGCGCGACTTCCAGTTCTAAGAAATCGATGGAATGGCATAAAATAAAAAGAGGCGACCCTCACGGGCTGCCTCTTTTTACGTTTTAAAGCAATGGTTGTTTACTAATTATAGTAGGTTTTATTGTACTATCAGTGAATCTGTAGCTGGAACTGTAAGCACAGCTTCTGTCTTGGGCAGAGCTTCCGGCATATCGGTGAACAACTGCAGTGTATCTCCTTCGGAGGAAACTTCGGTCAGTTGAGGCTGTGCATCGCCTCTGTGACTTTCGAATCCCTGCTGGGCAGCCATTCCTATGCTGAGCACTATTGCTACTACTGCTGCTGCACGATAGAACGGTGCAAGACGCTGAGCCCAACTGATGCTTACCACCTGAGCACTTTCTGTCTCCTGTGAACTTTCAATGCGAGCCATCAGTTTCTTGTCGAAGTCTTCGCTGAGATGTTCAGCTATCATATCTTCTTCGGCAAGGAAGATGTCGCGATAGGGCAGCAGGCTGGCAGGAATATCTTCCTGCGAGAAGAACTTGCGCAGAATGGCTTCTTCTTCCAGCGTTGTCTGGCACTCCCAGTAGCGCTCAAGCAGTTGTTCAATGTATTTATAATCCATATTTTTATCCTCGCATCTATAAAATAGACGAACAACTTTACAAAAAGTTACAGGTTTTGCAAAAAAAAAATGCAAAACCTGTGACTTTAACTTCTCTTTAACTTCGCGTTAAATTTTCTTTTATTTTTTTTCGGGCGCGGTGGAGATATACCTTAACTTGGGTTTCAGAAAGTTCGGTGATATTGGCGATTTCATCGTAGCGCAGTCCCTCAATATCACGCAGTTCTATAATGGTGCGCTGTACCTCTGGCAACTGATCGATGAGTCTGCGTACAGCCTCCACGCGCTGCCGTTGGTCTAACTGTTCATCGGGAGAGGCAGGAGAATTGACAACTGATAACTGATAATTGACAATTTGAGCCTCCTTTTCGCTCTGCATTTTGCTGTGCTGTATTTGGTCGAGCGCTAACCGACGTGCAATTGTCAGCACCCACGCCTCCATATTCTCTATCTCGCTCCATTCGCCGCGCCGTTCCCATGCCCTTACCAATGTCTCCTGTGTGATATCCTCAGCTTCGACTCTGTCCATAGTAATACGTAAAGCCAACCGAAAGACTTTGTCCTTCAGTGGCAACACATCATTATGGAAGTCGATAGCCCTCACACGAAAAATCTTTTTAACGGAGGGAAGGATTAGGCGGTGATGAGGGTCTCGCTGATGCGGACTTGGGAAACGCCTTGGTGGATGGCGTGAAGGGCATTCTCGAGTTTGGGGAGCATACCGCCGGAGACAATGCCTTCGGCCTTCAGGCGCAGGAAATCCTGTTCGGTAATGTGTGGGATGAGTGATGAATTGTCATCGGGGTCGCGCATAACGCCTCGTTTCTCGAAGTGATATTGCAGGCAGACTTCGTAGTAGGGAGCAAGAGCGCAGGCTACGGTCTGTGCCATAGTGTCGGCATTGGTGTTGAGAATGTGACCTTCGCCGTCGTGGGTGAGGGGGGCAATGACTGGCGTGATGCCTTCGCGAAGGAGGGTAGCAAGATGTTCGCCGTCGGCTCTGTCCACATCGCCTACCCAGCCCCATTCGCCTGGGCGCTTGTGACTGCGGATAATGTCCATGTCGGCTCCTGTGAGACCAAGAGCGTTGATGCCTGCCGCTTGCAGTTGTGCTACGATGTTCTTGTTGACGAGTCCTCCATAGACCATAGTGACTACTTGCAGCATATCATCGTCCGTCACTCTTCGCCCGTCAATCATATGTGTTTCTATTCCCATACGAGTGGCAAGGGCTGTTGCCGAGCGTCCACCGCCGTGGACAAGCACCTTGGGACCAGGGATTGCAGCAAAGTCACTAATCAGTTGCTGGAGCGATTCGGCATTCTCCACCACCGCTCCTCCCACTTTCAATATGGTAAGACCCTCTCTCATCAACTCTAAACTTTAAACTTTATTCCAGATACGTATATCCGTAGAGTCCTGCACGATAGTTGGAGATGAACTCCTTACCCTCGGCTTCGGTGATTTTACCGTCCTTGATAGCTTTGCTTACCCAAATCTCCAGTCGGCGCACAAGTTTCTTTGGATCATACTGCACGTATTCGAGCACGTCGGCTACGGTTTCTCCATCGATGACTTGGTCGATTTCGTAACCTTCCTTACTGACGGAGATGTGTACTGCGTTCGTATCGCCGAAGAGGTTGTGCATATTACCCAGAATCTCCTGATAGGCACCTACAAGGAACACACCAATGTAGTAGTGTTCATCGGCCTTTACTGGATGCAGGGGAATATAGTTTGTCTGGTGACCACCATTGACGTATGCTGAAATTTTACCATCCGAGTCGCAGGTGATGTCCTGCAGAGTTGCCGAGCGTGTGGGCTGTTCTCCCAGTCGTGATATAGGCATGATGGGGAACAGTTGGTCTATACCCCACGAGTCTGGCATACTCTGGAAGAGCGAGAAGTTGCAGAAGTATTTGTCTGCCATCTGCTTATCCAGTGTGCGCAGTTCATCGGGCACATGCTTCTGGTGGTGAGCCAGTTCTGCCACCTCGTGACTGATAGCCCAATAAAGTGATTCTATCTGGGCGCGTGTCTTCAAGTCGATGATACCGTGACGGAACAGGTCGAGAGCCTCCTCGCGGATGTCTTCAGCATCGTGCCAGTCCTCAAGAAGTGAGCGGCTCGACAGCTTGTCCCAAATCTCCGTAAGGTCGTGCACGAGTTTGTGGTCTTCGGGCGTCGGCTCGAAGTCCTCGGGCATCTGAGGAGCAGTGACACTTTCCAGAACATCCACAATGAGCACGCTATGATGAGCCGTCAGCGAACGACCGCCCTCTGTAATGATGTTGGGGTGGGGGATATTGTTCTGGTTGGCAGCTTCCACAAGTGTATATACGCAGTCGTTGACATACTCCTGAATGGAGTAGTTGACTGATGATTCTGAGTTGCTGGAACGAGTACCGTCGTAGTCAACACCCAATCCACCACCGCAGTCCATGAACTTTATGTTGAAGCCCATTTGATGTAGCTGGACATAATATTGTGCAGCCTCACGAAGGGCTGTGCTGATGCGGCGAATCTTTGTAATCTGACTTCCGATGTGGAAATGCAGCAGACTCAGACAGTCGCGAAGCCCCATTTCATCGAGCATTTGCAGTGCCATGAGCAATTCGGAAGAGTTGAGACCGAACTTAGAAGCATCGCCTCCGCTCTCACTCCACTTACCGCTACCGTTCGAAGCCAACTTGATGCGGATGCCCAAATTGGGACGTACGCCAAGTCGCTTGGCAGTCTCTGCTATTATCTTCAGTTCAGGCAGTTTCTCAATAACCAGAAACACACGCTTTCCCATCTTCTGTGCCAGTAGAGCCAGTTCTATGAAGTTCTGGTCTTTGTGACCGTTACAGATGATGAGCGAATCGCTGTCCATATTTGTAGCCAGCACAGCATGGAGTTCAGGCTTAGAACCAGCTTCCAGACCAAGGTTGTAGCGCTTACCGTGACTGATAATCTCCTCTACTACAGGACGCATTTGGTTCACCTTCACAGGAAAGATTATGAAGTGTTCGGCCTGATAGTCATATTCCTTTGCGGCCTTGCGGAAGCACTCGTCGGTCTTCTCGATGCGGTTGTCCAGAATATCTGGGAAACGAAGCAAGATGGGAGCTGTGACGTGCCGTGTAGCCAGTTCGTCAACAACCTCCTTCAGGTCCACCTGTACTCCGTTTTTCTTAGGAGTTACATAGACGTTACCTTTGTCGTTTATTCCAAAATAACTGACTCCCCAACCTTTTATGTTGTAGAGCTCTTCGGAGTCTTCAATACGCCACTTCTTCATTTATTTGGTTAATGGTTATTGGTTATGGGTTATTGGTTATTGAGGTTTAAGAGTTTACACCTCTCACTCCTCACTTCTCACAATTTTAGTTCCTTGCGCAGGAGGTTGATGGTGATTTCTATTTTCTCGAAGTTGTCCATTAGCGATACATCGACGATGTGCTTAGCCTGTGAATAGAAAGGCTCGCGAGCCTCCAGTGACTGACGGATATATTCCTGTAGTTCATCGCCAGTCTTACCCAAGATGAGAGGACGCACCGTACGCCCCATCTTCAAATGTTCGCAGAGTGTTTCGGGCGTTAGTTTCAGATAGACGGTCTCGGCCTGCTGGTTCATATACTGCATATTGTCGCCGTAGCAGGGTGTACCGCCTCCACAACTTATAACTACATCTTCGAACTCAGCCACCTCGTGCAGCATACGCTGTTCCAGGTCTCGGAAATGTTCTTCGCCCTGTTCGGCAAAAATCTCGGATACTTTCTTGTGGTAACGCATTTCGATGTACCAGTCGAGGTCGTAGAACTGGAGTCCCAGTGCCATAGCCAACTGTCGACCTATTGTGGTCTTGCCGGCTCCCATGTATCCGATGAGGATGATGCGTGTCATCTGCGTTTGGTATATGTGCGACGTGTGGTGCGAGCCTGTGTCTTTGGCTGTTTCTCGCTCTGACTGCTTATCACCTGCATGCACTCCTCAAGTGTGAGTTCGCGAGCACGTTTCTGGTCGGCCTTTGAAAGGTGATAGTTAGCCCCCTTGTATTGCAGATAAGGTCCAAAACGTCCGTTTATCACTTGCAGTTCAGGCTCTTTGTCGAATGTCTGTAACACACGTTGTGCCTCTTCGTCCTGTTTCTGCTTGATCAGCTCACAAGCCTCTTCCAGAGTGATGGTAAGCGGATCGTATTCTTTGGGTATGCTTACATATTGTTTCTGATGCTGGATGTAAGGACCGAAGCGACCTGTACCTATGGTTATTGGTTCTCCTTCCAGCTCGCCCAATGTTCGTGGGAGTTGGAAGAGATCCAAAGCCTCCTCAAGGGTGATTGTTTCGATGCTCTGATTGGGATGGAGACGTGCAAAGCGTGGTTTGTCTGTTTGGTTGGCATTGCCTATCTGTGCCACAGCACCGAATCGTCCTATCTTAACGACAACATCCAGTCCTGTCTTCGGATCACGACCAAGTGAACGTTCTCCTATAGCATGTTCGTCGCGTTCCTTTATTGTTGTTTCCACCAGCGGATTGAAGTCGTGGTAGAAGGTCTGTATCATGTCAGTCCACTGTTCCTTTCCTTCAGCAATATCGTCGAACGAGCGTTCCACATCGGCAGTGAAGTTATAGTCCATGATTTGTGGAAAGTGTTCCAGCAGGAAGTCGTTGACCACTATACCCGTGTCAGTAGGAATAAGCTTTCCGCGCTCGCTACCCATGGTAATATGCTTTTCAGCCTCCTTCATCTTATCGCCTTTGAGGGTTAGGATGGTGTAAGGTTGGCTCTCACCTGCCTTGTCGCCTTTCACCACATATTCGCGATTCTGGATAGTAGTGATAGTCGTGGCGTAGGTAGAAGGACGACCGATGCCAAGTTCTTCGAGCTTGCGCACTAGCGATGCTTCGTTGTATCGCATTGGGCGTTGTGCGAAGCGCTGTGTTGCTGTTATTTCTTTGCGTGTCAGAGCATCGCCAATATTCATCTGCGGCAGACTACCCTGTACAGTTTCGTCCTCTTCATCGGTGGTTTCACGATATACACGCAGGAAACCGTCGAATGTCACCACCTCTCCTGTAGCCACGAACTGGTAGGGAGAGTTGCTCATAGTGATGGTTGCAGTAGTCTTCTCCAATATCGCGTCTGCCATCTGGCTGGCAATGGTACGTTTCCAGATAAGGTCATAAAGGCGACGCTCCTGACTCGTACCCTCCAGAGTGGTGCGGTCGATGTATGTAGGACGGATGGCTTCGTGAGCTTCCTGTGCACTCTTGCTGGAGGTGCGATAGCGACGTGTCTTCACATATTCCTTACCTATTTCGTGTGCGATATATTCCTTCGAGGTGTTCAGGCACAGGCTCGACAGGTTCACGCTATCCGTACGCATGTATGTGATGTGTCCGCTTTCATACAAGCGCTGTGCCACCATCATTGTCTGTGCCACGCTGAAGTTCAGTTTGTGGGCAGCCTCCTGTTGCAGGGTGCTGGTGGTGAAGGGAGGAGCCGGGAATCGAACTGTAGGCTTCGTTTGTATGTCCTCGATGGAGAACTGAGCCGTACGGCATTGTTCGAGGAATTCCTCTGTTTCCTCCTTTGTCTGGAAACGATGGTCGAGCTTTGCTGCAACCTGCACTCCATCGGGTAACAGGAAAGTAGCGGTAACCTGATAGTAGTCGGAACCTTGGAAATTGTTGATTTCACGCTCGCGCTCTACAATCAGGCGCACGGCTACACTCTGCACACGACCTGCCGAAAGGGCTGGCTTCACCTTATGCCACAGTACTGGTGACAACTTAAAACCAACAATACGGTCGAGTACACGGCGTGCCTGCTGTGCGTTCACAAGATTCTGGTCAATCTTTCGTGGGTGCTTGATGGCATCCAGGATTGCAGTCTTGGTTATTTCGTGGAATACTATACGCTTTGTATTCTCAGGCTTCAGACCAAGCACCTCGAACAAATGCCACGATATTGCTTCTCCCTCACGGTCTTCATCGGATGCCAACCATACGGTCTTGGCTTTCTGTGCCTGTGTGCGCAGTTCGCTTACCAGTCGGGATTTGTCAACCGGAATCTCATATTGTGGTGTGAAGGTGTTTGTGTCTATGCTGAAAGCACGTTTCTTCAGGTCGCGGATGTGTCCGTAACTGGACATCACCTTATAGTCCGAACCAAGAAACTTTTCTATGGTTTTTGCCTTTGCGGGGCTCTCTACAATGACTAAGTTTTCCTTTGCCATAACTCTGTTTTGTGAATTTTCGGCTGCAAAGTTAGGGCAAAAATCTCACTTATACCTTATTTATATAGTAAAAAAATGCAAAAATTTCTCCACTCCCTGTCGCACAGACTCCAGTCCAAAGTCTTCAGGACTTATGTCCTGTAGTGGAATCCACATCGCCTCGGCTGCATCGTCCATAGCGCAGACTTCACTGGTGTCGGAAACATGACACAGGTAAAACATGTCCATCGTGTGGACTACCAACCCGCTGTAGAGATAACGGTTGGGAATAGAGAACAGGAATTCAGTGCGTTCCACCGTCAGACCTGTTTCTTCCTTCACTTCACGGCATACACCCTCCTCGCTGGTTTCGTAGAGGTCGCTGAATCCTCCAGGAAGGTCCAGTGTGCCTTTTGCAGGCTCCTTGCCTCTTCTCACCACCAAAAGCTCGGCACCCTCCTTTAGCCCTTTGTCTTTAGCCCTTTGCCTTAATATGAAAGCCACAGTGGCTGCAGCAGGGTTGATGTAGTAGGTGAAGCCACAGTCGCGGCACTTCTTACTCTTCTGGTTGTGTTCCTCGAAATGAGGAGAGCCACATACAGGGCAATATTGGAAAAGGTCGAGAGGATGCATTTTTCAAATTGATAATTGATAATTGAAAAATCAAAAAAATTCTTCTTAATTTTTAACTCTTAACTCTTAATTCTTAATTCAAGATTTTGCAAAGATACAAGGAAAATTTGATACGGCGAAGTGAAATCTTGTTAAAAACCACGAGTTTCTATTGCACATATCATTGGAAATGCGTAATTTCGTCACCAGTAATCATAAAAACTAATAAGATTATGGATACAATAACAACTTGGTACAATGCTTTGGATCCACAGATGCGCACCTATTGGGGCATTGCCATCTTTGCATCAGTGGTATTCCTAATTCAGATGATAATGACCTTTATCGGTATCGGTGATGTTGATGGTGGTGATGCCGACTTCGACTTAGGCGAAGGTTCTGGCGACACCTTAGATGCAGGTGGCACTCTGCAGTTATTCTCCGTCCGCAATATCATTAATTTCCTGCTTGGTATCGGATGGGCTGGTGTGTGCTTCTCACCATATATCAGCAATTCCGTATTGCTTGCCATCTGTTCTTTCCTGGTAGGTTGCGTGTTCGTAGCCATCTTTGCATTCGTGTATAAGCAGATGCGCCGTCTGGAGCACGATGGAGCCTTTAAGATTAAGGATTGTGTAGGTCAGGTAGCCGATGTCTATCTTCGCATTCCTGCCCAGCGTGCTGGAGAAGGAAAGATACAGTATTCGTTCCAAGGCTCAGTTCAGGAGTTGCCAGCCATCACAGATGGAGAGCAGATTCCGAGCGGCTCAAAAGTCCGTGTCATCGAGATTATCGGTGACCACACCGTCCTTGTTGAAAAGATTTAAGTGAGAGGTGAGAAGAAAAACCACTAAACTACTAAACCGTATAGCATATGTATTTAATTCTTATTCTTGCAGTAGTGGGCGTGCTGCTCATAATGGCACTGCTCAATCGTTATCGTCGTTGTCCTTCGGACAAGATTCTCGTAGTCTATGGAACTTCC
Organism: uncultured Bacteroidales bacterium; assembly: GCA_902781515.1. Classification (GTDB taxonomy): domain Bacteria; phylum Bacteroidota; class Bacteroidia; order Bacteroidales; family Bacteroidaceae; genus Physcousia. Next base: position 58,759 of record CACZJU010000006.1, on the reverse strand, counting down.
GGCACCAGTAAGAGTGCTAAGTGTGTACATGGTGGTGGTACATTCGTATGGCCTATCATTCAGGATTATGCTTATCTGTCGCTGACACCCATAAGCATCGATGCCAACCTTACCAATGCGCTGAGCCGTCAGAACATCCGTGTCGATGTTCCTTGCCGTTTCACCGTAGGTATCTCCACCGAACCCGAATCCATGCTGGCTGCTGCCGAGCGTCTTTTAGGACTCACTCCTCAGCAGATTCAGGAACTGGCACGTGATATCCTCTTCGGTCAGCTTCGTCTGGTCATCGCTACCATGAGTATTGAGGAACTGAACTCCGACCGCGACAAGTTCCTCGAAGCCATCTCCTCTAATGTGGAGGTTGAGCTGAAGAAGATAGGTCTGCGTCTTATCAACGTGAACGTAACCGACATCAACGACGAGAGCGGATACATCGAGGCTCTCGGTCAGGAAGCAGCCGCAAAGGCTATCAACGAAGCCAAGGTTCGTGTGGCAGAACAGGAAAAGATGGGTGAAATCGGTAAGGCCGATGCCGTCCGCGAGACCCGTATCCGTACTGCCGCTGCTAATGCTGAGGCTGTGAAGGGTGAGAACGAAGCCAAGATTAATATTGCAAACTCCGATGCCGACCGTCGTGAGCGTGAGGCTGAGGCACAGCGTCGTGCTACGGCTGCCGAGAAGGTGGCACAGGCACAGGCTCTCGAAGAGTCGTACGCTGCTGAGCAGAAGGCCGAGAATGCTCGTGCCGAACGTGAGCGCTCTACTCAGAATGCCAACGTTATCGTTAAGCAGGAAATCGAGAAGAAACGTCTCGTCATCGAGGCTGAGGCTGCTGCCGAACAGAAGCGTGTAAATGCCAAGGGTGAGGCCGATGCCATCTTCGCCAAGATGGAGGCAGAGGCAAAGGGTCTCTTCGAGATTCTGACAAAGCAGGCATCTGGTTACGACAAGATGATTCAGGCTGCCGGAGGCGATGCCACCAAGGCATACACTCTGTTGCTCCTCGAGAAACTGCCCGAACTCGTTAAGACTCAGGTTGAAGCCATCAAGGGCATCAACATCGATAAGGTTACCGTTTGGGATAACGGTGCAGGTGGCAATGGTCAGACCAGCACTGCCAACTTTCTTTCAGGTCTCATGAAGAGTGTTCCTCCTCTCAACGAGCTCTTCGATCAGGCCGGCATGGCTCTGCCCGAATATTTGGCAAAGAAGAAAGAGACCCCTCTTCCAACCCCTCCCGAGGGAGGGGAGGAGTAGCTCTCGGTCCTGTCCCCTGCGGTTTACCGCGGGGAGGGGGTTGTTAAAATCATAACAAATGAGGATTGTCCACGTCGGCAATCCTCATTAATTTTGCAGTCGGAATTATTAACGATAACGAAAACGAAAACGAAAATAAAAAAAATAATTATGAAACTGAAGAACATTTTTATGATGCTAGCCCTTGCAATGGGCACATTCACCTTCGTATCCTGTGGAGATGAGGATGGCGATCCTGCAATCGTCAGCGAACAAGCCATCATGAACAAACAGGTTGAAAGCTCATATACTGGTTGGACTCTCCTCGAATCTACAAACGCGAGACTTAACGGTATGAAGACAGATGGTGCCACACTCACTCTCGCCTATGCAGCAAACGGCACTCTTACCGTTACTCTCGTAGATCAGACATGGGGCACTGCAACCATAAACAATGTTGATGCCAGAATCAGTAAGAAAGGTGATGGTAGGTATTCACTGCAACCAACTGACGGCAAGATTGTAATCACCAATCCTGCCAATCAGGAACAAATAGAGTACGATTGCCGACTGCAGAGCGGTTACATCAGCGATGATTTGAGTTCGGCTGAGGATGTCCTGATATCATTTGATATGGTTGGAACACCTCATGGCACTTTATACCTCACATTCACCTCTGGAGAAATGCCTGGGGAAGAGGAATAGAACTCCTAATGCACAAAGGTAAAGGATTGATTATATTGCTGTTCAGCACGTTGGCTCTCACAGGCCTTCGTGCTGAATCCATTTCCTCACCTCTCACTTCATTAGCGTCCGACACTTCCCGTGTCACAGACCTCGACGAAGTCGTCATCATCGCCCAGCCTAAGGAGAGCGGCAGACTGCGCACGCTGCCCATTGCCAGCACCATGTTCTCTGCCAACGACATGCATTCCTTGGGACTTACCGATGTTCGGCAAATCAGTCTTTATGTACCGTCGTTCACTATGCCCGAATATGGTTCGCGATACACCTCTTCGGCTTATGTTCGTGGCATCGGTTCAAAGGAAGGTAGTTCGGCAGTCGGCATGTATGTCGATAACATTCCCTTGGTTACCAAGAGCATGTATAACTTCCACACCTACGGACTGGAGCGTGTGGATGTGTTGTGTGGACCGCAGGGCACTCTCTATGGCATGAACTCGGAGGGTGGACTGCTGCGTCTCTATTCGCGTAATCCCATGAACTATCAGGGAACTGACATACGAGCAGCAGGTGGAACCTATGGACTGCGCGATGCCGAAGTGGCACATTATCACCGTTTCAACGACCGTTTTGCTCTTGCCGTAGCTTCTTTCTACGACGGGCAGCAGGGCTTTTGGAAGAATCAGACGACAGACCGTAGTGCCGACCTCAGTAACGAGGCAGGAGGCAGAATGAGGCTCGTCTATCGTCCTGCAGACTCACTTTCTCTCGATTTCACCGCCGATTATCAGTGGGTGGACCAGAAAGGATTCCCATACGGACAGCTCGATTTATCTACAGGTCGTACTGCCCTGCCGACTATGGACTACGATAGCGACTATCTCCGTCATCTCTTTACCACAGGACTCTCGCTGCAGTGGCGTACGGAGAAGTTCACGCTTTCCAATACCACCAGTTTCCAGTTCTTGCGTGACCACATGCACATGGACATCGACTACACCGCTGCCGACCTCATGCGCATGAATCAACACCAGCGTCAGAAAGCCCTTACTGAGGAACTGTCGCTGAAGGGGCACCTGAAGCAATGGCAATGGACTTCCGGTCTCTTCCTCTCTTCGCTATGGCAAAAGGTCGATGCACCCATATTCTTTCGTCCTGCAATGAACACCTACCTGTCGCAGACCATCCAGAATGCTGCCTACACAAATATAAGTATGTTCAATACACCAGCGCAGATAGAGGCTCGTGGTGGTGTCAGCATCCGCATGGACATCGACGATCCCATCTACGGACTTTTCTCCACTCCGCAACAGGCGTTCGGATTGTTCCACGAAAGCAGTTACGACATCACCAAGCGTCTTACAGCCACCGTAGGTTTGCGTTACGACCTCAGTCATGTAGCCATCGACTACAACACCGGTGCTGCGACACACCTTGTTTACAGCGTATTGGGTAAGAGTGCCGATGTGATGGTGAGCGACCACCTTACGAACAGCGAGAGCGACATCTTCCACCAGCTCCTTCCCAAAGCCGCTTTACGCTACAGAGTGGGAAAGTCCTCCCCCTCGGGAGAGTTCGAAAGGGGTCTCGTTTATGCGACCGTAAGCAAAGGCTATCGTGCCGGAGGCTACAACATACAGACCTTCGGCGATATCCTGCAGCCTGAGTTGAGGACATATGCCCAGCAGGCTCCTTCTGCAGACACTGAAGTGCCGCACACAGCAACAGACTATGCCAACATTCGCGATGCCATAAGCTACAAGCCAGAGACCTCGTGGAACTTCGAACTGGGTACACACCTCAATCTCTTCCACCATCGTCTTCAGCTCGATGCTGCCCTGTACTATATGGAGGTGCACAATCAGCAGGTGGCAAAGTTTGCCAACAACTACGGCTATGGACGTCTGACGGTGAATGCCGCCGAGAGCTACAGTTGTGGAGCAGAGATTTCACTTCGTGGCTATGCCCACGACAATCGTCTGTCCTACAACCTTTCCTATGGATATACACATGCCGTTTTCCGCCGTTTCACCGATAAAATCAATGGTAAGGACGTTTCCTATAACGATAACTTCGTGCCCTTTGTGCCTGCCCACACACTAGCAGCTCGTGCCGACTATCGCATCCCGTTCAAAGTCCGTGCTCTGCAGTCGATGACGATAGGTGCAAACGTTACATCACAGGGCAAGACATATTGGGACGAGACGAATTCCTATTCCCAATCCTTCTATGCCACTCTTGGTGCGCACGTCCGTCTGTTGTTTGCCCATGACATTGGTCTCGACATCTGGGGACGTAACCTTACCCAGTCGCGTTACAACACCTTTGCTTTCGACAGCAGTGCTTCAGGCACTCAGCTCTTCTTTGCCCAGCGAGGTGCTCCCCTCCACTTCGGTGCCACCCTCTCCCTCCATTTCTAAATATGTTCGTTAGATAAGTTAGGTGTGTAGGGGATTATCCGTTAAGCTTTGAATTACCATCCGAAACGTTCCTTAAAGAAGGCTTCAACTTCTCAGCATCGTTTTCACTAACTCTGAGTCAGCAGAGCTGCCTCTTAGGTAGGATGCACCTCGGCAATACAAAAAAATAAACGGACTAATGTCCTAAACAGCCTTAATGGCAGTGTTTTTAGGCAATTACAGACTAAAGCAAGTTTTTTTCGTGTTATTACCTAAAAAAAAGTATATTTTTTTTGTATTGCACTCGGTTTTCACTACCTTTGTCCCCCGTGGAGGTGCATTTGCGTGTATTTTCACCGCTGGGCAGCGGCCTGACGCCTACTACTATTGCTAAGAACTTAAACAACTAATAAAATGAAAAAACTACTATTACTAACTTCTGCTAGTGACAATGCACATTGGTATTTGATTACTTAGCTTCGAGGTGGGGAATCTGCTATTATTAATCTCCCAGCCGCCTTCGGCCTTCCTATACTATATATATAATAATGTATAATTAACTACTATTACTAATACTCTATCCTATGAGAAAATTATTACTTTTATTTTTCGCTTTGTTGACAAGTGTCAGCGGAGCATGGGCTGCAACCGCTGTTACGGAGGTTCAAGACGGACGCTATTACAAGTTGCGCTTTAGATTTAATTGCATAAACTGGGTAAAATCAGATCTAACACTTGATGGTGGACATGCGACCTCAAGTGACCCTTATATCAATGGAGACGAATCAAATGCGGGAGTTTTCAAATTTGAAAAAAGCGGTGATGTTTGGTATATAAAAGAAGTCTCATCAGGTAAATATGTATATGCTACAAATAATACAAAAAGTAGTAACCAAACAGATGGACGCCTAGCTTTAGGTTCCACCTCGTTACCTGTTGGAACGACGGGAGACCCTGTAGATAATTTGAATTATTACAAATGGGTTATTACCAATAACACTAATGCAAATGCTAAAAGTTATTCTACGGCAGGTAGTCCGAAAAATATATCACCGAGTGTTGCGACTTCGTATGCTTGGGGACTTTGGTCAGATACAGGACGCAATGGGGCTACTGTAAACTTTTGGGATAACAATTATCAATATGGTGGAGCAGAATTCTATAAGCTGTCGTTTTCTGAGATGCAATCAGCAGGTGTGCCAATTGCTGATTTGAAATCGTTATTCCTAGAAGATAATACACCAGCATATAACGGTATCATTGGATATCCAACTTCTGAAGGTGTAACAACATTTGAGACAACTATTAACGGATTGTCAACTCAGAATACGTTTACAACAGATGCAACAAATGCCTTAAATACGCTTTGGTCAACAGTTATATATCCAAGTGATGGTTATTACTATATAAAAGGTAAGGCTTACAGCAATTATATGTTATATGATGAAAACCTCACAAACTATGGCTATGCCGCACTACTGAACGATGAAACTACTGCAAAGCAGCTTTGGAAGGTAACAGCAAATGGTTATACACCAACTGTGACATCATCTATCGGAAAGCCAATTGCCAATGATAGTAAAAGTTATGATCCAATAACTTTGTCAAGTGCATATGTTAATGGGTATACCGATGGTTATGGTTATTTCTACTTTAATGATTTTCATTCACCAAACTCCTCAACGCAAGCAAATGCATACGCATATAACACCGCTGCTGCCTATTCCAATTCAAATCCTATGAGGGCTATATCATATAGAAACACATCTGGTTCTGGCAACTACTGGACTTTTGTAGATGCTAGCAGCAGTTATGATATATATAATGTTGTAATAGATGACCCATTAGGTCTTTCTCCAACACTTACCTGCACCCTTGATGGATATACAGGAAATAAAGTTGTTTATAATGGTGGTTTCTATGCTTTTACAAAAGATACGGAAATTTCCACTTCTAACTTTACCGCACAGTCATCAGATCTTGACGGTTACGACACAGATGAAACAACCATTTCAATTGCTGACAACACAATTACTGTTACTTATGTTCCAGAGCAGTCATATACAGATTTAGTTTTAGCATATTTCTCAGAGAATGCTATTGGAACAAAATTAAACAATTCTCGTGATGGTGTATTGGGTTATCCTACAACGTCTTCAGATGGTTATACTGATCTAAATACATTTGCAACAACGTCTAAGGATTCTTACGATAAGAGTGATTATCTTTCTCTCGTTTCACTTTATTCTAGTTATCTTGCTGAAAGCACTGTTAATATTCCTGCTGCAAATTCATTCTGGCGTATTAATAGCATTTTAAGTGCAAATGCAAGTTTAAAAGCAGTTGATGGTGGTTCTAGAATGACGTTTACAACAACAAAGGACAAGGAAACAATATTTTTAGTTGATGGTGGTTCACATCTTATTTCTTATTCTAAAGGTCTTTCTGTGAATAATGTGCGTGAAATGGGAAATGTAGGTACGGCTGGAAGCACATTTACATTTGTAAAAGCTGTAAATGGTAATTTGGGACAATTGAGTATTATGTGTAATGATGGAGGTGACTATAATAATACTTACCTTTATTCTACAGGTGTCGATAACAGTAATGCAGATAGAAACACGCAAGCCGATTACTGGAACGATAACAATAGTTTTACTTTGGAAAAAATTACTTCTCTTCCTGTGACTATTTCTGCCGTCAAATATGCTACTTTGTATAGCCCTGTTGCACTGACGATTCCTTCGGGTGTGAAGGCTTACTATGTTAGCGCTCTTACATCTACGGAGGCCACATTGACAGAGATTCCTACAACTATTCCTGCCGAAACGCCAGTCATCCTTTATGCAGAAAACATCGATAAAGCCACCACCTACAATTTCAACATCACAACTGGTGGTACTGATGTAAGTTCATCTAATAAATTGAGCGGTGTTATTGCAACAACAGCTTTTGACGACAATGAGGCTTATACGCTTCAACAGCAATATGGCGGAACGGCTGTAGGTCTCTTCCCGAAGGCTGCAGGTAACCTTGCTGGCTTCAAGGCTTATATGCTTGCAAGTCAACTTTCTGCTGGCGTCAAAGGTCTTGTCTTCTCATTTGAGGATGTGGATGGTATCTCTCAAATTGAAAATGGAGAATTGAAAATGGAGAATGCTATCTACAACATCGCAGGTCAGCGTGTAACAAAGCCTACGAAGGGACTTTACATCAAGAACGGTAAAAAGGTAATCATAAAGTAAAGAAAGGAGGATACGACTATGAAAAAGACATATATTATTCCAGAAATCAAAGTGGTTCATCTTGATAGCAAAGCTATCTGCCAAACTATTATGGTAGGTTCTCAAGGTAATGGTACAGACTTGGCTAAGAAAGACCAAGGCTGGGACCTGTGGGGAGATGATAACGACTTCGACGTGGAGTAACGTCCACAAGTACTAATACCTAAAAGCCTGCGGCACTGCCGTGGGCTTTTTCGTTTTCGATATTAACTCACAAAGACCCTTTCTTCGGTCTTGAATACAATAACAAAAACAACGGCGCGTCACCGCGTCGCAGCGGCATTTGTATTATTCATTGCATCATTGTACCAAAAAAGTGATATGGCATTATCGCATTATCACATTATCACGTTATCATTACTCATTTTCATATGGTGGATGTAGTATTTTATACTTACATATTATAATTATATATTTTATATTATATATTATTAATAATAATATATAATATAGTATAATCTCTGTAGTCTATGATAATTGATTTTTTATAAATGATAATGTGATAATGTGATAATGTGATAATGTGATAACGCGTGTGCGAATGACACGGCGACGCGGCGACGCGGCGACGCGCCGATAACCTCTACGGCTTATGCCAATAAGACCTAGGTCTTATGGCAATAAGGTCTAGGCCTTGTGCTTAGTGGCAGGTGGAGCAGTCGGAGCAGCCGCAGTTGCAGGAGCCGCAGCCGCCGCTCTTCTTCTGGCGACGGATGTAGCGGTAGCCAACTATGGCGAAAGCACCGAGGACAATGGTTAGGAGGATTATGCTTTGGAGGTTCATGCAATGAGGATGACGAGGTAGGCGCAGAGCCAGGCGATGAGGCACTGCATGGCGACGACGAAGGTTGCCCAGCGACCGCCGAGCTCGCGACGGATGGTGGCGATGGCTGCTACGCAGGGTGTGTAGAGCAGGCAGAAGACCAGCAGAGCGTAGATGACAACAGGACTGAAGATGGCAGTGAGGGTTGCCTCACCAAACAGAGCTCCGAGTGTGCTGACGACAGTCTCCTTAGCCATAAAACCGCTGACAAGGGCTGTAACGATACGCCAGTCGCCAAGTCCGAGGGGTTGGAACAAGGGGGCAATGACGCCTGCCACTGCAGCCAGCATGGAGTCGTGGGCATCGCTGACCATCTGCATGTGGAAGTCGAAGGTCTGCAGGAACCACACTACGATGCTTGCAAGGAAGATGACTGTGAAGGCGCGCTGCAGGAAGTCGCGCGCCTTGTCCCAAAGCAGTCGCAGCACGTTCTTCGCCAGTGGCAGGCGGTAGTTGGGGAGTTCCATCACGAAGGGCACAGGTTCGCCTCGGAACATCGTGCGTTTCAGCACCAGAGCCATAACGATGCCCACAAGGATGCCAATGGCATAGAGCGAAGCCATGACCAGACCGGCATGGTGTGGGAAGAAGGCTGCGGCGAAGAATGCATAGATGGGAATCTTGGCTGTGCACGACATGAAGGGGGTGAGCAGGATGGTCATACGACGGTCGCGCTCACTGGGAAGGGTACGGCTTGCCATTACGCTGGGCACAGAGCAGCCGAAACCTATGAGCAGGGGTACTATGCTGCGGCCTGAGAGACCCAGGCGGCGCAGGAGTTTGTCGGTCACGAAGGCTATGCGAGCCATGTAGCCTGTGTCCTCAAGCATACTGAGGAAGAAGAACAGGCACACGATGAGCGGCAGGAAGACGAGAACGGTGCCTACGCCGTTATATACACCATCGATGATGAGCGAATGGACGGCAGGGGCTATATTCCAGTTGGTGAGAGCCTGATCGCTGACTTCAGTGAACCAATCGACACCTGCCTGGAACATGTCTTGCAGCCACACGCCTACGCTGGAGAACGTGAGGTAGAACACCAGTCCCATGATGACGATGAAGGAGGGCAGGGCAGTCCAGCGACCTGTGAGAACACGGTCGATACGGCGGCTGCGGATGTGTTCGCGGCTTTCGAGAGGCTTGACAACGGCCTGACGGGTAACGGCCTCGATGAACTGGAAACGCATGTCGGCAATGGCTGCCTGACGGTCGAGACCGCGTTCCTGCTCCATCTGCACGATGATATGTTCCACCGTCTCGCGTTCGTTCTGCGTCAGTTCCAGTGCGTCAGCCACCATCTTATCGCCCTCTGCCAGTTTGCAGGCAGCAAAGCGCAGCGGCATGTTTATGCGCTGGCAGTGGTCTTCGGTGAGGTGCATGATGGCATGCAGACAGCGGTGAACAGCGCCTCCGTGGTCATCGGGATGACAGAAGTCCTGTCGCTGTGGACGTTCCTGATAGCGAGCGATGTGGAGGGCGTGTTCTATAAGCTCGTCAACACCTTCGTTCTTCATTGCCGATATGGGCACTACGGGAACTCCAAGCAGAGACTCCATGCGGTTGATGCGCACCGTACCACCATTGGCTTCGAGCTCGTCCATGATGTTCAGTGCAATCACCATCGGCACGCCCAACTCCATCAGTTGCAGCGTGAGGTAGAGGTTGCGCTCGATGTTGGTGGCATCAACAATGTTTATTATCGCTGTGGGATGCTCGTCGAGGATGTAGCGGCGGCTTACCACCTCTTCGCTCGTGTAGGGAGAGAGGCTGTAGATGCCGGGCAGGTCGATAACCTGTGCCTCGGGATGCCCCTTTATGGTGCCATATTTATGTTCTACGGTAACGCCTGGGAAGTTGCCCACATGCTGGTTGGCACCTGTGAGCTGGTTGAAGAGGGTTGTCTTTCCGCAGTTCTGGTTGCCAGCCAGGGCAAATGTCAGTCGCTGACTTGAGGGCAGTGGCTTGGTATGTGCCTCCGGCGATTCATCGTGGTAGTGACCGCCTTCACCCAAACCGGGGTGCTCTTCTTTAAGGCCTACCCCTATCCCCTCCCAAGAGGAGGGGGATGCTTCTGAACCCTTTTCTACCAATAGGGTGACTTCTATCTCCTGGGCCTCGGCGATGCGCAGGGTGAGCTCGTAGCCATGAATGCGCACTTCCATCGGGTCGCCCATAGGGGCAAACTGTACCAGCGTCAGCTCTGCTCCGGGTATCATGCCCATGTCAAGCAGATGCTGTCGCAATGCTCCTTCACCGCCTACATTTACTATGCAGGCCGACTGTCCTATTTTCAGTTCACTTAGTTTCATGTTGCAAAATTACAACATTCTGCGCATGCACACAATAATCAAAAGTAGGTATTCTGTGGGTTTAGAGTTTGGTCCAATAGACGGTCTTGGAGAAGGGACCGAGAGAACCAGTGATTTTCAGAGTCTTGGCATCCTTGAACGACATCTTCACATTGAAGAACTTTCCGCGAGTAGGATCGTAGATCTTTCCGTTGCCCCATTCACCCTTCTCTGCGTTGAAGGTGAGCTTCTCGAAAAGCACGATTTTATCGGACGGAGTGCTGCGCTTCGACACATCCGGGTTCTTGGCATCTGTGCGTGGACTGCCGTCCTTGTTCTTCATGTTCTCCAACCATATCACCTGTCCGCGATAGCCGTTGCCGTTCTTGCGGATTTCCACTTTTGAGTTGTCATCACCGTTGACAACTTTGTAAACACCAACGATGTCGTCGGCTTTCTGTTGTGCATACGTGCTGGCGAAGCTCATCAAGCTACACACCAGCATTAATAAGAACTTTTTCATTTCTTCATTCTTTCATTCTTTCATTTTTTACTCCTCCACCAGTCTGCGGCCTGTGACGTTAAGACAAGGCTTCAGCTTGTCGTAAGGAATAGTGAAGCTGGGCAGTCCTGCAGCATAGCAGGCAACCTCGTACTGCTGATACACGAAGTCCATGCCGTTGGGACCGTAGCTGACTCCACATGCGGGCATTGGAATGTCGTACATCTCCACTCCCTGCAGACAGGCTTCGAGGTCTGTTTCGTTCTTCACCTCGAAGTATTCCATCAGTCCGTGCTTCAGCATTTCGTTCCATTCAACAGCATCGGGACGAACGGCGAGCAATGTGTTCTCACCCATCAGACGACCGTCGCTCTTGCGGAAAGTAAGACCGTAGGAGGCAGTGCCGCCGTGTGCTCCACCGCTGAATTCGTAGGTCTGAACATTATAGGTTACCAATTTGTCGGTCTCGTAGCCTTTCTTTACTGTCAGGCTACGCTCGAAGGGCAGTCCCATATCGAAATCCTCGAATTCATCGCGTAAATTCTTCATTTCATCCATGTAACGCTGGGCACAGAAACGAGCGAAAGAGTCACAGTCGGCATAGTCGCCTTCGTATGTGCCTCCGAACTGCTCGCTCATCTGTTCCATGATGGCGATGTTTACATTCTGGTCGGCATAGGTGGGAACATCGATATCCACCTTTGCGCTGTCCTGACTGTTGCCCAAGGCAATGTAGATGTTACGGGATGTTTCCGCAGCCTCTTTCTGACAGTTGCTTACTAATAGTCCTGCTAACGCAACTGCTGCAATTACTAATGTCTTTTTCATTGTTGTATTTTTTTTAGAAGTTATCGTTCGCTTCACTCACTTAGGAGTTAAAGAAGTCAAAGAAGTTATCGCTTCGCTAAGAAGTTAAGGAAGTTATTTTTTTTCGGGGTGGAGGAACTTCATCCAGTCCTCTTTCTTGTATTTTCTGCCACGAGGTGCTTCGTAGCCGCGTTCTTCACGACTGGGTTTAGTCCCCTTCTTGTCCTTCTTATCTTTCTTTCCGCTCTTCTTGCTTTTGGGCTCATCGAAAAAGTCTGTTGGATACTTTTCCTTCCGCTTATCCTCCTTCTTTCTCTCTTTTCTCTTAGGGGTAGAGCTCTCCTCCCTTTGGGGGGAGCGGGAAGAGGGGCCCCTATCAGCATAATCCACAACCACAGGTCTGCCCTTCACGCGAAGTCCCTTCAACGACTTCACTACGCGGTCGGCATCTTCCTCTGCCACCTCCACAAAGGAGATGTTCTTCATCAGGTCAATGCGTCCAATCTCCACCTTGCGACCTTTCACCTTATCGTTGATAAGTTTTATGATTTCCTTGGCAAAGTACCCGTCTATCTTGCTGAGACTGAGGAACAGGCGCGTATAGCCTTCTTCGGCTGTATGGTCACCCTTCTTTTGCTTTCCCTTCGCCTTTTTCCCTTCGCCTTTAGCCTTGTTCTCGCTGACCTCCTCAATCTCAGGTGCATTGGCATAGTAGCGCAGGAAACGTCCGAACTCACGACTGAGTATGCGTTTCACGATGTCGTCCTTTTCCAGCCAAGCCCACCGTCTGTGCACATCCTCCATGAACGGAGCAATCTGCTCCTCGTCAACCTCCACACGCTCAATCTCGTCGATGACGTGGTAGAGCTGCTTGCCGCATATCTCTTTGGGCTCGGGCAGCGACTGACGCACGAATTCCTTCTTTATCACATCCTCTATCTGCTTGATTTTGTGCTTCTCGCGGATGTGAACGATGCTTATCGATGTACCTTTCTTTCCTGCACGTCCTGTACGACCGCTGCGATGAGTGTAATACTCCACATCGTCGGGCAGACCGTAGTTGATGACATGCGTAAGGTCATCTACGTCCAGTCCACGTGCAGCCACATCGGTAGCCACAAGCAGTTGTATGCGATGCTGACGGAAACGTTGCATCGTAAGGTCGCGCTGCTGCTGACTCAGTTCACCGTGCAGGGCATCGGCATTGTATCCGTCGCGGATAAGCCAGTCGGCAACCTCCTGCGTCTCCATACGTGTACGACAGAAGATGATGGCATATATTCTTGGGTAGTAATCTACTACACGCTTCAGTGCCAGATACTTATCCTTTGCCTGCACCATATAGTAGATATGGTTCACATTCTCTGAGCCCTCGTTCCTGCTACCTATCTGTATCTCGTGGGCATTGTGCAGATATTTCTTCGCAATACGCTCAATCTCCTTGCTCATTGTAGCCGAGAACAGCAGCGTGCGATGTTCCTCTGGAACACCTTCGAGAATGGTGTCGAGGTCCTCCTGGAAGCCCATAGAAAGCATTTCGTCGGCTTCGTCAAGGACAAGGTAACGCACATTGTCAAGCACAGCCACCTTCTTACGCACCATCAAATCTACCAATCGGCCTGGAGTAGCCACTATTATATCCACCCCATGCTTCAAGGCACGAATCTGAGGCTCGATATTTGCACCGCCATATACAGCCAATATGCGAACCTCCGGCATATATTTTGCAAAGCCCTGCAGGTCGTCTGCAATCTGCAGGCACAACTCGCGTGTCGGGCTCAAGATAAGCACAGATGGAAACTCTCCACGCACCTCTCTGTCCATCATCTGCAGCAGCGGCAGTCCGTATGCCGCCGTCTTGCCCGTTCCAGTCTGTGCCAAAGCCACTAAATCGCGTTCTACGCTTTCTAATAACCAGGGAATAACCTGCTCCTGTACAGGCATCGGATGTTCGTAACCTTGTTCTGTGACGGCCTGCAACAACTCCTGCCCGAGGCCCAGTTCCTTGAATTCTACCATACTTTATATATAATTTGGGCGCAAAGGTACAACAATATCCCGACATTTCAGTTATGATTTCCCCGATTTCTTCGACAAGCGAAGCGGCAAGGGCGATTACTTGCCCACTGACTCAGCGGACGACGGTCTTCTGTCCAGCCACGACAGCGATGCCGGGATGTGAAACGGTTTTCAGTTGTCGTCCCGAAAGGTCGTAAACTGTGTGTTGCCGGCCTATGGCAGGTGCGGACAGACTAGCGTCATCAATGTGGGTAGGATTGCCCTTTCCGATGACGAAATCGTAGTTACCACTGCCTACGGTAATCTCAGTTTCGGCCGTGCCGTAAGTGACGGACTGGATGCCAAGACTGCCCAATGTGATGGGGCTACCCCCTTCGGTGACCAGTCGGTCCTGGATGGTGGGCAGGACGATGGTAGCCACAGTACCAGCGGGAACGCTGAACTGGAAGTGGAAGCCGTCTGAGGTGCGCTGCCAGCAGACGCGGATGCGGCCATAGTTACACTGGGTGCTGACGTCAAGACTGTTGAGGTCGTCGGGCAGATAGGGATGCAGTCGGAAGGTCTGGAAGGCTGTGCCCGTGTTCTGTATGCCAGCCAGTTGAGTGTAGAACCATTCCTCGATGTGGTCCATCATGCAGTGGTTTTGCGAGAAGGCTCCCACGTCCCAATATTCGGGTGTGGTGGTGTAGCCTTGGCGCACCCAATAGCCATAGCTGGGGCAGTCGGTCTGGTTTGCCATCTGCCATACAACGTCGTTGTGTCCGTACTGGGCCAGCGACATGAACACTGGCTTCAGAGCAATCTCTCCCGTCTTGATTTTGTAGCCGTCGGTGAGGACGCGCTTGGCCAGGACGTCGGCCACGCGCTGTTCGTCGCCCTCGGGCACCAGTCCATAGTAAAGCGGCATGGCCTGCTCGCTCTGTCGGCCTCCACCACCGTTCACGCTGGTGTAAGTGGCCGTGGTACTGTTGTAGAAACGTTGGTTGAAGGCTCGTTTGACGTTGGTAGCGCGGTTCGTGTAGGAAGTGGCGTCAGTGGTCTTTCCCAGTTCGGTGGCCATCTCGGCCATTGCGAGCAGCAGGTAGTAATAGGTCGTGGTCTCGGTGAACTCTGTGGGCACCATGGGTGATACGCCGGCCGTCTCTTGTCCCCAGTCGCTGAGGACGCTAAACGAGTTGTTGATAATATAGTTTGTCGTGTTGGCCGTATAGTGGTTGATGAGCTTGCGCATCTGGGGATAATACTGCTGCATGAGCGATGGGTCGCCGTAGTAGCGCCAGTTGCGATAGGGTACGAGGATGGCCGCTCCGCCCCAGTTCACATCGTTGCCATAGACGTTCATATAGTAGGGTGCTACGCTGGGTACGTGGCCGTCGGACTGCTGGGCATCGAAACAGTCGAGGACAACCTTCTTATAGAACGACTGCATTTGGAAGTTCATGTTGAGCGACGTGTACATCTCGTTGGGCACGTCAAGCCAGCCCAATTTCTCGCGGTGGGGGCAGTCGGTGATGCTGTTGTAGAGTTGCGAGGCGATGGCGTCGCGGCAGATGACGTGGATGTCGTTGATGAGCGGATTGGACGTAGAGACGGAACCGATGTTCTCCACGTCTGAGCGGATGCGCAGGGCTGTGAAGTCCTCAGGGCGTGGCTCTTCGTCAAGGCCGATAATCTGGAGGTAACGGAATCCGTGATACATGAACTCCGGCCCCCACGTCTCACCCTCTTCGCTGCCTCGGAAGGTGTACTGGTCGTAGGTTTCAGCCGGTCCCGTGTAAAAGTTCTCCATGTAGATGGAACCGTCGGGGTTGAGGCTCTCGCCGCAGCGTAGGCTGATGGTCTGCCCGGCACGTCCCTTCAGGCGGAAACGATACTGCCCGGCAAAGTTGCGCCCGAAGTCCACCATCCGCAGGGTGTAGCCTCCACTCCGGATGGTCTTGACGTTGACGGCGGGCCACTCTTCCACGACGCGCAGTGGTTCGTACATGCGGCTGCGCAGTGTACCGAAACCGCTCACACCGCTGTGAGGCGAAGTGAAGTGAGGTGTGACGATGCTCACCGTCTGCCAACCCTCTGCATCCGTGTTGGATAGTAATTCGTCAGAATATGAATTGTCATAGTCCTCTCCTCCCCACCAGTTGCTGCCCAGCGTAGGACTGGGAGCTGTCAGCCATGTGCCGTCCGTCACGATGCGCTCTTGCGTGCCATCGGTATATTCCACCAGCAGTTCGGCCAGCAGGGCTGGTTCACCGTGGTTTGTCACCTCCCCCTTGGAGAAACGTCCAGTCAGCGGCTCTACGTTGTAGATGCCGCCTGCCACGCGAGCCGTAATGGCGTTCTGGGCTCCGGGGTGCAGGAGCCGGGTCACGTCGTAGGTCGAATAGAGTATGGTCTTTTCGTATTCGCTCTCACCAGGTTCCAAGACGGCGTCCGTCACGGCCTGACCGTTCACCTGCATGGTGAACACGCCCAGAGCCGAAGCATAGATGCGAGCACGGCGGACGGTCTTCCCGTCGGCCAGTTGGAACGATTTGTGGTAGTAGGGAATACGCGTGTTGGCACTGTAGTAGGTTGGAGGCTCAATATCGGTAGCTGTATAGAACGTGCTGAACGAACGTCCGTCGGCAGAACTGCCCAGCGTGAACGACGAAGGGAAGTTGGCCACGTGGTTCTCGTCGCCCACGGCATGGTCGTTCTGTCGGGGATAGAGCACAATGCGCGTGATGGTCCGTGCGGATCCCAGGTCGGCTGTGAGTGTGACACCCGTCGAGACGTTCTGCTGTGTCGTCCATCCGTTGCGCGAACCGTCCTTGATGAGTCCGTCATTTACGTACGAAAGGTCCCATCCATATTGGGGAAGCGACCAGTTGCTGGAGGCTGAGAAGGTGGCCGTGCGGGCTATGTTCTCGTCGTCTGCAAAGATTTCCACCTCGTCCAGTTGAACGAAGGAGAAACCGGCATCCGTCGAAGCTCTCAGACCTGCCGCCTTGGCGGTCAGGCGGACGTAGCGGCAAGTGACAGGTTCGTCCAGTACAACCTCGTACTTGGCCGCTTGTGCCTTTTGGTTTTTGCCTATCCATTGTGCCGTCCACTCCGAAGCCTTCATGAATGCCGTCTCAAAATCTGCTGTGGCCGTGGCCTCTTCGCCGTGCTGCCCACGGGTCGTGACTGTCCACTTGTAGGCTGTGCAGCTCTTGAGCGGTGTGCCCTCGTAGGCAATGCCGCTCTGGCATGGACTTTCCACATCGCCCGAACGCCAGGCCACGTTGCCTTCGGCATCGGTCACGCTGATGCTGTACGACTGCTGAATGAATCCGCGCCCTGCACCCTCCACCTGCCAGCTGAAGGTGGGTGTCTGGGTGTCGATGCCCATGGGGGCGGTTAGGTCATTTACGCGCAAATGCGTGAGCGTTAGGGTGGCCTTGCACGTCAGTGAGGCGAGCAGAAGCAATGCGCTCAGCCAAAGTTTCGTTCCTTTCAAATCCTTCATGTTCTTAGTCGTTTATGAAGTCGAGATTTTATATTTATTCGCTACAAATCTACACAAAATGTTTTGCATGGCAAACAGATTATTTTATAAAAAACTGTATTCCATGCTGAACATTTTCACTTATATACGAATTAATTGTGATAAACGAATGAGGAATGACAAGAAAATATCTATAGAACAAAATACGCATACAATATGACGCCGTGGTGCACGCTCTATAAAGCAACGCCAAAGGCTCCGTAGTGCAAAAGCCCAAAGGCTATAGAGCATAAGAGCTAACGCCAAGGCATAAAAGGCGAAGGTTCTCGAAGCATACAACAATCCTCGACGGAGAACGTTCGTTTCTCGTCGGGGAACAAACGTTCTGCGTCGGGGAACGCTCGTCCCACGTTGGGGAATACACTTTACATTCTCTTGTATTGTCGTGTATTTACATAGTAAATACTATGAAGTGAAAAACCTGAAAAGAATATCTTTGACCTGCAGTCTTAGATACTCACGCTCGGAAATGCTCAAATATATTTGGCATTTCGCTCACTTAATCGTATCTTTGCAGTAAAATCATTTGTTATGCGCAGAATAACCGGGATGGGCGAGACCATCATGGACATATTGTTTAAGCATGGACAGCCCGTGGCTGCCGTGCCTGGAGGCAGTTGCTTCAACTCCATAATCTCCATAGGACGCACAGGTCTTCCCTGCCGATTCATTGGATATACAGGTAACGACCGTGTAGGACTGCAGACTCAGGTTTTCCTGAAAGAAAACGGCGTATCCATCGATGATTTTGAAGTCCGCGAAGGAGAAAAGAGTGCTATATCGCTGGCTTTCCTCGACGAGAACGGTGATGCCACATATCAGTTCTACAAGGAGACTCCACGAGCACACAAGGACTGGCCTGTACCCGATTTCCAGAAGGACGACGTACTGCTGTTCGGTTCATACTATGCCATTTGTGAGGGTATGCGTCCACAGGTAGCCCCCACCCTTGAGGCAGCCAACAGGTCAGGAGCCATTCTCTACTACGACCTCAACTTCCGTCGCAGTCACGCCCATGAGCTGGAGGCTCTGCTGCCTTCCATACACCAGAACTTCCGCGAAAGCACTATAGTCCGAGGTTCTGCCGACGACTTCGAGGTGATGTACCAAAGTCGTGATGCCAGAGACATCTACAAACATCACATCAGTAAATACTGTCCTCTGTTCATCTGCACGGCAGGAGCCGACACCATAACCATCTGCACTCCATCAGATGCCTTCGACTTCCAAGCTCCCAAGGTTGACAATGTGGTTAGCACGGTAGGAGCCGGCGACAACTTCAATGCTGGTTTCATCTACGGACTGATGCATGAGAACATTAGCCGCGAACAGTTGCAGACTCTCAGTCGCGAAGGTTGGCAACGCCTTATCGACTATGCCACCGCCTTTGCAGGACAGGCCTGTCAGAGCACCGATAACTTCATTAGTCACGACTTTAGTAAAAAATTAAGAATTAGGAGTTAAAAGTTAAGAATGGCTTTAGGCTACCGCCCTTAAACTATTAAACCCTTAAACTTTTAAACCTCAATAACCGAAAAATGATTCCACGAATAGCAATAATAGACCAGAACACACTGGAAGCCACAGGGCTGAAGAGCATCATCAGCGATATGGTGCCTATGGCTGACGTGAGCACATTCTCCTCGCTCGAAGCCTTATTGCAAGAAGAGGAGTCATCCGATGGAACGGTACAATTCTTCCATTTCTTCGTATCGTCACAGGTACTCATTGCACATGCCGACTTCTTCCTTGCACGACAGAAACAAACCATAGTGCTGACGTCCCAACCCATAGCAGGCCGTCAGTTCGAGCACTTCCATACACTGAATACATCACAGTTGGAGCACGATTTGCTGAAAAGCATCCTCACCTTGTTCCAGCACGCTCACGGCAATCAGCAACAACGTCCTCATGCCCCCCATTTTACTGAGAATACGGAATCGGTTCTCTCACCACGCGAGGCAGAAGTGCTGTCACTGGTTGTCAGGGGATTCATCAACAAGGAGATTGCCGACCGTCTCTGCATCTCCTTGCCAACAGTAATCTCTCATCGCAAGAACATATGCGACAAACTGCACCTCCGCAGTGTGTCCTCGCTTACCATCTATGCCGTAACTCATGGCTTAGTGTCGGCGGAAGAAATATAAATAAGGGAAGAAAAAATAATAAATAATAAATATTAAATAATAAATAAAAAGGAGTAAATGTATCGTCCTTTAACTTCTAATAAAAATATGAAACGAATAGTCTTATTACTGCTGTTGCAATTTTCAATTTTCAATAGTCAATTCTCAATTTTAAAAGCCGACGAGGGTATGTGGATGCTGAATAGCATAGACCAGAAGACGGCTAAAGTGATGAAGAAGCTGGGCCTTGAGCTTACGCCTCAGCAACTCTATAATCCCGATGGTGAGAGCCTGAAGGATTGTGTTGTGGACTTCTGCGACTTCTGTTCGGGCGTGGTGGTAAGTCCAGAGGGACTGGTGTTCACTAATCATCACTGCGGTTTCGGAGGCATACAGAAACTTTCGACTCCAGAGGACGATATCCTGAAAAACGGATTTGCTGCGAAGTCCTATGAGGAGGAACGACCAGTGGATGGTTTCTTCGTGCGTTTCCTCGACCGTACGGAAGAGTGCACGGAGCGTGTGATGAGTGCTATGAACGAGATTTACAAGGCAAATCCCGACAAGGAGCGGAAACTGTTGAATGCGGAGAATCTGGATTCGGTGATGACGGCAGTGGAGAAGGAATATACTGCGGCTAATCCTGGTAAATACTGTCTGGTGAAGTCGTATTACACTGGAAACGCCTATTATGCCTCTATCTATACGGTGTATAATGATATTCGTCTCGTATTTACTCCCACGCAGACGCTGGGTAAGTTCGGCGGTGATACGGATAACTGGATGTGGCCTCGTCAGACATGCGACTTCAGCGTGTTCCGCATCTATGCCGATGCTGACGGTAAGCCTGCTGAGTATTCTAAGGATAATGTGCCCCTGAAGGCAAAGCGGTATGCGAAGGTGAGTCTCAAGGGTTTCCAGCCTGGCGATTACTGCATGACAGTGGGCTATCCTGGAAGCACAGACCGTTACCTCAGCAGTTATGGTATTCGTGAGAGAGTGGATGGTACTAATGTGTCGATGATTGATGTGCGAGGAAAGAAGCAGGAGGTGTGGAAACGCTGGATGGACAGCGACCGTGCCATTGCCATTAAATATGCATCGAAGTTTGCTTCGTCGGCTAACTATTGGAAGAACTCTATCGGCATGAACAAGGCTGTGAAGGAACTGAACGTGATAGGACAGAAGCAGAAACTGGAAAAAGACATCCGTCGTTGGTACTCTGCCGACAAAGGACTGAAGGCTCGCTTCGGCTCTATGTTCAACGAACTGGAGAAGGCGTATGCCAATCGTTTCGAGACAATACGTGCCTATGGATTCTTCTCCGAGACCTTCCTGCGAGGCATTGAACTGCGTAGGGTGGCTGCCATCCTTGCCTCGAAGCCTGCGGACATGGATTCAACGGAGATTGCCCTTACTCGCGAACAACTGCAGGCCTTCTACAAGGACTATGATGCACGAGTGGATGAGGAGACGATGGCTGTCCTGTTGGATAATTACCGTAAGCAGGTGAAGCCGGAGTTCCTTCCTAATATATATAAGGATATAGACGAGCGTTTCAAGGGTAATGCAAAAGCTTATGCCCGTGCCCTGTTCTCAACAGCGCCTGTCCAGCTCCCAGAAAAGGATGAAGAACTGAAACTTGATGGAAATCTGAAACAGTTCTATGAGAGCATTCGTGACTTCCAGACAGAATTGGTGAACCGTATTCGTGCTGACCGTCAGACTATCAACTACAACGAGCATCTGCTGACGCAGGCTATCTTGGAGCGTGACCAGGAAAATCCGCACTACAGCGATGCCAACTTCACGCAGCGTCTTTCCTACGGATTCATTCAAGACTACACAGCAGGTGGTCAGCACTACGACTATTTCACTAATGCGCAGAGCCTGCTCGACAAGGCTGCCAAACAGGACGAGATAGAGGACTACAAGCTGGAGGAGAGTATCATCAGTCTGCTTAAGCAGCGTGACTTCGGACGCTATGCCGATGCCAAGGACGGCGACCTCCATCTCTGTTTCCTCTCCAATAACGATATTACTGGAGGAAACTCCGGTTCGCCTATGTTCAACGGTAAAGGTGAGTTAATAGGTCTGGCTTTTGATGGAAACTGGGAGGCTATGTCAGGTGACATCACCTTCAATCCCGACCTACAGCGCTGCATCGGTGTTGACATACGCTTCGTTCTCTACCTCATCGACCGTTGGGGCAAAGCCGACCGCCTGATAAAGGAAATAGGACTATAGACTGTTCGCCGCTATTCAAATATGGGGATGTAACAACCGTAATTTTTGTTTTTGGGCGTCATCTTCCGTATTTGATGGTTAAGTCGCTAATACACCGATAGATAATGTGCGTAAGATGTAGATAAAACATCTTCCGCACTTAACTCACATACTGTCAATAATTTGCTCAGCTACGGAAGATAAATCAGCTCCAAACAAAATTCCTGTAATGCATATAAATAAATGCCGACGTACATATCACCAGAATGTACGTCGGCATTCGCTTTGCGTTAAGGATAGAATCACTTGCGGTAGTCTTTGACGCTCGTTACTATTGATGTAATGAGGTTACCAAATGATATCCGTCACTCTACCACCGCTTACCCAAACCACTCTGGCATTGGCAGCAAAGGCTTCGAGGGCATTACTTAGACAATATCTTTTCGCATAGGCAGACTGATAATCCAGTGAGGTTTTGAAGAAGGTAGTAAAGAGTTCTTCAGGCATACCTATGATGATCTTGCAGTCGTAGGCGGCATCGACATATTTCTTGCCAAATTGGGCACAAAGCTTGTCATATTTGGCCTTTTTGGCTGCGTCTGCCATGGCTTGTTTATTGGCTTCTGCTCTGTCGTAGTCAGCCTTGCTCATTCCCTTTGTGATTTGCTCTGTTTGTCCACCTCGGTTCCATATACCGTTGTAAGGTGTGAGTGTAGTGTACATCAGTAGGTTGTCATCAAATCGGTCGGGAGCATACTGCTCCTTGAATGTGCCCGTGAAGTAGTCACCATTGGGTAAGGTCAGTCGGCAACGGAGCCTACCGTTCATCATGTTTACCTTCAGCACGCCTCCCATTCGGTGTATGGAACCCGTCACAGTGGTCACATCCTCTCCTATTCCAAGTTGGTTGAATCGGCCGAGTCCGCGGATGCGGGTGTATGTCAACTGGTCGCCATTGGCATATGTAACTACATTGTCCTTAATGCTTGTGATGGTGTCCGAATCCAGACAATAGAATTGTACGCCATCGACTTCTTGCTTGATGGTATGGGGCCAGCCTGTATCTGTAAGATAATAGGTCTTATTGCTTTTCTGGAACATATATGTGTTCATTTTGTAGCACTTAGTGCTGTCCTCGGGCAATGTCACATATAGATATTTACATTGGTCATCACCACCTTCTCTTACTTCAAACTCTGCCTTTTTAATTTCTTTTATTAATCCTTGTCTTTCTTTTTCATAGCAGAAGATTCCACTTTTAAGATCAAAGAATTGTGTCCACCCAAAGACGATGGTTCCATTGGTAAATCTATAACGGAAAAGGCATCTGAATCCCATACCATAAGTTTCTTCCGATGGACAAATGGCTTCGAATACAGAACCATCATCAAGAGTTATCCGCACCGGCCCCATGGGTCGGGCACCATTGTAACCAGTGGGAATTCCCATCTGTTCGTAGTTTCCATCTTCTCTCTCTAAGATGGTTATGAAGTCTCCGTTGTCTTGGTATAGTGTTCGTACAGCTTGATTCGAGGATTCATAATGTTTCCAAGTCCAAGTGCTGCCGTCATTCCATGTCTGTGATTTGGTGGCAACCATGTCCCAACCCTCGTTCTCTGTCATGGGTTTAAGCTTTTCAAAGACCCAAGATGGTGTGGTTGATAAATTGCCATTCATGAGATACTTCTTCTCATTGTTCGCAGGTAAGCCTTTTGCCTCTACGGAGCCTACTGTCGCAAAGAACAGCGCGGCCAGAAATAGAATCTTTTTCATGTCTTACGTTATTAAAATGATTAATGTGAGTTATGTTTGGCGCAAAGGTAAGCATAACCCACAAGACAGTAGGAGGCGGAATTGGACCATTTCGCCTACATTATTAGACCATTTTGTTTCTAAGGGGTATTATCGCAACTGTTCCAGTTGATCAAGATGGTGCAGGTCGAGATGGTCGGCTATGCGTTGCCATACGAGACACTGGGGCGAGGCGGATGGAGCTAGACTATAGATACCAAGGAAAGTGTAACCATTGCCCTTGATATTCTTCATGAAGGTAATGCGCAGTTCGTGGAACGAGGTGGCGCGTAGGTAGTTGTCGTGATTTCGGAGTGTGGCTGATGTATTGTTCTTGGCCATTGGTGTCCACCATTCGGTTATTGTGGGCATGAGTTGTGCGACATCGCCCTCATTGTGCCATTCGGGATGCTGGTATTCAGGTCCCCAAACGATTATGCCTGTGTGATGGGGTAGGGGCAGACTCCAGTAAATGGAGGGGATGGATTGTTTATCGCAGATGCCTAGTAAATGGAGATAGTCGCCCACGTTGTCGAATGTCTGTCCTATGGTGAAGATGTGCTGCCTTAGACCTTCTGCATACCGTTGTAGCAGATCGATGGTATACTGATGGGGGCGACGTACCGATGGGAAGTAGCCCCACAGTCGTTTCAAAGTGCTGGGAGAGATTGTCTGATGCAGTTGATGGAAAATATCGTCCGATAGAATCAGAAAGTCCTTTGGGGTGCGCATTGTGCGCCCCATTCTATGTTCAATCTCCTGTAGTAGTTCGCGAAGTTCCATACATTTATCTCTTGCGGATTTCATGCCAATAGACATGGGCGAGGAACAACACAATTAATAATGTGTTGAGAGCGAGGCGCAGGACTATGTGCCAGTCGCTGGTAAATTGCATCGCGGCATAAAAGGCGGCTGTCATCACTACATACACCATGATACTCTTCATAGGGTAGGGGATGGGATTCTTTATCTGTCCTACGATGTACGATAGCACCATAGCCGTGCCGTAACCAGCCACACCGCCCCAAGCGCAAGCCATGTAGCTGTACTTGGGAATGAAGAAGTAGTTGACGGCGAACAGTACGGTGCATCCAGCCAACGAGAACCATGCTCCGTAGATGGTCTTGTCGATGAGCTTGTACCAGAAGGAGAGGTTGAAATAGACGCCCATCATTATTTCTGCTACCATCACAATGGGTACAACCACCAAGCCTTCACGATAGCCTTTACCCAAGATAAGTTGAAGGATGTCGATGTAGCCCATCACGCACAGGAATGCCAGCAGGGTGAAGATGAGGAAGTACTTCATAGCCACTGCATAGTATTCGGTGCTGTCCTTGTCCTTTGCCTTGGCAAAAACAATGGGCTCGTAGGCATAGCGGAAGGCCTGCGTAATCATTGCCATTATCATTGCTATCTTCACGCAGCCGCCGTAGATGCCTAACTGCACATTTGCCTCCATTTTATCGGGATAAACGAGCGGGAACATTATCTTGTCAGCCACCTGATTCAGTATGCCGGCTATGCCTAATATCAGTATAGGCCAGGAGTAGCTGAGCATGCGTTTCAGCAGACTTCCGTCGAAATGCCAATGAATCTTGAACAGTTCAGGAATGAATAGTAAGGATATGAGTCCTGTACAAGCCAAGTTGATGGCAAAGACGTAGAATACGCTGGTCTTGTGGAGTACCACGAAGTAAAGCAGGTTGAGACATATGTTGAAGGCGATGAACAGGAGTTTTAGTGAGGCGAAACGGATGGGACGCTTCTGGAATCGCAGATACGAGAAGGGCAGAGCTTGTAGGGCATCCATAGCCACCACGGCAGCCATCATCAGCAGGTATTCGTGATGCTCGCTATATCCCAGTGCATCGGCTATCGGAGTTATGAAACCGAAGATGCATGCCAGGAACAATGCAGTGAGTGAGGCTATAAGGGCAAAGCCCGTCGAGAACACCGTATCAGGCCAACTCCCTTCCCTTTGGGAAGGGTCGGGGATGGGCTCATTGGCGAAGCGGAACAGCGTAGTTTCCATACCAAACGTCAGCAGCACAAGAATGAGCGCTGTGTAAGCATAGATGTTCGTCGAGATGCCGTAGTCACCCGACTGTGTGGGCATGTAGTGCGTATAAAGTGGCACCAGCAGGTAGTTGAGGAACCTGCCTATGATGCTCGACAGACCGTATATCGCTGTATCCTTAAATAAACCCTTTAAATTTGCCATATTCCCTTTCTCTCATTTTCTCATTTTCTCATTCTCTCATTCTCTCAATTTCTCAATAGAAGAACAAATATGCAATGCCGATTGCAGCAAGGACACCCACGAGGTCGGTCAAGAGACCGGCGGCTACAGCATGGCGTGTGTTACGTACTCCTACTGAGCCGAAATAGACGGCAAGAATGTAGAAGGTGGTGTCTGTAGCTCCCTGGAAGATGCAGGAGAGACGACCCACGAAGGAATCGGCGCCGTAAGTAGTCATTGCATCTACCATCATTCCGCGTGCTCCGCTACCACTGAGGGGCTTCATGAGGGCAGTAGGTAAGGCTCCCACGAAGTCGGCATTGATGCCCATAAGCTGGAATCCCTTTTCTATGCCGCTAATCAGTACGTCCATAGCTCCAGAAGCACGGAAGACACCGATGGCAACGAGGATGGCAACGAGGTAGGGGATGATGCGGACGGCTGTCTCGAATCCACCCTTGGCTCCCTCTATGAAGGCTTCATAGACGTTGACCTTCTTGCGCATGCCTGCAATGATGAAGGCTGCAATGATGCCGAACAGGAGGACGTTGGCTATGGTGGTGCTGTAGAGATTCAATTCGTCGCGACTCATCTGCGATGCTGCCCAAGCCATTCCGCTTACCAAGAGGCAGAGACCAAGCATGGTGCCCATGATGGCACGATTGAAGAGATTTATCCTTTGGTAGAGGCTGGTGATGATGATACCTGCCATGGTGGCGATGGTGGTGGCTATAAGTATAGGAATGAAGACATCGGTGGGCTGAGCGGCTCCCAACTGGGCTCGATAGACGAGGATGCTGACGGGAATGAGTGTGAGTCCACTGGTGTTCAGGACGAGGAACATAATCATAGGATTGGATGCCGTCTCCTTGAGGCGCTGCATCTCGCTCTCGTCAATCTCTCCGCTTTCATTCTTAATTTTTAATTTTTCATTCTTAATTTCCTGTAAGCCTTCCATTGCCTTCAGTCCGAGTGGAGTAGCGGCATTGTCGAGTCCGAGCATATTGGCTCCGAGGTTCATGAAGATATGTCCGAAGACAGGATGCCCCTCGGGAATATCTGGGAACAGGCGCTTAAATAAAGGATTAAGTACGCGCGCGAGGGCGTTAATCAGTCCTCCCTTTTCTCCAATCTTCATTATGCCCATCCATAGAGCCAGTGTTCCTGTAAGACCTAATGAAATTTCGAAGGCGGTTTTCGACGAAGAAAATGTACTCTCGATGATGGCAGGGAATACTTCTGTATTGCCCATGCATAACTGTATCGCGGCGATAATGAATGCCACGAGGAAGAAGAATATCCAAATGTAATTTAGTACCATAGTGCAAAATTAAGAATTAAAAATTAAAAATTAAAAAATAATAGGATGAAAGTGTGCGGAGATGGGCAAAAAGAAAGAGCCACGGACGAATCCGCAGCTCTTATTCAATCTTCAATTTTCAATTTACTTCACGACCTTTTTGCCGTTTACGATGTAGATGCCCTTCTGAGCCTTAGCAACGCGACGACCGCTCAGGTCGAAGATGACACCTGATTTCTTCTGCTCTGTGGCAATGCCGCGAATGCCAACGGTCTCACCATTCAGAGAGTACAGATAGTTGTTCTGGTCGATTTCGTAAGTTGTACCATAGAGAGTCAACTTACCGCATACAACTACGTTGTCGCCAGCCTTAATCTGATCGTTGGCTGTGAAGTCCTTCTTCTCCAGATAGTAGCCGTTGTAAACCTGGATGCTGTCGCCATCCTTCTGGTCAACAATCCAGTACTGAGCACGCTTGTACAGCTCTACATTGAGGCTCTTGATAGCAGAGATGATACCCTTCACGTAAACCTCCTTAGACATATCGTAGTTATTACGGTTGTTGATGAGCTCGATAGCCTGTGCTACGGTGTATGCAGTCTCGGGAGTGTTGCTGGGATCTTTCAGTTCAGGAGCATCTTCGGCAGCCTTGGCATTGGTTACCTTCACGTTCTTGATTTCCCAAGTTGCAGCAGCAGTTTCGGTGCTGACGTAGCGGAAACCGAGTTGGATGGTCTTGTTATTATAGGCAGACAGGTCAATGTCTCCAGAGGATACGAATGTCCAATTGCTGCCGTCGCTGTATGTGGGGATGGTGAGCTGAGTAGCCCATTCTGTAGCACCGTTCTCACGAATCCACAGGGTCAGTTCCTCTGAAGCAGTTCCGGCGTAGCGCTGAACGTGGTCGAATGTCAATACACTGCCTTCCTTCAGAGTGATAGCGGGTGATACGAGATAGCTATCAGAAGCGTAGTTTTTCTTGTTGATATAGGCTGTTGCCTTCATACCATAAGAACTGCTCTGGCTCCAAATATAGGTTGCGCCTTCGGGCACCAGTACGTCAACGATTGTCCAGTTACCCTGAGTGTCGGTCAGCTTAGACTCAAAGTCCTCGCTTACGGGCTGAGGAGTTGGGTCGGTGCCATCGTCAATGCCGCCGTCTGTTGTAGTCAGGCTTGCATCGTCGAGCAGAACGGTTTCTCCCACGTAATTCTTGCTATGCATCACTACGAGGCAAATCTTCTGTGCGGCATCCAATGTGAAGGTCTGAGTTTTCTTCAGCCATTCTGTAGTCAGGGTGTCAGGAGCATTGTAGCTGTTTTCGTTGTTCTGCCAGTGATAGGAGGGTTTACCTTCACCTGTAAAAGTTGTATAACCGATACGTGCGGCAGCACCATTTTCGCTGGCAGCTCTTACATAAGCGGTGAATGTGTAGGTACCAGCCTTCAAATTCATCTCAGATGTGGCGATACGACCATTGCTGGTTTTTGTTCCGCCATTAGTAATGGCTACAGCATAAGTGCCACCGTGTGCGACATTGGACTGAGCTACAGCTACGTTAGAGCCGGCAGAGTTGTTGCCTACGGCACTGATAAGCCATCCTGTGGGAACGTCTTCAGTCCATTCCTCGAAGCCGCCGTTTGTCAGGAGATTGTCCTGGGCTGTTGCGAAACTTGCAGTAAGAACTGCGAAGAGAGAGAGTAAAAGTTTCTTCATAAAAACTTGTTTTTAATAGTTAATAATATGGTTTCTTTATTTTGCGTGCAAAGGTAACACGATTAATTCAAAATTCAAAATTATAAAATAAAAAAAATAAAACGTTTGCGTTTTCACTCAGTTTATACTACCTTTGAGTCTCTTCGAGCCTCCAAGTTAGGCTGCATCTTGGCGCTCGGCGACGTAGGAGACGCTTGCGTAGCGAAGAGGAGCAAGAATTAACTCAAATAAATTTGACCTTTGGTCGAATTTTGTCGCGACTCAGCAAAGACAAAATAAACTTTTTCTTTGCATTTACTGCTCCAAAATTTGGTTTTTCTCTCGATTTGCACTAACTTTGCAGCCGCAAACCTCGCTGCGGGTTATAGGCAGCTGCCGGATTGGGCTATGGTGTAATGGTAGCACAAGACATTTTGGTCGTCTTAGTTCTGGTTCGAAACCGGATAGCCCAACTTCCACGAAGCCGAGAGCAACAGTAAATGCTGTTGCTCTTTTGTCTTTTGGGGAACGAAGGATGCGTATGAATCATACGGAAGACTTTGAGCCCCAAAAGACAGTAGTAGCATGCAAAGCTTGATACTGCCGAGGCAAGTGGAAGTCGAGCGCCAACTCAACTTCCGAATAAAAAAATTCGTAGAATTATTGAGTACACACGATTTTTTTTCGTATTTTTGCAAACAAATATTCACTTTTAAACTATTTATATTATGGCAAATCCTTTTTCACTCGAAGGTAAGAACGCATGGATTACTGGTGCTTCTTACGGTATCGGATTCAACATCGCCAAGGCATTCGTCGGTGCTGGTATCAAAACTATCATCTTCAACGACATTAACGAAGCAGCCTTGGAGCGTGGTTTGGCTAACTACAAGGAGGCTGGCATCACAAACGTGAAGGGTTACGTTTGCGACGTAACTGATGAGAACGCTGTTAAGGCTCTCGTAGAGAAGATTCATCAGGAGGTAGGTCAGATTGACATCCTCGTGAACAATGCCGGTATCATTAAGCGCATTCCTATGCACGAGATGAAGCGCGCCGAGTTCCAGCAGGTTATCGATGTTGACCTTGTGGCTCCCTACATCTGCTCTGCAGCCGTAGTTCCTGAGATGATGGAGCGTCGCGAGGGTAAGATTATCAACATCTGCTCTATGATGTCGGAACTGGGTCGTGAGACCGTAAGCGCATACGCTGCTGCAAAGGGTGGCTTGAAGATGCTTACTCGTAACATCTGCTCAGAGTATGGTGAATACAACATACAGTGCAATGGCATCGGTCCTGGTTACATCGCTACACCACAAACCGCTCCCCTGCGCGAGATTCAGCCCGATGGTAGCCGTCATCCATTCGACAAGTTCATTTGTGCTAAGACTCCTGCAGGTCGTTGGCTCAATCCAGAAGAGTTGGGTGGTCCCGCAGTGTTCCTTGCATCTCACGCTTCTGACGCTGTAAACGGTCACATTCTCTACGTTGATGGTGGTATCCTTGCCTACATCGGCAAGCAACCCTGATAAGATTAGGGATTAGAGAATAGAGATTAAAATAAGGCCCTGGCTCGCTGAGTCGGGGCTTAATTTTAAAAAAACGCCATAAATGTCACCTTTTGTCTTCTTGACTTGTTATATTAGTGAACTGACGGAGCCGCGAGAGCAATGCTAAGCTTGCTTAAGCACTGCCGAGTCGCGACGGAAGAAGGCTATAGACAACAGGGTCAAGAAAACAGAAGTATAAACCATTAAAAAGAAGATTATGAATTATGTTGTTCTAATGGAGACGATTGTTAAGATCATTGCAATCATTTGTGGTATTGGGCTTCCCATCTTAATCGTGTGGCTGGATAATCGCAAAAAAATCAACGAGACAAACCAACGCACACAGATTGTAATGTCTGCTCTCGAGAAGAATCCTAATTTGGATGTAGAAGAGTTAGTCAAGAAAATGGCTCCCATGCAGAAGAAGACGCTGCTGAAAGAGAAACTGCTCACGAAACTGCTCTGGGGTGGCATCATCGCCTTTCTGGGTACTGCTCTTATAGTATTCTGCATTGTTCAAGGCATTATTGGCGGAATGCCTACAGAAGTTCTTCAAATATTTAGCTTAATCGGCGCAGTCCTTCTGGGTGTCGGCATTGCCTTCCTTGTGAATTACTACGTAGGCAAGAAGATGTTGGCCAAGGAGATGGAGGCTGAACAAGCAAAATTGTTAGAGCAGGCATAACCTGTGACACGAGAAACATTCATCACCCATGTAGAGCGTGAACAGGAAGCCCTGCGAGGTTTCTTGTTCACGCTCTGCTGTGGCAACAAGGACGAAGCCGACGACCTGGCGCAGGATGCACTGGTGAAGGCTTATCTCTCCTGTGCGGGCTATCAGGACAAAGGACGGTTCCGCTCGTGGCTATTTAAGATTGCTCACAATACTTTCCTCAACCATCGGATCAGTTGCCGAAAGACGGAAAGTATCGATGACGACCAAGCACTTGTAAGTGGTTCTGTAGCCGACTCCAGTTTCGAGCATCAGGAACTCTACCTTGCCCTTCGCACCCTGCCACCCAAGGAACGCTCTGCCATTACGTTGTTCTATCTCAATGGGTATAACATCAAGGAGATAGCCATGATTACCGACACCTCGGAAGATGCCGTCAAGAAACAGCTTTCACGAGGGCGCGACAGGCTCAAGGCTGTGATAAAGCAAGTGCAAAGCGATGCATGCAGCTGAAAATGTGCAATTGATAAAGAGTGAAAAATATGACAAAAGATAAATCCCTTGAGGAGTTGTTTCAATCTCAGAAACCGCATTTTGACGATAGTGATGCCTTCATGGCCTCTTTGACGAAACGGCTGGATGCCGTAGAGTATGTCAAGCAATACCAAGAAGTAACCATCCGTCGCTATAAGATGGCTATGATTATGGCCTTCGTAGTGGGCATCATCAGTGGTGCCATTACCATCGCATGGGTTATTTCCACACCAATGGATGTTCCTCTCTTCACTTTCCAGGTGCAGACAGATTTCCTACTGTGGATGGTCGAGAACTCCCGTATTATTGTATCCGCACTCCTCTCGTTGTTGATGACAGCGGGCATCATCAGCATCATCAGTAATGTACAGGAAATTATGTACATGCGTGTCCGTTTAGAGAACATATAATAAAAATTTCTAAAGGGATTTCGTTTTACATACAATAAGCCCCGACTCAAACGAGTCGGGGCTTAATTATATTTTGCAATTTAATGAATCAACTGCCAATTTTTAAGTAATGGTAGAAGATGGGCGGCCGACTCACGTTTGTGTTTCTTTTTCACAGACATGTATTCGGCATAAAATTCAGGACTTTTCTTCTCAAATTTCTCCATAAATACATCGTCTATCATCTGAACCTCAATACGTCCACTTTCGTATTCGCGCCTAATAATATAGCAGCGCAGATTCGTTGAGGCTATAGCAGATTCCAAGAAACCGCCAATTGCACCACCCCACGGTGTACTCACATTACCACCACTATCATCACCTATCAAACGATTTATGATACATAGTTTGCCATTACCATAGGTATAACCAAGGGTATATCCATTGGCAAAACATTCTCCATGATAGTATATGCTGCGGCAATTAATCAGCAATGTATCGTTATAATACACTGCGAAAGCCTCTTTCTTAAGCATCTTATCCAGAGAATCGTTACCTGTCGTCAATCGAAAATCATCGGCTCCTGTCCAAAACTTGCGTGCATTACTAGATTCCTTGATGTAAAGTGTGTCCAATACATTCCACTTATCTTCTTGAAAGGCAGCATATGACATACAGTACTTTGTCTGTGAATATGCCAACAAAGCATAAAAGATAGTCACTGTAAACAAGCTCAGTTTCTTCATTTTTCTATCTCTAAGCATCCTTCCCCCTCAGGGAACCTGGAGAGGGGTTATTACTTCACAATTAATAGGAAGTATTTCTTCTTGCCCTGCTGCACGAGGAGGTATTTGTCGTCGAGTAGGTCGGAGGGAGTGACCATTTGGTCGAATGCCGCAAGCTTCTCCTTATTGAGGGAAACGCCGCCCCCCTGAGTGAGCTTGCGCATCTCACCTTTCGAAGCAAAGCATGGCGTGTGTTCGGCAAAGAGGTCAACAGCCTTGCAGCCCTCGCCTTCGAGCAGCGAACGGCTGACTTCGAAATGAGGTACACCGCTGAACACATCAAGCAGGGTCTTTTCGTCGAGTTTTACAAGACTTTCCTTCGTGGCTTTGCCGAAAAGGATGTTGGAAGCTTCGAGAGCCAGTTCATAATCCTCACGTCCATGCACCATGACGGTAACCTCTTCGGCCAGACGCTTCTGCAGCACACGACGACCGGGATCCTGACGGTGCTCCTCGATGAGGGCATCGATGGTGGGTTTGTCCAAAGAGGTGAAAATCTTGATGTAGCGCTCTGCTTCCTCATCGCCAACATTTACCCAGAATTGGTAGAA
The DNA here is from genome assembly GCA_902781515.1 of uncultured Bacteroidales bacterium. Lineage (GTDB taxonomy): Bacteria > Bacteroidota > Bacteroidia > Bacteroidales > Bacteroidaceae > Physcousia. The sequence goes on along the minus strand of CACZJU010000006.1, from coordinate 25,323 downwards.
CATATAAGGCGAAGTGCGGTTACGGTCGAGCCAAACGTTGCCTTGCTCTGTCTTTCCAAACTTCTTACCGTCGGCTTTGGTGATTAGCGGACAGGTAAGGGCAAAAGCCTCGTTCTCTACACCCAGTTTACGGCGGATAAGTTCAGTACCTGTGGTAATGTTGCCCCACTGGTCACTACCACCCATCTGTAAGCGGCAACCCTTGGTCTCATAGAGATGCAGGAAGTCATAACCTTGCAGAAGTTGATATGTAAACTCTGTGAACGACATTCCCTCCTGGAACTCACCATTTAGACGACGTTTTACGCTGTCCTTCGCCATCATGTAGTTGACGGTAATGCATTTACCGATGTCGCGGGCAAAGGAGAGGAAGGTGAAGTCCTTCATCCAGTCGTAGTTGTTCACCAGTTCGGCTGCATTAGGAGCATCTGAATCGAAGTCAAGGAAACGAGACAACTGCTCACGAATGCACTCTACATTGTGACGCAAGGTAGCCTCATCCAACAAGTTACGCTCTTGGCTCTTACCACTGGGGTCGCCAATCATACCCGTGGCACCGCCAAGCAGTGCAATGGGCTTATGGCCGCAACGCTGGAAGTGGCGCAGCATCATCACGCCGCATAGGTGACCGATGTGCAGACTGTCGGCCGTGGGGTCGATGCCCACATATGCGGTCTGCATACCTTTACTCAACATTTCCTCTGTTCCGGGCATCATGGTGTGAACCATGCCCCTCCATTTTAGTTCTTCTACGAAATTCATATCTTTTAATTATCAATTGTCAATTATCAATTAGCCAAACAGGTCTGGCTGTTCAGGCGTACCAAAACGAGTGCCATACGTACGTCCAAGATGTTGGTATGCCAGTTCGGTAACCTCACGACCACGAGGAGTACGTTTTATGAAGCCTTCTTTGATGAGGAAAGGTTCGTACACCTCTTCCACAGTACCTGCATCCTCACCAACTGCAGTAGCAATAGTGTTGATACCCACAGGTCCACCCTTAAATTTATCAATAATCGTCAGCAGTAACTTGTTGTCGATTTCGTCGAGGCCGTGTTTATCAATATTCAAGGCTTCGAGTGCAATGCGAGCAATCTTCAAGTCTATCTCTCCATTTCCGCGAACTTGTGCAAAGTCACGCACGCGTCGCAATAAGGCATTGGCTATACGTGGAGTACCACGACTACGGCTGGCAATCTCGCCTGCAGCCTCCGATGAAATGGGCACATTAAGAATGGAAGCCGAACGAATGACAATCTTCTTCAATGTAGCAGCATCGTAGTATTCCAAATGCAGATTGATTCCAAAACGGGCACGCAGAGGGGCTGTAAGCAAACCACTACGTGTTGTTGCCCCAACAAGGGTAAATGGGTTCAGGTCTATCTGTATAGAGCGAGCCGAAGGCCCTTTGTCAATCATAATGTCAATACGATAGTCCTCCATTGCCGAGTAGAGATACTCCTCCACGATGGGAGACAAGCGATGGATTTCATCGATGAAAAGGACATCATTAGGTTCCAACGAAGTCAATAGACCAGCCAAATCACCAGGCTTATCCAATACTGGACCGCTGGTTACTTTAAATCCCACACCCAGTTCGTTGGCAATGATGTTAGACAAGGTGGTCTTACCCAATCCTGGAGGACCGTGCAACAGCGTATGATCGAGCGGCTCGCCACGATAGCGTGCAGCTTCAACAAACACACGCAGGTTGTCTGTCACCTTCGTTTGTCCGCTGAAATCCTCGAATCTAAGTGGGCGTAAGGCATTCTCAAAGTCCTTTTCCCGCTGATTCCGCTGTTCCCTGATATCAAAATCTTCCATTGTGACTGCAAAGATAGTGCAAATCGAGCGGAATGCCAAATAATTTTGAGCATTTCCGAGATGCAGCCTATTTTCAATTAAAGGTTAAAGATAGTGCAAATCGAGCGGAATGCCAAATAATTTTGTGTTTTATAACTTTGATGTTAGTGTCATTCCCCAAAAAGTTGTATATTTGTTGCCGTAACCATAAATCTAATGTACAATGAAGAAGTTCTTATCACTGTTTTTTGCTATTCTTCTGTCTGTCTTGACAAATGCGCAAAAGGTAATATTTCCGCAGAAACAGCAGGCTGGAACAGCCACTTCATCAGTCAATAGTGGAATTTATACGCTTGCAAATGATTTGATTGCAGCATCATTTATCAATGTCGATGGTGAGCTGTCATTCGGCGGTTGTCCTGCAATGGGATTGAAGGCTGGTGATAATCTCTTTAGCATACGTTTGGGTAATGGAACTGAGGTTTCTTCATCATCAATGACTTTGGAATCAGTTAATCTGGTAGATTTGACTCCTGATGCTAATGCAGCCAAGGCTTCATTGAAGATTCCTGGCAAGGCCGTTGAGGCAAATTATGTATATGGCGATTTGCAACTGATGTGGCGTGCAGTACTGCGTGACGGTTCTCACTACTTGCGTACAGAATTGGAGTTGACAGCGGTAAAGAACGTTGCCATGAATGCCATCATTCCGATGCACTATACAGTAGATAATAGTACGAGTGAACAGGCTCCAGCTGTTGTAGGTAATACACGCGGTGCAGTTATTGCCAGCGATAAGATATTTGCCGGACTGGAGACGCCAATGGGTAAGAATAGTATCGTGGGTGCATTGGATAACGAGCCTTTTGTCTATAGTAGTTGGAATGCTTCGACATTCTCATGGGAACCAGGTTCGGAAACTCCGCAGGGAATTCTCAATCTCGGTCTTCCTGCCAGTGGCATCTGCGGCGTTCATGGTTATCTCGCCATTCTTGGAAGTGGTACGCATAAAGTGACTTTCCAATATACCAGCGGCAGCCATCGTTTAGATATTGCAGGCGTTGATGTCATAGATCCGGCTACAGGAAATGTTGTTGCCAGCGACTACCATAAGGGCTACACGGGTGGTGCCAAGTCGAAAAATGTCTATACACTCAATATTCCTGCTGCTGGTTACTATCTCGTGCGCTATTTCCGCGATACGGTAACGGACAGTCAAAGTTCATTTAACAGTAATGGTACTATCACATGGACTTGCGATGTACTTGCTCCTGAACTCTTGTTCGATGGTAACACCTCTGCCAATGTCCTACCTGCTGCAGCCGTAGCTGTTACGGCTCCTTTACTGGCAGTTGGTGGAACCCGTACAGATACATGGAACACATCTTCGTGGAGCACACCTTCTTCAGTTCCTTCCCGTATCAACGAGTTGGGATATACTTCTGATAGAATCAAGGTGATGGAAAAGACTGTTGGCATCTCTCGTGGTGAGGGCGTGTTTAATGCACGATTTATGTATTCCAGTGGTTCTCACGGACTAACCATTGCCGGTGTGGATTTGGTAGATGGAGATGGCAACGTTGTAGCGTCAGATTATCACAGAGGCTTTTCTGGTACTGCTAAGACAGACAACGATTACACCTTCACGGTTCCTGCTGCAGGTGACTACACTCTGCGCTATTTCGTCGTTCTGAATCCTAATGGTTCTGACAACACCTCGTCAGGTAATATAAACCTTAGTTATACAAAGAACTTCTACTATCATCTGGCAGCTCCAACAGAGACAACCATTCAAGGAGAATGGAGTCGACAGACTACACTTGCCAAGGGAAATACTTGGAAGGTGGGTGCTGTGGTGGGACTCATTGCTCCCGGTCAGGCCCGTCGTTCCTTCCTTTGCTATAGTGAGCGCGAGCGTGCTGTACCTTGGCGTCCATTCCCGATGTATAATTCATGGTTCGAATTGAATATAGACCGTAATAATGATCAGAACTACACAGGGAACTTCAATGAGTCACAGTGCAGCGAAGTCCTCGACCAGTGGAAGACTCACCTGTTTGATAATTATGGCGTAGGTATTGGCTCCTTTGTATGGGACGATGGTTGGGATATTTATGGCACGTGGGAATTCAATTCCAACTTCCCCGACGGCTTCCAGAACCTCAGCGATAAGGCTTGGAGTATGGATTCGCAAATCGGTGCTTGGCTCGGTCCTGTCGGAGGCTATGGACAAAGCGGTAACTACCGACGTTCCTATTGGAGCGGTAAAGGCGGTATGCAACTCTCTAACCCCGATTATTACAATGTATTCCTCAATCGTACAAGCTACATGCTTAATACCTACCACTTCAACTTCTTTAAGTTAGATGGCATCAGTGCTCAGTTCAGCTCTGTAGGTCCAGATGCAGGAGCTACTGGTGAAGAGAATGCCGAGGGTATTATTGCCATTGAACAGAAGTTGCGTGAAGTGAAACCAGATGTGTTCCTTAATACGACTGTTGGTACTTGGGCTTCTCCCTTCTGGTTCCATGTATCGGATGCTGTATGGCGTCAGGAGAATGACTGGGGCACTGCTGGCAATCAGGGTAATTCGCGCGAACAATGGATAACCTATCGTGATCGTCTTGTTTATCAGAACTTTGTACAGAATTCACCGCTCTGTCCTATAAATACGCTTATGACTCATGGTTTCATCCTGTCGAATTATGGTGGTGGCGTAGCCAATATGAGCAAGAACTATAACGACATCGTCCGCGAAATGCGTTGTGCCTTTGCCTGTGGTTCGGGCATGGTGGAGGTATATGCCGATTTTGCCTTGATGAATAGTATCAATGGCGGCAAACTATGGGGCGACCTTGCCGAATGCATCAAATGGCAGAAGGCTCAGGAGGATGTATTACCAGACATTCATTGGGTTGGTGGTAATCCATGGGATGGCAGCAAGGCTAATGTATATGGTTGGGCATCATGGAATGGTAAGAAGGCAACTCTCGCTCTTCGTAATCCATCGACTTCGGCTCAGACCTTTACTACCACGTTGCGTGAGGCTTTAGATATTCCTGCCTATATTAATACCAGCATAACCCTCTCCAATGCATTCACTCAGGGTGTTCTTACCGGACTACCTATTGGCGAGCCCATTGATATTGATACTCAACTGACACTCTCGCTTGCAGGTTCGTCAGTATACATTTATAATGGTGTGGATGAATCTGGAGAAACTGCTATAAATGTTCCCCTTGCCCCTTTTAAGGCGATGGGGGATGAGGCTTCGTGGTATACGCTTGACGGTCGTCGTCTCAATGGAAAACCCACACGACGTGGTATCTATGTCAACAATGGGCGTAAGGACATAGTAAGGTAAATACAAAATAATTTGTTTATATCCACGCTTATTTGTATCTTTGCGACACTTTACACATTTATATATATAGATAGATATGGCAAAACAAACAGAGAAACTCTTCTCTGACTTTACTGCGCCCTCACGCGAAGAATGGCGTGAGAAGATTGAGGTGGACCTCAAAGGTGCTGATTATCAGAAGAAGATGGTGTGGAGAACCAACGAAGGTTTCTCCATGGAACCGTTCTACAGGAAGGAGGACGTGGACAAATTGCCCCTCGTCAATGCTCTGCCTGGGGAGTTCCCATTCGTGAGAGGTAACAAGAAGGCTGACAACCAGTGGTATGTGCGCCAGAACATCAAGGCGGACGATGCCAAGGAAGCTAATGCTAAGGCATTGGATATTCTGAATCGTGGCATCGACTCGCTGGGTTTCCGCATTCCTGGTGACAAGGTCAGCAAGGAGTTTATCGAGACATTGCTCGACGGCATCCTGTGCGATTGTGTGGAGGTAAGCTTCCGCACCTGTCAGCGTCATGCCTTGGAACTGGCCGACATCGTGGTGGCTTACTACGAGAAGAAGGGCTACGACAAGGAGAAGATTGTCGGTGGCATTGGTTTCGACCCCATCGAGCGCATGCTGATGAAGGGCAAGGACACCACCATGCTGCTGCCCGACATGCCCAAGTTGGTTGAGAAGCTGAAGGACTTCCCCAATCTGCGTTGCGTGATGGTACACAGTGACTTGCTCTGCAACTCGGGTGCCTACGTTTATCAGGAACTGGGTTACGCCCTCGCTTGGGGTAAGGAATACCTCGACGAGATGGTTGAGGCTGGTGTGCCCGTTGACCTTGCTGCCAAGAAGATTAAGTTCTACATGGGCGTGGGTGGCAACTACTTCATGGAGATTGCCAAGTTCCGCGCTGCCCGCATGCTTTGGGCACAGATTGTGAAGCAGTACGAGCCCAAGTGCGACTGCGCTTGCAAGATGGTCATCAACGCTTCGACGACTACCTACAACCAGACGGTGTTCGATTCTTACGTGAACATGCTTCGCTCACAGACTGAGGCTATGAGTGCAGCCCTCGCAGGTATCCACTCGATGGTTGTCACTCCGTTCGATACTCCTTACGAGGTTCCAACTGACTTTGCCGAGCGTATCGCCCGCAACCAGCAGTTGCTGCTGAAGGAAGAGTGCCACTTCGATAAGATTGTTGATGTAAGTGGTGGTTCTTACTTCGTAGAGGAACTGACCTCGGCTATTGCTAAGGAAGGTTGGAAACTGTTCCTCGCCGTTGAGGAAGAGGGTGGTTTCCTCGCTGCCGTTAAGGCTGGTACTATCCAGAACACCCTCAACGAGACCGACAAAACTCGTCACGCCAATGCCGGCAAGCGTAAAGAGTTCCTGTTGGGTACTAACCAGTTCCCCAACTTCACCGAGAAGAGCGAAGGCAAGGAGCCTCTGGCTTGCGACTGCACTTGCAAGCATAGTGGTGATGCCGATGTGCCTGCCTTGAAGGCAAGCCGTCTGGCTAGTGACTTCGAGACTCTGCGCCTGACCACTGAGAAAGCCAAGAAGGTGCCCGTAGCCTTCATGCTCACCATCGGTAACCTGGCCATGCGTCAGGCTCGTGCACAGTTCTCGTGCAACTTCCTCGCCGCTGCAGGTTATCAGGTTATCGACAACCTCGGCTTCAAGACTGTGGAGGAAGGTGTTGATGCTGCCCTTGCTGCAGGTGCCGACATCGTTGTCATCTGCTCAAGCGACGACGAGTATGCAGAGTACGCTATCCCTGCTTTCCAGTACCTCAACGGTCGCGCCATGTTCGTCGTAGCTGGTGCTCCCGCTTGCTCGGAAGACCTGAAGGCTGCTGGTATTGAGAACTTCATCCATGTACGTGTTGACCAACTGAAGACACTGCAAGAGTATAACGCTAAACTTGGTATTTAATCATGAAAAAGAATTTCAAAGACATCGATATCTTTGCCGGGATTGAAGCCAAGAATGGCCACGACTGGCAAAAGGAGAATGGTATCTCTGCCAATTGGAAAACTCCTGAGCAGATTGACATTCAGCCCGTTTACACGAAAGAAGACCTCGAAGGTATGGAGCACCTCGACTTTGCTGCCGGTATTCCTCCCTTCCTGCGTGGTCCGTATAGTATGATGTACCCCTTCCGCCCGTGGACTATCCGCCAATATGCCGGTTTCTCTACGGCCGAGGAGTCGAACGCCTTCTACCGCCGTAACCTGGCTGCTGGTCAAAAGGGTCTGTCCGTAGCCTTTGACCTTCCTACGCATCGTGGTTACGACCCCGATAATCCACGTGTGGTTGGCGACGTAGGTAAAGCAGGTGTGAGCATCTGCTCATTGGAGAACATGAAGGTGCTGTTCGACGGCATTCCCTTGAACAAAATGTCCGTCTCCATGACCATGAATGGTGCCGTGCTGCCCGTGTTGGCATTCTACATCAACGCAGGTCTGGAGCAGGGAGCACAGCTCGAAGAGATGGCTGGTACCATCCAGAACGACATCCTGAAGGAGTTCATGGTGCGTAACACCTACATCTATCCGCCCGCATTCTCAATGAAGATTATCGCCGACATCTTCGAGTTCACCTCACAGAAGATGCCTAAGTTCAACTCTATCTCCATCTCTGGCTATCACATGCAGGAGGCTGGTGCTACGGCTGACATCGAGCTGGCTTACACGCTGGCCGACGGTATGGACTACCTGCGTGCAGGTATCAATGCCGGCATCGACGTGGACGCCTTCGCACCCCGTCTCAGCTTCTTCTGGGCCATCGGTGTGAACCACTTCATGGAGATTGCCAAGATGCGTGCAGGTCGTCTGTTGTGGGCGAAGATTGTGAAGTCGTTCGGTGCCAAGAATCCCAAGTCAATGGCCCTGCGTACCCATTCACAGACATCGGGTTGGTCGCTCACCGAGCAAGACCCCTTCAACAACGTAGGTCGTACCTGCATCGAAGCTATGGCTGCCGTGCTGGGTCACACCCAGTCGCTGCACACCAACGCCCTCGACGAGGCCATTGCTCTGCCCACCGACTTCAGTGCCCGTATCGCTCGTAACACGCAGATTTATATCCAGAACGAGACGCAGGTGTGCAAGCACATCGACCCATGGGCTGGTTCGTATTACGTGGAGAAACTGACGCAGGAGTTGTACCTGAAGGCATGGGAGCACATTCAGGAAATCGAGAAGCTGGGTGGTATGGCGAAGGCTATCGAGACAGGTCTGCCCAAGATGCGTATTGAGGAGGCTGCTGCTCGTACTCAGGCTCGCATCGACTCTGGCGTACAGACCATCGTCGGCGTGAATAAGTATCGCCTCGACCACGAGGATCCCATCGACATCCTCGAAATCGACAATACTGCCGTGCGTCTGCAGCAGGAGGAATCGCTGAAGCAGTTGCGTGCCAACCGTGATGAGGCTCAGGTGAAGAAAGACCTGGAGGCTATTACCAAGTGCGTGCAGGAATTCGCCGATGGCAAGAAGAGCGAGAACAATTTGCTCGACCTCGCCGTTACGGCTGCTGGTCATCGTGCTACATTGGGAGAAATCAGTGACGCTTGCGAGGCTGTCGTAGGACGTTACAAGGCAGTAATCAGAACCATTTCAGGCGTGTACAGTTCAGAATCAAAGAACGACAAGGACTTCGAGAAGGCTTGTCAGTTGACCGAAGAGTTTGCAAAGCGCGAGGGCCGTCGTCCTCGTATCATGGTGGCAAAGATGGGCCAGGACGGTCACGACCGTGGTGCCAAGGTTGTAGCCACAGGCTATGCCGACTGCGGTTTCGACGTCGATATGGGTCCATTGTTCCAGACACCTGCCGAGGCTGCTCGTGAAGCTGTTGAGAATGACGTCAACGTGGTAGGTGCCAGCTCTCTGGCTGCCGGTCACAAGACCCTCATCCCACAACTTATCGAGGAACTGAAGAAACTTGGTCGCGAGGACATCATGGTCATTGCCGGTGGTGTCATCCCCGCCCAGGACTACGACTTCCTCTACAAGGCAGGCGTAGCTGCCGTCTTCGGTCCTGGTACCTCCGTAGCCAAGGCTGCCTGCGAAATCATGAACATCCTCTTGGGCGAGGAGTAATTCCTACGTCCTATATCTGAATTAATAAGGTGGAGCCAACGGTTCCACCTTATTGTTTTCCTTTACTCCTCTCTCTATATGTATATATAGAAATTGTAAAGTTTTCCTAAAAAAGCTGTGCTTTAACACAATATTTTGTACTTTGTTGTGTTTTAATATAAAAAATGTACGCGTACTTATGAAAAGGATTTCTATCATCATAGCCTGTCTGACCTTTGCGACTCTGACAGGCTGGGCTCAGTCAAGTATGACCGATAATCAAATTATGGACTATGTGATTGAGCAGAACACCAAAGGTGTATCACGCCAGCAGATAGTTACACAGTTGATGCAGCGAGGTGTCAATATAGAGCAGTTGCATCGCATCCAGAAGAAATACCAGAAACAAATCAAAAATGGTGCCCTTGGTGCCGAAGATATTACTGCTGGTTCCAAGGCTGTAAAGTCTCGTATGCGTGAAGCCAATGGTGAAAAGCGTGAAGAGCAGGTGAAGAAGGATAAGCAGAATGCTTCTCAATTCCGAATTAAGGATGGCAAGAAGTCGAATCAGATACAGCGTCACACGTATGACGAGTATGATAGTGATTTTATGGAAATGGATGAGGCTATTGACTTCATGATGCCCGACTCTCTGAAGTATGTATATGAAAAAGATACAGAGAAATCCAACAAGCGCAAGATATTTGGTCACGACGTATTTAACAACAAGAATCTGACCTTTGAAAGTTCCATGAACCTCGCAACTCCTCAGAATTATATACTTGGTCCTGGTGATGCCGTAAATGTAGATATCTGGGGAGACTCTCAGGAGAGCGTCACAGAGATAGTATCTCCTGATGGAACCATCACTATCGATGGTTATGGTATTATCAAGTTGGGGGGACTTAGTGTCAGTCAGGCTAAGGCGAAACTAAGACGTGTAATAGGTCCACGCTATCAGAATTCAAACATTGAGCTGACCTTGGGGCAAACACGTACCATTACTGTTAGCGTGATGGGTGAGGTAAAAGTGCCTGGCACATACACCATGTCGGCCTTTGCCACTGTTTATAATGCTCTTTATATGGCAGGCGGTCCCAATGACATCGGTACATTGCGCAATGTCAAGGTTTACCGTAATGGTAGGCTGCTGTCTAATGTTGACGTTTATGATTTCCTGTTGAACGGCAAACTCAGTGGTGATGTACGTTTGCAGGATAACGATGTTATCACTGTCAGTCCCTACGAGGCTTTAGTGAATATCACAGGCAAGGTGAAGCGCCCCATGTACTACGAGATGAAGAAGACTGAGACCGCTGCAATCCTGCTTCGTTATGCTGGCGGCTTCACGGGTGATGCCTACACTAAGGCCATACGCGTTAATCGCAAGTCTGGTTCTGGCTATTCAGTATTCAGCATTGGCGAATTCGATATGAGCGAATTCAAACTGATGGACGAAGATAGCGTCAGCGTTGATTCTACTTTGAATCGTTACCAGAATATGGTTGAGGTTCGTGGTGCCGTATTCCGTCCTGGCATGTATCAGGTTGGAGGCGAAATCAATACCGTCAAAGCATTGATAGAGGCTGCTGATGGTGTTACTGAGGAGGCCATCTCTCAGCATGTAGTAATGCATCGTGTAAAAGCCGACCGCTCACTTGAGATGATAAGTCTCGACCTTCGTGGTATCTTGGAAGGTAAGGTAGCCGATGTTCCATTGCGTAATGAAGATGTTATATATGTGGCCAGTCGTCAGGAACGCAACGAGAAGAAGACGGTAACTATCTATGGTGAAGTGGCTTACCCAGGTGTATATCGCTATGCAGAGAATGAGACTGTAGAAGACCTGATTATTCAGGCAGGTGGTCCTACGGAGGCTGCATCGTTGGCAAAAGTTGATGTGGCTCGTCGCATCACCAATCCCAGCTCCATAGAAGCTGGTGACCAGATTGCCCAGAACTTCACTTTCAAACTTAATCCTGACTTTTCAATCTCCGATCAACCTGATTTTACATTGATGCCGTTCGATGAAGTTTATGTACGTCGTTCTCCTGATTACAACGAACAACAAAACGTCACTATTGAAGGTGAAGTGCAGTTTGAAGGCAATTATGCCCTATCGAACAAAGGGCAGCGCCTCAGTGATGTAATCAAACAGGCTGGAGGTCTGACTAATCGAGCTTATGCCGAAGGTGCCAAGCTTTTGCGTCAGATGACGGCGGATGAACGCGATATGATGGAAACCGTTTTGCGTACCGCTCAGCGCAATTCCGGCAAGGATTCTATCGACATCAAGAAGCTGCTTGTCAGTGCCACATATCCAGTAGGTATCGAATTGGATAAAGCCCTTGCGAATCCAGGAAGCGAAGACGATCCAATTCTGCGTGAGGGAGACCGTATCGTAGTGCCCCTTTACGATGCTACTGTCAAGATTAATGGCGAGGTCCTCTATCCCAATACTGTGTATTACAAAGACGGCAAGAATACCGACTATTATATCAATTTAGCAGGTGGTACAACATCAACAGCTAAGAAGTCAAAGACGGTCATTATATATATGAATGGTCTGGTGGCTCATGCAGATCGCTCTCACCAGCCTCGTCCAGGTTGTCAGATTGTGGTTCCAACCAAGTCACGTCGTCGCAGCTTGTCGCTGCCAGAGATTCTGAGTATCGGTTCAAGTACAGCCTCTATTGCAACCATGATTGCCACAATTGCCAGTTTGACTAAGAAGTAAACAAGAATTAATATGGAAGATAACAATAAAGATCTAAAGGTTATAGATGTCTTTGATTTAGTAAAAAAAATGTGGGCAAATAAGAAACTTTACACTAAGACTCTTCCAATCGCCTTTGTTATATCATGTATATATATATTGGGCTTTCCACGCTACTATAGTACTGATATTAAGTTGGCACCGGAATTGGGCGGATCTTCGATGGTCAGTACGCTGGGTTCACTGGCATCTTCTTTGGGATTTGATCTCAACGAACTGGAGAGTAATGATGCCATCACCCCGTTGTTATATCCTGATTTGATGGAGGACAATGGTTTTGTAACTAGTCTTTTCAATGTAAAGGTAACGAGTAAGGATGGAAGCATCAATACTACCTATCATGATTATTTGCAAAAATACCAGAAACCCATTATTTGGTTGGTGCCTATAGACTGGGTAAAGAATCTATTCAAGAAAGAAGGAGAAGGAGGGGGTTCTGGTGGCACTGATCCATATTGTCTCTCAAAAAAGGAAGATGAGATAGCAAAAATTATTAGAGGAAAAATCAATATTAGTTTCGACAAAAAGACGGCTGTTATCAGCATCAGCGTCCAGGATCAGGATGCATTGATTTGTAAAACTATTGGTGATTCTGTTAAGACGCGGCTTCAGGATTTTATTACAGAGTATCGTACTAATAAAGCCCGCATCGATTATGATTATTACCTGAAGTTGACAATGGAAGCCAAGCAGGATTATGAGAGAGCACGTCAAGAATACGGTCGTACGGCTGATGCAAACTCGAGTGTGGCATTAAAAAGCGTTGAACTGAAATTGGAGGATATGGAGAATGACCTGCAATTAAGATTTAATTCTTATTCTGCCGTCAACTCACAGATGCAGGTTGCAAAGGCAAAAGTACAGGAGTGTACACCGGCATTTACCGTCATCAAAGGAGCCTCAGTACCTGTAAAACCATCAGGACCTAAACGGATGTTTTTTGTTTTGGCTATGCTTTTTCTTACGACGTTAGGAACTTCATTCTATATTGTTGTCAGGAAATATAATTTCCAATAGCTACATACAACACTTATGGCATTAGCTATATTAACGATATTTGCCATTTGTATGTCCCTTTCTTTTATGGAAGAAAGGATGAAAGCGCGTGATGTCTTCTTGGTGATGATGCTAATAGGTATAGTTATGATTATCATAGCAGGCACAAGAGGTCCAGAAGATACACCAGACTCTCAAGAATATGAGAATACTTTCAATTCTATACGTTCTCTTGATGGTAGTAAAATTAATATGGAACCTAGTTTCATATATATATCCTATTTCCTCAATACACTGGGTCTGGGACTAAATGCATTATTCTTTACATATGCTTTTTTGTCTGTTCCAATAAGACTTGGAGCTATCTGGAAGATGTCTAAATTGCCGTTACTAACACTCAGTATCTATATTTCTTTTTATTATCAACTCCATGATTTAGTACAAATCAGATGTGCTGTAGCTTCTTCCCTGTTCTTGTTTGCAGTCTATTATTGTGCTGAGAATAAGCGTCTCACAGCCATGTATTTCATTCTGGTCGGCGCAATTTTCCATTATTCAGCATTGGCAGGTTTTGCCATTTTTTTCTTTAGTAACAAGGAATTAAATATATGGTGGCAAACCATATTATATCTGATAGTCCCCGTCTGCTTTATCTTTTATTTTGCAGGATTAGATCTTACATATTTAGTACCAGACCAGTTGGGAGGTGATCGTCTTGAAACATATCGTTCCTTGAAGGAATGGGGACAAGAAGGTGATTTGGAAGGTGTCGCTGCCCATAAGAATTTCTTGATTCTGATAAATATAGTTATGTATTATGGTGCATTGTATTATCACAAGGTGCTCACACAGAACTATAAATATGTTCCAATACTTCTGAAGATTTTAGCATTTGCATTTTTTTGCCGCCTGACATTAGACGGAATCAGTTCTGTATTGGCTAGTCGCCTTTTTGAATATTTCGACGTAGTGTCAATCTTTTTATGGACAGCCGTAATATATGCCTTTATTCCTGTCTATATAGGTAAAATTGCAACAAATATTGTTTCGACTGGAAGAGTTTTGTTTAGTATATTTATTTATACATTACACCTCTAGCTTTTTGTTTAGTTGCGGATTTAATACACCTTATCGTGTAAGTCGCTCATAGCCCTCCAGTTTCGACTGCCACGAATAGTGCTCAATGACTGTAAGACGTCCCTGCGTTCTCATCTTTGAACGAAGATCTGCATTCTCAAGGAGTGAAATGCACGCATCGGCAAACGATTGGTTATCATCGCGAATGAAGCAGTTTTCTTCATCGTGCAGTTCAGGAATGGCCTTGGCAATAAGTGGTGTCAGCACAACAGGAATAGCATTAGCCATAGCTACGAGGACCTTATTTTGTATGCCTGCAGCGATTTGTACTGGAGCAACGGCTATACATGAGTCGGCAACGAACTTATTGAGATCATCAACAAAACCAGTTACAAAAATGTTTTTCCCATTGTCGAGTTTCAGAATACTCTTGGGTGGATGTGCTCCAACGATATAGAACTTCATGTCGGGCTTCTTGGCCAGGATTAGTGGGAATATGTCATTGACGAAATGGATAGCGGCATCCTGATTCTGCAATGACTGCATGTGCCCGATAAAGCAGATTTTCTTAGTGTCTATATTGTTACTTATTTCTGACAGATATTCTACCCCATTAGCATGAAACTCCAACGATTCTATATGTTTTCCATTTAATTTGCTGCTGAGGAAGTCAATGTCCGATTGAGAGACCAGTACGACCTTGGGATAGCGCTTGATGACAAAATTCTCGTATTTGGCAATCAAGTGTTTCTCAATCTGATAAATAAACCGAAGCAGTGTGTTGCCTTTTGCTCCATTAGCCAAAGCATAAGTCTTCGACAGAGCATCTGTCATTTCAACGATAGATTTCTCTTGCAGTTTAGCATTTTCCAGAAAAGGAACCATGCGTAAGAGGTGGGAAACATACAAGTCTGGACTCTCCGTTTTTACGACACGCTGGAATAATTTGTTGAATGCCGATGAATAGTAGTAGCCACACTGTATAGGGCGCCCAGTCAGTATATACAGGATGGAATAGAACAGAGTAGCAATTTTGCTGCGTTTTACCGTATATACCTTGTCATATAATTCTTCGGCGGCTTCAATATCAGGGGTCTCTTCTACATATGACACCAATACCAGTTGATGACCTTGCGACTTGAGATATCGTGCAATGTAATTGATTCTCAACAAATCGCCGCCACATTCCGGCAGAGGAAACCTAGGGGTTAGTATACATATCTTCATTTATGTTCGTTTTAATTAAAACGAATACAATAGTTTTTTTATTGTTATAATTTAAGAATTCTTACCCTTATTTCTAAAATTTGATTACCTTTGCAATATGATAAGTGTTTGCATGGCCACCTATAATGGTGAAAAATATATCAGAGAGCAAGTGCATTCCATCTTGAATCAGTTGGGGCAGGATGATGAGCTCATTGTTTCCGATGATGGTTCCAAGGACAAGACGTTACAGGTTTTAGAAGAGTTTAATGACCCTCGCATTAAGATTATTAATGGTCCTCGTCGGGGACTTACCTATAATTTTGAGAATGCAATCAAAAATGCTGTTGGTGATTATATCTTCTTAACCGACCAAGACGATGTTTGGGAGCCGAAAAAAGTGGAACGTATGGTCGCAGCATTGCAGACTGTAGATCTGGTTGTATGTGATGCCTGGATTTGTGATGAAAATGCTGCTAGTACGGGAAAGTCTCTTTACGATATATGCAAACCCCACAAAGGTTTTTGGCTAACACTTTATCATACAACCTATATAGGTTGCTGTACAGCCTTTAGCAGAAAAATATTGAAGAAGTTGCTTCCTTTCCCTCCTCATATCGTGATGCATGACTATTGGATAGGGCAGATAGCTGATTTATATTATAAGACGACGTTTATTCCAGACAAACTTCTGCGTTATCGTCGGCATGGAGACAATACATCGGCATTGACAACAGGAAAGAGTCCATTGTCATTGTTCCAAAAACTTGCTTACCGCTATTGGATTGTGCGTTATGCCTTGACCAGATGGTAAATACCTTCTCTTACCTTTGACAGTTGCTCCGCAGAATAGGCTTCCATGAATACTTGATTTGCAGCATTCCCTAATTTACTTCGGAGGCTGGCATCAGTACAAAGACGCTCTATGGCTTGTGCAAACTCTTTTGGAGTGTCTTCAATAAGACAGGACTTCTCGTGGACAAGAGGAATACCCTCCACGCCAACCGTTGTTGTTACGATGGGCATACTCATTGCCATAGCCTCAACGATTTTCATGCGCATTCCACTACCAGTCAGTATGGGGACAATCATAATGTTGCCATATACCGCAGCCGTCAGATCATCTACAAAACCTGTCAGGCGAATCTGACAATGTTCATGCTGAATGTTGTATTCCGAAGGCCATCCTGCACCAATTATATCAACTTGAATATTTATGTTCAGGTTAGGAATAACTTGGCTGATAAACCAGTCGATACCTTCTCTATTTGGGATGTGTGCGTGCCCACCAATGAAAACCACGCGACCTTTCCACTCACAATAGGGGAGAGGTAATGAAGAAACGGCAGCAGGAGATACAGAGATGGGTGTCGTGACGTGATGCTCCTGTAATATCTTTTTATCAATATCGGTAAGTGTTATTATGTGATCATAGCGGTTCAGACAGTCAATCTCCTCTTGTTTCATCCGTTGCTTGGCTTCTTCCTCTTTTGCCGATAGATTGAAATCCTGCAGGAAACGGTCGTTTCTGATAAAGTTGATTTCGTGGTGAATAAAGACCTTCTTGATATCGGCAGGAAGATACTTACACCAGTCAAGACTCTGGAAGAACTCCACCTGTATTAAATCGGCCTTGGCATCCCTGATGATTCTGTTGACGAATCGAACTTGGTCAGACGAGAACCATTGTCCGTAGGGCTTCAACATACGGTCAATCTTCAGTATCCTGCTATTGGGGGCGAATTTTACTAAAAACCCTCTTCTTATCTTATCTCTTACAAATCTCCAACAGAGCAGTTGCCTGTAATAACGATATACTACAATATTTACTTCTGGCCATAATTTCTGCAGTTGTTTCATGGCTTGAAGTTTATTGCCACTTCCTTCGTTAAAAACTAGCGTGATATGATGCTTGTGGCGAAGTTGTTCAATCATATTGTATTGCGCTTGTGCTCCGCCAGATGTGAGCGGATAGGGAAGGTAGTGGGTGAGAATGACTATATTCATAGTACATTTAAGGTTTAATGAACGAATAGGTAATAAAGAGACGTTATATACCATTTAACGTAGTCAATCCGTGATAAGGGCATGCCTTTCAGACGTTTGCAGCAATGTATCAGTCTCAAGGGATTCCCCTTGATGTATTGACTACAGTAGATGTTGAGAATCATCTGGAAGAATTTAGTTCTCGGATGTTCGATGGTTTGTAGGTAGAGCAGGTCTGAAGGTGTTAATTCCCTTCCTTCTATGTCATGGATAAACGATGAGAACCATTGGTAATGTAGCAATGTCGCATCAATCTTTATTTTTGCATTTTTCGATGAATTGGAAATAGTAAGTGGGTTTTCACGATATTGAAATCCAAAGGTCTGTGTGTTTGCTATTCCAAAGTCTTTACTTGCCATAGCAGCCGTCATATCGTCGGAGCCCCAAGCCAAGGGCTGTTTGCAATAACCGCCTACGTGTCTCAAATAGTTTGTATTGTAACAGAAATCACCGATGAACTGTTTGTATCGGTATGCCCAACGGTTCCAGACAAGCGACAGTGCAGACTCCCATTCCGGGCGTGGCTCTTGCAAGAAAACCGTAACACCGTTTTGATCGATGATTTCGGTGCGTGTATGGTAAGCATTCAAGCCGGGATACTTCTCTATGAGTTTCTTGTATTCTTCCAGACAGCGGGGCAGCAGCCGGTCATCGTCACCCATGCAGATAACATAGTCGCCAGTGCAATAATTGAGACAGATGTTCCAGTTGTCCACCACTTCAATTGCTCCACAGTTCTTTTCATTACGATAATAATGAATGCGCTTATCGTCGAGGAATGGCTCTACGATGGAACGTAAATCCTCTGGAGAGCAATCGTCAACAATGATGAGTTCCCAGTCGGAATAGGTCTGACAGACAACGCTCTCAATAGCTTCTTTGAGGAATTGTGACTTGTATGCTGGTATAGTGATAGAGAATGTCATAGTATGCAAAGGTATGTAAAATAAGAGTGCCAGCCAAATAATTTGATGTCATTTAAGTCTGAATAGCAGGATATCACCTGCTGCAACCGTATAGGTATCTGTCATTTTTTCTTCCTTTAGTGACTTGGTTATATGCTGGACAGTGTCGTTATGAGGCCTGATTTGAACCTTGATATTGCGCTCAAGGTCTTTGTTTACGATGGCGAGGTATCGATGACCGTCCTTCTCCAGTTGTGATACGATAACTCCTTTTTTGCTGACCACCTTCAGCGAACTGAGGTTCAGGGGTGCTTGTGTCAGTTTGGTTGTTCCTTCTGGCAGTGAACCGCCGATATGATGAACGGAAAGAACTTTGGCTCCATAGAACAGTTTCGATATCACTTTTAATTCACGATTCATCTTTTGCACCACGTTGTATGTCTTGGTCTTCTTGCCTTCATAACTGATTGGTGCATCGTGGAAATGAAAACCTTGATTATCTTCTGGTGTCCAATAGGTAAAATACTGTATGCCTTGAGCTCCATAGGCCAAGTTGGCATAAACCTGTAGTCGCAGCGCAGCCAATGTTGGAGTGGGGTAGTAGGTATTGGGCGTAAGGGGAACGTCATGAGGCATAGATAGTGCAAATCCCCAGAAAGGTTTGCCTGTTCGCAGGCTTTCCTCGCGTACCATTTCCAAGTTGTTATACCACATAGGACGGATTCCTGCCGTAGTTATAGGATAGAAGTCGAATGAAATCTGTTGGCAGGAGGTGGAAGTCAATGCTTTAAGGTAATCTTGGTAACTATTTGCTTTGATGTTTAGCAAACTGTTCTTAGGGTCTGAGTAAGGATACAGATTTATATAAAACAAGTGTGAGTCGTCAATGTCTTGTAACTTGTTTATCAATAATTGTCGTTCTTTGATTTCAGGGAGTGAAGGCTCGTCTTGTATAAGGTATCCCAAGAACCCATTTTCTTTTTTCAGAGCCGATGCGGTTTTAGCCGACGATGACCAAAGTTCCGGACAGCATCCTATTATCTTGATTCCAAGAGATTCTGCTGTACTACAGGCTTTCAACAAGTTCTCTAAGGAACTATAGGGAAAGAGACTGACCGTAAATCCACAATCGCGGAATGTCCGGAATGCCTCTTCGCTGGTAAACTGTTCCGTTACTCCATAATAGGCGATAATCGGCATCTCGTTGTCAAAGGCATGACATACAGATACCAGACTATTGAATAGAAGGAGAAAGAGCAGGACTTTATTCATTTTAGTTCTTAATAGGATATGTGATACCATCATAGATGCCCTTGAAAAACATTTTCAGGCGTTTGGCTTTCTGGGGTTCAGCCAAAAGGATGCGAAGGAATTGTTTAAAATAATGTTCTTTGAGAGTCTCCTTTATCTCTGAGGATGACAACCAGTCTTTATGTTTCCTGTATTTGATGATATGGCTTCTTGCTATGCTATAAAGCCTTTGAGGACTGTAGTTGGGTGAAAAAAGATGGAAAGGCCCCATCTTTTGGAGATTTCCAACGGTATGGTGTAATTTGTGTTTTGTTAAGCTCACAATCTTATACCCAGCTTTCTGTACTCGAATGGACAAATCGTGATCAAGTGCGTCAAGGGGAAAAGCTTCGTCAGCACCACCTATCCCATTGAGGATCGTGGTGGGGATGACGGTGCCGGAATTGATGAAAATATTCTTTTCTTGTGCCTCCTTGGTTATTTCAAAAGTGTCATCACTTGGAATGTATGGACAGAATACAGATGTTTGTGATGATTGGAAGCGTTCTTTCACTTCTTTGATATACGATTTAAAGTCTTCCCATTGGCTGTCTTGGTCCATTAGGAGTATTAAGTCATAGTGGTTCTCTTGGGCATAGTGCCATGCAAAGTTGATGGCAGGGGCAATACAGTAGTTATTTCCATCACCGTGCCAGATGATTCTGTCCGTTTCGTCGGTTATGTATTCCAGTATCTTCTGTTTTACATTGGACTTCAAGGGTGTGTTGTCCCAGATAATGAGTAAATCCAAATGGGGCAGATACCGCAAGATATTGTCTGCAGCGTTGGGGAACTCAGGATTGTATAGGGTTACAATTCCAAGTACCTTAGGATTGTTTTTGCTCATTTCTTCCATATTCCTGTTGCTGTACCATTTAATATCTTGTGAAACTGAATCATATTGGCAAAGAAACTGGGTGCTACACAAATACACATGACGGCAATAAGCCATAATATGTTGTCAGTTTTAGTACATACGATATAAACAGATGGTATGAAGATAATAGTCATTACTGTCATGTATAGCTGCAGTCGGAGTGCTCCTACTCCATTAAGGAAATAAGCATAGCGCATGCTCATGATAAGTAATAAATTATAAATTGCTACCATAGTGGTGATCCCAATAGACACTTGGCACGCATCTCCAATCCATACTTGATACACCCATGGAGAAGCAATAATCATAATGAGTAGTAAAAGGGTAATACCTGCTACCATCCAGTTCATTTTCTGATTTGCTTTGCGAATCCACGCAATATCCTTTCGTTCGTAGGCATCGGTTGTCGCATTCCAAAAAGGCATGCATAGGATAGTGAATAATACCATTGACAAACTGATGTATCTATAGGCAATCTGATATGGAGTCACCAAAGCGGGAGTGTAGAACTTTGAAATTAGTATATTTGTCGTCATGAATTGGATAACGGAAGCAATCTGAATCCAGAAGAACTTAAGCCCTAAATTACCTAATTCCAATGCTGAACGAAGATTAATCAGGCTAAATGAAGGGCGTAGCTTCGGAAATTGGATGTAGAATGTATAAGTATATGCGATGAAATAGATAATAAGGGGCGATGCCGTGTTAGCAATGGCTATTGATAAGAATGTAGCTTTTCCATTGACATAGAGTAGCCACGTGACGATTAATATGATGGTTTGACCTAAGGAAATAAGTAGATTGCTTACTGCCGGTAATTGCATACCCATATAAAAATTCCCAATGAATTTCATGACAAAAGTCAGGCAAACAAATGAAATTGCATAAACAAGTGCTATCCGAAGTTCTGGTATTTCTTCAGGTATGACATTCAGGAATCCATAAACGTCCGTATTCATCGTTAATAACAACAGGACTATAAGAAGAGGAAGAACAATACATGCCAACATAGCTATGGTGGAACTTATAGTCTGTCTCGCCTCTTTTATCTCTTGATGGGCAATATGGATAGCAAGCCGGTTGCGCAAGCCGTTCCCTAGTCCAATATCCATCTGGTCTATCCATAGAAGAATACTGCTAATCGTCAGCCAAACCCCATTCTTAAGTGTTCCCAGACAGTTGAGTGTGAGAGGTACAAGCATGAGTGATATGATAGCCGCATACCCTTTAATGGCTATAGAGGCGACTATGTTTTTATAAAGCAGTTTCGAGCGTTGACTGTTGTCTTTCATATAATGCTCTGACGGTTAACTCCATGTTCCAGGACCGCATATTAGTAAATCCTTTGGCAAAGATACAACAACATCTCCAAACCTACAAACCTCCAAACGTAAAAAACGTCTGTCAATTCGATAAGTATTTATGATTTCAGTGACAATGTCGCGGAAAAACTTCCGTATTCCGATAATAATCAGTACCTTTACCACCCGAGGTCGCGATACTTCCCTATCTGTGGAGCGTTACTATTCCTATGCACTTAGGATTACTATCCCTATCGATGGAGGATTAGTATCGCGTCCGTAGTAGGGTTATGATAAAAAGGCAAGCATTTATTGCGGATATTTTGAAAAGTGTGTATCTTCGTAGCGGAAAAGAAATAGGGAGAAGACTCTAAGATTATTATGAAGGTTGTTGTGGCAATAGATTCATTCAAGGGCTGTCTGACCTCGACGGAGGCTAACGAGGCGGCTGCGGAAGGTGTCTGGAGCGCTTGTCCTGACGCCGAAGTGGTGGAGATTCCCGTGAGCGATGGGGGAGAGGGCTTCCTGGATGCGTGCCATGCGGCTCTTGGCGGAGCGCTGGTGGAGGCAAGGGTGAGCGACCCGTTGATGCGCCCCATTGTGGCGAGGTACCTGCTGCGCGACGACTTGGCGGTGATAGAGATGGCCCAGGCCAGCGGGCTGATGCTCCTGACAAAGGAGGAATGTAATCCCTTGGTGGCCTCGAGCTATGGTACGGGGCAGTTGGTGACGGACGCCGTGCGAAGGGGTGCAAGACACATCGTCGTGGGGCTTGGGGGAAGTGCTACCAGCGATGCCGGAATGGGTATGCTTGACGCCATTCATCAAACCCATGACATCGCGCTGGAGGAGGTGCAGTTCACGATTGCCACGGATGTCAGGAACCCACTTTGTGGCGAGAACGGGGCGGCTTACGTCTTTGCTCCGCAGAAGGGGGCAACGCCTGAGGATGTTGTGGCGTTGGACGAGCGGGCCCGTCGGTTTGCCGAGGATTCCGCCAGGCGTTTCGGATATGACCGCTCGGAGGTGGCAGGTGCAGGAGCCGCAGGCGGATTGGGCTATGCCTTCATGCAATACCTTAATGCTTCGTGCAAGTCGGGTATCGAGTGGTTATTGGAAATCGTCGAGTTTGATTGTGTGGCTAAGGACGCAGACCTTATCATCACGGGTGAGGGCTCTGCTGACCGCCAGACGCTGATGGGCAAACTCCCGATGGGAATCCTGCAGCGGGCAGGCAACGTCCCCGTCTGCCTGATAGGGGGAAGAATCTGCGACTGCGAAGCGCTATTGAGTGCCGGGTTCTCCAAGGTGTTGTGCATCAACCCTGATGGCATCGCACCCGAAGAAGCCATGCGACGCGAGGTGACGATGCGTAATATACGTAATACAGTGCGGAGTATCTTTCCTGCTACAGCCTTATAAGATGGGTGTAAGAGATATTCAAGAGACAAGAAAGGAGGGCTATTCGTCCTCTTTCTTATTACCAATTCTCACCTTTGAATTGCCAGTTACCTCGGCTTGATTTCCACCACCAAAAACATTGCCGCGAATGTCGACACCCTTAACGTCTTTCTTCTCGTAATAGGTAATCCCATCTAAGGCAGTACCAGAGGCTTCGGTATAGACAAAAGGATCATCGGCAGTACCTGCTCCACTACGGGTGTAGCAGTCTGTTAACGGGGCGCCTGTAGTCAGTTCTTTCACCACATAGACTTCTTCGAGGGTGGCGATGTTGACGTTGGTGTTACCGATGACTTTGGCAGCATTGCCGCCACCAAAGACGTTGCTGATGGCACCCATCTTACCTTTGGCATGTGAGGGAATGGGATAATGGTTGGGTGTTTCTGCATTCTCGCCGACAACGGACAAGTCATTATCATAGTACTTGCCGTAGGCCACGTTGACGTTCACGGTAGGATTACCCACCATCAATGCTCCTTCACCATAGCCACCGCCATAGATATTACCGATACTGGTAAATGACATGACATTGACCTGCGGGTCGTTGTAGAGCTTGAGGCCTGACTCCTTCGGCTTGCCGTCGCTGTCGTAGCCATAGACTGAGTAGCCGGCCTGATTGCCGCCGCCATACAACTCACCAATTTTGACGGGCTTACAGCCAATCTCCTCTACATTCACAGTAATGGAGCCGCCGATGGTGCCGCTGAGGTTGTTACCACCGAACACACGGTCGAAGGTGCCGTTGGTGATGTTCAACGTCACATTGCCGCGAACGTCGGCAGCCTCGGCACCGCCATAGACCGCTTTCAATCCTGGGATACAAGCCATCAGCAGCTGTGCTTCGGCGTCCATCTCAGCACTCTTACCACCGCCGTAAGCTTCATCGACACAGAATTCGCATTCGCCCTCCTCGTCCAGCAGCGTCACAGCCGTCTGACGAACATTACCCTTGGTGTTGGAGCCTCCGAACACATGGTTGACCTTGCCACCGTAGATGTTCACGGCAGCCTTACCCGTTCCATAGACATACGATGAGCCCGTTCGCTTCTCCTTTGTGTCGGCATCGGATTTATCACGCACCTTCCACTGGCCGTCTTCCTCATAATACTCGGAATAGTTCTTGTAACCTACGTTGGCACCAGGGTTGGGCATCTCGACACCATTGATGAAGATATTATTTAAGCCATTACCTCCGCCGAAGAGTTCGTCAATCTCGTACGTTCCGTTTACCGTCACATTGGTAGCCGGCGTGCAGGCTGCATTGCCGCCGCCATACACCTGTCGGATGCTGGTGAGGTCACAACCTTCGATGATGACATTGGTAGAATTCGTGGTACTTGCGCCACCCGCAGGTTCGTAGGCAGCCAAATTGCCACCGCCATAGACAGCGACAACATCAAACGACTTAGAACCCTTCTCTGGTTTGGTGCTGATGTCAGTATAGTCCTTGCCCTTGTTCTGTGTCGCATAGATATGTACCATGACCTTTCCCATGGGTGTACCGGCAGCATTATTGCAGCCAAAGACTTCATGGACGGCACATCCTCTGGCATCCCCAGCGATGGCGGTACCTGTTTCGCCCGACGTCGTCGTGCCGTTCAAGTCCAGGAGCACATCACCATAGACATAGGCAGGCTTACCGGGTTCTCCCAGACCGCCACCGTATGCTTCGCCAAGAATATCACCTCCCGTCAGGCGAACGAGCGTTGTGTTGCTTGCTGACGTCTTACCCTCTGCCCAGTCGCCTGCGCCACTATTTTTTGTTTCATCCCAGTTGTCTGTCTGCGTATCAGCCAAAGCGCCACCGCCATAGACATCTTTCTTTACAGTGCCTCCATTCATGTTGACAGCAACGCTACCCTTGATGATACCTGCCTCGCCACCGCCAAAGACGCTGCCCCAGACAATAGGATTCTTTTTGGCATCAGAAGGATTTGCATTGATATTCACCAACGTGCTCTTGACGCTTGCCTTAAACTCAGTTTCCGCAAGGTCACCCTTCGGACCTCCAAATACATGACCGTGGTCGTTGTCTTCGGTACGACCGATTGTGCCACCATTGATATTGATGGTTGTTTTGCCAGATTCAGCTTCAGTGTCATTGCCTACAGAACCCATAGAGCCAGCTCCATAGATGTTTC
>CACZJU010000005.1 GCA_902781515.1 uncultured Bacteroidales bacterium | reverse complement strand
ACGTATGTACGGAAGCCGAAAGGATAAATATAATCCCCAAAATTATATTTTTGTGCTTGGGCTGACATAACAAGTAGCATAATTGCCCCTAAAAGAAGACATGTTTTTTTCACGTGCTTTTTTGTCCGTTTTATCCTGTTGACTCTTCAGTATTATAATACAAGAGGCGCAGACCTTCGCCATACGCCTCTCGGTTCACCACAAACCATGCACATATATGGGAGAAATCTGCGCCCATTTGGGACAGCTCCTAAATGTGCATTTGCTCTTTCTCGTGGTGGTGAATGAGAGGCTATAGAGCAAATATGTCTTGCATCCCTTACGGAACACATTGCAAATGTACATATTTATTTAATACGCGCAAAGGGAATGAGGAAAAATGTTTCGCATAAAGGGTCGTTCAATTGGATGTAGAAGGCGAAAGAACTGATGTCTCGAAGCAGGTTTAGAAGGAACGGGAGGCAGTGGGCGTTGCTCCTAGTAACGATGACACTTGCCACTAGATGTAAGATGACTTGCCATTAGAAGCAATCACGATTGTCGCCTATGACAATGATGATTGCTTCCCGTTCTTACGTAACTTGCTACTAGTGGCAAAGACTATCGCTCCCCGAGGCGTCAATTATCGCTAAATGGAGCAAAGTATGTAGCTTCGAGGAGCAAAATGTTGGAGGCGCAAACAAAAAGCCTTTCCGCTTTGGGGGCGGAAAGGCTGTATTAACGAGCAGAAAGAATGTCGGCTATGATAGCATCATCGCTACGATTATTCCAAAAAACCAGAATAAACAAGGTTTCCTCGTCGTAACAATAAATTATAGAGCTTTTTTTCATGTGTAGGATTCTTACTTCCTTCCCCTTGTAAAACAAATCTTTATAATGTATTCCCGCTTTTGGGAAGGTCTTCAGAACCTTAATGTTATCCTCTACCTCTATAAAGACTTTCTTAACAGTTCGTGTTCCGAACTCACGACGTACATAATCAAGTGTTCGTTCGAATTCGAGGCTCGCTTCTGTCAGCCATTTATGCTTCAATGCCATATCGTGTACGTATTTGAGAGAGGAATTTGTCGCCATCTACCAACTTCGCAGTTCCATCCTCAAGATGCTGCAATCTTTGTTTGGCAATGTCGTAAGTTTCATCTTCGGAATATGAACAGGGAGGAGTAGAAAGCTTATCTCCATAACTAAGCAACAAAGCCGTCATTTTCTCTGTCATCCAATGTTGCAAGGCATCATCGCTCTTGAAGGCTGGGCGTACACGCTCAAGCAGCTCATCCTCTATTGTTATATTATACGTACACATAACACTTTCAATTACATTGTTCTCATGGGGCAAAGTTAACGAATAATTCCATTTACACAAAACAAAAGCCCCAAAATGTTTTATAGTGAGATACTGAAGTTACTATATTAAAATGCAAAAGTTACTATGGTGATGTGGCGAAGACACTATAGATGTTTTGAAAAAGGACTATAGGTCTTCCGTCGGAAGATTAGTAATGCTTCGTGCTATGCATTACTAATGTTTCGTGCTATGCATTACTAATGTTTCGTGCTATGCATTAGTAATACGTGTCGTTATTAAATATAAGAGGGACTATGCAAGCATACTTTTTTATGTCGCCTGTATTTTGATGCTCTGAAATTTGTCATTTCGCTCGGCTTTCACTATCTTTGTCAGACGAATTAATAACCCTACACGATATGCAGGAAAAGATTATCATTCTGGACTTCGGTTCGCAGACAACGCAACTGATTGCTCGCCGCTTGCGCGAAATGGACACATTCTGCGAGATTCTGCCTTATAACAAGTTCCCAGTGGGAGACAAGGACGTGATTGGCGTCATTCTGGCCGGTTCGCCCTATAGTGTTTATGACCCAGAGGCGTTCAAGGTGGACCTCAGTCAGTTTATCGGCAAGATGCCAGTGCTGGGAATATGCTATGGTGCACAGTTCATCAGTCACACATTGGGAGGTCGCGTGGAGCCGGCAGACAGCCGCGAATACGGCAGAGCCAATCTTACGACGATAGATACCACGTGCCCATTGTTCAAGGGCTTTGAGGCTAACAGTCAGGTGTGGATGAGTCACGGCGACACCATCACTGCTCTGCCCGACGGATTCCGCTGCGTTGCAAGCACTGACAAGGTGAAGTTTGCAGCATACGCGGCTGAGGACAAGAAGGTATTTGGCGTGCAGTTCCACCCCGAAGTGTTCCACTCGCTGCAGGGAACGCAGTTGCTCAAGAACTTCGTGGTGGACATCTGTGGAAGTCATCAGACTTGGAGTCCTGCGAATTTCGTTGACACAACCGTGCAGGAGCTGAAAGAGCAGATAGGCAACGACCGCGTAATCCTCGGTCTCTCTGGAGGTGTGGACAGTAGCGTGGCTGCTGTGCTGCTGAACAGAGCCATCGGACGGCAGTTGACTTGCATATTCGTGGATCATGGTATGCTGCGCAAGGACGAATTCAAGAACGTGATGCGCGACTACGAATGTCTGGGACTGAACGTGATTGGCGTAGATGCAAGCGATAAATTCTTCAAGGACCTTGAGGGAGTGACAGAGCCAGAGAAGAAGCGCAAAATCATCGGTCGCGACTTTGTGGAGGTGTTCGATGCTGAAGCCAAGAAGATAACTGATGCCAAGTGGTTGGCACAGGGTACGATATATCCCGACCGCATTGAGAGCCTGAACATTACTGGCAAGGTCATCAAGAGTCATCACAATGTGGGTGGACTGCCAGAGGAGATGCACCTGAGCCTGTGCGAACCGCTGAAGTGGCTGTTCAAAGACGAGGTGCGCCGCGTAGGTCGCCAGTTGGGAATGCCCGAACACTTGATTGGGCGTCATCCCTTCCCAGGACCAGGACTTGCAGTCCGCATACTGGGAGCTATCACACGCGAGAAGGTATCTGTGCTGCAGGAAGCCGACAACATCTTCATTCAGGGCTTGCGCGACTGGGGTCTGTACGACCAAGTGTGGCAGGCTGGTGCAATACTGCTGAGCGAAGTAAGGAGCGTGGGAGTGATGGGCGACGAACGAACATACGAGAATCCCGTAGCCTTGCGTGCTGTCACAAGCACCGATGCCATGACTGCCGACTGGGCTCACCTGCCCTACGACTTCTTGGCAAAGGTTTCAAACGATATTATAAATAAGGTAAGAGGGGTAAATCGCGTTTGCTACGACATTTCCTCAAAACCACCTTCGACAATCGAGTGGGAGTAAAATAAATTGAAAATTGATAATTGAAAATTTGGAGGAACTGAGGGAATTATATAAGGAAGTGACGGGACGGGAAGCGGTCTCGTGCAAGGCGATAACCGGAAGCGGCAGCAACCGGCAGTATTTCCGTCTTACTGACGAAACTGGCAAGAGCCTGATTGGTGTCATAGGAACATCGGTGGAAGAGAACCACGCCTTCATTTACATTGCGCGGCATTTTGCATCGAAGGGTATTCCTGTGCCCGAAGTGCTGAAGGTGAGCGACGACGAACACGCTTATCTGCAGAACGATCTTGGCAGCACTACCCTCTTCGACACAATAAAGCAAGGTCGCGAGGCTGGCGGAAAATACAGCAAGGAGGAGACAGAACTGCTGCACAGAGTGATACGCTGGCTGCCAAAGATACAAGTGGAGGGAGCAAAGGGTATGGACTTCAACCAATGTTACCCACAGCCTTCGATGGACGAGATGAACGTGATGTTCGACCTCAACTACTTCAAATACTGTTTCCTTAAGGCTACTGGCGTTGACTTCCACGAGATTCGTCTGGAAGAGGACTTCCGACAGATGGCTCTCGACCTCACAAAGAACATCGGACAGACATTCTGCTATCGCGACTTCCAAGCTCGCAACGTAATGCTCGATGCTAACGGCGAACCATACTTCATAGATTTTCAGGGAGGCAGACGCGGTCCGTTGGCTTACGACGTTGCTTCATTCCTGTGGCAGGCTTCGGCACGCTATCCCAGCAGTCTTCGCGAAGAGCTGATTGGAACATATATAGAGGAATTGCGGAAATATACTGATGTTGACGAGGAGAGTTTCCGTCAGCAACTGCGCCTCGTGGTGCTCTTCCGCCTGCTGCAAGTGCTTGGAGCCTACGGATTCAGAGGTTACTTCGAGCGCAAGAAGCATTTCCTCGACAGCATTCCTCCTGCGCTTGAC
Source organism: uncultured Bacteroidales bacterium (assembly GCA_902781515.1). Taxonomy (GTDB): domain Bacteria; phylum Bacteroidota; class Bacteroidia; order Bacteroidales; family Bacteroidaceae; genus Physcousia. The sequence continues at coordinate 140,784 of CACZJU010000005.1, read as the reverse complement.
AACCTGCGCGAATTGCTCAAGGACAACGGTTGCCCTTACCCCTACTTACGTGAAGTTCTAGGGCAGATGGTTGAAGCTAATATAACTAGCAGCACTAATAGTACTAGTTTCACTAGTCTGACTAGTAAACCGGCGTTGAAAGTGAGGGTATTCAGCTTCTCGTTCAAGAAAGGAATACCAGAGGATACCAGCGGAAACGGAGGTGGCTACGTATTCGACTGCCGCTCGACTCACAACCCCGGGCGCTACGAGCCGTATAAAAAACTGACGGGACTTGACGAACCTGTCATACGCTTCCTTGAGGATGATGGTGAAATTCTGACTTTCCTTGAGAGCGTCTATCGCTTGGCTGACGCTCATGTGGAGCGATACATAGAGCGTGGATTTACCGACCTTATGTTCTCGTTCGGCTGTACTGGTGGACAGCATCGCAGCGTCTATTCGGCACAGCATCTGGCAGAGCACCTCAACAAAAAATATGGCATAACTGTTGAGCTATGCCATAGGGAACAAGGAATCAAACAGACTCTCAAAGGCAATTAGCCACCTTGCGACGAATTGCCAGCACGTTCAGCACACTGACTACTGCGAACAATATGATGCCCAGCGTATAGGCTGGCCACATTGATGTTTCCTCCATATTGGGGAACATTGTCCACAGCATATTCATGTAAATGGAACGAACCCACAGCAATATGCCGAGTGCTATGAGCAGCACTAAAGCATTCATCACTATGGTGAGTATCTGATAAGGAAGACTCACCTTTGCAGGACTATAACCTATGAGTAAAAGGTTCTGCAACTTTATGGTGTTCTTCTGTACAAGCAGATAGATGCTGAGCATAAGGATGAAGAATGACAAAGCGCTGATGAGTAATCCCACAGCCATAACAATGCCGCTCATCACCTTAAGGAAATAGGTAGCCTTGCCAGCTTGCAGTTTGTCCTCATCAATCTCATAGCCTTGCTGCTTCACGTATTTAGCAATGCGGTCGTCGGTAGGATTCTTGACTTCCACAATCAGGCGCGTAGGTTCATTGTCAGCCGTTGGGGCGAATAAACTGTTGCTCCACTGAAGGAATCCCTCAGGCACAAGGATGGTGTTGAGTCGACTGGTGAATCCAATGACTTTTCCTCGCATCCTCTGTTCCTTGGAGTCGCCTCGCAGGAGCACGGTCATATCTATCATTGATATCACGCCCTCGCTCAATTTCGGCAAGGAACGACTTTGTGCAAAGCCGAAATTATAGATGGCAAGATAACTGCGAGGCAGGATGATGGGAACGAAATCGCTGCCCTCCTCGTAGTGCCATTGACTCTTATCAGTATCTACAAACTTATCGGGAACAGACTCGAAATACATCTGTGTGCCGAAGTTTGCAACACCATCAATACCCATCGAGCACGATACCTTGTACTGACTGGCTGTGAATGCCCCCACACTTTCAGTGAAAGGCTGGCTCTCGATGTCGCGTATTTCCTTCTCGGAGAATGTGCTTGTGCCAATGCCGAGTGCGGAGATGCGCTTCGAAACGATTATGTAGTCGTTGTTGATGACACCGTCTTCCTGCGAAAAGACAGGACGCACGTCGCGATAGAACTGAAGTGCCAGCAGTACGATGAGCATTCCGAAGAGATTGGCAAGGAAGAAACCAGCCAGTTGCAACGCAGAGATGTGTTGGCGAAGTAATTTCCAAACCAGTGTCATAGCAGTAATGTTTTATCGTAGTTCAACTCCACGTGCTTGCCAATACTGGTGACAATCACGCCTGCACCCTGTCGGGTTGCCTCCTCCATCATTATGTCTGCCATCTTGCGGGCGTTTACGTCATCGAGGTGACTCACCGGTTCATCGACGAAAAGGAAGTCGAAGGGTTGCACCAAGGCACGTATCATTGCCACTCGCTGCTGTTGACCGAAACTCATAAGTCCAACCTTCGTATCCAGTTTGTCTGAAATGTCCAGTTCCTCGAACCACTTCAGGATGTTCTTCTTGTTCTTGAAGCCAGTGAGACGGTTCTTGATTTGAACATTCTCAAGGGCTGTAAGCTCCGGGAACAGGCGCAACTCCTGCCACATCAGACTGAGGTTGCGCTGACGCAGACGTGTCCAGTCCTTTGTGCGGAGATTGCGTATATTGTTTCCGTCGAAGGTTATGATTCCCTGATAGTCCTGACGATAGCCGTAGATGAAGCTGCACAACGACGACTTACCCGTACCGCTGTTTGCCTCAACAAGGTATAGCTTACCGCGCTCGAAGAGAACATCCTGCTGCCAGACCTCACTCTTAAGGTCGGAGCGTTTGGCAAAGACCTCTGGGAAAGTGTGCTCTAATCTTATTGTATCCACTTCTCGCCTTTCTTTAGTCGCGCTTCACCAATTCGGGAATCTTAACTTCTGTGCCCACGAACAGGTTGCTTGCCTTCTGTGCCGAATAGCCGTTATGACGAATGATATAGTTTATCAGTTTCTTGTCGCCATAGTATTGCAGAGACAGCTTCGTAAGATCCTCGTTCTTCTCAAGGACGTGTGTTGTCTTGGTTCCGACAATCCAGTATTCGCCGTTGGCTACTTGCTCGTAGTCAGCTGCCAGCTCCTCAGCACTCTTAACGGGTTCTGCAGGAGTTTCTACTACAGTCTCCTCAACCTCTTCCGTCTGAACGGGTTCCTGTTCAGCAGGTTTGCTATTCATGTACCATACAGCGCATCCAATAACCAATACAAGAATCAGGCACCAGAGCCACCACTTCGACTTTGGCTCTTCGGCTTTCACTGCAGGCTTCACGGGCTCGGCCTTTGGTTTCTCCACAACCTTCACGGGTTCGGCCTTGGGCTCGGGCTTCTTCTCCTCTACTGGTTTCACCTCAGCAACAGGTTTCTCAACTTTTGGTTCAGGCTTCTTCTCGACAGGCTTCTCAACCTTGGGCTCAAGTTTAGCAGGAGCCTCGACCTTGGGCTCAAGTTTAGCTGGAGCCTCTGCCTTCTTCTCTGGAGCAGGAGTCTCAACAACAGGTTCCTCGGCAACAGGAGCTTCATCTACACGCTCCATATCCTCTGTCTTAGTACTGTCATGTAGAATAACGGTCTCAAAACCAGCAAAGGGCTTATTCACATGGTCGGCCAAAGTCTTGTCAGGAGTAAACGAAATCTTTCCGTGACTGTCAATCACGAAACGCTCACCAGTGCTTACGTTCACACTCTCACGGCTCTCAACAGTGATTACCTTGAACGTACCAAAGCCCTTTATCTTGACTTGTTCTCCCGCAAGCAACTGTTCCTGAATAGCATCAAAAACTGTGCGGACGAAACTCTCGGCATCCTTCTTGGATATTGACTTGCGACGGGCTAATCCCTCAGCCAGGTCGGCGATAAATATCTTGTTCTCCATGCTATTACAACTTTTCCTTTAATAATGGACTGGGTTTGAAACTCAACACAAGTTTTGGTGGAACTAGCATACGCTGCTTGGTGGAAGGGTTCACAAGAACTCGTTCCAGCTTCTTCTTTACCTCGAAGCTACCAAAACCGCTTACAGAAAGGGTTGCACCTTCCTCGAACTGACTCGTCATCTCTGTCGTAAGGCCTGCCATGAAGGCACCTGCATCCTTTGCTGACATATTCAGCTTTTCGGAAATGAGGGCGATAAACTCTTTGTTGTTCATAAGTTAATATATTGGAGTTAAATTATTTCACCATAGAGGTCGAACTCGTCTGCCGAAGTTATCTTGCAATCATAGAATTGTCCGATACTCAACTGTCTTACGGCATTGCTTATAAGGACTTCAGGGTCAACTTCTGGAGAATCGAACTCTGTGCGTCCGATGTAGTAGCCGCCCTCTTCCCTGTCTATAATCACACGCATCACCTTGCCTACCTTCTCCTCCTGAATCTCTGCGGAAATGCCTTGCTGAAGCCTCATAAGTTTCGACAGGCGAGCCTGCTTCACATCTTCTGGAATGTCATCCGTAAACTGTTCGGCGCTGTATGTTCCCATCTCGGCACTATAGGCAAAAGCTCCCATGCGTTCGAAACGAGCCCAACGCACAAAGTCGAGCAATTCACAGAATCCTTCTTCTGTTTCACCAGGATGACCAACCATCAATGTAGTGCGAAGATGGATGCCAGGAACCTCACGACGAAATTCCTCAACGAACTGATAGGTTTCTTCCTTTGTGATGTGTCGGCGCATGGCTTTCAACACAGTATCTGAGATGTGCTGAAGGGCAACATCCATATATTTGCATACGTTAGCGTTTTCACGCATAACACGATACAGGTCCTTCGGAAAGTCTGTGGGATAGGCATAGTGCAGACGAATCCATTCCACACCCGGCTCCTTTGCTATCTTCTCCACGAGTTCGGCAATAGCCCTACGGTGATAGAGGTCAACACCATAATATGTGAGTTCCTGAGCAATAATCTGAAATTCCTTGACGCCTTGCTTCACAAGAACACGCACCTCGTCGATAATGTCCTCAATAGGACGACTAACGTGCTTACCGGTAATGATAGGGATAGCACAATAACTGCAATGACGGTCGCATCCTTCGCTAATCTTCAGATAGGCGTAATGCGAAGGTGTGGTAATACGGCGCTGATGAGCCAAATCAGAGCGATAAGTCTTACCGAGGTCCTTGAGCAGTTCTTCCCAGTTGAACTTCCCATAGTATTTGTCCACCTCGGGTATTTCCTGCTGGAGGTCTTTCATAAAACGCTGCGACAGGCATCCCATCACAAACAGCTTCTTCAGCTTTCCCTGTTCCTTGCGCTGTGCAAGTTCAAGTATGGTGTTTATGCTTTCCTCCTGTGCATCGGCTATAAATCCACAGGTGTTCACCACGGCAATCTCACCCTCGGGCTGCTCGCTGTCGTGAGTCACATGATAGCCATTTGCTTCCAACTGGCTAATCAGGCGCTCAGAATCGACGAGATTCTTGCTGCAACCCAGCGTGATGATATCTACCGTGTTTCGCTTCATATCATTTGAAGAGAGAATTTACGAAATCGACACGATTAAATGCCTGAAGGTCTTCCATTCCTTCACCAAGACCGATGTATCGTACGGGAATCTTAAACTGGTCACTGATACCTATTACTACTCCACCCTTGGCTGTTCCATCGAGTTTGGTGATAGCCATACTGGTGACATCTGTTGCAGCGGTGAACTGTTTGGCCTGTTCAAAGGCGTTCTGTCCTGTGCTTCCGTCAAGCACAAGCATTACATCATGAGGAGCCTCCGGCACAAGTTTCTGCATCACTCGCTTTATCTTCGACAGTTCATCCATCAGTCCCTTTTTGTTGTGCAGACGTCCGGCAGTGTCAATAAGCACTATATCGGCTCCCTGTGCTATCGCACTCTGCAGTGTATCGAAAGCGACAGAGGCTGGGTCGCTGCCCATCTGCTGCTTGACGACAGGCACTCCCACACGCTCGCCCCAAATTGCTATCTGCTCCACTGCAGCAGCACGGAAAGTATCGGCAGCACCAAGCACGACCTTCAATCCAGCCTGCTTGAACTGGTAAGCGAGTTTACCGATGGTGGTAGTCTTGCCAACACCATTCACACCCACCACCATTACTACGTATGGCTTCTTGTCTGTGGGAATCTGGAAGCCCTCAGTGTCAGTCGTGTTGTTTTCCGTCAGCAGGGCTGCTATTTCATCGCGGAGGATTCCGTTCAGTTCGTCTGTGGTTACATACTTGTCGCGCTGCACACGTTCCTCAATGCGACGGATGATATTCAAGGTCGTATCAACACCCACGTCGCTGGTCACCAGCACCTCTTCCAGATTATCGAGAACATCGTCGTCAACCTTCGATTTTCCGGCTACGGCACGTGTCAGCTTACCAAAGAAACTCTCCTTTGTCTTTTCAAGACCTTTGTCGAGCGTTTCCGCTTGTTCTTCCTTACTCTTTTTTGAAAATATATTGAAAAATCCCATATTACACTATTTGGGCACAAAGATAAAAAAAAATCTGATGAAATGCAACAAAAAACGCATCCATATTAAAAATATGGACGCGTTATAGATATTGTAAGTCTCTTTCTTAGTTCTTGAAGAAATCCTTAACGGCTTCGTTGGGAACCATCTGCTCATCGAAGATGTAAGCACCAGTCTTAGGCGACTTCACCATCTTGATTACCTTTGTATAAGAACGGCCATCGGTCTTGCCAGTCTGCAAGGTGGCCACGGTTTTCTTTGCCATAACTTAATTTTAAATTTTGAATTCTAAGTTACTTGATTTCCTTATGAACAGTCATGCGCTTCAGAATGGGGTTGTACTTCTTCAGCTCCAGACGCTCGGGAGTGTTCTTACGATTCTTTGTTGTGATATAACGGCTTGTGCCGGGCATACCACTGGCCTTGTGTTCGGTGCATTCAAGAATCACCTGAACTCTGTTACCTTTTGCTTTCTTTGCCATAATGTGATTCTTTTAATAATTAACCGATAACTTTGATGTCCTTCCATTCACAATAGCCATTTGCTACAGCCTGTGTGAGAGCTGCATCGAGACCAACCTTGTTAATCATGCGAAGGCCTGCAGCAGAAATACGCAGTGTAATCCAGCAATCCTGCTCTACATAGTAGAACTTCTTATAGAACAAGTTTACATCGAAGGTACGCTTTGTGCGACGCTTTGAGTGGGAAACGTTGTTTCCTACCATTGCCTTCTTTCCTGTAATTTGACAAATCTTAGACATTTCTAATTCTTTTCTTTAGCTATTCCAATAGCTTCTTCCAAACAGCGTGCAAAGGTACATCTTTTTTCTCTTATAACCAAATCTTTCCCTCATATTTTTCAATTGGGGCTTCATTTACATGGTTACGCGGCTGTAAGCAGGGGCTTCCATAGGGCAGAAGTCCTTGTCTTGGAACTTGAAGTAACCTGCCTGGGCAATCATGGCTGCGTTGTCGGTGGTGTATCCGAATTTTGGAATAAACACATTCCAATGATACTTCTTTGCGTGCTCAAGGAAGGCGTTGCGCAAACCTGTGTTGGCACTTACTCCACCTGCCACTGCCACTTGACGAATCTTGAGGTCGCGAGCTGCCAGTCGCAGTTTGTTCATCAGGGTGTCAACTATCGCTTTTTCATACGAGGCAGCGAGGTCTTCCTTATGATGTTCTATGAAGTCGGGATCGTCCTTAAGCCAATCGCGAAGGTTATAGAGGAAGGATGTCTTGAGACCTGAGAAACTGTAGTCGTAGCCTGCGATGTGCGGCTTCGAGAACTGATAGGCATCGGGATTGCCCTGACGAGCAAGGCGGTCGATAATCGGTCCGCCCGGATAACCAAGTCCCATCACCTTCGCAGCTTTGTCAATAGCCTCTCCTGCAGCATCGTCGATAGTCTGTCCGATTATCTCCATCTTGTTGTAGGCACTGACCTTGATAATCTGCGAGTTGCCACCACTTACCAACAGGCAGAGGAAGGGGAAAGAAGGTGAAGGGGTGTTTTCATTCTTAACTTCTTGAATGAAGTGAGCAAGGACGTGGCCTTGGAGGTGATTGACGTCAATCATCGGAATGCCAAGCGAAGCGGCTAATCCTTTTGCAAACGAGACTCCCACTAGCAGACTGCCCATGAGACCCGGACCTCGTGTGAAGGCAATAGCCGACAGTTGTTCGCGCTCTACGCCGGCACGCTTCAAGGCTTGGTCAACAACAGGCACAATATTCTGCTGATGGGCACGACTCGCCAGTTCAGGCACTACCCCACCATAACTTTCGTGTACGGCTTGCGAAGCAGTAACGTTCGACAACAATACACCGTTCTTTATGACAGCTGCGCTCGTATCGTCGCACGAACTCTCAATGCCCAGTATTATCGTATCTTTCTCCATTAATGCGTAAGAATTTCTACACCGTTTTCCGTCATCAGGTATGTGTGTTCCCACTGTGCCGAAGGCTCATAGTCCTCAGTAACTACCGTCCATTCCGTTGGATCATCCTCGTCGAGACACACCTGCCAATGACCTAGATTTATCATAGGTTCGATGGTGAACGTCATTCCCGGCACGAGCAACATGCCTGTACCCTTGTGTCCATAGTGCTCTACGTCAGGCTCTTCGTGAAACTCCAAGCCCACACCGTGTCCACAAAGGTCACGCACTACGGACATGTGGTTCTTGTGTGCGTGCTTCTGTATCGCGTTGCCAATATCACCTACATAAACGTAAGGCTTACTGCAAACCTCCTCTCCTATTTTCAAGCACTCCCACGCCACGTCCACAAGCTTTTGCCAACGCGGTTCTGTCTTTCCGCCAACCACGAACATTCGGCTTGCATCGGCGTAGTATCCGTCAAGAATTGTCGTGCAGTCAACATTGATGATGTCACCAGGCTCAAGCACTTCGTCCTCAGAGGGTATGCCATGACAGACAACATCGTTGACACTGGTGCAACAGGAATTTGGAAAACCCTCGTAGTTCAGCGGAGCAGGAATGCCTCCGTGTTTCGTGGTGTAATCATAGACAATGCGGTCGATTTCCAGCGTTGTCATACCAGGACGAATGCTTTCGGCTACAGTATCGAGAACAGCCGTGTTCAAAACACCAGCACGACGTATGCCCTCTATCTGTTCCGGAGTCTTTATCATCTCGCGCGTAGGCACTAACTTACCTCTGCTGCGAGCTTCGAGAATACGACGGTCCATGTCGGTCAGGGGTTGACCGGCAGGGACAATCCAATCGTTAAGTTTCTTCTTTGATACCATATTATATTACGCGCGCACGCGAGCGATGATGTCGAGGCACTCTCGGCATTTGTCTGTGACATACTGCCAATCCTCGGCCTTCACCTTGTCGCTTGGGAAGAGCTTAGAGCCCATGCCAACGCAGAATACGCCAGCCTTGAACCAAGCCTTCAGGTTCTCCTCCTCGGGAGCAACGCCGCCTGTGACCATAATCTTCGACCAAGGCATTGGAGCCTTCAGGCCCTTCACCATATTAGGCCCTACGACATCGCCTGGGAACACCTTCGTCAGGTCGCAACCAAGTTCCTGAGCCTTACCGATTTCGCTAACTGTCATGCAGCCAGGGCAATAAGGCACGAGGCGACGGTTGCAGACGGGTGCAATCTCAGGATTGAACAGCGGACCTACAACGAAGCAGGCACCCAACTGCAGGTACATAGCGGCTGTGGGAGCATCAACTACAGAGCCAATGCCAAGAGCCAGTTCCGGGCACTCCTTTGCTGCAAACTTCACGCACTCAGCAAATACCTCCTGAGCGAAATCGCCACGATTGGTAAACTCGAAAGCACGCACGCCTCCGTCGTAACAAGCCTTGATGACTTTCTTAGCCACCTCGACATCTTTGTGATAGAACACAGGCACCATAGGAGCCTCTGCTATTTTCTGCAATACTGCAATCTTATCGAACTTTGCCATAATTGATTTATTTATCGTTGAACACGACCGTTGGCACTGCCACCAGCAAGAGCCTCTACCTCTTCTGCACTTACGAGGTTGAAGTCACCATTGATGGTGTGCTTGAGGGCACTGGCAGCAACGGCAAACTCAAGAGCCTCGCCCTGTGTAGCCTTTGTGAGCAGACCATGAATCAGGCCGCCTGAGAACGAGTCACCACCACCCACACGGTCAATGATGGGATTCAGTTCGTAGCGCTTCGACTGATAGAACTCCTTACCATCGAAAATCAGAGCCTTCCATCCGTTGTGTGTTGCAGAGAAACTCTCGCGCAGGGTGCTGACAACGTATTCGAAACCGAACTCGTCGCGCATCTGACGGAAGATTCCCTCGTATCCGGCAGCATCTGTCTGTCCGCCTTCAACGTCTGCATCAGGCTTGAAGCCCAAGCATAGTTCCGCATCTTCCTCATTACCTATGCACACATCGACATATTTCATAAGAGGACGCATGATGGAGATGGCTTTCTCGCTGGTCCACAGCTTCTTACGGAAGTTTAGGTCAACGCTTACCTTTACTCCATGACGCTTTGCAGCTTCACAAGCCAGACGGGTCAGTTCGGCTGCACGGTCAGAGATAGCAGGCGTGATGCCACTCCAATGGAACCAGTCGGCACCCTCGAATATAGCATCAAAATCGAAATCCTCGGGCAAAGCCTCAGATATGCTACTATAAGCACGGTCGTAAATAACCTTTGAAGGACGCATGCTGGCACCAGTCTCTGCATAGTACAGGCCCACGCGATTACCGCCACGAGCAACGAAGCGAGTGTCAACTCCATAGCGGCGCAGTGCATTTACTGCAATCTGACCAATCTCATGCTTAGGCAGTTTGCTTACAAAGTAAGCCTCGTGCCCGTAGTTTGCCAATGAGATAGCCACATTAGCCTCACCTCCACCGGGGATGATGCGGAATGATTCACTCTGAATGAAACGGTCGTTTCCTTGGGGAGACAAGCGAAGCATAATCTCGCCCAGCGTTACAATCTTTGCCATATCTGTATGTTTAGATGTTTATTGTTCAGTGTTAAAACGTCGCAAAGATACGAAAAATTTTCCGCAATTCGTCAAAATGTCTTAACTTTGTCACATTGGAACACGGCAAACAACGCCTAACAGCAAACAAAGATGACCATAAAGAGTGCAGAATATGTGATTAGCAGTCCGTCTGTCAACAAATGTCCGCAGACGCAGGAACCCGAGTATGCCTTCATCGGCAGGAGTAATGTCGGCAAGTCGAGCCTCATTAATATGCTCACCCACAGGAAAGGTTTAGCTAAAACTTCCGCTATGCCGGGTAAGACAATGCAAATCAACCACTTCCGCATCAATGGTCAATGGTATCTTGTGGACCTACCAGGCTATGGTTACGCTAAGCGTAGCAAGAAGGAGCAGGACAAACTTGTGGAGATGATTAGCCGCTACGTTGCCGAAAGGGAACAGATGGTTTGTCTGTTCGTGCTCATCGACAGCCGTCACGAACCGCAGCGCATTGATCTTGAATTCATAGAATGGCTGGGTGAGAACAGTGTTCCCTTTGCCATTGTGTTCACAAAGTCTGATAAGCAGAGCCGTTCGAAGACACTAAGCAACGTTGCTACTTTTATGAAAAAGTTAAGGGAGCAGTGGGAAGAACTGCCCCCTTATTTCGTCACGAGCGCTGAGACTGGCGAAGGTCGCGATAGTGTGCTCAGCTACATCGAGGAGATTAATCAGAACTTGTAGCTCAGGCCCAACGACAGCCACTCCTTGAACATCAGGTAGTCGCCGCGATGTTTCTTGGCATTCTTGTACTTCTGGCTGGAGTCGTCAAATCTGGGATAAGCATAGAACTTAGCCGAGAAGTATTTGTTGATGGTGAAGTCAACAGTATTTTCCCATTCTATCAAGGTGCTGTGGAAGTTAGAGAACCAGTAGAGACGGCTCGTCCACAAAATGTTCTTCATCACCTTAATCTTCGAGTTTACCGTAAAGTTAGGACCGAACTTATGGAAAGAGTGTGCGGTGTAAAGACCATCAGCGTCCTTCATGATACCATACATATCACCGTAGTATCGCTCGTTGAAGTTGAGGGCTGGCGGTGTCCCCCACAAAGCTCCCAGTCTTTCTGCATAGGTCATGTAGTAGGCAACAGGAGACAGATAGACTGAAAGGTCAAACTTTTCGTTCTTCGACTTGTACTTCCAGTCCATACCGACAGAGAGCGTCAGATACCAAGGAGTACCGAAACGAGCCTTCCAAGGTTTCACGTCGTAACTGCCGTCATCCTTTCTGGGGTTCTTGTCGTAATATGGAGCTATCTGTGTGTAAGTCATCAACTGACCGGTGTAGAACCAGTTCTTAATGGCCTTGTAACCAAGTTTCGAAGTCAGACGCAAGAGGTTACTGGTGACACGAGCCTTGTGTTCGTCGTTCGTAGCAGTCTGGAATCCCAACTGTGCCTCGAATTTATTATCCCACTGCACCTTCTTTTTATTATCATAGTTAGCCTCAGCCGTCAGCATACCAATACCAGCGTAGTTGTTCTCACCACCTTGATACCAGTTTTCCGAGAAATAGGACTGAGTGAACTGCAGTGAAGCAGAACCCTGATACTTCCAGAATTTGGGCTTCTTAACCTCCACTGTTACAGCCTCAGCAACGTCGGCATCGAGGTCAACCTCAACGGCCTTGTCTGCCAACTTTGTGGTGAGGTTCTCTGGAGCCTTCTCCACATCCTTGCGTATTGCCTTTGCCTCTCTCAGGGTGTTCTCTGTACGCTTCACCAGCGAAGGATTGCTGACATAGAGGCGTGACAGAGCTAAATCGGAAGCACTTGAAGCATTCAAAGCTTCGTCCTGGAACTGACTGCTGGAAGTATTTGCATCCGGCTGCCAGTCAACTCCCATCATCTGGTGCAGAGCATTGTTATAATAGGTTCCGGGCACCATCAAACGATAGAAATAGGGGTTAAGCTTGGCTGCCCCACCCTTTGAACTTTGACCGCTGTAGGCATTGTCCCTGACAACTGCCAGACTGTCGAGAGCACGGATATACGATGAATCCGTCACCTGCTCTACAATAGGTTCTCCCCCCTGCTCCACAGCCTCCTGTGCGAAGGTCGGAACAGCAATGAATAGTGACAAAAATAGTGTATTCAGTTTCATAATAATATTGTTTTGTGATGCAAATATAGTGATTTATTCACAAACTTTTCGTATATTTGCGGCTTAAATTACGTATTAAATATTATAAATAGGTAAAAATATCAAAAATCGTATGGATAAGAACACAGTAACAGGATTTGTTTTAATAGCTCTTGTGTTAATTGGCTTCTCGTGGTGGAGCCGTCCCTCAGAGGCTCAACTGCAGGAGATGGCTCGTCAGGATAGTATAGCTCAGGTGCAACAAGCACGCATGCAAGCCGAGCTCGACAAGCAGATTGCAGAAGCAGAGCAAGTAAAGCCAGAGGTTGTAGATTCCTCCTCAGCATTCTTCTATGCCAAGCAGGGCGAGAAGCAGGTTGTAACCCTCAAGAACGAGCACCTCGAAGTGGGCATAAGCACCCAAGGCGGTGTGTTGGAAAGCGCCAAGCTGCTCGGCTACAACAACCAGCAGGGCGAGAATGTAGTTCTGCTCTCCTCTGAGGACAGTCGTCTCACCTACGCTTTGGAGGCAAAGAGCGAGAACATCATCAGCGACGACATCTATTTCCAAGTAAAGGAACAGACAGATTCATCCCTGACCTTGGCTGCGCCTATGGGTAAAGGCGAACTGCGACTGAAGTACAACCTGCAGCCCGAATCCTATATGCTTGACCTCATTGTAGAGAGCGACGGCATCGGCAATCTCTTCTCGCCTTCCATGAAGACTATGGACCTTACCTGGACGAACCGTGCTCTTCAGCAAGAGAAAGGCGGAAACTTCGAGAACCGCTATGCTGCCCTCACATACAAGATTAAGGACAAAGGCACCAAGAAGCTGAGCGAGGTAAAGGATGTGACGAAGGAAATCGACAAGACTCTCGACTGGATAGACTTCAAGGACCAGTTCTTCTCTGCCATCATCATTGCACATCAGGACTTCCGCAACGTAACTCTGCAGAGTACTCCGCAGGAAGAAGGCAGCGGTTACCTGAAGGCCTACAGCGCACAGATGCAGACACAGTTCGACCCAACAGGCAAGCAGCCCACACAGATGCAGTTCTATCTTGGTCCCAACGACTTCCACACTCTGAAAGCAACAAACAAGCTTAGCAGCACAGACAAAGACCTCGACCTGCAGAGCCTCGTATATTTCGGATGGCCTATCGTGAAATGGATTAACCGTTTCTTCATCCTCTATCTCTTCGACTGGCTCACAGGCTTTGGTCTCAATATGGGTATTGTGCTGCTCCTGCTCACACTGATAGTAAAGGCACTGGTTTATCCCGCTACGAAGAAGAGCTATCTGGCTTCGGCACGTATGCGTGTTCTTAAGCCCGAAATCGACAAACTGAATGCCAAATACCCCAACAGCGACGATGCTATGAAGAAGCAACAGGAGATGATGTCGCTCTACAGTCAATATGGCGTATCACCAATGGGCGGCTGTCTGCCTATGCTCATACAGATGCCCATCTGGATTGCCCTCTTCAACTTCATCCCCAATGCCATAGAGCTGCGCGGACAGAGTTTCCTTTGGGCAAACGACCTCTCTGCCTACGACGACCTCATACACTGGTCGAAACATCTCTGGCTCATAGGTGACCACATCAGCATCTTCTGTCTTCTGTTCTCACTCACCAACATCGGCAACACCATAATCTCTATGCGTCAGCAGCAGAATTCAATGATGAGTGCCGAACAACAGCAGCAGATGAAGATGATGCAGTGGATGATGTATCTCATGCCCGTATTCTTCTTCTTCATGTTCAACGACTACTCTTCAGGTCTGTCCTACTATTACTTCCTGTCTGGTCTCACCACCATCCTCATAATGTGGTGTCTGCGCCGCTTCACCGACGATAAGAAGCTGCGCGAGCAGTTGGAAGCATACAAGGCACGTCACGCCAACGACCCCAAGAAGATGTCTGGCCTTGCTGCCCGTATGGAGGCAATGCAGAAATTGGCTGACGAGCAGAGGAAAGCGAGAAAATAGGAATTTATCAAATTGTCAAATATGAAGATAGGATTCGACAACGAGAAATATCTCAAGATACAAAGCGAACACATACGCGAACGAATCGCAAAGTTCGACGGTAAGCTCTATCTGGAACTTGGCGGAAAACTGTTCGACGACCATCATGCTTCGCGAGTATTGCCAGGTTTCAAGCCCGATTCCAAACTGCGCATGTTTGGTCAACTTAGAGACCAGCTCGAAATAGTAATCGTCATCAGCGCCGAGGACATTGAGAAGAACAAGGTAAGAGCAGACCTTGGCATTACCTACGACGAGGATGTGCTTCGTCTGCGCGATGAGTTCATGAACCGTCAGTTTATGGTTGGTAGCGTAGTAATCACACACTACAGCGGTCAGCACGCCGCCGACCAGTTCCGTCATCGTCTGGAACGAATGGGAATAAAGTCGTACGTACATTACATCATCGATGGCTATCCCCACAATGTTGACCTCATTGCCAGCGATGCAGGCTTTGGCAAGAACGACTACGTGGAGACCACTCGCCCACTTGTAATTGTAACAGCTCCAGGTCCGGGCAGCGGCAAGATGGCAACCTGCCTCAGTCAGCTCTACAACGAGAACAAGCGAGGAATACATGCAGGATATGCCAAGTTCGAGACCTTCCCCGTTTGGAACCTGCCCCTGAAGCATCCTGTGAACATCGCCTACGAGGCTGCAACAGCCGACCTCAACGATGTCAACATGATTGACCCCTTCCATCTTGAGGCCTACGGCAAGACGGCAGTCAATTACAATCGTGATATTGAAATATTCCCCGTCCTGAATGCCCTGTTCGAAGGCATCTACGGCGAAAATCCATACAAGTCGCCCACAGATATGGGCGTGAATATGGTAGGTTTCTGCATCTCCGACGACGAAGCATGCTGCGAGGCATCGAAACAGGAAATCATCCGTCGTTACTATACCGCAACAAACAAGCTGGCAGAAGGAGCCGACAACGAGAAGGAGGTGAGCAAGATTCGTCTGCTTTTCAATCAGGCAAAGATAACCACAGCCTATCGTCGTGTTACTACTGCCGCTTACGAACGTAAGCTCGAAACTGGTCATTCGGCTGCAGCAATAGAACTTGAGGACGGTACCATCATCACCGCCAAGTCATCAACTCTGCTGGGTTGCAGTGCTGCCCTGCTGCTGAATGCGATGAAGAATCTTGGCGACATTGACCACGAGAAGAAACTCATCCCCCAGAGCCTCATCGAGCCTATTCAGAAGACAAAGACCGAATATCTTGGTGGGAAGAATCCACGACTGCACACCGACGAAGTGCTGGTGGCTTTGAGTGTTTTGTCTCCTCACGACGAGAACTGTCGCATTGCCCTCGAACAACTGCCCAAACTGCGCGACTGTCAGGTTCACAGCACAGTCCTGCTTAGCGAAGTTGACCGTAAGATATTCAAGAAACTGGGTTGCGGACTCACCTGCGATCCGTTAAGGAAGAAATAAATCATGAAAAAAATCCTATTCCTTTTATTAGCAGTGAGCATTATGGCATCCTGTACAAAGCAAGACGAGAACATTATCACTCGTAGTAATATTAAACTGGAGAGCGACGTAATGACTCCCGAAGCCCTGTGGGCAATGGGACGCATAGGTTCATACAGCGTCAGCCCCGATGGCTCAAAGGTTGCCTATCAGGTAAGCTACTACAGCGTTGAAGAGAATCGTAGCAACGCCGTTCTATATTGCCAGACAATTGGCGATTCCGTTGCCAACATGTTAGGTCTTGGTTCAGACCCTGTATGGCTATCCGACGACCGTTTGGCTTTTGCCTCTAAAGGCGAAGTGTGGACGATGAACGCCAACGGCAAGGGACGCAAGCAGTTGACAAAGACCGACGGCGAAGTAGAAGGTTTCCTCTTCTCACCCGACCAGAAGAAGGTGATTATCATCAAGCAAGTGCCCTATCACGATATCATTCAGGAGAATCCAAGTGACCTTCCCAAGGCTACAGGACGATTGGTTACTGACCTCATGTATCGCCATTGGGACCACTATGTAGAAAGCATCCCCCACCCCTTTGTATTCTCTGTAGGTGATGGCTTTGCCATCGCAGAAGAAGGCAAAGACATCCTCGAAGGAATGCCTTTCGAATGCCCGATGGAGCCATTTGGCGGCATAGAGCAACTGGCTTGGAGCACAGATTCACGAAAGATTGCATATACCTGCCGCACCAAGACAGGTCTTGAGATGAGCATATCCACCGATAGCGACATCTTCCTTTTCGACCTCGATGCTGAAGAAGGAACCATCGACCGCAATATGAATCTCTGCAAAGAAGGTGTTGACCTGCCTGAATCCGACCCTACTAAAACATTGAAGGACCAGCCCATCAACCACATGGAAGAAGACCTTCAAGTGGGTTACGACCAGAATCCTAAGTTCTCGCCCGATGGCAAGTATCTTGCTTGGACAAGTATGGAGCGCGACGGATATGAAGCCGACCGTCTGCGTCTTTGCGTTTATGAACTGGCAACAGGCAAGAAGCAGTATGTAACAGAATCCTTCGACTCTAATGTTGACGACTTTGTTTGGGCTCCCGATTCCAAGACCATCTACTTCCTCGGAGTATGGCACGCAACGGAGAACCTCTATCGCACAGACCTCGAAGGCAACGTAAAGCAGCTCTCGAACTATCAGGCCGACTTTGGTTCGCTGGCACTTGTGCAGACCAAAGAGAATGATGCGACGACTGGAGCCACCACAAAGGGAAACATGAAGAGCGCTACTCTTCTCTTGGAGCGTCACGACTACATGCACCCTGCCGACCTCTATCTCGCATCTGTGCTTGGTGATACTATAGTAGAGCTCTCTCAGGTTACTCATGAAAATGACCACATCCTCTCCCAGATAGCAGCAGGAAGCAGTGAAGCCCGTTGGATAAAGACAACTACTGGCGAGGACATGCACTACTGGATTATCAAACCGCCTCACTTCGACCCGAATAAGAAGTACCCCACCCTGCTCTTCTGTGAAGGTGGACCTCAGAGCCCCGTTTCTCAGTTCTGGAGCTATCGTTGGAACTTCATGATTATGGCTGCACAGGGCTACGTCATCATTGCTCCCAACCGTCACGGTCTGCCCGGCTTCGGACTTGCTTGGCAGGAAGAGATTTCTGGCGACTGGACTGGTCAGTGCATGCGCGACTATCTGGCAGCCATCGACGATGCCTGCGACAATCTGCCCTATGTTGACCGCGACCGTCTTGGAGCCGTTGGTGCTTCGTTCGGAGGCTTCAGCGTATATTATCTGGCAGGACATCACGAAGGACGTTTCAAGTGCTTCATTGCCCACGACGGAGCCTTCAACCTCGAAGCTATGTACACAGAGACGGAAGAAAACTGGTTCTCGAACTGGGAATACGACGATGCACCTTGGAATGTGGACAAGACAGCACGCGCCAAGAAGACCTACGAGAACTCGCCTCATCGCTTTGTCGATAAGTGGGATACACCCATACTCTGCATACACGGCGAGAAGGATTATCGCATTAATGCCACACAGGGTATGAGCGCCTTCAATGCTGCCCGTATGCGCGGCATCGAGGCACAGTTGCTCATCTTCCCCGATGAAAACCACTGGGTGCTGAAACCTCAGAACGGCATCCTCTGGCAGCGCACCTACTTCAACTGGCTCGCCCGCTGGCTCTCCAAGTAAATCGTAATTCGTAATTCGTATTTCATATTTCGTAATTCATATTTCGTAACTCGTAATTCGTAATTATAAAAAAATGTCAGAAACAATTGCAAAGAAAATGAACGACAGCGCTGCTATGCGCTGGACAGTGCTCGTGCTCATTGCCTCCACCATGTTCTTCGGATACATGTTCGTAGATGTCATGAGCCCCATTCAGGCACTGGTGGAGAGTGAACGTGGTTGGACTCCCGACATCTTCGGCACCTACGCCGCATCGGAGTACATCCTCAATGTATTTGGCTTCCTCATTCTTGCCGGCATCATCCTCGACAAGATGGGCGTGCGCTTCACAGGCGTATTGTCTGCCTCAATGATGTTCATCGGAGCCGCTATCAAGTATGTCGGCATCACCGACTGGTTCCAGACAACAGGAATGGCAGAGTGGCTCAACTCGTGGTGGGTAAGTCTGCCTGCCTCAGCCAAGATGGCATCACTGGGCTTCATGGTATTCGGTTGCGGCTGCGAAATGGCAGGCACAACAGTTAGTAAGGCCATTGCCAAGTGGTTCAAGGGCAAGGAGATGGCTCTCGCTATGGGACTCGAAATGGCTATTGCTCGTGTGGGTGTGTTCGCCATCTTCTCCATCTCTCCCATCATCGCCTCTAAGATGGGCTCTGTGGTAGCTCCTGTGGGTTTCTGCACAGTTCTGCTGCTCATCGGACTGATTACATACTCGGTATTCACCGTCTTCGACCGCAAGTTCGACCGCGAGCTGGGTGTTACCGGAGTTGAGCACGACGCCGAAGAGGAGTTCAAGTTCTCCGACATCCTTACCATCTTCCGCAGTCAGGTGTTCTGGATTGTAGCCCTGCTTTGCGTGCTCTATTATTCAGCCATCTTCCCCTTCCAGCGCTACGGAGCAAACATGCTGCAGTGCAACCTCGACGGCATCACACCGGAGGCCGCTGCCAACATCTTCCGTTGGTTCCCCATCGGCGCAGCAGCCATCACACCGTTCCTTGGCAACTTCCTTGACCGCAAGGGTAAGGGGGCAACAATGCTCATCGGCGGCTCTCTGCTGCTCATCTGCTGTCACCTCATCTTTGCCTTTGTGCTGCCAGAGACCAAGAGCCCGGTACTGGCCTACAGCACCATCGTGCTGCTTGGCATCAGCTTTGCCCTCGTGCCTGCAGCCCTGTGGCCTTCTGTCCCCAAGATTATCGACGAAAAGGTGCTCGGCTCTGCCTACTGCCTCATCTTCTGGGTGCAGAACATAGGACTGTGCTTCGTTCCCAAGATTATCGGTAATCTGCTGGCTTCCACCAATGCCGACAACCCTGCCGTCATTGCAGCTAAAGAAGCGGGTGCCGACTTCATCCCCTACAACTACACAGTTCCCTTGGTAGTGTTCGCAGGATTCGGTGTTCTCGCACTCATCTTTGCTCTCTACCTTAAGGCTCTCGACCGCCGCAAGCAGTACGGTCTCGAACTGCCGAACATTAAAGGCTAAAGAATTGATAATTGATAATTGATAATTGAAAGAGCCTCCCTGAGCAATGTGCTTGGGGAGGCTTTTATTTTTCCGTGATTCCGTAGTTCCGTAAATCCGTAGTTCCTAAGGACTTAGTCCTTACTGCGAAGGAACATGTTGCGAATCCTTGCCAATACAGGAATCTCGGGAGATAAACGGTGCCACGAGAACATCAAGGACAAAGCAAACAGCACTGCTCCCAATGGCAATCTCCAAGCAGGAACCAGCCACAGACATGCAGCCACCGTCATAAACAGCAACGTACCTTGAAGCAGGATAATTCCTACAGTCTGACGACGAAGGGATATTTTGTAATACAATCCGAAGACACATCCCACCAGAATCAAGTCGAAAAGTGCAACGACAGAGAGAGCTATGCCGGCTCCAATGAGTCCCATCTGGGAATAGCCGTAACGCACCGCCAGCACAAAGGCTATGTCGTAAACTACCTCAACAATAAAATAGAGCCAGAGGTCACCACGGGCAGCCGATGTATAGCCGATAGGCACTATGATTATATGCAGGAACGCATAGAACACAGCACAATAGACCATAGGGGCTATAGGAAGGAACTCCGCAGTAAGCAGAATCCTGATTAGCAACGGCATTGTCAGAACAAACAGAATGAGGATAGGAGCCATCAACAGCACACCTACATCAACCTGCTGATTAACAGCATGATTGAGACGTTGCATATCGTGATTCACACTGGAGAGACGTGGGAAATAGTCGGTATCCAGCGCCATCATAACCACCGAAGAACATATGAGCAAAAGACCGAATCCTGCCTTGTAAAGCCCCACCTGCTCAGCATCGTTGAGATAGCTAAGCACCTCGCCCGTAGCCATAGCCGTAACTGCACCTGCCAGCACATAGGGAATACCTATGCGAATGAGCGGCCATCCCTCACGAATCACATCAATGGAGAAAAGACTGATGCTATACCTGTATATACGCGTGGAGAAATAGAGATGTATCAACGCCATAGCCCAACCACACAAAATGATGGAAAGGATAATGCCGCGAAATCCCAGGAAATAGTATATCGGAATAGTGAAAACAAATGTCGAAAGAGCGCACAGAATCTCTATATACGCAACCGTACGAAGCCGTCGCATACCCTTCAGAATAGAACATTCTACAGCCTCAATCGGTATGGAGGCAACGAAAATGGAAAGGAAAAGAATCTCCAGCGTATGATTTTCGCCAGAGGGGAAATAGTGGGTATTGAGCCACGAGGCAAAAACAAAACACAGCATTCCACCCAACAAAGCCGACCATACACTCCAAGTACGGATGACACCCACGAAACGACGCAAATCGTCATCACTACCCTCTTCGTACAGTTCCGACAAACGGCGCACCGCATAGAAGGGAATACCGAAGTTTGTCCACGAATTTATGATTTCGGAAATGTTCAGGAAAATGGCGTTGATGCCCATTCCCGCTTTGCCAAGAAGATAAGAAGTCAGCTTGTTACGAAGCAACGTAACAAGCATCTTCAAGCCCTGCACTCCACCAAATATACTCGTGTACTTCAGTACGTGGCGATAGCTGTCATCTGCTTCCCTTCTTTCCATCTTTCGCAAATCGGTCGACAAAGATAGTGCAAACCGAGCGCAATACCAAATAAATGGGACTTAAATTATACTTGCTGAGAGAAATACATGCTGACGGCATGATATTTCTTACAGGAAGCATAATGACGTTGCGGCAGCAATAAACAGCAAAGCTGTTGTCCCATTTATTTCGCATTGCCGAGGTGCCGCCTATCCTCGAGACTACGAAGTAGGCTCAAAGGTACGATACCTTTTCCCAAGCCACCGCCTATCCTCGCCGCAGGTCAGAGATACGATTACCTCCCCCTAAGACCTAGACCTTATCGCCATAAGACCTAGGTCTTGTTGTCATAAGGTCTGTAACCTTTACCGATTGTCAGAATTACAACAATTTTCTGGCAAAACAGATTATTATTATCTATGCCCATAGGTTAATATTATCTATGCTAGGTTAATATAACCTACAGCCAAAGGTTCTAGAACCTATGGCGATAGGTTGGCGAACTTATTGTCACAGGTTCTGCAACCTATGGCAATAAGGACTAGGTCTTGTTGGCGTAGGACGGGCAGGGCGTTACAGGCGTTACAGGCGTTACACCCGTTACAGCAAAAATCGCGTGGTCTTCGCCTGCCCGCCCTCTCCACTTACTATCTATATCTATATATCTATATATAATTATATATAATAATTAATAATAACAGTAAACGGCGTAGTTGGGAAATGGCACAGAAAAAGGTGTAACGGGTGTAACGCTTGTAACGCTTTCGCACCAAAGCGCTGATAATCAGACACTTCCTCACATGGCCGTTACACCCGTTACAGGCGTTACAGCAAATTCCGTGTACTCCACCAGCACGCTTAGCCATGCTTCGGGATGTAAGCTGAAATATCAGCCCACATCTTTCAACCAATCCAAATCTGGATACGCTAAAAACCACAGAGCACAAATCTGAGCCCTGTGATATACCCGAGGGAAAAAATTCCTTGTTGTTGATTTTTAGCTGAATCCAAATTTGGACTCAGCTATTTCACTTAATTAGCACCTTGAACTTTGTTCTAGATGCTTCTCACTCGGCATAGCCGATGCAAGCATCGCTCTGCACTCACTTAATCAGCACTTTGCGGCTCGTTCCGTCCTTCATACGGATGATGTTGATGCCCCGCTGTGGCTGGCTCTGCTTGCGACCGCTAAGGTCGTAAACTTTGTCAATTTTCAATTGTTCATTGTCAATTGTCGATAGACCCGTTTCCTCTTCTGTCAGTGCTACGATATTGCCAAACTCACGCCATGCGGCGGTTGTAGATCGGTATGCTTTGAGTGATGATGACGGAACGTGCAGAGTCGCATATTTGTAATACGAATCTTTAAACACATTAGTCCCTAAGGTCGGAATATTTGGGGCTAAACAATAGAAGTCATCGAAGTTATTACAACCTTGAAAAGCACAACTCAAAATATAGTTAATTCCACTTCCAATAACAATTGATAGCAATCCAGAACAATCCTTGTATTTGCAAATGCTTTTAAATCAGTTATTTGCGTGTCAAACGGTAGAAAAGTGATGACGTAGATTCTATAGATTGTGAAAAGGACGAAAATTTAACGTTTTTAACCTTCTTAAACGGGCTTTTGTCTCCAAATTGCGACAGAAAGAAGTGAATGTCATCATTTAGGCATTCACTTCTTCTTGCATGAGTATATGATTAAGCCGATAATGCCAGCTAACAGCAAAAAGAACAGTCCTGCTGTGTCTGCCGTATCTTTATTGCCAGTCCTCATGTATTGGCTCATATTACCAATAAATCCTAAAGCGAAGAAGACTATCAATACAACTACGATTGCTATTGCAATAAGTGCACCACAACCTCCACTACAACCTGAATCACTACTACTCATCTTTATCTATCTTTGAAATGTCAATTATTCATCTATAATCTCTGGAAGAACGACTACAATAAGAGAGTCCGTTATCAAGTAATCATCTAATCCTTTTCTCCTAAAATATAATGATAAGGAGATAGATTCTTGACAACTATCTTCAAATAACTCTCGATTAAGATAGAAGACCTTATCGGTAGTCATTAGATTCCTCCAATACTTTTCTTTGTCACCATATGAGATTAAATAAGATGAGAGAGAGTCAATCTTAACAGGTGATTCGATAGGACAATTATCAAGAACGTATATGGTATCAGACAATTCTTCTGCCAAGTCTGAGAATGTGTTTACGCCTCCTCTTGTTGACAAATGATTGCTCTTTATATAGTAGTCTTTTATGCCCTTTGCTTTAACATCGGTGAAGGCTTTGCAGGTAAATACTCTGATGCGTTTTGTTTTAAGATTCATGGCTTTTATAGCCTGCTGTTCATGAGACCAACATATTTGGGCATCATCTGGGAATGTATCCCCCTGTTTACATTGAACATTTCCAATTCTTATTGAATTTGTGTTCAACTGGAGTATTCTGTAATCATCTGCATAGACTTGCAGATAAGAGAATAAAAGCAATAAAAAAGAAAATTTTCTCATATTTTTGTCCGTTTAAAATTTAAAATTGTCTTTTGAATAGTGAAGTATATTGAGGGTACTATGATACTTATCGTAACATTAAAGAGCAAATTGAGGACTACAACTATAACAAATAACACAAATGTGTAACCGATTAATGGGAGAAAGAAATGTAATAATTTGGAGTGAGATTTCCGCACGAAAGGAATTCGCTTGATTATAACACCCTCTTTGAACAGTGAAAGAGAGATGAAAAAGAATACTATAGACAGGAAGAATAGCAGAGTATATGAAACCATGTGTTCACCTAATAATAAAGAGCGAAGTGCATGATATGTAATAACAGTTCCTGGCTTAAGACCAGAATAGGTATCATGAACATCCTCTACCATATCCCCGATGAAAACGAGTTTATTCTTAGCGAGTGTCGAAAGGTCTTGACCTGA
Source organism: uncultured Bacteroidales bacterium (assembly GCA_902781515.1). Taxonomy (GTDB): domain Bacteria; phylum Bacteroidota; class Bacteroidia; order Bacteroidales; family Bacteroidaceae; genus Physcousia. The sequence continues at coordinate 116,513 of CACZJU010000005.1, read as the reverse complement.
ATAATTCGACAATAAATCACTTCCCATGTTATAATATGATTTTTCTCCGTTTCCACCATATTCAGAGAATCCATTATAAGGGAATTTCAAGAAAAGACTATTATAACATAAACTCCCACCACAAGAGTAGATCAGTCCATGCTTGGTAATAGTTTTTCCTGTTAAATCTTTGTATGCAAACAATGGCAATGAAGGTTGTTTGCCGTGAAGGAATTTATATCGTGCAAAATTAGTTGCCACAATAGTTGATGCATAGTCGCTGATTGCCACTTTGGCAGATAGACATGAATCTGCAAGTTCTACATCAAGATGATTAGCAACCACGATACGTTTCATATTCTTGATTTTCGAAAACAGAGCAGAATCCATTTCACTATCAAGTCCTTTCTCAAATCTGACATCGAGAATGATATAACGATATTGGTTCGTACTATCAAGGATATTTAGCAATGCCAGTAATTTTGTTCTATCAGTTATGTCAATGTTACCTACAGGCATTCCAAATTCATCTTTCTTTTCTATTAGTTGTTTGTCATAGGAGACATTAACAAATAATGCGTCAGAATAATCAACTTGCTCGGATAACCCCATTTTATTCTTCAAGAATTCCATCCAGGCATATTGATTCAAATCCTCGCCGGTAAACAAAGGCTGATTATTCAGGACATAGGAAAAGATTAGCAATACAAAAACATTGAGAAATGAAACGAGTATAGGTTTACCCGCCTTTGATAGTCTTCCCATGATGCTTTGTACCATTTTCTCCATAGTGTGGCTTAACTTATACATCTAATCTAACATGACAAATCCTGCCCAATAATAAGGAGAAGAGAATTCTTCTTTTATCTTTTGTTGTGCAGCTAGGAAGGCCTGATGGACTTCCATTCCAGACGACCAATTTTTATAGAAAGTAATCATCAGTTTAGAAGTGGCTACATCTGGAACTTTCCACAGGCTCATTATGAGCGTTTTTGCACCAGAGAGTTTAAATGCGCGTTGAAGTCCAAAGACTCCTTCGGTAGAAACGATTTCCCCCAACCCGGTTTCACATGCGGATAGAGAAACTATCTCTGTTGTACTTAGGTCAAGTTTGGATATTTCTTCAGCAGTTAAAATACCATCTTCAACTCCTTTTACCCTTTCACCATTAACCCATGTTTTATTTGCTCCAGCAAACAAAAGCCCTGAACGATGTAACAGATTGGATGCTCCGTATTGTTCTTGATTTTGCATGAAAGGATTAACGGCTATCTGCCTCGGATCAGACAAGAAGAACCCATGCGTCGCTATGTGTAAAAGATAGGGAGACTTGCCTGAAAGAGATTTTATCGACTCTTCATTAGCATGTGTTCCCATTAAGAGGACTGTAGGAACGCCAATGCTGTCTAATGTCATATTGATATTCTTTGCTTCATCTTCTGTTCCTGACAAATAATTCCATCCACTTCTGTCATTGTCGAATTCAAGTGGCGAAGCTATGTTTGTAGAATGTGTATCATATCCACGTGCCTCTGCAACCATTTGGTCGTCAGACAAATCATACACAATACCGCCATAGACAACGGCATTTGATATTTTTGAGTGAGAATTGTTTTTAATCTGCACCACCTCCGCTGTTGAAGATAATAGATGAAGTGAATACCTCTCACAAAGATAGGTTGAATCTGACATGAGAGCATTAAATGAAATCGAATTTAATTGTCCTACTGGAGAATAATAGATGATTTTGATGCCATTGAGTTCCTTATCTAATGATGCCCAGATACTATTATAGAGCTTCTCTCCAGAATATAATTTTGAATTACCCGTAAAATATAAGTTCTTTATAAAGCGGTCTAACTTTATGTGGTTTTTATTTGCCAATAATTCTTGCAGTTCTTCGTCTGTGCAGAGCGGCACTAAAACTGGTCTTTCAGAATTTTTCCTTAAAACCAGCCCATAGTATCTGTATTCAAAAGGTTCAGGAATGCTATCCTTTTCTACGATAGGAATCTGAATAAATTCTATAGCGGCTTCATCTTTGGCCAAAGAACGCTTTATTCTCGTCCAATCAGGTGTTAGTTCTGCCTTAAAGTTAAGGTAACTGGCGTTTGCTTTTGTAAGTTCTTTGTCTATGATATTAATACTATCTCTTATTTGTTCGACTCTTCCAGGAGTATTACCATTACGATTCAGCTCTTTTTCCAAGGATGACATCACTCCCAATAGCCTTTTACTATTGCTATCCCCAGATGCCAAGATATCTCTCTTTATCTGATTAGAAGTTTTAAGAAGGAGACCTTTGGCAAAAAGACTATTGTTGTAGATTTCTCCCGTATGACTGCCGTTGTTTGCATTTGCGAAAATGGCATTTACCATAGAAAGTCGAATGTTATTATACTGCCAATAAAGCTCACGCTCTTCATTCGACAAATATGCAAATTTTCCCATTGCGTCTGATATAATACTATCAGATAGAATTTGGGATGTTTTAACGCATTCATTGTTTTTAAGCACATATTGAGCCCATGCCAGATTCATGCCAGATCCCATAACATTATTTATGCTATGGTCTAAGTTGAAAGCATCCTGAAAATACTTAATTGCCTCAGTATATTTCTTTTGATCAAAATAGATTGTGCCAAGATTGCTTAATAATTCAGGTAGCCCATTGGTATTTGAACTTTTTGGTCGAACATCCAATGCTTGATGTAACGTTGATATGGCTTCGTCAGTAAATCCCAATTGGCTATACGTGGATGCAACATTGTCTAATATAACAGAAAGCCCCAATGAGTCTGTCCTATTCGATTCCACATAGATATCTTTTGCCATATCCACAAACATCTTGGCCCACAAAGTGTTACCCAAATCAGATTGTATAATAGAATAGTTTGACAAAAGGTTTGCATATCTATATCCCAAATCAAGATTCTTTTCATATAGATACTTTGCCTCTGCATACATAAGGTTTGCCTTATCATAATTGTGAAGTCTATAATAATACCAACCGACATCTGCCAACGTACTTCTATAGACATAATCGTCGACATGACCATTTTTAAGAGTCTCAAGTGCTTTGTTGTAATATTCCTCTGCTTTATCATATGCACCTGTGAGCATAAAGTATTGGCCGATTGTATGAGCCAGATTTGCATAATCAACAGGATATAGCCGCTGATTATTATTATAAAATTGCCATGCCTCACTTAGCAAGGGGTATGCCTCGGCAAATTTCCTTTGATTGAGAAGTTCTATACCTTGATTTGCTTGTTTCTCCGCTTTGACATGAGCAGCATAATCTGGCTGAGAATAAGCCGAAAGTGAAAGGAATAATATGAATATTAATAATGCGATATTTCTCATTTCGTTATTTCTTTTCAAGTTCTTGGATATACTTATCAGTATTAGGATAAACACTACCATTGATTTCCATTTGCAGTTGTTTTGACTCCAGCAAATATTTCAGGGCCTGTTTATGTTTCCCTTGCAACATTAATATGCGGCCTTTATTATGCAAAGCTGTTGCATAATTGTCACTTTGTCTCCCATAGTGTTTTAAGAAAAGCCTCTCAGCAATCGTATTATTCTTTGATGCTTCATCTAATAGGTTCTTCTTCATCTGCAAGACAGACAAGTTATTACATATCTGAGCATATATACGCGACTCATGTAGATTCTTTCCTTCAATGATTCCCTTTTGAGAATTCAAGAAATCCTCCTGTAGATTTGCTTTCTCTTGAATATGATACAAGTTGCAAACGAACATTACGCATTGTTCGTAAAGATTCTGTTCTTCAAGATTTTCAGTGTGTATGCCATCTATAACCTGTTGATAAACATTGAGTGCCTTATCTAAATCACCGCTGTAACTATTAAGCGTAGCCAATTCCGACAAAGCCGACAAATAATACACCTTATCAGATATACCCTCACTTCTTTCAATCTCGATTTCTTTCTGTTTCCACAGGATGGCTTCTGGCACGTTGTTCTTTCCTAACTCTATCCTTGTTTTCTGAGAATAAAGCATCTCTATTGCAAAATAGGGCATATAAGATGTGTAGTTGAACAAAGAATCATTATATATTCCTGCTTTTTCAAATGCATTCTTATTGCACAGATTATTTGAAAGGGTAAATAGTAGGTTAATGTATGTTGACAATGAGTCTGATTGAAGATAATAGTGATATGCTTCAGGAAGTGTTTTGTCCAATTCTTCAAACGAGTCATTATTTGCAAGTTCCACACAATAGTTGCCATACAAAAGATGGAGATTCTTATTCGATGTTCCCAGAGAGTCCAGTGTCAATTTTATTGTACTTCGATACAGGTTTTCTGCATCTCGATGCTGGTTATTCTGGGACATTGCGCTTGCCAACATAAAAGAGGCATTTACGTAACTATTCGTTCCATAACCTCCGTTATTGTTAATGTAATTGACAACCTTCTGCATTGTTTCAACAGCCTTGTCATATTCCTTCCTCTCTCTATAATATCCAGCCAGCCCATACATGTCAACATAGCAGTTTGCATCATCCTTATCGTAGAACTGAGACCTGAAGCTAAAAGCAGATTCATATAAGCCCACTACTCTGTCTTTCCAATTCTTCTTTTCGTACATTCGTGCCAAATCTCCCATTACCATTCCATAGGTATTTTGCATAAATGCGTTATTGTACGGAGAAACCTCCTTATTATATAGAATAGTCTGGCCAATAACCAAAGCCTTTTGATAATAGGCTATTGACTTGTCAACATCTATTTCTTCTGAAATAGAACCAAGCTCCCACAATAGTTCAATGTATTCAGGATCCAGAATTCCAACAGAACTTTCACGAATGGCAATAGCTTTTTTTAAATGTTCACGCTCTAAATCAACCTTTTCTTGTTTTGCATAAATACTTCCCATCCAATAATGGTAGTAGTATCTAGTTGAATCGGAGGCCTCTTCAATATCCTTTTCTGAAATAGTTCTTAGATAGGATTCAACAGGTGACATTTCAAAGTTCTCTTGACTCCAATAGGCATCATGAAAGTCTTTGAGTTGATTACCCAAAGAAGTTTGTTGGGCAAATGAGGCAGCTGCGCATGTTATGAAAACAAGCAACGCAAAGTATTGTTTTATGTAATGAGGCTTACGCATTGTCTGAAACTATTCGTTGTAAAATGAAACAACCTGTTGTGCGGGAATACCAAAGTTGAAATTGTCAGAGCCGTTCAGCTTGGCAAAATTCACTCCAACAAAGTTCCCATAGGCATCTATAATGGGACTGCCTGAAGACCCTTGCACAGTAGGTATACTATAAAGCAGTCTTTGACCATCAGGTAACTGTGTGAGTTTTCCTGTTGTCATTTGGACCTTAATGCCTTGCCTTGTTGTGCCTAATGCCAATCCCGCATTGTAACCAATCATGTATAAATCTTGATTGATTTTCAAATCCTTGTCATTATTCTTGCCTGAAAAGAGATTCTTTGCTTGTTCGACTATAGACTCGGCTCCATCATCCTTTCCTAAAATATCGAACACATAAGCATTTGAAGGAGTCGTTTTGTTCTTCAGTTTTATTAGGGCCAAGTCCACATCCTCTTTTGAAGACATCTTAGCAACTACACCAGCATTGTTCCTGAAGAAATCATCTCGACTTGTTACATAGGTATCGTTATATGCAATTCCTAGTTGGCTAACCACAGAGATTTTCAACGATGCCGGATCGGTCAAACCATTTAGCCCTTCATAGGTCTCATTAAGTTCTTCATACGCTTCTTCTATTTCGGCCTTCTTTTGGTCAATAGAGTTCATTCTATCCAAGTCGTAATAAGCATCACCAGAATAAGGGTCATATACATAACTCTTCTCTTTTTGCCGTTCCAAATCAGCATATTGTTCCTGCATCTGGTTGAGGCCAAGCGCAATTAGAGACTTAGCACTCTTTATCAACTCTATATATGCGGCCTTTGCCTGAGTTTTATCCAACTGCGGTTGAGCCACATGACGATTTGTCATAATGGTACCTTTGTTGTCAACAAAGAATCCAGTTCCCGTCATTATCTGACGATTCTTCTTAATCTGTTCTTCATCAGGAGTAAAATTCTCCAAATCACCATCTGAGTCTATCCCTGTGAAATAGACTTTGTTGCCATTAGGAAGCTTCAATTCATAGTAAAACTCATTCAAAATGACAACCACTCCAGATGCTCGTTCCTCGAACAATTGTTCTGGAGTCTTTTGCTCTTGGCAACTAACTAAGAGCATTATGGCGGTGAGAACTATTATAGCTTTTTTCATTTCTCAATAGTAATTGGCTTAAATGGTTTGTATATATTCTCTAATTCTATTGGAACATATGGCTTATATTGAAGCGAGTATTTGTGCATACAATATTCAGAATTCTTCTCCAATGCTTCCCGTAAGACCTCCTCATCTGCAGGATTTTGAGCATCAATAGATAATTTACTCAGGCACATGCTCCAGGGGATTTCAATAAATAGATGTTCTTTCAAGAAGTCTAAAGATCCGCCCATGAGCATATATCTAATTTCTCCCTCGTAATAGAACAAATGCCTCTTTAACAACATTAAGTTTAAATATTCAGGAAGACCGAAATTATCGAAAAAAGAATGGTAATGAGCTGATAATCGCAAATGTAGTCCATCTATCTCACTATCATTTAGAGAATAGTTTATTCTACCCTCATAAAGCGTAGCTCCATGCAATTTAGCATAGATGTTCAAGTATCTCCTTAATTGACCGATGCAAATACAGAATTTCACACAAGGCTCATTTGGCTCATCTGTGTACATTCTCCAGGCAGATTCGCTTAATTTGTTCTCTGTAACACAACAAGCAAATAGGCGTTTGTCAAAAGGATGCTTTTCAACTTTATGGTAGTCCGCATTATAAAAACGAGATTCATAAGGGTCTTTCCATGTTGGTGGAAGACTAAACATGAATGTATTGTTATTGAGGCAAGTCACAGCAGTTTTTAAGGTCATGTATTTGTACACATAGACCTTTGAAACTCGTTTCCCAATGCTTATCAGATTTGAGTGTTTCTTAATGTTTTCTAATTCCCGAACTACTTCTTTCATTTTGTTTCTCCTTAGTTAATTCCATCAAGCATAACAAATGCAGCCCAGTCAGGTTTTATTTGACGAGGCGAACAATTCCTTCGAACTTCTTCACGTGCTTTGGAAAATGCGTCAAGTTTTGACATGCCACTCAAATAATTATCGTAAAAAGTTGTCATAAGAATCTCGGTAGCTTTATCAGACACTTCCCATAAACTCATGATTAGCGTATTTGCCCCCGCCATTTTAAATCCACGCTGTAGGCCAAAGACACCCTCTCCTGAAGTTATGTCACCTAGTCCTGTTTGACACGCAGACAAGACGACCAACTCTAGCCCCCTTAAATCCAAACAGGATATTTCTTGAGCAGTTAAAATACCATCTTCCGCTTTTGTGAATAGCTGTTCATGATTTAAGGTATGATTACACCCTGCAAACAAAAGACCGGAACGAGTCATCGGTTTATCCTCATGAGGAATAGCTTTGCTGTCAATTATAGCTCTTGCTTTGGCAAAGTTTGACACAACGGCATCTGTCTCTGATAAATAAAAACCATGTGTTGCGACGTGAATCAAAAGGGGACGAGTGCCACTAAGGAATTTGAATGATTCTTCAGTTCCTTCCTTACCATAATAATACTTATAGGGGATGCTACGTTCTTGTAGGTTACAAACTATCTGGTCGGCCTCTTTTTTTGTTCCTTCCAAATAATCAAAGTTGTTTCTTAACGCTAAAGAATCCATGGATTCATTCCTAAATGAATGTGTTTTCAGGTAATTACTTCGATTCTTTTCTGTTGTCTGAAAAGATGTTGTATCACTTTCATTATAATTGATTCCACCATAAATGACGTATCCTTTTCCTTTTGTATCCTCCTTTGCGATAACAAGTTGGCGAGTCGACGACAAACGACAAAAGGAAAACATATCGTGTATGTTTTCTTTTGCATTTAATGGTAAGTATTCTATTCCAATATTGTGCAATTGCCCTGATGGGGAAAAATAAATTTTATTTATGAATTCAAGTTCTTTCTTAAGTGGCCCCCATATCAATTCTCCTAATTTTGATTTTGTATAGTAGAGTCTTTCGGGAATGCTCTTTAGTTGTTTCAATTCAAATAAAGGTGTCAAGTGAGGACTACTATAACCTTTCTTTATCGTAAGTGCTACATACATCACACTATCTGTTCCTACAGGAAAATCCAAGAACTCAATGGCTATTTCATCGTCCTTCAGCCTCTTTTTAATATCTTTCCATGAGACATTTAAATTATGAGTAAAATTACCATATATTTTACTTTTTGCAATAATCTTATCTTCTTGTTCTTGAATAACTAATTTAAGAGAGTCCAAATATGCTTCATTATATTCATGAGTTTCTGCCAATTTGTTAAAAGAATCCTTGTTTGACACTAGATGCATATAATCATCTAGCAATAAAGAATCTGCACTATTAGCTATAATCTCACGCATTTCAACATCTGTAGTAAGCAAAATGCCTTTTGCAAATAGAGCAGTTTTGTCATATAATTCTGAGATTGACTCTGGATTTTGATAATAAAAAACTATTGATGGTAAAAACTCACAAAACTCATTTTTGTGAGTTTCCCAATAATGCTTCCGCCTTGAAGAAGACATTTGTGAAAAATTGAACCTTATATGCTGTGAAAGAATATCTGTTGAGCGTTGCTCTAACTCAAATGCCTCCTTGTATTTCTTTAAATAATAGGCATAAAATGACTGGCCTTTTAGCGATACGGCAACATCTGGATGATTAAGACCTAGTGCCTTTTCTCTAATCTGTAAGGCCTTCCCTGAGAAACGATAAGCGTCTGAGTAATCGTCCATGAAAAAGAGAACTTTGGCAATGTTCCCAAGTGCTAAAGCATAATCAGGATGATTATCACCATAGATATTTCTGTAAATCTCAGCTGCCTCTTTTGATAACGCTAAGGCCCTTTCATAATTGCCATTATCACTATAATATATGGCAAGATTAGTTAATGCCATTCCACAATCACTATGATTACTTCCATATATTGATTTGTAGAGTTTTACTACTTCCTCTCCAATTTCAACTGCATATTGTTTGTGTCCTAATTCTGAATGGCAGAAAGCAATGTTGTTCAAAGTCATACCATATCTTGGATTTTCGGTTCCAAGACTTACTTTTCTTATACTTAAAGCCTCGTTGAATAGACGGAGGGCTTCCGTATAATTTCCCAATTCGGTATTGAAAAAACCAAGATTATTAAGGCAATTGGCATAATCCAAATGATTTGGCCCAAATTTGCTCTTTAGAATCTGCGCTTGCTCCGTCCCTAATCTTATAGCTTCCACATAATTCCCTGCATACGAATTATATGCAGCAAGGTTACCTAAGGATTGCAAATAATCAGCACTCTCTCTACCTTGCGCTTTTTCTCTTAGTTTTAGAGATTCTGTGCCCCAAAAAATAGCTTCGTTATAACATCCTTGCGCATATTTTGACAAAGCTAAGGAATTTATGCATCTCGCGTATTCTGGATTATCTCGTGTCACGTACTTTTTGCAGATTCTGTATGCGTTCAATGCCGAATTTTGCGCTTCTTTATATCTAGCCATTGAGAAATAAATCTCTGCTAAAACATTAAGAGAATTAACAAAATCTACGTTTTTTTCTCCTAATACGAACTTTCTGATTGTTTGCGATTCTTTTGCATATGATAAAGCAATAGAATCATTATCAAGATCTAATTCTATTTCAGCCAACAGGCTAAGTGATGTTGCATAATGAGATGACTTTCTACCATAAATACGTTCCTTAATCACAAGAGAATTTTCACATATTGATTTTGCTATAGAATCATTTCCCAATTCAAAATGATATAATGCAAGGCTATCTAATACCAAGTAGTCTTTATATGATTCCAACTCCGTAGTTCTATTGTCTTGTCCGAATATCAAGATTCGACAACATAACAAAAATAACATTATAAAAGAACTTTTTCTTATCATTTCTCTATGAGATTGCTATACTTTTTTTCTTCATTCATCAAATATCTTTGAGCCGAAGGATAAACAAATTCCTTGTAATATTGCTGGCGTTCTTCTGTGATTCTTTTGGCGACTACCAACAATCGTTGTTTGTATTCATCTTTCGTTATAGTGTTAGAACGTAGCTCGACTAATGTTCTTGTCATCTCGTCAATGTCTTCTTTTACTATAGAATCAATTATGGTACAGAAAGCGTTACAAAAATCAAGAGCATACTCATCGTTAGAATTGCCATACACTAAAAATACAGCGTTACTTTCTTTTGTATAATACTGAGCTAAGGCATTCAGCCTTAATAATTCCTGTGTACAATTAAAACCATCAACATATAGGCTATTTTCGATTATCTGAGTTAAATCTATACTCGAGATGATTCTTGCTATATCTCTTTTCAAAAGCTTTAACTCTTCGTGTTTATGAGAAAGTAGAGCGAGATTTCTATTCTGCATCAATGTTTGATAGAGAATATAAAAAGCTGCAATGGAAGACATTATGCTGCCATAATAAGGAAGCCAATCCTTCCCTTCTCCAACAACAGTGTAATTCCAAAGGGCATTGCGTGAGAGAAGGTAATTCAGAATGATAGGGCTAATCAGTAATAATGCACAAACAAGCACTAATCGACACTTTCTCATAAGCTTTTTATGATTGTGCCTCTGTCGTTTAGTGGCAGAGGCACAACACGGTTTTAATTGGTTAATAGTACATATCTATTGTACACAGGTCCTCGATTAACAATCTTCACAATGAAACGGCCTGTCCATGCTGGTACCCATCGAACATAGCAGTCATCTGTGTAATCATCATCTTTTACGATGAGATTCCCATTACTATCATAGACATACAAATCAAGGTCTGTGTCGCCATCACCTGATACAACTATTTCTGCAAGATAGTTTGCGACAAAACTAATTTGGTATGTGTCCGTGCTATTCCCATTTACAGCTTCGTATGTCTTTGATGGGCCATTTACTGCGCCACGATGACTGCCTTTGCCATCCTCTTCTATTTGTGCTATGAGTTTCAAAAGGGTCTCATCCCCTTCAGCAAACTCTTTAGCGTCAGCCAAGATCTTATCGTAGTCAAGCGAAACAGTTCCAGTTTTTCCATCTGCTTTAGATGTGTCTGCTTTATCACCTTCTCTTTCTGACTTTAGAGGCTGGGTGGGATTCTCATTGAGAATCTGTAATGCTTGAACTAAAGGCATTGCAGACTGCTGCGAATAACCATACTTCACCAAATCGGTGGCTAAACGAAGAGCAGAAAGCGAAGTTGACACTTCACCTTTTAGTTCTTGTTTCTTCTCAATCTCCTGTGCCCACAATGTTGATGTGAGCAGTAATGCTACAACTGAAAATAGAATCTTTTTCATTGCTGTAAAGTTTTAGATGTTAAACAGTTATTTTACTTTAATATATGTCATATATCCTTGGAATAATTTTATTTTCTCAGTCAGAGGTTTGTTGGCAATGTCAGCATTGGTCTGTAAACGGACTGGTTGTGGCATGGCATCAACTAACGCCTTAAGATAGGATGATTTGATGGCATAGTTTACATTCTCGGCTTTGAAATAATCTCGATTCAGCCCTGAAGATGTAATTCCCACAAGGCATCCCTTATCGTCGAACAACGGGCCTCCGCTGTTACCAGGCTGAATGGGAACAGAGATTTGATATACCGTGACATCACCCTGAATACCTGTTTTGGAACTTATCTTGCCATCAGTGAACTTCACTTCATCGCCCATGACATCTGCTATTGGATAACCCAAGGTGAATACTTCACTTCCAGTGTCTTTAATGGAGGTGGAAAAATTATATGGGATGGTGGGAAGAGGCTTGAAAGAGGAATCTTCAATTTTTATAATAGACAGATCGTTTTGCTTATCTGAAAGGACAACTTTTGCTTGGTAGTGTTTCCATTCCCCATCTCTTACTATTGACACCTCTATTGCTTTGGCATCTTCAATCACATGATAATTTGTGGCAACATAACCATTCTCAGAGATGAAGAAACCTGATCCGCTTGAAGTCCATCCCCCATTAGCGCTTTGCTTGGGAAGGTATTCACTTGGTAAGTTGTCAGCGTCAACGAGTTCTGAAACAGACAACTCCGCAGCATCAAACTGGCAAGTCTGTTCTCCTTGATTGGCAGCGGTCACACAACAAGTAGATCCTTCATATCTAAGCCGTTCAAATTCCTCCACTTGCTCGTCGTTAATGTATATGCCAGTAGTGTTGCCATTATTTACGACGCTTAGTGTATTAACTTCTGACTCTATAGCCGCAGAGGTCTTCCACTTTTCCTGAGCCAACTGTCGACCATTCCTAACGTATTGGATAGCATACTGGCTACCAGATATAAAGATTCCGCAATAGTTATCCCAGTCTTTAAATCCAAATAAAAGCCCCACAATGTTTTCATCTTTTGCTTTACGATGGGTCATTATGCTTATGATATTGTTTCCTGTTGGTGAGAAACCTGTGTATATGCCACCAGAAACGGTTCTTCCAGGAGTAACATGAAGGCTGATGGTATTATCCGAGTTTACTATAAGTTTTCCATTTACGCCATTATATTCCCATGAGTCACGATTTTTGATGAAGTTCTCATTGTAAACGAGAAAAGCCGTACCATCTTCAGAAATTTGAAGATATTTGTTGTTCTTTAGAATTCCACTATCATAGTTGGCAACAATGCGAGGCGTTCCATTAGGATAGTACGCTATCATTGTTCCATCAAACACCCCATGGTTATAATTTGCTGAACTTTGAACTGTTCCATCCTCAAAGTATGATATTTCTGGACCATTTAGCTTGCTGTTGTTGAAGTAGCATTTCTTTTCAAGTTTTCCACTCTTGTAATACCAGTTAGCTTCTCCTTCAAAGAAATTCTTTCCTTCGTCAGCATAATCCATATACACAGCATAAAAGTCTCCTTGTTGTTCCCCCGTAATATAGTAGTCTTTTATAATTCCTTTAGGCTTATTGGGTGCTTCGTATGTTATTAGACGATAATATGCTGCTCCTTTTGCCTGACATCGGTTCCACTCCTTGTCAAAGTATTCGGTTACCCTTACTCCTATTTTGGGTTTGTAGTCACTTTTCTTTTCGACTATTTTTTCTACAGGACTTCCTTCTTGAAGATAAATAATGGAGCCATCATAATTGGTAAGCTTTCCTGTGTAGGGTTTGTCTGCAACGAACCATCCTTCAAAGGTTGAGCCATTTGCCATCTTATATTTTCCATTTCCATGTACACGATAGTTGACAAAGTTTCCTTCGTATGAATTTCCATCATCATCTATCATTGTACCTTTGCCCATCAACTGTCCATTCGAGAAATATCCTTCTTTCACGGAACCATCAGCATGTGTAAACTTTCCGAATCCTTCACGAATGCCATTCTTGTATTCTCCTTCATACGTGGATTCGTATTTGCCATTCACATATTTTGTTGCTTTTCCGATGCCATGAGCCTTGCCTTCCTTTTGGCCTCCAGTCCATTCAAAGGAAACGCCTTCGCTATAATAGGGATCAAGCAACTTACACGAATTGCCACAAGATACCCATTGCTCATTTAATGTATATGTCTGAGCACTTCCTACAAAAGGTAGAAGGGTAGCGAAAAGGAAACAAAACATCCTTGAGAGCCATTTTAAAAACATAATCATTGCATTCATTTCTTCCCTAGCTCCTACGGCAGATGTTATTAGTTTTAAGGTTAGTAAGCATACAAAAAGAAAAACGTGGAGCCAGTCTTTTGCCCAGTCCACGGTATAAAGGCCTTCGCATTGCCCTGTCAGTCGAACCGAGCAACGCCGAAAGCCCCACGAATGATGCATATAGTAAACCTATACTATAATACAGTATAGGAATATATACATCCCGATGGGCGTTCTTTGTTGCTTTGTTTTGACTGACATGTAGAGGTTGCGAAGTTCTTATACCGTCAAACCAAAGCGTAAGATACGCCTTTCAATATGTATGTGTCTCACCCGCCTCTCGTCCCCTCTGGGCTCTCGGCATTGGGCTTGACACTGCAAATTTAGTCATTTATATTTTTTGCACAAAACAAAAGCCCCAAAATGTTTTATAGTGAAATGCCGAAGTCACTATAGTAAATAGCCGAAGTCACTATATTGAATAGCCTATGTTACTATAGATGTTTCGCAAAGTCTCTATATTAAAACAAAAGAAGCGCCCTAACGGACGCTTCTGTCTTTATGTCTAATCTATTGCCTGTTCTTCAGTTTAATGGTTGAGGGTTAATCATCTTTTGTATTTTCCAACATTCTTTTGACCTCTCTGTCAAAGTCGGACACAATATTCTGCGTCTTATTGAATATATCATACTCTGCTTCAGCCTTTGCGTCTGCCTCAGCCTTTGAGATCTTACCCTTGTCTGGTAAAATACGATATTTACGAAACTCCAAGAATGCAGTAACGCTCTCAGAGAATTGCTGCATATTAAATGTGTTGTGATCCTCAATCAAATCTTCAATATAGTCGAAGAATCCTGTAACAGCCCTCTCCAATCGACGAATCTCACTCTGCTGCAAATAGTTCTTTGCAATAGTTACATCAGACTTTAACACACGTCCATCTGGTGCATTTTTCCAAGTCTGTAATCCCATATTCTCCTTTGTATGGTCAGCCTTGGTATAGATAATTTCTGCTGCCGTTTGCCCCGTGATGGCATAATGGAAACGGTTTTGTATCATGGCATAGAAATCATGCGTAGTCTGGGAGCTCTTGTCATAATCGGTAGAACACTCTGCATAGATATCGGTAATCTGTTGCCATATACGTCGCTCACTGGCACGGATGCTTCTAACACGTTCCAACAGTTCACGGAAATAGTCTTCCCCAAATACCGTCTCGCCTTGTTTCAATCGTTCATCATCGAGTACAAAACCCTTACGTACGTATTCATCAAGGATATCTGTAGCCCATGCACGGAACCTTGTTGCCTTTTCTGAATTAACACGATAGCCAACAGCAATGATGGTCTTGAGCATATATAATGTTTGCTCACGATTAACCATTCGTTTGCCCTCCTGCTGAACTATTTCCATTTTGGAAACAGTTGTCTCAACCTTCTGTTCGCCAATTTCATATATATTCTTAAGGTGCTTGCTGATATCAGGCACATTAACAGCATACAGCCTTGCCATTGCTTTCTGTGTCATCCAGATAGTACCACTCTTTATGACTACCTGTACATTGCCCTCATTATCTGGTAAATCATATAATAGAAATTGTATCTCGTTCATATTTATGTTCGATTTTCATTTTACCCATGCGCACTTGGACGTACTTGGCTACGAAATTACGAATTTATTTTTAAATAGGAAAAAGGAACCGGAAAAATGTTTCGGGCGCAAAGAAAAAGCCTCTCCGCTTTGTGGACGGAAAGGCTATGGCCTATGGCTCTTTATCTCTACCTCAAAGGCAGTTACATCTTCGAGGCTATCTCCACATTGTGTTTCATGTACTGAGCAAAGTCGCTCGAGTTCATCGGAGATTGCTGCGATTCAGCAATTTTCCGTATCTTGCGTTCCGATGCTTCTTTGTGGAAGTGATTGAGATATGTCATGATTCATATAGGATTTTATAATGTTTCGCATCGAAACTATAAAGGGAAGTATGTACTATGTTTGTTCAATGCATCATATCATCTCCATCCACTTGTCGAGCCAACCTGCCAATGGTACTGGACTGCTAAGCAGGCCGCAGTTGTACTGGAGGTTTAGCATTGAGAAACGTATGCGGTGACGGGGCTCGTATGTTTTCGTATAGACGGCAAGGCTATTGCCGCTGATATTCTCCTCTGCCTTGACCTCTACTGGAATAATCTCGTCATCCCACTGGATAATGAACTCCACTTCCGCCGTGCCTGGCGAAGTCCAATAATAGGGTTTCTGGTCGTCCATGAAGGGCATGATGGACTGCAGAACGGCATTCTCGGCCATCGCGCCCTTGAACTCCGTATAATTGGCAATGGGGTCGGTGACAACAATTGCAGGCAGATGAGCCAGACGACGCAACAGACCACAGTCGCAGGCATAGACCTTAAAGGCGTCCGTCTCTTCGTAGGCCGACAGGGGCATGCCGGGCTTGCTGATACTGAAGATGCGATGAATCATACCAGCATCCTCCAGCCACATCAGGGCATCCTCGTAGTCCTTGGAACGGGCGCCTGTCTTGATAACCTTCCACACGAACTTGCGGTTCTCCTTCGACAACTGGGCGGGCAGCGAGTGCCATACGGCATGAATACGCGGAATATCACGCGGCTCAGCATACTTGGCGAAGTCCAGCTCATAGAGATCGAGAATGCCTTGCAGAGCCATCTCCACCTCACCGATACCCTTGTCTTCCAACAGCGCCACGATGGACTCGGGCATACCGCCACAGACCTGATAGCGACGATACTCAGTGCGCAACTTATTCATGATGATTTCGGGCAGATGGTGTATTTCGTCCACCGATTCGATATACTCGTAGGTGCGAACATCGCTGACCCGTAGGAACTCCTTGAACGTTACGGGGTACATATTGATGATTCTGACCTTTCCCACAGGAACGGTCATCTTACGCCGCTTGACAGCCACGCCCAGAAGCGAACCAGCGGCAATGATGTGATACTGCTGGGCTTCGTCACAGAAGTACTTTAGAGAATTAAGCGCCTCCTCGCACTCTTGTATCTCATCGAAAATCATCAGCGTCTCACCCGGAATGATAGGCTGTTCGCAATAGAGCGTCAGTTCCTTGATGAGTCGCTGCGGGTCCTTCGACATCTTGAATACCGATTTCAGTTCAGGTTGGCGGTCGAAGTCGAACTTGACACAATATTTGAAGTACTCACGTCCAAACGTCTCCATCGCCCACGTCTTACCAATCTGACGGGCTCCTTTCAGCAGGATGGGCTTCCTGTCGGATGCCTCCTTCCATGCTTTGAACTGGTTGATTATATCTCTTTCTATTCTCATGCTTTTGCACACGAAAGTTCATTTTTATGTAATTTTACTCACTTTTTCTAACTTTCGCCTGCAAAAGAAGTAATTTTCCATGAAACTTCCAAACTTTTTCGCAATTATTTTGCAAGGTCTTTATATAGCATCTGTCCCTTCATTGTTAGCAGATACCTTTGGCGGGGATGTCGAGGTGATTTAGGATAAAGCAGACGGACATAACCAGCATCTATGGTTGGATTGAGATAAAGATTTAGGAAATTATCACGTCCTTTCAGCTCCACTCCACTCATCATCTCTTTAACTGACAACTCCTGCTCACCAATCACTTGCACAAGTTTTACGATGTTTGGATTTTTTGTGTATAACTTGTCCTGAGCTTGTCCTGTACTTGTCCTGTAGCTTTCAGGCATTTTCCATTCCTCAGGTGGATTGATGATCATGTATCTGTTCTTTAGCTCATTTGTTTCACCCAACAAAAGATTGCGGAAGAAGCGTATAAGGAATATCGGTTCTGCATTGATGCCTTTTCGCACATTGCGATAATTTGCACGTACCAAAGCATTGCAGAAATACCAGGAATATTGCTCGACACACGGTCTGCCTCTTCCTTGTCCTCATCGTCCTTATCGTGAGTCGTCTTTTTGATGTAGTATTCCTTTACCAGTTCGCGTGCTTCATCGATGGTGATTTCACCTTCAATGTTCCTGCGTGCAGTTTCTTGCAGATACTCTGAGGTCTTCAACCCATCCACAGCCTGCAGACCAATAGCCACTCGCCAAGCTTCAGCTCTTTCCTTCTTCTCCGGTTCTCCTTGACGGATATACTCATCAAAGTCCAGATACTGTTGTTGAGGTTGTGTCTTGTGCATATACGTGGGGGCTAGAGATTAGAAGCGGGCGGTGACGGAGTGGGCGGTGACGACGGCGGGGTTGCCGCAGATGAGGAGTTGGGCGGCTCCGTGCTGACTATAGTCGGAGGTGCAGACTGCCCCACTTCCTACTACGGAGCCTTGAGGAATGACTGTGCCCTTGAGCAAAGTGGTGCGGAAGCCCATATAGACTCCGTCGCCAATCAGCACCTCACCCTCCATCGCTTTTTCTATTCCTTTATTATATATTGGGTGGAATGAGCTGTCGCTGATGTATGTCTCTCCTGCAAACACTCCGTTGCCAATAGAAACGTGTTTATAGCAATGAATCTGTGTGTCGCGTCCCAGATATGTATCGGAACCTATCTCCAGCAACGCATCCTTGCCGACAATGATGCAAGAGTCGCCACCTATGCGAAGAAAGCCGCCGAACTTGCATACACCACTGATACTCAATTCCGACTTGCCAGTAAGGGCTGTGTAGTCCTCATGAACAGAGTTGATGACGACAGTCCCCCTTTCGGCATCGGGCGGAAGGATTATCTTGCCAGCGAGTGTCAACTTCAAAGGACCATAGACCTTAATGGGCATACGCAGAACGGCTTTCCACCCTCCGGCATTACGGTTGAGACGGAAGGTAGCGAGCCAGTTGGTCTTGAATATGCTTTTTAGTTTTTTGAGCATAAGATGGATATTAATAGAGGACTACGCCACATTCGGCAGGAATGGAGGCGCGGAAGGTTCCACGCTTGTCGAGGGTGAAAGGCTGGGCAGAAGGTGACTTGCCATCGGCTCCGTCGCTCAACCACGTTACCTGCTTTCCGGCAAGCATGGGGAGAGTGAGGTTGAGGTCGAGAGTCTGTTTCTGAGCATTGAGGGCACATACATACCAACGGTCGCCGCTACGACGAGCCAAGACAATGTACTTACCTGGATAGCCATCGATGAAACATGTTTCGTCCCAAAGGGTTGGCACCTGACGCATGAAGTCGATTTCGAACTTCGGTGTCACCTTCTCGTCGAGGTTCATGGGTGTGAGAGCAAAGTTCTGTACGCTGGACTGGAAAGCGATTGCCGTTCCCAGTTCGAAGACATCGCTGACGCGACGAGTTGTGCCGCCGTTGTTGCCACGATTGAGGCGCTGCTGCAGAACGGTACCTCCGAACTCCATAGAACCGATAGAATTGCGACAGAAGGGATGGAGTGTGGCGTTGAAGCCTTCCATATCGTCGAAGTGCTGACTGAAGACGAGGTTTTCACTGGCAAGAACAGCTTCGCTGCTGACATAGTTGGGATACATACGTTCCCAGCCGCGAGGTATTGTGCAGCCGTGGAAAATCACCTGCAGGTCGTAGTCGTTGGCATCGGAGAGTATCTGCTCGTAGAGCTTGATGGTCTCCTGCTTGTCGCCGGCAAAGAAATCGACCTTTATGCCTTTAACTCCGTGCTCGTGCAACCAACGCATCTCTTTCTTGCGCACTACAGGATTGTCCATACGGTGTCTTGCACACTGTGGAGCATCGTTCCAACCGCCGTTGGAGTTGTACCATACGAACGGTGCTATGCCCTTCTCCTTGCAGAGGTCGAAGAGTTTCTCCATACGCTCACGACCGATGTTCGTCTCCCAACCGCCATCGATAAGGCAATACTCCCAACCGAGGTCGGAAGCAAGATTGATGAACGAAACCTGATCGTTGTAGTTGATGCTGGCGTCCTGCCAGATAATCCACGACCATGAACTACGGCCTCCCTTGTACTTGAAACTGGGCTCGTAGAGTTGTTCCACTACGTCCCAAGGAAGCGTGGTTTCTACGATGGGCTTCAGGGTAGAACCAAAAGTGATGGTGCGCCAAGGTGTGGAGCCGGGTAGTCCGAACTGTGCGCTTGTGGAGCCGATGCCGTTGTTCTCACCCTCCATAGGGAAGGCTATGCGATATGTTCCGTCGGCACTGCAGTCGCTCAGGTGAGAACCACAATAACGACTGTCGAGACCTGTCTCACTGATGAGTGCCCAACCCTTGTCGCCCTCGTGGAAGAGGCAGGGGAAGGTGTAGCCCTGACGATAGCGCGAGGGTGTTCCCATTGGAGCATCGGGAGTATATTCCTCTTCGTAAGAAGGTTTTGTGCGCTTCCAGCCCGACATTGAGTTGCATTGCGGACAGAGGAATGTAGTAGTGCCTTTGGGCATACGGAAGCCCGAAGCCTCGCCAGTAACCACAATTGCCATTGTCTCGCCCTGAATGGGAATGTCGTAACGATAGGCTATGTTGTTATTACCAACACGAAAATCGACAACGAAGGTCTTTCCCTGTGGAGTAGTGAGCGTGAAGCGGCGCTGCTCGTAGTCGTTCACCACATGGCTCTGCTTCGACTGCCACAACCTGTAGTCATTATGAATGCGCTTCGCTTCAGTGCCTTTTAGTGTCAGATGGCGTGAGAAGTCTGCCACGTTGGTGTAGAGGCCCAGAGGAGAATCCTCAATCATACGAACATCCACTGTGTCTTTCTTCACCACCTTGCGATAACCAGCCGAATACGACAACTTACCATCGTCCATCCGCACGTCGGCATACGTCAGTCCGTCTGGCGACACGATTCGAGTCTGCGCAACTGTTTGCGCAGAAATAATAAATAATAAATAATAAATAATAAATAAGACCTTGCGGCTGTTGGTTGGATAGTTTGCATTCATAAGTTATTATCTTTAGAGGATTTAATTGTTGCTGTTAATATCTTTATTAATTCGTCACAATCATTTTTAAGTGATTTAAATAGAGGTTCATCAATATTATCATTTATCATTTATCATTTATGAAGTGCCAGCCGCGGAAGAGGCGGCCGCTGCCGAGGAGTTCGGCACCAAAGTAGAAGCCAACCTGCGTGGGCTGGTTGTATGCTACGTTCTGAGTCGTGATGCTATGACGATAGACAGGGTCTTGCAGGAAAGTGTGGAAACGATAGGGAGTAGATATGGGAGTAACATAGAGACGCAGGTGCTGACTGTCGCGAGTGCGAACAAGCACTTCCTCACGCCAGTCGCCGATGAGGTCGGCAGCAAGACAGGGATTAGACTTTGTGCCGTTGTTGAACTGGCAACCCTCCATCTGCATCAAAGTGCGACAAGCATGCTGCGAGGGTATGAACTTTGAAACGGTCTCGTGGTCGAGCATCTCACGTGTAAGGTCCCCGTCCCACCACACAGCGAAATTAATAGGAACGCGTGCGAGGCTGTCCACAACTTCACCCTTCACATTGCGAATACCACCACTACGACTACTCCACATCTCCAGTCCTGGGTTGTCGGCAATGATGTCGGCAGCCATACAACGTCCAACATCTGTCTTGTCGGGCAGTTGGAAAAGTACCTTGCCTGTTGCTGCATCACGGAAATCGCTACCGTCGCGTTTGTTCTCGTGACAGTCCCAAAGCTGCAGGCGGTCGTCGAGAGGGAAGAAACTGGTCAGATGCATAGCATCGCCGTGACCGAAGCCTGTGGAATAGAGCGGCTTGCCATCATCGTCAACAGCCATAGAGCCGTAGGTTATCTCGTCGCGTCCATCGCCGTCAACATCTCCGACTCGTACATTATGATTGCCTTGTCCGGCATACATGCGGTCTTGTTCATTTGAGTCGAATACCCAGCGCTGCTTCAACTGCTTACCGTCA
Source organism: uncultured Bacteroidales bacterium (assembly GCA_902781515.1). Classification (GTDB taxonomy): domain Bacteria; phylum Bacteroidota; class Bacteroidia; order Bacteroidales; family Bacteroidaceae; genus Physcousia. The sequence goes on along the minus strand of CACZJU010000005.1, from coordinate 94,918 downwards.
AAGTCCCAAGCGGCAAGCACCGTGCGTGTGTAGTAACCGCGACACATTACTGCCGAAGCATGAACTCCATCGAGATAGGCAACGCAGGCAAGGAAGCGGTCGCTGCGATTGGCGTAGTTGTCGCCCCACCCTCTCAGCTCACCTCTTTCAGGAACATAATCGACAGTATGTATCTCTGCTCCCGTTGCCCCTTCGAATACTGTCAGGTATTCAGGACCTTTATAGATGAAACCGCCGCGTGCTGCCTTGCGGTCCATATTGTTAGGCCAGCCCGGACCTCGGAACTGTTCGCCCGGATTGCCGTTTGCCTGATATTCGTTGGTGTCTGGCTGACGCACATGATTGGCATTAGGGTCGCCGATAACCTTTCCCTTACCGTCTATGGTTCCGTCGCCCGTCTTACATATTAGTTCGGCACGTCCGTCACCATCGAAGTCATAGACCATGAACTGCGTATAGTGGGCACCGCTGCGGATGTTCCTTCCGAGGTCGATACGCCAAAGCAATTTACCAGTTGACAATTTGTAGGCATCAATGAAAGTATTGTTTGTGATGCCAGATTGCGAGTTGTCCTTAGAGTTCGAAGGGTCCCACTTCAGGATGATTTCCAACTGCCCGTCGCCATCGAGGTCGGCTGCCGAAGCATCGTTGGCAATGTATTCCACATCCTTGCCGTTGACATCCTTGTAGCCTGTGGGCTTCTGCAAGGGAATGTCGATATAGCCTACAGGAGCATCGGCAGGCAATGTCCAACAACTCTTCGTCTTATCCTTGCTTCCCGTCACCTTTACCTCATAGGTCGCCTTCTTGTTGGCTGGATTGTAATCCATAAACGAAGTGCTCTCTTGGGCATTACGATGTCCGATGAGCTTTCCGTTGCGATAGATGTCGAACTCCGTGTTCATTGGGTCTTCGCGCAGATATCGCCACGAAACCATTACGCTGTCTTGCGAGGCACGAACGGCAACCACACCTCTGTCGAGCTGCTCCATCTTGAGCTTCGAGAAGTCGTAGTTTGCTTGAGCAAACAGAAAATGAGAAAATGAGAGAATGAGAAAATGAGAAAGGATAAGAAGGACGAGGCGTTTCATTGTCAATTGTGAATTGTCAATTATGAATTATTAATTATGCATTAAGGATATTTCGGGCATTAGCTACGCGCTCAGCAGTGGGCACAGGAGTGTCTTCGAGTGTGTAGGGAATGTTGAGTTGTTGCCATTTGAAGCGGCCCATTGTATGATAGGGCAATACGTCGATTCGGCGCACGTTGGTGAGTGTGTCGAGGAACTCGCGCAGGCGATGCAAGGCTCCGTCATCATCAGTGATGCCTGGAACGAGGACATGACGAATCCATACGGGTACGCCAAGCTCGCTGAGCCTACGGGCACAAGCAAGGATGTTTTGGTTGGAATGTCCCGTCAACTTCCTGTGTGCTTCATCGTCGATGTGCTTGATGTCCAGCAGCACTGTATCGCACTGTTGGAAGAGGTGGTCGAAAATTTCGACCGGTTTATAAGGCTGGGCACTGGTATCGATGCAAGTAGTGATGCCTCGCTGGTGAGCTTTCTCAAAGAGCTCGGTCACAAACTCCGCTTGCAGCAGGGGTTCGCCACCACTGACGGTGATTCCTCCTTCGGAGCCCCAATACTCGCGGAAGCGTTCGGCACGGTTCAAGATGTCGTCTGCAGTCCAGCGTTCTGCCCCTTCCCTACTCCATGTGTCTGGATTGTGGCAATAGGCACAACGCATTGCACAGCCTTTAAGGAAAACAATAAATCGAATCCCCGGCCCGTCAACCGAGCCGAAGGATTCGAATGAGTGTACAAACCCCTGGAGGGGTGTTGTCGGATTACATGCGTTCATGAGCGGAACGGGCGATAACGTCCTCCTGCTGTTCACGTGTCAGGTCGATGAACTTAACGGCATATCCGCTGACACGGATGGTGAAGTTGGCATATTCGGGCTTCTCGGGATGCTCCATAGCATCGAGGAGCTTGTCCACACCAAATACGTTCACATTGAGGTGATGAGCACCCTTCGAGAAGTAACCGTCCATTACGCGAACCAGAGTCTGTGCACGTTCCTCGTCGTTGGTGCCCAGAGTGCTGGGAGCGATAGTCTGTGTATTGGAGATACCGTCGAGTGCATACTCGTAAGGAATCTTTGCAACAGAGTTCAGCGAAGCCAGCAAGCCATTTTTCTCAGCACCGTAGCTTGGGTTGGCACCAGGTGACAGAGGAGCTCCGGCGCGACGACCATCGGGCAGGTTGCCTGTGTACTTACCATAAACCACATTAGAGGTGATGGTGAGGATAGAGGTCGTGGGCTCTGAGTTACGATAGGTGTGGTGACGCTTAATCTTTGCGAGGAAGGTCTTCAGTACCCACAATGCTACCTCGTCGGCACGATCATCGTCGTTACCATAGCGTGGGAAGTCGCCTTCGGTTACATAGTCAACATTGAAACCTGTCTCGTCGCGGATAATCTTCACCTTTGCGTACTTAACGGCGCAGATGCTGTCGATTACGTGACTGAAGCCAGCGATACCTGTTGCAAAAGTACGGCGCACGTCGGTATCAATAAGAGCCATTTCGGCAGCCTCGTAGAAGTACTTATCGTGCATGTAATGGATAAGGTTGAGCGTGTTGACATAGATGTCTGCCAACCACTCCAGCATATCGCGGAAGCGAGGCTCCAGTTCTTCCCAAGTCAGATACTCAGAAGTGATGGGACGGAACTTAGGACCGCACTGTTCGCGTGTCTTAGCATCAACACCGCCGTTGATGGCATAGAGCAGTGTCTTAGCCATATTGGCACGAGCACCGAAGAGCTGCATCTCCTTACCTGTCTGTGTGGCGCTGACGCAGCAGCAGATGCTGTAGTCGTCACCCCAGATGGGACGCATCACATCGTCGTTCTCGTACTGGATTGAGCTTGTCTTCACACTAATCATTGCTGCATAGCGCTTGAAGCTCTCAGGCAGACGAGGAGAATAGAGCACAGTGAGGTTTGGTTCGGGCGAGGGACCCATGTTCTCCAGAGTGTGTAGGAAGCGGAAGCAGTTCTTAGTAACCTGATGACGACCGTCCTGTCCGATACCTGCAACTTCGAGGGTTGCCCAAACGGGATCGCCTGAGAATACTTCGTTATAAGCAGGAATACGGGCGAACTTCACCATACGGAACTTCATTACCAAATGGTCGATGAGTTCCTGTGCCTCAACCTCAGTAAGGGTGCCTTCCTGAAGGTCGCGGGTGATGTAGATATCGAGGAAGGTAGAAACACGACCTACGGACATTGCTGCGCCGTTCTGTGTCTTGATGGCTGCCAGGTAGCCGAAATAGAGCCACTGAACTGCCTCACGGGCGTTCTTAGCAGGCTGACTGATGTCGTAGCCATAGATTTCAGCCATCTTCTTCATCTCCTTCAGAGCCTTTATCTGCATAGAGATTTCCTCACGCAGACGGATGATATCCTCGCTCATCTGGCGCTTACCACAGTTGTACTTATCGATTTCCTTCTGTTCGATAAGGAAGTCAATACCGTAAAGAGCCACACGACGATAGTCGCCCACGATACGACCGCGACCGTAAGTATCGGGCAGACCAGTCAGAATGTGGTTGTGACGAACGCGCTTCATCTCATCGGTGTAAGCATCGAATACGCCTTCGTTGTGGGTCTTGCAATATTTTGTGAAGATTTCGTGCAGCTTCTCTGAAGGCTGGTAGCCGTACGTTGTGCAGGCCTGCTCAGCCATCTTGATGCCGCCATAGGGCATGAAGGCACGCTTCAGAGGTTTGTCGGTCTGCAAACCGACGATGCGCTCCAGGTCCTTTGTCTCTGGGTCAATGTAACCGGGACCGTAGGCGGTCATCGAACTGACGATTTCCGTCTCCATATCCAACACGCCGCCTTTGGCACGCTCTGCCTTCTGCAACTGCTGAAGCTTACCCCAAAGGGTGTTCGTAGCCTCGGTAGGTCCTACGAGGAAACTCTCGTCACCATCGTAAGCGGTGTAGTTGTTCTGGATAAAGTCTCTAACGTTGACTTCGTCGAGCCATTTCACGCCCTTGAAGCCTCTCCATTCTTGTCTCATAAGCTTTGTTTGTGTAAGGTTAATGAATATTTAAATTTATCTGCGCACAAAAATAGTAAAAAGTTTTCATCCATACAACTTATCAAAATAATTTGTATCTTTGCACTCCAAAACAGATGTAAAACAAATTATGAATAAGGAACGGACGAAAAGCCGGAAAGCCTACACTTGGAAGCAGTATTCGCATAAAGGATACAGCGCATTCGCTAGTTTGGGCCGATTGGTGAAGATTGGTGTCTTGTCAGTTGCAACACTGAGCACAGTCACACCCATTCAGGCCGATACAGAACGAATGACAAGCAAGGAGACTGATGGCGACACAAGGACGCTGGACGAAATTCAAATCAGCGGTTCCTTAGCTCCGCTGACGCAATTGCAATCGGCTCGCATCGTCAGCGTAGTTTCCCGCGATGATATTCAAGCGGCGGGCGTACAGAGTACAAACGATTTATTGAAATTAGCCTCGGGCGTAGATGTCCGTCAGCGCGGAGGCTTTGGTATTCAAACGGACATCAGCATTGACGGAGGCACATTCGACCAAATTACGCTTCTCCTCAACGGCGTAAACATCAGCAGTCCACAAACGGGACATTTGTCGGCAGACCTGCCAGTAAGTCTGCAGGACATCGAGCGCATAGAGATTCTATCTGGAGCCGACAGCCGCGTATATGGCGGTTCTTCGTTCGGAGGCTGCATCAATATCGTCACACGACAAGATACGCTTCGCACCGTTTCCGCAGGAGCCGAAGGTGGAATGTACGGAACATTCCAAGCCGACGGACGCATAGCCATCACCTACGGAAAGGTTTCCAACCGACTGAGCGGAGGAGGGGGACGTTCGGACGGAGGAACAACGAACGACGACTGGCGCAAAGGGCAGCTTTATTATCAAGGGGACTTCACTCACAAGGACTTCGACCTCCGCTGGCAGTTCGGTATGTCTAAGAAAGCCTACGGAGCCAACACTTTCTACTCGGCAGCATATCCCGACCAGTTCGAGCGAAACGAACGTTACCTGCTGAGTGTCAGCGCTGAAACAAAAGGAAAGTTCCGTTTCCTCCCCACCCTATACTGGAACCGCTTGTACGATAACTTCGAACTGGTGAGAAGAGACCGATTCGGCGAAAACTTCCACATGTCTGACATATACGGACTACGGCTCAACGGGCATTTCTCGTGGGTTGCAGGCAAGACTGCAATCGGTGCAGAGGTCAGGAACGAAGGCATTCTCAGCACCAATCTCGGAAAGCCCCTGACCACGAGTGAATATGTGCTCGTGCGAGGAGAAAACGGCATCTTGTACGACCATAAGGACAATCGCACGAACATCAGTTTCAGCCTCGAACACAATGTTCTGCTCTCCCATTGGACTCTTTCGGCAGGCCTCATCGCCAATATGAATACGTCCATAGATTATTCCTTCCGCCTCTATCCTGGAATAGATCTAGCATATCGTCCCAAGACAAACTGGAAACTCTACGCTTCGTATAGCAAAGGGTTTCGTCTGCCTACGTTCACAGACCTCTACTACAAGTCGCCTACCCTCAACGGAAATACGGACTTAAGACCAGAGGTAAACCACTCGATGCAGATAGGAACACGATACACGCGACAGGGTATTCAAGGTACTCTGCGTCTGTTCTACAATCGTGGGCACAACATGATTGACTGGGTGATGTATACACCTACCGATACCTATCATTCAACATCGTTCGAACTGGACAATATGGGGGCACAGGCAGAGACTAAACTCAACTTCAAGCAACTCTGTAAGAAGGATATATTTATACACTCGTTATCAGTGGGTTACACTTACATACACCAACATCGTCGCGATAACCAAATAATCTTCAAAAGCAATTATGCTTTGGAGTATCTACGACATAAGTTCGTGGCTTCGTTGAACCACAAAATCTACTCAAAACTCAACGCGACTTGGAGTATTCGTTGGCAGGAACGAATGGGGAATTACAGTCCCTACACCACCCTCGACCTCAAGCTCCAATGGACCGATAAGCACTACGAGATTTTTGCAAAGGGAACAAACATAACGAACAAGCGTTACTACGACCTCGGCTGTGTCCGCCAACCTGGCATCTGGGTTCTCGCAGGTGCCCGCTTCAATTGTTCGTTTTAGAAAGGCGTAAGCTTTATTTTTTATTCATAATTCGTAATTCGTAATCCGTAATCCGTAATTTTTAATTTATTTATTGTAACTTTGCAGATATGAAGTTGTCGATTATCATTCCCGTATATAACGTAGAGAACACGCTGCGAACATGTGTCAGCAGCGCCCAAATAACGACGTTCGACGATTGGGAGATAATACTGGTGGACGATGGCTCGAAAGACAGTTCGGGCGAAATATGCGACCAACTGGCACAAGATAATCCGCACATTCGCGTCATACACCAAGCTAACGGAGGACTGAGCTTGGCACGCAACACAGGCATAGAAGCGGCAAAGGGCGAACTGCTGACGTTCATTGACAGCGACGACCATCTGGCAGAAGGGACTTTGGATAAGCTAATTCCTATAATGTATGAGCATCCCGACTACGATATTCTGGAATATCCAGTAGAAGTATATCACGGCAGCAGCTTCGAGAAGACACTAACGTTCCGACCTGAGGTTTACACAAACATGGCTGAATATTGGATAGGTTGCGAGGCATACAAACATACTTATGCATGGAACAAAATTTATCGAAAACAATTGTTCAGCGAGGTCTGCTTCCCTAAGGGACGCCTATTCGAGGACGTGCACACCCTGCCCCTATTGCTAAAGCACACACGGAAAGTTGCAACAACAGACACAGGGCTATACTACTATAACTACAACCCCAACAGCATAACTAATACGGCCGACGGGCGGGCTTTGAACGATTTGCTTGAGGGGCATCTGCATGTGCTCTACTGTGAGAAACAGTTGCTGCAAGGAAAAGACTACGCAGCATACTATGCCCACGTGCTGAACATACAGCTCGATGTATATGAACTAACAGGCGAGCCTCCGGTATTGCCCATACTACCATATCGGAACACACTGAAACTTAAACTGATGCATCTCTTAGGACTAAAACAACTATGCATACTGAACAAGCTGCTGCACAAGGTGGTGAAACATTCAAGATAAGCTTCATTATACCCTTTTACAATGTTCCACTCGATATGTTGCAAGAATGTATCGCGAGCGTGCTACGTCTGTCATTGATGACCGAAGAGAGAGAGATAATCCTCATTGACGATGGTAGCACAATCGACCCGCAGCCACTCCTGAATATACATAAGGAAAGTATCAAATATATGCGTCAGGAGAATCAGGGATTGTCTGCAGCACGAAACGCTGGTCTAGATATTGCTACTGGAACATACATTCAGTTTCTTGATTCTGATGACTATCTTCTTACTGACGCTTACAACGTTTGTATCGCATATGTACGCCGTAATCACGATGTTGATATGCTGAGATTTGCCTTTACGAGTGATGAAGGGAAAGTCCACAGAAAGGAATCATTCACAAAGCCAGTCACAGGACAACACTACATGCTAAACAACAACATATCAGCCATTTGCTGCATTCATCTTTTTAAGAGAGAGTTATTAAGAGAGCTTCGTTTCCATCGTAGAATACTGCACGAGGACGAAGAATTCACCCCACAACTGATTCTTCGTGCACAGTCGTTTGTAGCCACAAATGCCTGTGCCTATTACTATCGGCAGAGAACGGACTCCATCCAGAACACTGAGAACAAAACCCATATCACACGTCGTCTGAACGATATGGAGAAAGTAATTTCCATTCTACAGAAGAAAGCTATGGAATTACCTGCGGACAAACAACAGGCATTACTCCGACGCGTCCACCAGCTGACGATGGATTACATCTACAACACCATTTGTCTTACGGGCGACAGGCTAACGCTGGAGGATAGTATACAGCGGCTTCACAATATGGAACTATTCCCTCTGCCTAATAAACATTACACTTGGAAATACTCTCTCTTCCGCTGGTTATTATCCTATCAAATGGGCCGCAAAATCCTTCTGCTTATGCTTTCGCCATCGTCAGCACGCTGATACGAGTCTCCGGCTGCACCTCAAGGATAGCCTTGATGCATGAAGCCATAGTGGCACCCGTTGTCAGCACATCGTCGATGAGAAGCACGTTACGATATGGTATGCGTCGTCTCAGACGGAACAGGTTCTTGACGTTCTCGTATCGTTCCTCAGCTGACTTGTGGGTTTGTGTAGGGTTGTTGCGGATGCGTCGCACATGGCCTTTCAACAGTGGCAGACCTGTGACCTCCGCAACCCCACGAGCCAGTTGTTCGCTCTGGTTGTATCCCCGTTTCAAGAGGCGTCGCCAATGCAGGGGAACAGGAACTATGCACTCTACCCCATCAAAGAACCCCTTGGGCAACAGGTCGTTGGCAATCATACGTCCGGCCCATTGTCCGATGTCGAGCCTGTGGACGTATTTCAGTTGTGTCAGCAGATTATGGGAATTGTCGCCTCTGTTGTAATACATATAGCTGTAACCGCGTTCTACAGGCAGTTTGCCCCAGAACAGACGGGTTACGAAGTTGTCATTGAAATCTATATCCCCAACGTATGGCATCGTGAGCAGGCACCTTGTACAAACCTTCTGCTCGGAAGTTCCCAGTCGCGAACCACAGATTGCACAATAGCGCGGACTCAGCAAGTCGCAAAAATCGCGAAGCAAATGCACCCACTGGGTCATAGTTCGACGTTGAAGTCGTTGAGCAGTTCAATGATGCGCATCACCTGTGCATCTGTGAGCAGGGGACTTATGGGCAAGGACAACTCCTCGCGATGAATGCGTTCGGTTATCGGATAACGTTGTCCATTCCACTCGCTGAATGCCTTTTGCTTGTGTGGCGCTACAGGATAGTGGATGAGAGTCTGTATGTCGTTGGTTCGCAGATATTCCTGCAACTGCTGACGTGCCGGACAGCGCACTGGGAAGATGTGGAAGACGCATTCTTCGGCATTCTTCGGCATCGTAGGTAGCGTGATTAGCGGGTTATCGACATTCTCTATGTAGAGTCTTGCAATCTCTCTGCGACGTTTGTTATCTTCGTCAAGATGTGGCAACTTAATGCTAAGAACAGCAGCCTGCATCTCATCACAACGGCTGTTTTTACCCTTTACCTCGTTGATATATTTATCTGCCGAGCCGTAGTTACCAATCATTCTTACGACCTTAGCAAGTGCTTCGTCGTTAGTAGTGATACAACCTGCATCACCCAATGCTCCGAGGTTCTTTCCAGGATAGAAGCTGAAGCCTGCAGCATCTCCAAGATTGCCAGCCTTACGACCTTTATAAACAGCACCATGAGCCTGTGCGGCATCTTCTATGACACGCAAGCCATTAGCCTTTGCCCACTCGTTGATGGCATTCATGTTACACGTCCTGCCATAAAGGTGTACAGGTAGTACGGCACGCGTACGCTCTGTCAGGAGGTCTTGCATTCGAGTAACATCGATAAGATAATCCTGCAACGAAGGTTCGCAAAGCACGGGAGTGAGTCCTGCCTCATGAACAGCAAGTATGGTTGCAATGTATGTGTTTGCCGGAACTATCACTTCGTCACCATCTTCCCATCCCAACAGGTGTTTGTACCCACGCAGGATAATGGTAAGCGCATCCATTCCGTTGCCAACGAGTATGCAATACTTAGTGCCGCAATACTGAGCGAACTGCTGTTCAAACTCGGCAACGTGCTCTCCCAAAAGATACCATCCACTCTTAACAACCTCACCGATAGCCTGCGTCAGTCGAGGCTCGAACCTATCATTTAAAGCCTTGAGGTCGAGATAGCGAATCTGACGTTCGGGCGCCTTATGTTCGCTGCCGCACATACGGTCTATGATATTGCTGGCAAGGTCAACCTCATAGATGTCGAAGCAGATAGCTCTTCCTCCGAAGCCTTCCTTCTGGAACATCAGTCCCCTATTCAGCTCTATTCCATCCTCTGCCATAGACGTTCCAAAGTCGAGATATTCCATCTGACGATAGCGGTCATTTATGAGATGACGGAACAGGAGGTCGAGGGCTCCATATTTACGACCTTCTTCGCCTGCTGCTATATATTGCACACGAGCCACCTGCTGTGTCAGGAACACCAAAACACCAGCAGTAATTCTCTCTTCGTGCTTAACCACGAACAAACGGATTTCCTTGGGGAAGCGGCGCATGAGCAGAGCCATTTCTTCCTCAGAATGAACAGGAGTGGCGTGATGATACTGCTGCAGCACATTGGTCAGCAAAGTCCAGTATTCATGCAAAGCAGCAGTATCGCTCTCCACAATGCGATCTATGTAGAAATTATTATCTACAGCCTTCTTTGCCTGTCGCTGACGAAGCGTGCGCATACGCAGTTGGTGATTCATTGATACCACAGAAGCCACATTACGTCCAACAATACGTGCTCCAGCACGGAACAGTGCATACAGGTCTTCACCCGCTGGATATGGGCTGTAAATCTGTGGAATAGGTTTGTAGATGAGAGTGGTAGCCTGCAGCATATCACGATAATACTGCATTATGGCCTTCATAGCGTCCAACACTTCCTGTTGTGTTATATCCGCCCTCATAATCAGTCCGCCATAGGTAAGTCCTCCGTGCGAATACACCGTACGTTCAGCCTCAACCCAGTTGGCAGGCAGCACAGCCTTCAGGCCATCTACACCATGCGGGGCATCCTCATCGGAGAGGTCGGCCTCGTATACCAAAAGCGAACAGTCGAAGAAACGGTCGGAATGGTAGTCCATGAAGTCACGATTGAGCAAAAATGTCGCATTCTTTGCCGTCGCAACGAACTGATTCCACGTTTCCTTATATTTTACCGAATACGGAATAATAGTCATAACAAGATACAAAGGTACGATTAAGTGCGCTAAAACGCAAATTAATTTTCATTTATATTTGGTATTGCGCTCGCTTTACACTAACTTTGCAGTCATAAATGGCAATAAATCAATGGATATTAATATGAAAAGAATTGCAAGTTTAATGGTAATGGTCTTCGTGTGTGTGACAGGATGGACAGCAACGAAGCCTGTAGAGGTTCGCACAAGCGAAGGTATCACGCGAGTGACTTTTATGTCGCCTCGTATTGTTCGTGTTGAGCACGGCAAGTCGCTGGAAAGTGAAGGACAGAAGAGCCTTGTAGTGACGATGAAGCCAGAGCAGAATGTAAAACTGAGCGTAAAAGACGCACCCAGTCAGGTATCACTCACCAGTACTGCCCTGACTATAATAATAAATAAGGAAAGCGGACAGGTGGAGTTCCTTACAAAGGGAACAAATCTTCTGAAGGAGAAAAGCACAAAACTCTCCCCTCGCCTCGCACAGACATACCTGTTGGATAAAGACGAACCCATCTACGGACTTGGGACTCTGCAAGACGGGAAACTGAACCGCAGAGGAACGGACAGGAAGATGATGGAGCAATCAAATCAGGAGGACTTCCAATACGTAATACAGTCGCTTAAGGGTTGGGGCATATATTGGGACAACTATAGTAGAGCCGACTTCACGGATAATGCAGAGGGTATGACCTTCAGTCCCTCGACGGGTGACCGTCTGGATTATTACTTCATGTATGGAGGCTCAGCTGACGGCGTCAACAAACTGATGCGCCAATTGTCGGGCGATGTACCCATGTTCCCAATGTGGACATTCGGTTACTGGCAATGCAAGGAACGATACAAGTCGAGCCGTGAACTTCTGGGTGTCGTTGACTGGCATCGTAAGAACGGAGTGCCCTTGGACGGAATTGTGCAAGACTGGCAGTATTGGGGCTCGAACTATCTGTGGAACGCTATGGAGTTTCTGAACGAGGAGTTTGCCGACGGCGAGCGAATGGTGAAACGTGTACACGAACAGGGAGCCCATCTGATGATGAGCATTTGGGCAAGCTTCGGTCCTCACACCAAACAGTACAAGGAACTCTCTGAGAAAGGACTGCTTTTCGACTTCCAGACATGGCCTCAAAGCGGTTCTGGCATCTGGCCTCCGAAGATGGAATATCCAAGCGGAGTTCGCGTATATGACCCATACAGCCAAGAGGCTCGCAGCATTTATTGGAAACATCTGAGCCGTCTGCACCAGTACGGTGTTGATGCATGGTGGATGGACTCTACTGACCCTGACTATTTCAGCCCGAAGGAAGAGGACTACGAACGTCCTGTGGGACAATCGCCTTCTCTGGGCATTCAGTCTCAAGGCACTTGGGGCTCGATGCGCAACGCATTCCCCCTTGCAACAGTAAGCGGAGTGTATGACAACCAGCGCAGTGTGGACAAGGAGAAGAGAGTATTCATAATGACGCGCTCGGCATTTGCAGGTCAGCAACGCTACGGTAGCGGCTTGTGGAGCGGCGACATTACTTCATCGTGGGATGTTCTGCGTAAGCAGATTCCACTCTGCCTGAACTACACCATGACTGGCTGCCCCAACATCAACACAGACATCGGCGGTTTCTTCTGCGGACGCTATGGTGGCGGCAATGCTCCCAAGAATCCCAACTATCAGGAACTCTACGTTCGTTGGTTGCAGTTTGGTCTCTTTAATCCTGTATTCCGCAGTCATGGAGCCGATGCCCCACGCGAAATTTATCAGTTTGGAAAGAAGGGTGAACCTGTGTTCGACGCTATTGAGCAGACAATACGCTTGCGTTATAGTCTGATGCCTTACATCTACTCTACCGCATGGGATGTTACCAAAAACGGCGGCAGCTATATGCGTGCTCTCATCTACGACTTCCCCAAGGATAAAAAGACATGGAATATGACGGATGAGTTCCTATTCGGACACAGCATTCTGGCTCTTCCAATCACACGTCCACAATTTACAGATGAAGGCACTAACGCTGTTCGTGGTGTGGACTTCAATCGTCCAGTTACAGCCACCAAGTATCTGCCCGAAGGCACTGCATGGTACGATTTCCATACAGAGAAACGATACGACGGCGGACAGGAAGTAGAGTTGCCGACTCCGTTCAAGCAGGCTCCGATGATGGTTCGCGAAGGCTCTATCCTGCCTATTGCCCCAGTTATGCAATACGCTGCAGAGCGTCAGTGGGATGACCTCACTATCGTTGTCTATCCTGGAGCTGACGGAGAGTTCACGCTCTATGAGGACGAAGGCGATTCGTATCGCTACGAACAGGGAGCATACTCCACTATAAAGTTCAACTGGAACGACAAGAAGCATGAACTCTCCATACAGCGCCGCGAAGGACAGTTCCCTGGTATGCTTCAGCAGCGTACCTTCCGTCTGCGTCTTGTAGGTTCTCAGGACGTAAAGACTATATCTTACAACGGCAACGCTATTAAGGTTAAGCTCTAAGGCCTTAGACGCATCCGTCGGAACATTAGTAACGCTTCGTGCTAAGCATTAGTAACGCTTGACACGAAGCGTTACTAATGTATGAGGCGAAGCGATAGTATCGCGTCGAATGAAGGCATATAGAAGTTAAGAAAGACGCTTGCGGAGGGTGAGGACGTTGTGCCCATCAACATATTCGTAATTGATAGAGTCCATAAGACGTCGCAACATATAGATACCCAATCCTCCAATAGGACGTTGCTCAGCAGACAATGAAACGTCAGCATCTCGAACGGCAGTTGGATCGAATGGTACACCACTGTCCGTTATAGTGAACTTCAAACGTACATCGTTGGCACAAGCCTGAATGTTTATGTTTCCCTTCACATCCTTGGGATAGGCATAATTCATGACGTTCACCACTGCCTCCTCTACGGCAAGATTGAGATTCATAGTGGTAGCTGAATCAAAAGCGAGTTCTTCGGCCACCCCCTCTACAAATGTTGCGAGACGTGGTACAGCCTCCACATCGTTGGGTAAAGTGATGCTGCGCGAGAGGCGTTCCTGACGTTGTTCTTTTGTGTACTGAACCATGAGCATTGTGAGGTCGTCGCTCTGTTCAGCTCCGTCCACGAACTCATGAACGGCCTCCTGCATGTGTTGTATGATATCCACTTGCTCATTATCCTGACAGACTTTACGGGCAACATCAAACATACGTTGCTCTCCGAACTGTTCGTGCTGCGAATTCTCAGCCTCTGTAAGTCCGTCAGTATAGAGGAACACAAGGGTTTGTGGTGAAACAATGGACTCCTGCGATACATATTTCCAATCCTTTACCACTCCAAGAGGAATGTTTGTCTCAACCGGCAACGTGCCAACACTGGTTCCAACCAACAGAGGAGCGCAATGTCCTGCGTTGCAATAATGGATACGTCCTGTAGGAAGGTCGAGAACACCTATGAAGAGAGTCACGAACATATTGCTATCGTTCATCTCAGCCATAGCCGAGTTCATAGCCTCAACTATGCGCGCAGGATTTGCTTCGTGAACAGATTCACTGCGGAACAGGCTGCGTGTGACAGCCATTACAAGAGAGGCAGGAACTCCCTTACCAGAAACATCGCCTACGCAGAAGAATAATTTCTCGTCGCGGATAAAGAAATCGTAGAGATCGCCTCCCACCTCTTTGGCAGGAACCAGCGAACCGTAAACCTCCACATCATCACGTTCAGGAAACGGAGGGAATGTCTTTGGGAGCATACCCATCTGTATGGCATTGGCAATGCGTAATTCGCTACCCATGCGCTCCTGCTCGGCACGCACCTGCTGCAAACGGTTGAAGCCATGAATGATTCGGAACATGATGTACACCATCAGAGCCATACCAGAGAGCATAAGCAAGAAAAGTCCTACACCGATACGATGCAGTCCTCTGTATATCTCATCGTCGCTGCACACAACAGCCATCGACCATCCGGAACTGCCCTCTATCGGAGCAAAGAACACATATTTCTTATTGCCTTCGTTACCCATCACGGTCTCTACGCCGCTCTTTCCGTCCACCATCATACGACCGACCTTGTTTGCCGTAGTGTCATATATTTCGGAAGCGGCTTCATAAATATTGCGTTGCAGCACCAACGATTCCACTGGACAAGCCAGAATCTGTCCTTCGCGCGATACCATGAGGTTGTAGCTCGAAGGATATATCGGATTGGCATTGATGAGATTGCTGAGCCATTCAAGAGACACATCGGCTCCCATCACAGCCACCACACGTCCCTTGCTATCGTGAACAGGCATAACATAAGTACAGAGCATCATCCGTGCTCCAGCATCATCATAGTAAGGTTCCGTCCATGCTCCAGGGTCAGCGATCAATCCTGTCAGATACCACGAAGCTTCAAGGTAGTTGTGCGAGGCAGAGCCTATCTGTTTCACTTCAATACTACCATCTTCGTTCTCAAAAACATAAGGTTCGAACCAACGTCCCTTTTCAGGATAATAGTCACCAATAAAGCCAACACCGCAACCAACAATCGTTGAGTTCTGCTCCACCAATCGGCGAAGCACGGTATAAATGGAATCGGGTTCGTCGAGAGACTTCTCAATAGCCCACACCATATTATCCACAGCAACCTCTACGGCTGTTGTTACATTCTGTATGTGCAAGCTCGTCTGCTTAAGTTCTGCCTCTGCCCTATTCTGCGCCTCACGACGTATGCCTCCGGCAGTGAAGGCATACTGCACCGCTGCCGTTGTTTCTATCAGCAAAGCCGCAGTTATCAATACTGCCAAGCTCGCCTTCGTTTCTCTTGACTTACGCCATCTTTCAAACTTTCCCATCGCTCGATTATTTTACTGTCCAATCCGAGAATGTTCGACTGATGTCGAGCAGATAGTCCTTGCGCTTCAGCACACGCTCGCCAAATGCCTGCTGGCACTCCTTAATGACAGCCTCTGGAAAACTGTCGGAGAGAGATAGCCACGTAAAGTTACGCACTACACTCACAGCCTCTATTTGTTCCATGCGATGGGCAAAGTCAACTTCCGACAACCCCTCAAAATAGTAGTGCATGGTTCTCTTCCACAAGTCGAGACCTATCTCGCGTGGGAATCCTATAATCTTTTCGTAATCGCCTATCAGAGCCACAATTGCCGAGTGGGCATTCCCAAGGTCTATCATCGGATGTCCATAACCCACCTCGCCCATGTCTATCAGCATCAGCTCGTCGCCTTGCATCATAGCGTTCTTCGTCTGGAGGTCGCAATGCAACAGACGATTTGCCTGAGGAATGGCAGATACGATGCTGAGAAGGAGGTCTATGGAAGGCGCATCGAAATAACGACTAATGTAATGTATCGATTCCTCCACATGCTGCATCGCGTTGGGAATAAGACTTGGCTGTTGCACCTCGATGGAATGAAGTTGACGGAACAACCCTGCATAGAGACTCGCATATTCGTCTAATCGACTGGGATTCTTGTATATGCAGGCGCTCAGAGTCTCAGCGTTCAGGAGTTCGTAAACAAGTCCATACTGACTGCCCACACGTACTACGTCAAACGATATTGCAGTAGGCATACCGAGTACAAAGGCCTCCTTGGACATCGTTATCTCGCGACGCACCTCGCTGATATCCGTTCCTTCGCGGAATACCTTTATGATAGTGTCCTCGTTTATCCTATATACAATACCAACACCACCTCTTCCAATCTCCTCGCAACCGTCAACAGACATACTACGAAGAGCACGCTCAACGGTCATCATCTTCGTGAAGCCCGTCATCTCCAGCACTTCGTAAACCTCAGAGCATACCTCCTTGAGCAAGAAGTCGGGATAGCGCTTACGCAACGTCAGCAGTACACGAAGTCCGGAACTGGATATATATTCCAATCCCGTAGCATCACACACCAATCCGTCAACATGTCCAAGGGTCGCCAACTGTTCATCGATATTCATCGAAACTTGCTGTGATGCAGCAGTGTCCAAACGTCCTTCCAAACGTAGAAGTGCATGAGTGCCCTCTTTTGATACGATTGCTTTCATAGTATGTTGTGATTAGGTTTTATAATCAGATTAGTTGCCATCGGGCTTTACCAAGTCAACGTGACGACTGGGAGTCCACAGGAACTTGTCGAAGGGGTCTGGTTTGAGAGGTGAGTAGCCACGTGGGTATTCAGGACGCAGATAACGTGTGAAAGGTACACGATGAGCCAGCAAACCCTCAACCACACACTTTGCAATCTGGTATGCTCCATAAGGATTGAAGTGGGTGTTGTCGGCAAAGGCCTTCGTCTGTCCTGGGAAAGTGCCTGCAGGATAATGCACAAAGGCTTTCTTTGAAGGTTCCACTCCCATTGTCTCGAACAGCACACGAGTCATCTGATGAAGGTCTATGAGCAGTACATTCTCGCGCTGTGCCACCCACTCCATTGCCTCTGGATAATCGGCATGAGTCTCACGGATGCGTCCTTCATTGTCAAACATTCGACGCTGTGTAGGGGTTACGAATATTGGTGTAGCTCCACGCTGACGAGCTTCATCAACAAAGGTTTTCAAGGCAGTTGCAAAATTATAGTAAGCACCTGAGCCTGGCTGTTTCTGTTTCTGGTCGTTGTGTCCGAATTCCACTATTATGTAGTCGCCGCTCTTCATCATTGAAAGAGCCTTAGCAAGACGTCCTACACCTATGAACGTAGAAGCAGTCTCACCACTCTCTGCCATATTGCAGAAACAAACGCTGTCTGTGAACCAACGTGTAATCATCTGTCCCCACGAAGCCCATGGTTCATCGTCCTGATCGACAACGGTGGAGTTGCCACACAGGAAAACCGTGGGAGCAATTGTGTCACGCTCAATAGTAATATGGCTTACGGCCTGACTGGGACCTGTAACCTCAATGGTAAGCAAGTCATCCCAATTCAGTTTCGAACGCTCGCGTTCTTTGATACGTACACTCTGGCGGTCACTAATACGAGGTGTGCGTTTATTCACAAGAAACGATACGGTTTTTATCTCCCCCTTTCGAGTTGCCTCGTTCTCAACGAACAGACGACGGCTCTCAGCCATTACGGTAGTCACGCCTGCACGACGCTTGTCTCCCATAGTCACACTGACACGATAGTTACCGTCCTCAACAGGAACACTCACATAATAGTCGTGCAGTTTGAGGCTATCGCGCAGGTCAATGTCGAAGCGCTGCGCGCTGGCTAAATTGAAAATTGAAAATTGGAAATTGAAAAATAGCAATAAAAATGCGATGCGTTTCATATTGTCAGATTATTTGATGTTCCGTTGATTGAGAGCCTGAGTGTATAGACGGGCATTACGAAGATGTTCGGAATAGGTTGTAGCAAAACGATGACTGCCAGAAAAATCCTCACGCGCGCACATATATAAATAATCGGTATGAGGAGCAGAGAGAACTGCATCGATAGCTTCTAACGTAGGAATGCGGATGGGGCCTGGCGGCAATCCTGTGTTGCGATAGGTATTGTAAGGGCTGTCAACGGTCAGGTGCTTGCCCCAGATACGGCGCAGAGAAAAGTCGCCAAGGGCAAACTTGACGGTTGGGTCAGCCTGCAGAGGCATACCTATCTCAAGACGATGGAGATACATAGCTGCCACCATAGGCATTTCGGGCTGATATGCCGTTTCCTCGTTGACAATGCTCGCAAGCGTAATAACCTCGCGGCGCGACAATCCAAGAGCATTTGCTTTTCTGTCGCGTTCTCCTTCCCAGAATCGATTGCTCTCGCGCTGCATACGACTCATCAAATCATCTGTAGTCACCGTCCACCATACTTCGTAGGTATTGGGAAGGAACAGATGGATACTGTCGCGAAATGCTTCCACCGCACTCAAGGAGTCCATCATAAGATGCTCATCGAGATAGGCGGCAAGACGCTCAACTGTACGCACTGAAGGAATGGTCAGTCGGACAGCCTCCTGCTGGCCGTTGCGTAGGCGACGGAATATAGTAACGATACTATCTCCGCGACGAACGATATAGCGACCAGGACGCACATGATACTTCAACAGGCGGGAAAGCAAACGGAAACCAGTAGTACGAACACTTGCTTCAGAAAGTGTACGACGTACGTCATCCTCCGACTGGTTGGGATAAACAAGCACTATTGCCTCACCATTATCTCCTTCAAGGGCATTACTCAAAAAGACACGCCACATCACGACTATGGAAACTGCCAAAGCCGCAAGAACGGAGAAGATGATTATACGGAGCTTCATAACTGAATTATAGTGAATGAATAAGCGGGCATTGTGTAATGACAATCGGGAGAGATTGTAACTTTGCTTTCAGCAGGAATAGCTGTGGTGTTATCGAAATTACCACGAAGCATTGTCCGGAGGCACTGACGCTCGGAGTCAATGACACCAGAGAGTTGCAGATGAACATCCACATCAGTTGGCAGCACATTAACAAGTTTTAGATATGTCTTACCTGTACGCGAATCACGAACAGTGCTGACAGCAAGACGTTCCTTAACACCAGCGTGATTGTTGCTAGTGCGTATGGTACTGGGCAGATACTGATTACCAGAACTGCGACCGCACATCCACTGTCCCCAATAGCCCACGGTGGGCTTCACCTCGGTGTTATTGAAGTAAATCATATCGGGGTTCCACTGGGTATGTCCGTCGCGAGCAAGCAAGGGAGCATAGCTCGACATTTCCACAACATCACCATTTCGTTCAAGAGAGCAATAGTGAAGGGCTTCACAAAGGGCAGTTTCTATAGTACTCTTACGTCCAGGCACATGTGCTGCCCATTCACCAAGATAAACGTGTGGAGCATTGCGGTCATACTGGTCGTAGTAATCCTGATTATAAATGTACCACGAAGGCGGCAGATAATAATGCTCATCGACAAGACTTATTACATCCTTGTTCTCCGTTGCCAAACGCCAGCCTTCCTCATAATCGCTACCATAGTAGAAAGGACCGGCAGTGCCGCAAATCCTTATCTCAGGATATTTCTCTTTTACTGCCTTGCATATCATCAAATAGCGCTCGGCAAAGGTGGGACTGATGAGGTCCTCGTTACCGATGCCAAGATACTTGAGGTTGAAAGGTTGCTTATGTCCCTGTTCAATACGCTTTCTGCCCCACTCTGTCGAAGCATCGCCATTAGCCCATTCCACGAGGTCGAGAATATCCTGAACATACTGAGGCATCTTGTCCATTGGAATGCCACCCTGCTGACCAGCTCCACCATTGCTACTGTTCTGACAGGGAACACCAGCAGCCAAAACCGGTAGAGGTTCCATACCCATATCCTCACACATCTGGAAGAATTCATAGAAACCAAGTTGACGGCTCTGATGATAGTTCCAAATATTGCGCAGAGGCTTGCGATCCTTGAGCGGACCTATGGTTTCCTTCCAGTTGTATATGTTTCCGATGCCATCGCCATGAGTGACACAACCACCAGGGAAGCGCATGAAGCGAGGATGCAGAGCCTCGAGAGTTTCAGCCAAATCACGACGGAGACCATGTCCTTTATATGTATCCTGTGGGACGAGTGACACCATATCGATGGCTGTCTGTCCAGCTTCTAATGGAGTGATTACGAATACTGCGTTCTTAGCTGACTGACGCGGACGCAAAGTTGCACTAACCTGTGTCCATACATTGCTCTTACCGCGAAGCATTGTTGTTGCAAGAGTGCGACCAGCCTCAATAAGGTCAACACGCACCCTGCCGCCTCGCAGATAGAGTGAAAGATTATATCGTTCGTTTGCCTTCAGGGGAATACCGTCCCATCCTGCATTCTCAAGAGATGCAGCTTCGCGTTTCTCCACCTCGATAGCAACAGCATGTGAGTTCATCTGTGAAACGCCTTCTACATCCGTGAGCAGACGTCCATCGCCCTTCAATGTCCAAGCGAATGTCTGATTCCAGTTCTTGTCACCACGGCGATCGCTGGGTTGGTATTCGAAGTCACCGTTCTGAATAAGCTGGGCGTTAAGTCCTCCATCAGCGGCATAGTTGATATCCTCGAAGAAGATACCCATGAGCATATCACTAATTTGCTTGGGACGGGAAGCATCAACAGAGACTTCTGCCTTCACCTCTCCAATGGAAGCAAAACGCGTTGCATTATCGCGTGCCAGTTCGTTGTTCAGAGCCTCACGAGCAGCAAAAGCCGACTGATAATTACGCAGAGCTTCAAGACTTTCACGAGCCACACGCACCTGTTGGGGCTGAGCCGTACGCTGAACTTCCACCGCCGGCGAGAAATGCACCATATCGGCACTGCGTGTAGCAAAACACTTGCCTTCGCGATTACGGAATGTGATTTCGTATTCGTCACCCACAAAACGAACGACAGGCGACAGGCACTGCCCTACTCCTTCAAAATAAGGATAATCCTGTGGACGCCAATGCACGAAGTCGTTGGTCAATGTGACAGCAAACTGAGGAGCACGGTCGTTAACCTGAAAGACAACAGCATAACGACCATCGGCACCACGAGCTATGGTAGGAGCCAACAGTTTCTTTTCGACACCCCATTCACCATAGTCGCTGCCAAGGACACGACTCTTTGTAACAGATTGCCAGAAATGTCCGTCGGCACTCCATTCCAAATACATGCCGCTGCCGTTATTGGGAGCAGAAGCCTTCACGAATACAGAATCGGGGACACCTGCACTTGCCGTTGCAGACAATGCGAGGGCGAGGATAGCGGTTGTGATTCTCATATCTTAGTTTGTTTCTTCTTTCTTACCTTCCTGAATGAACTTAATGGGAGTAGTGACACCACGACTGGTGAGGTTGACTGATGTTTCGCGCTTTGCGACAGTGGCGTTTTGCTCAATAGTTACTGGCACCTTATGCTGACCAGCCTCACCCGATGTCACTTCCGGATGTGCAAAAGTTCCGTCCGTCAGCGTCCAAGCTCCAAAAGTATAGAACTCGAGAGTATCAGTAAACTGTGTTGCAGAGTCTTCGCATTCGAAGGCAGCACCTGTAACCACACTGTACTTGCGACTGTTAATCTGTTCCTCCTTATACGAGTACTTTGCCGTAGGACGCTCTATCGACAGCCAATAAAGCTGACGGAAAGTAGCAGTAGCAGTTTGATTCCAGTCGTCACCACCATTGACATTTATCTGGACATTCACATCACGAATCTTTCCAGTGGTGTTAGGGTCTGATGCATCGTTGGGGTCAAACGTAGTATTAGGCTCAAAGACAACGGGAGCCACAACTGTCCAAACCATTCGATAGACATTGGGAATATTTCCGCTCTTGATGGTATCGGGAATTGTTGCCCACGATTGGTTGGTGGTGATTGCAAAATTATCGGTGGTATAGAACTCCAAAGTATCCATGTTCTGATCGGCAAACACCACGCCTATTTGCAGTGGTTTGATGATAGACATCGTGTGGTAGTAACTCTCCTTGTCGCATGCTGCAAATGCCATGAGCATAAGCAACATCACTGGTAAAAGTATCTTCTTCATTGCAAAATCGTTTATAGTATCACGCAAATATACAAACAATCTGCCGATTTACCACCACATTATTTGGCTTTTAACCAATTTTGATATATCTTTGCTTTTAAATAAAGCCAACAAGGGTTTGCAATGAAGAATATTTACCACAGCGACATTATGGATATGCTGCTGAAAAGCGGCAAGGAAGGAATGTCGTTGCGTATGCTCACTCGCAGGCTTTACAATATTCACAGTGGCATATTCGCCCACGATGTGGTGTTCCCGAATCTTTACAATCAGGTGCGTCGTTATCTGTGGTATCAGTCGCAGCAACGCCACTCGCCCTTCATCCGTCTGCGCTGGGGACAATATGCCCTTAAACAAGATGTTGCCGTCCAGCTTGACATATTCATTGATATGCCCAAGGAGGACGACAACAAAACTTCGAAAAGCATCCGCAAGGACGACTCGCGTCAACTTCTTCTTTTCAATTAGCGATTAGTGGCGTTCGTAACCCCACTCGTCAAGCACACGGCCCCAGTGCTCGTTCACAAGTTGTATGGTGCGAGGGTCGTACTGATACTTGTTCTTCTTGTATCCCTTCTTTCCCTCGACGTACTTCTCGATGAACGGACGAGCCTCTTCCCAACCGGGCAGTGACAGTTCCTTGTAAAGGCGCTCGGCAAGTCCCATAGCATCAGCCTCTACATCCTCGAAACGAATCTCCACCAGATTACCCTTCGGAATGTATTTCTTCTGCTCCTGATAAGCATCGTAGAGTTCCATGTAATTACGCAGGATGTTCTGCTCCATCTGATCCATAGGAATACTATTGAGTTCCAACGGGGCGATGGTGTTGGAGAAGAACGAGCGGCTCGACTCGAACACTGTATAAGGATTGCGTATCAGGTAGATGAACTTGGCATTAGGATACATCTCCACCAGAGTTTTCACCTTACCTGTATGAGGAGGATTCTTCGACAGATACTGTGCATCCTTCACATCGCGGCGCGAGTTCCACATCGAAATCTTCACCAGTTTCTCGAACTTTTCCTTGAATTCGGCAATCTCTTCTTTCGTAGCCTTCTTCATAGTGAGGAAACGGTCGCAGAACTCCTGCATCTTATCTGGATATATCCAGAAGTTGTAGTATGTGTAAGGACAGGTGTTGTGAAGTGCGAACTCCTCTTCCTGTGGCAGGTCTGGTGCGAGCTCCATATTATCGGTAGGACGATGCTTGGGCATAGCCATTCCTGCTAAAGGTTTGAAGAGCCACTGGAGCGACATCATCAGGTGGGGGAACACCGTCTGATACGTAGTTGTGTAACCAAAACGTGGGTCTTGTGCCAGGATGTTGTGAACAAACGTGGTTCCGCTACGCCAGTGACCGAGAATGAATACAGGGTCATGCTCCAGCGGTTTGTTTGCCAACAGTTTCCTGTAGCGTCGTTCCTGTAATGGAGCCGCAACACTTAGTATGCGGCAGATGCACTTCGTAATGAAGAACTTAGTACGCTTGTCAGGTGCTACGTATTGCCCCTTTGTAATCTCCTTGAATGTTTTCCAGTCAGCACCAATAAGTGTATTGACGGGCAATTTACTGAATTCAAAACCCATGGCAACTTATTTGATTACTTTAACTTCAAGGCCTTGCTTGCTGAGTTCGGCTACGGCTTTCTCTATACTTGGATAGTGCTCGGCAGGAATGCCCAAGGCTTTAAGGTCGAGTGTGGGCACAGCCAGTTCGTTGGTTTCGCCTTCCTCAAGCGGACGTACAATCATACCAACGGCAGAAGTATTGTTGGTGATTGGGTCAATTAGGATGAAGGCACCCGTCTGGCGGTTGTCCTTATAGCTGTCGAAGAACAGAGTCTTGGCAGTGGTGATGCGCACGCAACCAATCTCGTTCAACTTGAAGTCGCGACCTTCGAGTTGCTCCATCGTGTTCACATCTACACGATATTCCACACTTTCTATTGTAGCACGCGTGGTGTTGGTGTTGTGTTTCAGGAAGAACTGCTTACCGCGATCCATTGGCTCTTCGTCCATCCATACAAGCATAGTTTCGAACGAACGTCCTACGTATGGCAAGTCGTTGGGCTTCACAATCATCTCACCACGAGATATGTCGATTTCGTCCTCCAGACAGATGGTGACGCTCTGGGGGCAGAAAGCCTCCTCCAGTTCACCCTCGTAAGTAACGATGCTCTTGACGTGACTGCGCTTCATAGAAGGCAGAGCCACAATCTCGTCGCCCTTACGAATCACACCGCTGGCAATCTTGCCGCAGAAACCGCGGAAGTCAAGATTGGGACGCAGAACATACTGCACAGGATAGCGGAAGTTGGTCATATTGCGGTCGCGGTGTATGGGCACAGTTTCCAGGAACTCAAGCAGCGAAGTGCCTTCGTACCAAGGAGTCTTTTCGCTCTTCTCCACCACGTTATCGCCCATCTTGGCAGAAATGGGGAAGCACGTAACATCCTCAATACCAAGCTGTGTGGTCAGTTTGAGATACTCTTCCTTGATGTTGTTGAATACATCCTGCGAGAAGTCCACGAGGTCCATCTTGTTCACTGCCAGCACTATGTGCTTGATACCCAGCAGCGATACGAGGAACGTGTGACGGCGTGTCTGCGTGATAACGCCTGCACGTGCATCCACAAGGATGATAGCGAGGTTTGCAGTAGAACCGCCGGTAATCATGTTACGAGTATATTGCTCATGTCCCGGAGTGTCGGCGATGATGAACTTACGCTGGTTGGTGGAGAAGTAGCGGTAAGCCACATCAATGGTGATACCCTCCTCGCGCTCAGCCTTCAAGCCATCGAGCAACAAAGCATAGTCTATTTCTCCGGCACCGGCATTACCCACGCGAACAGAGTCACGTTCGAGAGCCTGCAACTGGTCTTCGTAAAGTTTCTTGGAGTCGAACAGCAAGCGGCCTATCAGCGTGCTCTTGCCATCATCGACGCTACCTGCCGTCAGCAGTCGCAGCAGGTCTTTCTTCTCATCGGCATCAAGGAATGCCTTTATATCTATTTTCTTTTCTTCCATTTCGTAATTCGTATTTCGTAATTCGTAATTAGAAATAGCCTTCTCTCTTCTTCTGCTCCATAGAAGCCTCCTGGTCGAAGTCAATGACACGCGTGGTGCGCTCACTCTTGGTGGTAGTCATCATCTCCTCCACGATTTCCTCGATGGTGGTTGCATTCGACTCTACAGCACCTGTCAGAGGCCAGCAGCCGAGAGTGCGGAAACGTACCATGCGGTTCTTAATCAGAGGACGGTATTCTGCAGGCAGACGGTCGTCGTCAGCCATGATGATGTTGCCGTCTATCTCCACGCAGGGACGTTCCTTAGCATAGTACAGGGGCACGATGGGAATGTTCTCCAGACGGATATACTGCCAGATGTCCAGCTCTGTCCAGTTCGAAAGGGGGAACACACGAATCGACTCACCTTTGTGGACACGCGAGTTGTAGATGTCCCACAACTCAGGACGCTGGTTCTTTGGATCCCACTGGTTGAACTTATCGCGGAACGAGAAGATACGTTCCTTTGCACGACTCTTCTCCTCATCGCGACGAGCACCGCCGAAGGCAGCGTCGAACTTATATTTGTTCAGGGCATCCAGCAGAGCCTTTGTCTTCATGAGGTCGGTATGTACCTTACTTCCATGAGTGAAGGGACCTACACCGGCATTGAAGGCTTCCATGTTTGACTCCACAATCAGGTTCCAACCATACTTCTTGGCATAGTTGTCGCGGAACTCAATCATTTCGCGGAATTTCCACTTCGAGTCGATGTGCATCAAGGGGAATGGCACCTTGCCTGGGGCAAAGGCTTTCTCTGCCAGACGCACCATCACGCTCGAATCCTTACCGATGCTATACAGCATCACTGGGTTTTCGAATTCGGCAGCAACCTCACGGATGATATGTATCGATTCCGTTTCCAGTTCCTGCAAATGGGATAAATTATATTCCATATTTTATCTATTATTTATTATTTATTATCTATCATTTATTATTTACCCTTCTTCGCGATTGCCATAATCATGTCCACCACCCTGTTTACGCTTTCTTCGAGAGGAAGCACAGAGGTGTCGATGGAAATGGCAGGATTCTTGGGAGCTTCGAAAGGAGCACTGATGCCAGTGAAGTCCTTCACCTCGCCTCTACGGGCACGGGCGTAAAGTCCTTTCACGTCCCTGCGCTCGCACTCTTCGAGAGGAGTAGATACGAAGACCTCGTTGAAATCCTCGTCACCGATAATAGTGCGTGCCAACTGACGTATTTCCTCCGTAGGACTTACGAAGCAAGCCAGCGTTACGATGCCCGTCTGCACAAACAGTTTTCCTATTTCGGCAATACGACGTATGTTCTCCATGCGGTCTTCCTCGCTGAAGCCCAGATTGGAGTTGATGCCGGCACGGATATTGTCGCCGTCGAGTATGCGGCACAGCACACCACGCTTTGCCAACTCACGCTCTACGCCAAGTGCTACGGTGGACTTTCCGCTGCCGCTCAAGCCTGTAAACCACACCATCATGCCGTGCTGTCCAAGCTGCTGCTCACGCTCCTCGCGCGACATCATCTTGTCGTATATCGGATATATATTCTCTGCCATACGCGTGCGTACATTAATATATTGTTGCCGACAAAGTTACAAATAAAAATCGAGACAACAAAAAGTGTCCCGATTTTATTACATTTCCGTATGTTCAGTAGGTTACAGCTTCAAGCCGATGGAGAGCTGCACCTGATGGCGATTGAGGTCGATATTCACAGGTTGCAAGGTAGCGTTGGCAAGACCAGAATTAGCCGTCTGGAAGCTGGGATCAGCCGTGAATCCTGTGTCGAAAGCATGGAACTTTGCACTCTGTGTGCGGAACTTGTAGGCAAGGTCCACATAGAACTTCTTGTAGGTGTATCCTAAGCCGAAGGTGGCGATGTTCGTAGCACCCAGCGTCAGCCAGTCGCTGCTGGTCATGTAGTCCATCGCAGGCGAATCGTGGAGCATGTAGTGGTCGAATGTGGTGTTCTTGCGATAGCGGCTCGAAACGAAGTTGTAGCCAACACGTATTGCGAATGCCTTGTCGGGTTTCACCTCCAGACCTGCCTTCACGGTGTGCTGTCCGCGCAGCATCTTTTCGGTTTGCAGGTTCATCGCGCGATCCGGCGAATTATCGTAGGTGTTGTAATAGGGGTCGTCCCATGTTGGGTATCCCATGTGTGTCTTCGAGGTGTTGGCATACTCATATTCCACTCCCCATGCAAGAATCTTGTCGAATGTGGAACCGAGGCTCAGACGGGCACGCCAAGGGGTGCGAACAACCGTTTCGATGTAACTCTCCACCTGATTCGTACGGGCACCGTAGTTCTGAGGAGTAAGGTCCGTCAGGTCGAACAGAGTGCTCGACTTCATGCGGTAGCGTGTGGGAGTCTCTATGGTAAGACCGATGCGGAAGGGGTCGTCCTCGATGGGGCGTACGATGAAACCAAACTTTGCATTCAAACCTGCACCTTGAATCTCGCGGTCGTTGTAGAGGGCAAAGTCGCCTTGAAGAGGATTTCCAGCACCATCCGTAGCGTTGGGATCTACGTTCCACTCGCCGTATTCACTCCATTGGGCAAAGTTGGAATTGGCGAATCCGAAGGTAACGCCCGTGTAGAAACGGTCCTTGAGGTTGAAGGCAAGGTTGATGTCGTAGGACTGCAACGAACCGCGCTGATGGGTGGTGTACTGACTGCGCTGCCCTCGGAAGGTGTTGTAATAAGGCTGGTTGGCAGCGTCCTGCTGCAGGTAGTTATTGTCAACAGCCAGTCCTGTATGGTTGTAGTCGGTGTCGTAGTTTGCGTTGGCAAGTTCCACCACCTGATCCATCATAGAGAGACCTCCGAGGTTGGCATTGTCGGCATAGAAGCCCATGTTGTAGTTAGCCTTCTTCTGGAAGTTGACAGAGAAGTTCACAAACTTCAGCACCTTGTTGTCCATCTTCATACTCCACACGAAGCCCATCTGGTCGAACGAGGGACGTACCAAGCGTTCGCCGTAGGTTCGCGAGTCGGCAGTGTTCCATCCGTTTGCCTTGTTGGGAACCACCACTCCGAAGGTCGCACCCACGTCGCTTTTCCTATACAGACCTATGCCGGCAGGATTGTCGTCAATGACGGAGAGGTCGGCTCCGAGTGCTCCCAATGCTCCTCCCATACCAACGTAGCGTGAGGTTCCGTTCAGGTCGTCAGTTGCTGTCAGACGGTCGTTGATGAAGGTCTCCTGCGCCGCTGCGCTGAAAATGAGAAAATGAGAGAATGAGAAAATGAGAAATGTTATCTTTTTCATCGCCTTATCAATTGTGCATTGTGAATTATCAATTGTCAATTATCAATTATCAATTATTATCGTCTTCCGCCTCCGCGAGAACTGCCACCGCCTGAGAAGCCACCGCCGCTGCGCGAACCGCCAGAGAAACCGCCGCCTCCGCGAGAGCTACCTCCACCTGAGAAGCCTCCGCTGCGTGAGCTGCCGCCCGA
The DNA here is from genome assembly GCA_902781515.1 of uncultured Bacteroidales bacterium. GTDB lineage: Bacteria > Bacteroidota > Bacteroidia > Bacteroidales > Bacteroidaceae > Physcousia. The sequence continues at coordinate 65,959 of CACZJU010000005.1, read as the reverse complement.
ATAGCTGCTGCCTCTACTGCTGCCCGAGTAACTGCCTCGCGATGAAGAAGTTGAACGAACAGTGTTGGTTACGGTGGAACGCGATGAACTGCTGCCGATGCCACGAGAACTACCGTTGTTTACGGTGCCACGCAACGAGCTTGTGTTGTAGCCGCGAGACGACTGAGTGCCTGTGCCTCGTCCTCCGATGGTGTAGCCACGCGATGTAGAGCGGTTCTGCAGCGAGTTGCCAGCCAATCGTGTTGTGCTGCCACCGCGACTGGCGACCGTACCACCGCGAGAAGAAACACCAGTGCGTCCATAGCCTCTGCCGCCGTTGAAGCCGCGATGTGTGTAGCCTCCCGTGTGGGTGGTGTAAACGGGATGATGATACCACGAGCTATAGTACCAAGGGCTGTGCCAGCCATAGTACCCGTGCCAACCGCCGTACCATCCCCAATATGTGCTGTAGTACCAAGGGTCGTAGTACCACGAAGTGTAATAGAAGGGATCGTAGTAGAAGGGGTCGTACCACGCATAATAGGGATAGACGAAACCGTGGAATCGTGCCAGACGTGCCGAGTAAATATAGTCGTCGAGATAGTAATCGTCGTATCTGTCATCATAACGCGCCGACTTCTTGCTCTTGTTCTTACCCGAACCAAGGATGTAGTTGCCCTTGTCGTCCTTCTGCAGGTCGTCGCCGTCTATCTCGAACGTATCGGTGGGAGTCATCACAAGGAGATTACGTGACGAACCTCCACGACGGTTGTACTCGTCAACATCGCGCAAGTTGCCCGAATAGTACTCGGCATCCGTGTTGGTGTAATCCACCAGCGTCTCACTCTTCTGATTGACCACCTTTGTGGTCTTCGTCTTCTTCGACTTCTTCGGAACGAAGTACATATCATCCTGCGCTACGCTCTGGAGAATGAGAAAATGAGAGAATGAGATAATGAGAAATAATGCTACCCTTTTCATAATATTCAATTTTCAATCTTCAATATTCAATTTTCTACGCTGCAAAATTACCACCTTTTTCTGGCACTGCAAGAGGATTTTTCCCATTCCTTAGGGGAAATTCCCTATTCCTCGCTCAGCCCCCGTCGGGCACGTCCTCCAGCATCTCATACTCCTCAAAGGATTATTCACTTTCCAGCAAATCACCTATATTCCATGTAAGGAACTCTTCCAAGGGGATGCCACCGGAACCAACGATAAAAGACTGGATTGGATGGAACTTGTCGCGAAACACACCAAGTCCCTCATTATTAATTCTCCTTCCACTCTTAACCTCTATGGCAATACATTGTCTGTTATAATCGATAATAAAATCAACTTCATCATCTCTCTCACGCCAATAGTATAGCTTGTAATCGTACTCATCCGCTTGATTGAGAAGATATGCACCAACTGCACTCTCCACCCAACGGCCCCATAGTTTTGGCGTAGTAAAGGCCTTCTTAAAGTTCACTCCGCTCTGAACTGAAAAAAGTGCGGTATTATAAACCATCAATTTGGGAACTGAGTTATATTTACGGGCATTGTCAGATGCATATTTCATTAAGCCACACAGCAATCTTGATTCGTCCAGAGTGGTAAGATAACCTGCCAATGTAGTAACATTACCTGCATCCTGCAATTGACCGACCATTTTGTTCAGAGACAGTTCTTCGCTTGAATAGGCACAACCAAGTTCAAATAGTTGTTTCATCAATGCTGGTTTATACACAGTTTTTGTCTGCACCACATCCCTTTCGATAGCAGGGGCAACAATACTATCTTTAATATAATTGTGCCATCTACGTTCATTTTTAATATACATAGCTCCGCCAGGATATCCACCGAAATAGATATACTGGTCTATATCCATCCCAAAAGCCTCATGCATCTCGCTATAGCTCCAGTGCGGCATTCTTATAAGTTCGTATCTTCCTGCCAGGGATTCCGTCAACCCGTCTTTCAATAATAATCTGGAAGAACCAAGGATAACGACTTTCATATTCAGGTCGTTGAATGTATCTTCATCCCATTCCTTCTTCACGGCCTCACTCCAATTGTCCAGTTTATGTACCTCATCAATAACCAACAAATATTCCTCATCCTTCGCAACCTTCATACGTGCTCTGGCAGTAGCCCACATCTCGCCAATCCATGAAGTGTTAGCATGGTCTATATTGTCCGCACTGACAAACATATATGGAATGGTGACATCTTGCAGAACTTGCTTCACCATTGTTGATTTACCAACCTGACGAGGACCTGAGATAACCTGAATCTTATTCCGAGGTTCTAGAATCCGTTGTTTCAATTCTCCGATTTGCGCCCTTTCAAACATAACTAATTGGTTTTCCACTGCAAAGATATACAAAATTCTCAATTCTCACAAACAAAATTCTCAATTCTCCCAAACAAAATTCTCAAATTATTTCATGTTGCGGGCACGGTAGATGCGGTCCTTGGCATCGGCAATCTCTTGGAACTTGCGTTCTGCCGAGCGACGGATATCCTCACCAAGCGAAGCCACACGGTCGGGATGATTCTCGCGAGCCATACGTTTATAGGCCTGACGCACATCATCGTCAGTGGCATCGGGCGAAAGGCCCAGCACACGGTAAGCTTCGTCAAGCGTCTCACCACCAAGTCCCAACATCTGCTCTGCAGTACCTCCGTCGAGCCCCATATTCACACACACCTGCCGCAGAGCCTCACGCTCCTCCTGCTGAATCGTGCCATCCGCCTTTGCTATCTCGCACAGCATTGCTATCAGTTGCAGGCGCTGCTCCATAGGCATAGCGTAAGCCAACTGCTGACACACTGCCACAATCTGTTGCACCCATTCGCTGTCGCCCATGCGCTTCTTCTCTTCAAACAGGCGCAGCAGAATCTCTTCGCCCTCGCGCTCCGCATCCTGCGAGAAATTCGTGCGCAGGAAACGCCGTACATACTCCATCTCGCTGTGCATCACACGACGGTCGGCATGTATGATGTGCGCAGCCAGCACCATCAGCGAGAACAGGAACCCATTGCGTGCCCCCTGCTGCTGGTAAGCCGCATTTCCCATGCCTTCGCCGGGCTTGAAGTAATTGTCTTGGTCGAACACCGAATCAGCCACTGCACCCAGCACAATGCCAGCCAACATTCCCAGCGGACCGCCGCTAAGCAGTCCCAGGAATCCCCCTATCCATTTTCCTATTGCCATATATCACGTATTTTCTACGCTGCAAAATTACCACCTTTTTCTGGCACTGCAAGAGGATTTTTCCCATTCCTTGGGGGAAATTCCCTATTTCCCCTCTTTAAAGCAACTAAGCTACTAGACATTTACCATTTAAAATTTCAAGATGACGGATTGTTCTTTGTGTTGGCTCTGGAAGTGTGATGTAAATATATAAAGTAAAAGTAGCTCATCGTATCTACCATCTCCTGTGGTAATCTTTTAATCACCTCCTCCTTGATATGGTTAGGCACACCATCATAATACGCCTCTGCAATGCTGCCTGCTATGGCCGCCATCGTATCTGCATCGCCACCCAGAGAAACGGCAAGTCGGATGGTGCTCTCATAATCGCTGCTTTCAAGAAAAGCAATAATAGATTCAGGAACACTTCCCTGACAACTTTCTGTATGGCGATATTCAGGACGAATGTCATCACATTTCCGGCTAAGGTCATAACCAAATGTTTGTTCAACATAATCCTTAATCTCAGCCTTCTTCTTCCCTGTTCGTGCCATGAATATACATGCAGCTGTAGCCTGAGCTCCTTTAATCCCTTCAGGATGATTATGGGATACATCGGCACTTCGCTTTGCAAACTCAAGAGTTTCATCAAGTGTTTCAAAAGCCCATCCGACAGGACTTACACGCATTGCACTCCCATTACCCCAACTGTCGTATGGCTGTGGATTTGGATCAGCCAGCCAAAACATGAAACGCTGACCATATCCGGCAAACGGATATTTCCGTCCCCACTTCTGCATAGTCTTCACCAAGTCGTTGCCCGTCAGAAGCCAATCTGCTATAGCAACAGTCATTACTGTATCGTCCGTAAACCTGGAATCCGAATAGAACAACTTAAAGTCAGTACTCCGACATGGGCAAAACTCATAAACAGAACCTATTACATCTCCTGCGATAGCACCTATGAGAATACTATTATCCATAACGTTTGTTTTAATTCATTTTGTATGTGTTCGCATGGCGAGAGCCACAGCCTCGCCCACTAATGCCACATTAGCAAGCAGATAGTGATTGGTGTTCCACCCACGGAAAGTTGAGCCTGCGATTTCAGCAGTTCTCAATAATTGTTTGCGGAATTCCGAATCATTGAAATAGGTTGCAGGGCCTATAGCAAAGGCTGTACCTGATGGACTCAGGTTAAAAATTATGGGCCCAGCGTCAGCATCCAATCCTATCCAACATGAGCGGTCGTAATACTCTCGGATTCCTGTTACAGGACGTGCCTTCTTGAAATATTTTTTCATCAGTCCGTATTGTTCTTTGGCAAAGGTTGTATCTACAAAGGTAAGATAATAACAGTTAAGTGCAGAATAAGAGCCCTTTATGGGTTCCGACAGTTCTGTACCATCGTAGCTTAGGAAGGATTTCAGCAGTCCCGTTTCCTTATCTGTCCATTCCGTTTTTGCCTTATGCAGCCATTCGTTTATAGTGCTTTGGTATCTATCGTCGCATTGGCGTGTAAAGTTCGACAAAGCTACAATCGCAACAAGCATATCTGGTACATAAACAGCCTCGTCAGGATAGGTCTGGAGGTTCAGTGTTGGACTCTTCTTCATGCGCCAGTTCAATGTGCTGCATAGTCGAAAATACCAATCATCGTATTTGTCCCCTCCGCCCACAGCTTTGTATCCGCTAATCATCCAAGCTAAGATACTTAGATACGACATATGACTTTTCTCGCTTTCCCAACTATCCAACGGGTCTTCACCCCAGCGTGCAGTATCATATTGCCTCATCTGTTCCGTCAATACGATTTCAATAAGCCTATCTATCTGCCCCATAGACTTTTCTCGTTCTTCAGGATAAAGCTTTGCGATATTCACCAGCGCTGCCGTTAGCATAGAGCATGAATACATTGCCCACTCCCCTTGGAACTGCGATTCCAGACCTTTTGGCATCTCCTCAAAAACTTCCTGTTGTGAAGTCACTAAACGTTCTGTAAGATAATTGCGGCGTCGCAATATCTCCGTTTTCTCCCCTTCAAACGAGCCGTGCCCCATTGTGGAAACAGCTAGCCATAGCCATTTCAGCAACACAATTACGGCAACTACAGCAATCGTCTTCAGCAGCCTTCTATACGGTTTCTTCAGTCTTCGAGACATATTATATTTGTTTATTAAAATGGTGGGGTATCATCATTCGGCTCTTTGTTTATGTTTTCGGGGATAATTCCAGGATAGCCAAAGTCCCGAATTAAATCGATATCTTTATATTTCTTATCTACATAATCCCCCATCAACAAGAGCATTGCTTTTTCAAGGAAAGCACAGGCTGGCTCAATCTTCTTACAAAATAGTATGTCTGTTAGGGATTTGCAAACCAATTTGGCATGGGAATCCCCAAGTTCCTTGAAGTCACAATTTGAAAACTCTAAGTCTTGTAGTTTCTTTCTATACTTAAACAAATATAAGAAGCTCTCAAATCTTGCCTTTCTTGTCGACAGCATTGCAGACAAATCGGATTTTCCGAGTCTAAACATTTTATTTAAGTGCTTTAGTGTTAATTCTTTTCGTTGGTCTGAAAACTCATTATTGATAAAACATATAAAATAGTTTTCAGGTCGTTCATCTATAAAGTCTTTATCTAAGATAGGATTTATCCCATAGACATTCATTAATGAACATAATTTTTCAATTAATATACATTCGTTCTTGTAATGCTTTATGTCTGGCAGATAAGTTGTTTTATCCACGATTATCTTTCCTTCTTCATCTGCTATTTTTAGCAAACATTCTATTAAAGTATAACCATCAACGATTTGTATCATTATAGTAGACTTTGTAGGTTTGTAATTTGTGTATAATTATTTCAGCTTTATAATATCACTAACGGGGCGTTGGATTCATACTTTACCATTTCCATTATTCACTACTAATCATCATAACCTAAATACAATCGGCTATATCCTTCATAAGCAATGTTTGCAGAATCATCCCACTGATGAAGATAGTCATACAGACTCATGTTGTCATCCCGTTCATCCTCATCAGTTTCTTCATCCTCTTCGTAATCAGGTTCTTTTGGCAAATTGTCTGTATCAAAGGGAAATAACTTTAAATCTTCTACAGAGAAATGGACTTGTTCGTTATTGCGAACAATTTTGTTGCACTCATTGGCAACTCGTTCTTTATTCCTAAAGAAATCCTTCACCTCATCTTCTCTAAGGCAAGTGAATATATAAATACCTGTAGGGTGAATAGAGCCTTCTTTCTTTATTTGGCTTCTTACTTTTATGAGTTGACAGTTGAATAATGGTTCTCCGTCATCCGCTTGCCCTTCCTCAATCACTCCCAATGTATAACCATTTTGAGGAACAGCAATAGCATAATATTCAAATGGTAGTTTCAACTTGGAAAAAAGGATGGCTCCAACTTTTCCCTCCTTTCGCTTAGCGAAAACAAGGCCATTGGGCATAGAATAAAAAATCTCATATTGCTCCTTTGAAATTGCCATTTTCCTTATTGCAATTCTAAAGTTTTCATTTTCAGGATCAAATATCAATCTGTATGCTTGATGATGGGGCTTAAGAACCCTACCAATTTCATAGAGCATTTTCCCTTTCTTATTGTATAGAAATCTTCCTTCCCAATTAGTGGCAATGAGATACCTGCCATAGTCAAATATCCGCTCATATTGGAAAGGCACAAGTAACTGATGTTGCATATTAACACATCCCCAACTATCGGGATTGTCCTCGTAATCCTCAACACGTATGACAAAAGCAATGTCCTCATCCTCACAGAAATAGGCTCTCCTGTATATGCCTCTCGGATTATATCGTGAAAGCACGTACTGGTTTACAAAGTTTTGATGCTTTGGGATTAGTTTTTTATGATATTTCCTCATAAATATTTTTTTTGAATAAAATACAGACATTTGCTAAATTAGAAAAGAGGTATGTCGAATATGTCATTCATACTATATATATTTGCATCTTTGGTGACTACTAAAATCTTACCAGGACTGCCCATGGCTCCTCCATAAGCAAGGGAAAATGCGACAATATCAAGATTAAGGTAATCTTTGTAGCTTTTTTCATCGATTTTTATAAAATCTTCACGCTCCATTTTAATACCTCCTCCAATCCAGCGAACGGAACATTGCGAACATCCCAAGGATAGTCATAAAGTATCCGCAACCGCTCAAGACCTTCAGTTTGAAAAGCGTGTAACTACAGGCATAATTCGCTATCGACAATGCCATCCACACAGCGATGGCAATCCACCCAATCCAAAACACAATCGGGTACCTGCATTTCATTGTTTCAATTCTTTTCATATACTTCATTATTTAATGTTAAGTTTTCAAATATAAAGGTACATACTTAAAATTATGCAGACAAGGAAAAACATTTCACAAGGCTTGTGGAATGATGAAAATGTTGAAGTGCTTTTTATTCCCAGATTACCAAATCTCGAGGTAGGGCTATCTTCTTGAGATCCCCACTCTTGCCGGTAATAATATATTGCTCCAACAAAGTGGAGTTAACCTCGGGCAAAAAAGCTGCTCTGATGCGTGAACACTTCTCATTGATAGAATTAAGAAGTGGGTTCGTAACATCCTCAATACTTCTAATTGCTCTTTCAGTCAAACCTAAGGGTTTTATCTTCTGATATAAATCAGTCAGTTCGTTCCTGTAGCCGGGAAGATACTTGAAAGCGATTCCCTCTGGATGATTCAAGAACAGTAAATATACAGCTTTGACTATGGGCTCCAACTTAACCTCTTTCTGGTAATCAGCAAGAATAATAGAACTATCTTTGGCAATACGTAGTTTGCTCAGTTTTATAGCATTTTTCGATTTCTCCTCGCGTGTTCCTAAACGCCAAATGGTTTTGTCACAGGGCTTGCCACCATAGTATTTATCCAACACCTGCCTAAAAATGTCATTGGGTGATATCATATCAAACAGCGTCATACACGACCTGACCTTCAATATGTCTGGAAATCCGAGGATGTCATCTGCAGATGGGTTGCCACAATCTAGCATTGCCTGAGATATTTTTCTGAGTCTGGCTCCTAATAGAGGGTGCTCCAAGTAGGATTTAGCCTCATTCACCCCGCTTATTCCATAGTATTCGGAGTTATAGCTATGACCTAAACCTTTAATCTGCGGAAAAACAAACCATATCCAGTGGCCCCGTTTCTGACCCTCCTTTATTTCATGAAGTGCCATATCATATACCATATTCTGCGCTTCAACAAATCGTTCCAGGTCATACTCAATTCTTCCATTGTTGAGTGCATCAACGAAGCTCTTTGGCAGACATACATTCTTCAGTTCCAATGCCTCCATGAAGAACTGTGCCATCTCCTCGTCGTGATAACCAGCAATTCCACAACCTACACGAGTTACATAGAAAAAGAGCTCATGATGTGCTTTTGCAAACTCAATAAACCTGTCAATAGCCGTCTTAACTTCCGCATCTTTCCTAACGCCTTTGCCATAATCTACAGGAATAGCATAACTTTGTCCCTGTAGTCCTTCCGGCTGTCCCCAAACAGCACCAAACTTTTTTCTTGCAGTACTAGAGGCACCACCTGTATGATAACCCAACGAGTTGCTACCAAACACAAATATCTGATTCGACAGCAGGGTATCTATGTAGTCTGGAGTATATCCGCTATTCTTCTTTTCCATACGTTCACATAATTGCTATTGTATAGTCATCGTGCCCAATCAAGCCCTTCGTCCTTATGCCTTTGAGGTGTCTCATATAGTTTCCTGCATTTTTACATAGGGCCAATTTCTTAATGACATCCTCAAAGTCTATCTTACGCTGACTCATACATATTCTGATAAAATTGCTGTTTTTTGTTTGAGCATTGATAGCGACCTGCAATTCGCTTTCAAACTCTTCCCTGTGTGCCACCTTGAACATCATTAATATATAATGAGACAAAGCATCACTGGCAGCAAAGACAATGCTGTCAGGTCTAATGTCAAACTGACCAGAATTAAAGCCCTCCTCAATAAGTGGGTCTTTGCAGTTAATAAGATATGGTGGATTGTTGAAATCAAGCAAGGGGCCAAATGAATGTTGCAACCGACCATTATCTCTGTCATAGCAGAAAACTACACTATCTCCATAACTTATCCATTGGCCGGTATTCCATACTGCCACCAGTGTAGCAAACGAGCCCTCGTCATAAAACTTATTTAGAAACAAGCCACCTTCTATTTTTGCCTTTTTCTCACAATCATTATAGAATGGCTCCCAAATACCTTCAATCCATTTATCGAACGACTCATAATCTGCAATAGGTTCATCAGGCAGGTGTTCTACCAAATACTTAGACCATTTGTCTGCGAAAACACCTCCACCACCAGCACCATCCGATACTGCTACCAAGTTTCCTTTAGCGATAGCGGCATCTTCGTTAATCATGCCTTCTTCAAACTTTGTTAATGACAATACTCTCATTTGGGACTTATGTTTGTTGGTGTACCAATATCCATTAATTGCATTAGCCTTGATGTATCAACATTCACAGACATAGCGACATGCCTGACATTTCCTGCTGCAATATTCATTTTACTTTCAATATCAGCATTATACCTTTCTGGCAATAAACTCGACATATCATAAAGTAATTCTGAGTATTTATCTCCTTTTAGTTCAGGCTTTCCAATTGGAAGTAAAACCTGTTCAACACTATTTGGAGTAATATGGATATTCCACAATAAGACATTGCCATCATTGGTAAACATTGATTTCAGCTCATTTGCTTGTTGAACTAATTGTTCTCTAGATGTATCTGTAAATTGTCCATCTGTAATATTGATGATTGTTGGTGGATAACAATCATTTTCGTGATGATCTTTCATCCAATTCTCGAGTAATAGTTTAGCTCTATTAAATGCTTTATGAACATGCGTGCGATATCCATCACATTTTGCCTCTAGCCATTGATTCTTCTCAATCTCTTTAATTTGCGTTCCTTTTCGAGTTCGTACCTCTTCACGAACTGTAATTTTCTTATATGGATTATTCTTTATCTCTTCTGGTGACACAAAATCACGTCCAGACAAAGTACCATTCCATCCACTATATACATCATGTCCGTAACCTATGACTGCAATATCATAGTAATGCCTTATGTCATTCATTTTAACGCATCTCAATATTAAATCATATATTTGTTTGTTAACAATTCGAGCAACTGCTTCTGCTAGAGTTATTTGCTCACCATAGAGATTTGTAGTTCGTTTCATTGAAACAGATTGGTCTACCAAGAAGATAAATGCCGTTGGAGTATTCCTTGTAATCTGAGCCGTATAGGGATTTTTGATTTGCACTTTCTTCGGTTGTGCAGGAATTGGTATACCAAAGTTCCCAATATTCTTGATATACTCCAGTGGAATGAAGTTCTTCACCAAGACCTCTGCCTGAAAGTATGGTTGCTCTTCTTCAGGCAAATCAAAATGCTTGTGAACTTTTACCGATGAGAAATGAATGTTTTTGAAATCATCAAATCGTTTACCAACACGAGCTTCATTTCTGGTTGCATTACTATCTGCATATTTCGTTTCAGACCAGTAGATGACCTCTGGATCTATTTCTAAAATCACAGGATTAGAAATACGTTCCTCTTTCATCGCAACATACATCATAGGATGCTCTCTCGTAAAGCTCACCCTAACATAATCCTGTAAGTTATCTTTCAAATCCAACGAACGAGACAGATCACCTCCTCCAGGTTTCGATATATTGATACCCTTACGATTACAGTCCATCCATGAGTATAGACCTCCATTCTTAGTAATTGATTCTAAATTGTCTCTATCTGTAAAATGATAGAGCTTCGTTATCTTATGCTGATCAAGTATTGCCTTAAACTCCAGCCAATTACTTTTCTTTTCCATAGTCAACATCTTTATTTTTCAAACAAATTCAACTCTTGATTATTGTCTTTCTTCTTAGACTTTTTACTTTTTCTTGAAGCTTTTTTCTGTTTGTTCTCACTTGCAAGAATCTCTCCATAGGGATAGATGCCTTCTACATAAGCCTTGATTAACGAAGCATGCGATAGCGGTTTCTTCGAATTCTCCACGTCAGCATTCGTATCATAATCTAACAGCACTATCGTCTTACCCTCATCATTAGCAGCCTTCAGTCGTTCTACGATGTGTGGTACTTTGTTCTCCAACACCCACTTGTAGGTTGGAATATAAATCAATTTCCTTGCATCAATATACCCAAGTAATTCTGTTCCATTTACCCCCTTTCGGTGTCCCAACGGTTTCCCAAATCGACGCACAGTCCGCTTCAGCCCTTTCATCGTGTCGTTATAGAACAAAGATGTATCTACATCTGCCCCTTCAAACACTTTTAGTCCTTGCCATATGGCTTCCACGCAAGTTGCCGTATAACCCTCGCTAAATGGTACTGGAATCCCACCATGAGGATAGAATGGACTCAGTTTCGCTAATCCATCCTTTGCTCCACTCGTTACATCAGCCAATATCGCATTAGGATATTTCTTCAATATCGTAGCAGGTTTCTTCCGTTTTGATTCAATTATAATCATAATCACTATTCTTAAAAAGGCAAGTCATCATAATAACCATACCATCTTTGTCTTTCTTTCATTTCTTTCAATTCTTTTTCTCGTCGTTTATCTTCTTTTTCAACTTCTGCCCTTATAGTTGAAAGTTCTTGCTCTACTTGTTCTGCGATAGCTTCTTCTTTGGTTTTAAAATGTTTTACTCTCCATTCTAATAGATATTTTGGCATAGAAATGATTGCCATATTTGAATACCACCATACGACCCACATCAAAGCTGTGATATACCATTCTCCTTTATAAAACGGTTGACTTAAGAAAGGAACATTACTGTTAAGCCAATCCGTAAAAAAGTCAGTCATCAACAATAATGGGATAAAATTTATCCACCCAAAGAATCCCGCAGGCCCTTCGTTACCGATTGTACCAATATGTTCTTTCTTATTTGGCCTTATCCTATCCACGAAAACTATAATAAAGAACATCAAAGCTATCAGGAATAATATTGTCAAATATAACATCACTATGTGCCAACAGATTACTGATCTCAAATATAATGGTAAGAATAATACCAAAATGAACCAACCTCCAACAAACCAGGATGCTTTCCTTTCTATTTCCTTATTTGGTTGAAGCCGCTCATGCCAATTATTCGTAAGCAAAAGTTTCTTAACGTTGTCTACATTGCATTGTTCTCCATTAACCATTCTTTCTAACATGACTGCAAGCTCGGGAATATCATCGGCATACGATGTAAGAGCTCTTTTGAAAATACCGCTACCTCTAAGATTTAAATAATCATCATGCGAAAACAACAATCTATCCTCTTTGCCAAACCTTTCCAAATATTCACTTTTCGCAGCTATCAATTCCAAAGATAACAGAATAGAAACTATTGGAAAATTATCAATGTCTTTGTTGAAATCCTCTTCCGTTCTCGATGGGTTCCTGAAATCTGGACTACCCATCTCTCTTGCTGTCTGTCCTTGCATGGCTGGTACGAATATGCCGTCATAATCAACCAAAACAAGCGAACCGTCATTTTTAACCAATATATTGTCCGGTTTTAGGTCACCATGTGCAAATGGTTGATTCAATAACCATATAGCAAGTTTTTTGAAATTGGTTGCTAATTGATTTATAGCCCTCTTGTCATTAATTACCTTGCGGATATATTTGTCTAAGGTCATGCCTTCAACCCAGTCCATCAGCAATACAGGATATTCACCTGACTCGATAAACAGCTCTTTGTCATAATATCTTATTGGCGATATATAAGGCGAAGAAACCTTTGCTAATTCTTCACATATCAATTTATAGTTCTTTTCTCTACCCAGTTGTGCCCTATGGAAACATCTTACTGCATATTGTTTCCCATACTCGTCTTTCATTTTAAAGACAACTGCAAAGTTGCCACTACTCATTATCGGCTCACCATTGTCATCAAGTACAGGGCATAGATTTTTCAATTTGTCAAAATATTCATCAGGTGCTTTTGCCGACTCCTTGATGGCTTCAGTATATTGACCAATCGTTGGATACAGGAGAATCTCATTAGAATCGATATCGTTGACATTGATTGAAATAACATCTGTAGCTACATCATTTTCTTGTACTTTTTGAATAACCAGATCCTCAATATTTTCACCTTTTGATGATTTGTGAGAAACTGATTTCCAAATAACACAGATAGCAATTAGTAAAATGACAACAACTCCGACAAATAGGTATAAAAGATGCTTATTTAGTGGATTATACTCGTATGTCCATTTTCCATAATCCTTGCTTTCCTTAATCGAATAGCGATTCTCTATTTTTTCTGAATTATATATAGGACTTTCCCAAACGAGGCAGTCTTTCCTATTAATGTATGCTTTCTTCTTTACTTCCCCTTGTATGTCATATTCAAAAACCTCTTCTAAATATGGATAGACAGCACCGCAAGAGTCATACTTACATGGAATCTGTTCTTTGATTATCCTGTTGATGAAGCCCCACTTCCCATTCTTCTTAACGGCAGCCAACCCATTGTTGAATGCTCGGAAACCATCAAAAATAGATTCGTCACCATAACCATGAATTAGAAGATACTTGTCTATTACAAACCAGTGCTTTTTGTCTGGGGTTATACCAGCAAAACCTTCATTAAAATATGTTGCAGAAGATATCTTGGCATTCTCAGGTAGAACTTGAATTATATCATTGCATTTCCCTAATGAATCAAGTTGATATTCTGAAAGCCCTTTTAGAGGTTCTAGAAAATCACCATTAACATCTATGAAATAATACGAGATGTTTTCTTTTCCAACAAAACTTCTATAAAAGAAGCCGTCAGAACTTACGCTTATGCCATTTCTACTAAATCCATAATAATCATAATTAAAATTTAGTTCTTTGATTTCTTTCCCTTCTAGATTTATAAGAAATCGGGGAATGCTGTATGTTTCGTAAACAATTGTTGTATCTTCTATATCTAAAGTTTCTTTATTGATTTTCTTATAGGTTCCGATACCTCGTCCAGAACTAAACCTGGTTAAAGATTCATATTTAAACTCTGTAACTATATTTCCTAGTGTATCTAGATAAGCACATCTGAGCTTTGATGGCGTTATGCATGCTTTGTTTGTATATAGTGGCTCTGCAACTGCATCTCTTACTACAGCCAATCCTTCGCTAAAAGGCCCAGAATAATAATACTTGGGGGCTATCGCAATATTTCCTTTGGTGTCAATATATCCATCTTTCCATGTGGTGGTATCGCAAAACATAGCTCGTCCATTTCTGAACGAATGTCTATATAGTGCATTACTGCAATCGTCCATGTCATTGGTAACATCACCAATTTCATTCATGTTAACATAACTGACGAACTTGGGCGCAATTGCAAATTCTCCAGACTTGTCAATATACCCATATTTGGCATACATCCGATACACATTGATGATAGTATCCCTTTCACCGACTTCATAGGCCATAGAATCAGGGACAATACGGTAAATAGTATCTACAACAGCTATTGCCAGTCCATTATGGAACGTTGATACCCACAAGAATTCAGGCTCTATGATTCTGTTGCCAACAGAATCTATATACCCATATAGCCCATCCTCTCGAATAGGGTATAAGTATCCGTCAAATGGTTTATTCTTGTTGCATGATGCCATCATCATGATGGAATATGCAATAAATAGCAACCTGAATATATAAAGCCTAAATTCTTTCATGAGCGAGATTTTATAGTCCCATTTGTTGTTTAAGCATGTTCATCAAAAGCTCTTTCTGATGTATCTCGGAATCCTTTTCCTGTCGAGTCGCATTAGGATAGCTCTCAATATTACGTTTCGTTGATGCAAGAAGATAGTCTATTGCCTCACGAGCCTGCTCTTTCGTCACATATTGCCCACCAATCAGTGCCCCCATAAACTGGGCAGCCCCATTTGCATGCTCAGCCATTTCCTTATTGTGCTTCAATATTTTCCTTTCGTCAATCATATGCTCTTCTCGATTTTGTATTCTAGGCCAACATCAGCAAGTCCATCTTCATTAAGCATACTTCTTATATGCCTCTTACATGAAGCTATTTGCTCTATCTCTTCACCTTCAATCACTCTATCCACTTCACTTTTGTAAATGTTCCCATTTACTTCCGCTGTAACAATAATGCTCTCTTTCATCTCAAATCTCCTCCATGTATATGATTTTTCTCTTTCCTTCTTTTATTTTAGTTATTCGGAAATTAGTACCTCTTTTGAATGTCACTTGATTTTCACCTCCATGATTAATTAATTTGTATAAAGAACAAGCACTTGTCCCATTCTTTTGGGAGTTATAATAAACACATTCGTTTTATGTTTCCAATTATCCTTTGTGGTTGTTATATAATGCGGAGCATGATATATCTCACCTTCTTGAAAATCCGTCCTATCATCTATAGTGCAAAAACGATATAATACATTCCCCTCATCATATATGGGAGTTTTATCCAATACACTATCTAACCCTGCACACATTTCTGGAATAGGACTATTACGACATTCATATGAATCCCATTTAAATGCATGAGAAACTCCTCCCCAAAAACAATTAAGCATCAATATCTCAAAATCATTAAATCCATGCTCTTTCAAAACAGACGTAGTCTTCCCATTTGGATTATAATGTTTTGCTATATAGCCATCATTCAAGAACCTAATATCCTCATCCATATTATCATAAACAAACTCACCTACTTGATTAGGTACAAGATGTCCCCTATTATGACGTTCTTTATATTTCTTTTCTATATCAATTAATTCTTGAGCAGTCATCTCTTTATTTTTTTAAGCAGTCTTTTGACCAATAACACATATCTTCATCAGCATAACCGATTTCTATAGTTCCACCATGCCCTTCATCGTCACCTGCATCCCAGTGGAAACAAACAAAGGCAAGATTTTCCAATGTGCTTATATTGAAAAAATTAAACTCGTCGACTTCAAAACAGTCAAAATTACTAATGAATGTCGAATTCAGATATTTCTCTTTTACTATCTTAATAAGTCGAGAGTTCTTTTCTTTAACTTTTTTGTTATTTGTGCAATTCTCTGATTTAGGCCAAGAAAGATGTTCTCCCTTCAAATTTATATGCGTTCCAACTTTTCCATATTTTCCCCATTGGCCCACCCAAATTGTATCCTCACTCACTAACTCAAAGGTTTTATGATAGCCAGGACTCTCATTGTAGACAAATTTGGACAACAGAATGTTTTTCTTGAAAACTAACACTTCATAATTAGTTCGTGTACGCTCAAATCCATATTGTCCTATATATTTCTCTTCAATTGGAGTCACACCAATCACCATTTCACCATATTGACTGAGTGCTCCATTGAACTTGATAGGATATTCTGATCCATCTATAGCTAAAAGAATATGTGATTGTTCTCTTCTGCACAGTACAAAAGATTTCTGGATTTCCATTGATTTATACTCTGATAATCTCTGGTATGTATATATATTTATATATTCACTTTTTTCAAAACTATAAAATCTATATTGTTCTTTCGCAATCTCAAATGTGAGAATTCCTTCTTTATAATCATCAATCCTATTATAATCATCCGGTAATTGGCATTCATTTAAAGTGGTCAAATCCATAGCGAAAGATAAGCCTTGTTCACTCTTATACGTAATTAATTTGAGCATAGAATAACCAACCAAATCTAACAGAATGCATGGAATTTTCACCTTCAGCTCTTTATTGAGAATTCCATAATACTTTCCCTTTTTACATATTAAATATACTTCTTCTCCAACTTCAATGGTTTTTATCTCTTGATAGATAAAATTCAGAAGAACATTGTTTTGATCATCAATAATACCATACTTACCAAACGAGTTCTGGGCTATAAAGTGAGTCCTCAATTTCCCAATATTCAATAACTGTTTGTACCAATGGAGGTCTAAAATATCACGAGGCTTTGAAACAATTGCCGCATTCTTGTAACCATAACCAAACATTCCCCATGAACCGTATTCGTTACTAAGAACACATGACGTGCTGTTTTCCAAAGAGGTATCTACAAAATCAATGTTCTTATATTGCATGGACAATAGTTTCTGATTAACTTTGTCATACAAAGAATAACAATTATCACTAATTCTATAGGGAACCAATGGCAATGGTCTATATGTAGGAATGAGATCATACAACGTGGAAGGTAATTGCACGTTGTAACAAACAGCACTTAAAAGATAAGCATATCTGTCCAAAACCTCATTACCACTTGGAATCTGTTTTCTCAAAAATTTACATTCTTTTATATTATTGTAATCATTAGAAGAAAACAACAATCTGTCTTTGGCACCATATTCCTCTATCAAACCTGAACTAAGTGAAATGGCTTTCAAAGAAAGGAGTATCGATACCAGCGGAAAATCATCAATATGCTCATCAAAATCATTCTCGGTGCGTAATGGATGGCGGAAATCAGGAGAACCAAGTTCACGAGCCTTTTGTCCCTTCATGGTTGGCACATACATACCATCGTAATCAACAAGAGCAAGCGAGCCATCCTCGCGAACGAGGATGTTATCAGGCTTTAAATCTCCATGAGCAAAGGGCTGAGGAATGAACCATTGAGCCAACTGACTGAAATGATATGCCAACATTTCAAGGACATACTTGTCATCAAGATTCTCCCGCAAATACTTGTCTAATGTCTTCCCTTCGACCCAATCCATTAGCAACACAGGGAACTCTGTTTCTGAAGTTTGACCCGTATCCACGAACAATTCTTTTTCTATATATTTAACAGATATCAAATAAGGGGATTTCACTTCTTTCAGTTCTTCTGCTATTTGGCGATATGCTTCACTTCGGCCTTCCTGCTCCTTCGTAAAACACTTTAAAGCATAGAACTTCCCCGTCTCTATGTCCTCCATCTTGAAAACCACTGCAAAGTTGCCGCTTGTCATCACAGGTTGTCCATCATCAGTAAGCACAGGCCGAAGATTAGTCAACTTCTCAAAGTTGTCTTCTGCAGCCTTTATGGCTTCTATATATTCTGATATCAAAGGATAATTCATGGTATTATTGTCTATTTATGCCACAAATATAATGATTATTTTACTTAAACGAGTAGGAAAGCACAGATTAATTTATTTTCACAAGGCTTGTGAAGAGAATCCCACGACCTGCGAAACATTACGGGGCACTTTTTCCCTCGAAACGCTTGGCAGATTCATTGGAAAAGTGTAATTTTACGGCGAAAAAAAGATTGGAAAAGTGTAAATAAAGCTGTATGGATATGAAGAGATTGCTGGCGGTGTGGCTGGTGATGATTGTCACAGGAGCATGGGCACAGGAAGGGGCTCGCATAGAGAGCTTCGGACGCATGAAGATGGCTGCCGACAGTCCCGCGATGAAGGCTCGCGCACTACGCAGTGCAGAAGCAACGGACTTCACCGACGAGGTGTACAACAGTTGGTACGATATGTACTGGTTTCGCTTCTACTACCCTTCCGTGAATGCCAATGGCGAACCCGTAATTATGTCGGCTCTCGCGACATTCCCCGACGGTAGTCCCGACTCCATCAACAACGTCATCATCGGCTGTCACGTGACCATCACCAGTAACAAGGAAACACCTTCGGAGTATTACAATAGCGGCGACTGGAAAAGCGACACGGGAATGCTAATGTGGCACGCAGCAAACGGCAGTGTGTTCCCTACGTCGAAGGACAACCCATTGTACTACAACCTTGTGATTCTGCCCGACTACGAGGGTTACGGAATAACGAAGGACCTGCCCCACCCCTATCTCTATCAGGAACTGACGGCACGTCAGGTGGTTGATGCCACACGCTACGGCATTGCCCTGTATCAGGAGAGTCCTGTGATTGCCGACTACCGCAATCCCCTGCGCAAGGGATGGAAGACGGCTGCCGTAGGTTACTCGCAAGGCAGTTCGGTGGCTTTGGCAACGCATAGATTCATAGAACAGAACGACCTCGACGAGGAACTGCACTTCGCAGGTTCGGTGTGCGGCGACGGTCCTTATGACCCCATTGCCACCGTGCGCTACTATCTGCGCGAGAACGGCGGTTTGCTAAATATGCCCGTGGTGATACCCCTGATACTGAAAGGAATGCTGGACAGCAACCCCTACATGAAAGAGCACGAGGTGGAGGACTACATCGTGAAGGACTTCATAGACACCGGCATCTTCCAGTGGATTGCCGACAAGAACGACCCTGAGAAGGAGAAAACGACCGACGACATCACCGATGCGCTGAAGAAACTGTACAGCAACGAGAAAGCCCAAAAGCCTGCAGAGGAGGACAAGAAGTTCATGAAGGTTCTGAACAGCGACGGCACGGCATATATACAGAACCTGTTTACACCACAGGTGCTGGAATATTTCAGCAATGCCGAGAACTTCGATGCACTGCCCACTACACGCGGTATCTGCGAAGACCTGCACATGGCTCTCGAAAGCAACAACCTGACGAAGGGCTGGCTGCCCAAGAACCCCGTAGCAATGTGGCACTACTGCTCTGACACCGTGGTTCCCTACGACAACGCCACTTCGGCAATGGAGACTTTGGGCGAGAACTGCAAGCTATACACCGCAGGCACGGGCATAGACATCTCGTGGGACCATGAAAATGGTGGAGCGGTATTCTTCACCGGACTTAATGTCGGCAAGGATGAGGAGGAACTGATGGAATATATTCTCACCGGCAAAGGTAGCAATATGTTCGACGGCACGGCTTCTACAGACCCATCGGTAGCAAACGTGAAGAAGGTGACGCTGAGCCTCAACGACGAGGACATAGAGGTGGAAGCTATCCTTGACGAAGAGACACACGAGGCAGTCATCGGCAACGGTTACAACGCCTGCATTCCTCAGTATTCGGAGGGTAAACTCGTGATTCCTGCAACAATTGAGAACAACGGCGTAACATACACTGTATCAGGCGTTAATCGTCTGGCATTCCACCTCTGCAACCAACTGATTGAAATGGAGATTGACAAGAGTTTGGAGGACAGAGTTGACGACTTTGCTTTTGCCGGTTGCTACAACCTGAAGACAATAACCTACACCGACAGTCAGGAGATGACAGACGGCATCGGAGATATCCCCAACAGCCGCGACACAAAGGACAATATTTACGACCTCAACGGACGCAAGATTCAAGACCGCAACCACAAGGGCATATTCATCTCCGACAGTAAGAAGAGCGTGAGAAAATAAAGATGAAGTACTATAAGCTTGAGTTCGGAATAGAGCCGATGAGCGAAGAGGCGTGCGACGTGCTGAGCGCGCTGTTGGCTGACGAGGGGTTCGAGACATTCGTTCCTACGGAACGCGGCTTGGAGGCCTACGTGCAGCAACAGTTGTACGACGAAGTGGCAGTAAAGGGTATTGCAGATAATTTCCTGATGCCCGACGTGAACATCACGTTCACCTGCGAGGAGACTCCCGATGAAGACTGGAACGAAACGTGGGAGGCTGAGGGCTTCGAACCGATAGTGATTGACCGTCTGGTGTGCGTTCACGATACGCACCACCCTGCCCCAACCCGTTGCGAGTACGACATCATCATCAACCCACGCATGGCTTTCGGTACGGGCACACATCCCACTACACAACAGATACTGCGACAGCTATGCAAGATGCCGTTGGAGGGAATGTGCATAATAGATGCCGGATGCGGCACTGGAGTGCTGGGCTTCCTGTGCGCCAAACGCGGAGCAAGCGAGATATTTGCCTACGACATAGACGAATGGAGTGTCAGCAACACACTCATCAACGCCGAGCTGAACTCTATATATAATATAAATGTATGTGAGGGCGATAGTGCCGTACTGCCACAGACAGGCGACTACGACCTGCTGATTGCCAACATCAACCGCAACATATTGCTTGGCGACCTGCCACGCTTTGCCAAAGCCCTGCGCAAGGGCGGTCAGCTATTGCTGAGCGGCTTCTACGACGAGGATGCCGCTTCACTAATTAATAAAGGCAAGGAACTGGGTTTCGAATTGCAAAGCCGCACCTCTCATAACGGCTGGGCAATGCTACTCCTCGGGCTCGTCGGATGAGGGCTGGAGGGTGGAGGCCATGAGGTCGGCAACTTCGCCGTTGAAGATGTTGAGGTCAACGGTTCCCTTGATACCATCAACACGTCCGCAGTCGGTATATTGCCACATAAGCCACGGGCCTTTATACTTCAACTGCTTCTCGTAATAATGAGCTATCCACAGGGGATAGCGGTCGAACTCAGGAGTATTCAGATAATCGACCTTGAACTTATAACCCGTGTAGATGATGGGAGCCACGTTGTATTCCTCTTCTACAAGCTCCAACCATTTCAGAACATCCTTCTGAAACTGCTTCAGAGGTTTATTGCCACGTTCCTCAATGTCGAGAATCGGAGGCAGGTCACCATCGAGCAGATGCACTTGCTTCAGATAGAACTTAGCCTGTGTCTTCGGGTCACGATTCGTTTTGTAGTAATGATAGGCTCCTCTCACTAAATCGTTTTCACGAGCACGATAGAAATTATCGTTGAAATTCTCATCGATGAGCTTCGTTCCCTCCGTAGCCTTGATGATTACGAAGTGCAGCGGAAGGTCGGCAACATGGGCATTGCGCAGCCGTAGCCAGTCAACATCCGACTGATGATGACTGATGTCGATTCCCATCACGCTGTAGCCAGAAGGATAGCCGGGCTCGCCGTAGATGGCACGCCAGCGGAAAGAGAGAGGACTGACAAAAAAATGATAGAAGACAGCAACATAGACAACTGCCACGAGAACGCCACCAGCCAGCAGCGCCCACCACGAACGAACGCGAGAGCTACGCTTGCGCGAACCCCTACCCCTCGTCCGATTGTTATATCTACGTTGTTTATTCATATAAAAAGTCCCTCCCCATTAGCGGGGAGGGATTTAGGAAAGGGGTCTTACTTCTGCTCCAGAGCCAAAGTCTTGGTGCACTGGTCGCAAACCTCGGTGGGACCGAAGTACTGGATAGGACCTGGATAAACGTATGCTGTCTGACGAGCCCACTCATCACGCTTAGAAGCGAAGAACTTGAAGGGAGCACCGTCCAGCTCTACCAAAGCCTTACGGATAACGGGCTTGTTGGCACCGTTACGACGCTCGATGTTCATCATCATAGTGATGGGCACACCACCGGCAATCCACTCAGCAGCAGGAGCTGTAGTGTTCTTGATGACAGACATGTAGCCGGTCTTGCCGTTAGAAATCAGGCGGCTGGCGTTGTAACCGAGGCTGTAGCAGTAGTCGGCATCGTAGTTAGATGGAGCAGCGCAGCGACCTTCGTAACCGAAGAAGTGGTGCTGAGCGCTGAACTTACCGTTGAACTTACCTTCCTTCTTCCAAGCAGCCAGCTTATCAGCAACCATAGCAGAGAGCAGCTTCTCGGTTTCGATAAGGCTAACCTGTACGTTTCCGTGTGGGTCACGGTCGAGGCAGAGCTGACGCTTAACGTCGGCAGGAAGACTTTCCAGAACGGCCTTGTTCTCGGCTGTGATGTTGCTCATTACGAAAGCAATCTGCTCGTCGGCACTCTTGAACTCGCGAGGCTCGCCAGTTGCAGGATCTGTCAGCACCTCATTGAGCTGTGCAATGAGTTTCTTGATGGCAGGAATGAACTCAATCAGGCCTTCGGGAATGACAACAGTACCGAAGTTGTTGCCGTCGGCAGCACGGTTGGCAACAGCCTGAGCGATGTAAGTAACAACATCGTCGAGAGACATCTGCTTAGCCTCTACCTCCTCGCTGACGAGGCAGATATTGGGCTGGCACTGCAGAGCGCACTCCAGAGCGATGTGAGAAGCCGAACGACCCATCACCTTGATGAAGTGCCAGTACTTGCGGGCAGAGTTACAGTCGCGCTGAATGTTACCAATCAGTTCAGAGTAGGTCTTACAAGCGGTGTCGAAACCGAAAGAGGTCTCAATCTGCTCGTTCTTCAGGTCACCGTCGATGGTCTTGGGGCAACCGATTACCTGCACGCCGTACTTCTTGGCAGCATAGTATTCAGCCAGCACGCAAGCGTTGGTGTTAGAGTCGTCACCACCAATGATAACGAGAGCCTTGATGCCCAGCTCGCGCAGAATCTGGATACCGCTCTCGAACTGTGCTTCCTTCTCCAGCTTTGTACGACCAGAACCAATGATGTCGAAACCACCAGTGTTGCGATACTCGTCGATGAACTCATCGGTGAACTCCACATACTTGTGGTCAACCAAACCGCCAGGTCCCATGAGGAAACCGTAGAGCTTAGAGTTCTTGTTCAGCGACTTAACACCGTCGTAGAGACCGCTGATGACGTTGTGACCGCCTGGAGCCTGACCACCAGAGAGGATGATACCTACGTTGATGGCTTCCTTGTTCTCGCTCTCAGCAGGAACGAACTCAACAACAGGCATTCCGTAAGTGTTGGGGAACAGAGCCTTAATCTCTTCCTGATTACCTACACTCTGTGTGGCTGCGCCCTCCTTAACCTTTACAGGACCTTGAAGAGCCTTTGGCAACTTTGGCTGATAAGCAGCCCTTGCAATTTGCAATGCACTTTTTTCCATAATATAAATGTTAATTTAGAATATATAGTTTCTTAAATACGGGGCAAAGATACGAATAAGTGAGCGGAAATGCAAATTTTATTTGCAATTTCCCGAACGGGAGTATCTAAAACCGAAGGTTAAAGATACAAAAAAAAATGGGGAAATAGTTGCAACATCAAATAAGAATTATTATCTTTGAGCACTTTTGTTACACAAATAACACCATACACTATGGCAAAGAGAAGAGAACTAAAGAAGGCAATAAACTTCCTCTGCGGAGAGTTATTTGCTGAATGTGTGGCAATTACGCACTATCAGAAGCCTACTCCTCAGGCCGACATTGACAATGTTATGACCAGCATTCTGAATCTTCAGGACGACATGCTGAGTCGCGTCAGTCACGTAGAACCCGGAATGAAGCCATCGGTATTCTTCAAGAAGTTGCGCACAGACCTTGTGGCACAGACCGATGACATCGTAGAGCAGATTAAAGGACTGCTATAAAAGGCTAAAGGATAGAAAATGATTAGAGCATTCTGCAAATGGATACTCTACCGTCGATTGGGCTTCCGCTTTGAAGAGACGGTAAAGCGTCCGCGTAAATACATTATAGCACTTGCGCCTCACACCTCGAACTGGGATTTCATAATGGCTCTCCTGTTCATGGGTGCAGAACAGTTCCTTTGCGGATTCATGATGAAGAAAGAGTGGTTCTTCTGGCCTCTCGGTCCTATATTCCGCAAGATGGGCGGAATACCTGTCTATCGCGACAAGAACCGTAGCGTGACGGATATCTTGGGAGAAAAGGCACGTAATTCCGAAGACTTCCATCTGTGCATCACGCCCGAGGGAACACGCCGCCGTCAGCCCGAATGGAAACGCGGCTTCTACTATATTGCCCTGAAAGGCGAACTGCCCATTCTGCTCTACGGACTCGACTTCGAGCGTCGCCTCATACAATGCACCAAGCAGGTAATCCCGAATGGTGACATAGAGACGCAGATGCGCGAAATCAAGCAGTACTTCGAAGGCTTCAAGGGCTATCATCCCGAACAGTTTACCACAGGACTGGAAGAAACTGAGTAATTGAAATTGATGAGATATAACACTATTATTTATCGAAATATGGGAAAGCGGTTGATGCTGCTTTCTCTTTTTATCATTCTATCACTCTCCCACTCCCTGACATTTGCACAGGGAAATGTCGTTACCCAGACACGCAACAAACTCAACAACTATTTTTCAAACTACGTCAACACAGCATATTCGAGCGGAACACCGCTGAAGCTTGCCGATCTGAAGTTCGACACGCAGAAGCGCATAGTAACCATCAACGCCAGTGCCGGATTCGGCGAACAGCCTTTCACAAAAGAGACCGTAAGCCGCATACGCAGCGAGATTAAAAGCCTGCTTCCTGCACAATACAGCACGTACGAGGTGAGGATTCTGGCTAACGGTGCACCTTTGGAGGAACTGATTCCGCAGTCGCTCAACGAGACGCCTAACGAACAGCGCCAATGGGGCTGCGAATACAAAGGAGATGCTTGGGTAACTCCCATTTCGCGACCCTATGACATCAGTCACGGTTTGAAGGGCAGACACATCTCCCTGTGGGCAAGTCACGGAAGATACTACGACCAGAAGAAAGGGACTTGGGGTTGGCAGAGACCTCGGCTCTTCTGCACCAACGAGGACATCTTCACACAGTCGTTCGTAGTTCCTTTCCTGATGCCGATGCTTGAAAACGCTGGAGCCGTAGTATTCTCTCCACGCGAACGCGACTGGCAGCGAAACGAGGTAGTCGTGGACAACGACATGATAGAAATGTCGAACCGCCAGATGTACACAGAGCTCAACGGGAAACACCAATGGCAAAAGGCTGGAGCTGGTTTCGGTGAGCAACAGGATGTGTATTTCGACGGCGAGAACCCGTTCCTTGCAGGAACAAGTCGTTGTGTGCAAGCGCAAAAAAGCAATCACAACCTTAGCCAAATCGTCTGGCAGCCGGCAATACCTGCCGACGGAAGCTATGCCGTATATGTAAGTTACAAGACTCTGCCCACAAGTGTCAGTGATGCCGAATATACTGTCCGTCATCGTGGCATCAACACAAAATATCGCGTCAACCAACAGATGGGAGGCGCTACATGGGTGTATCTGGGCACATTCGACTTTGCTGCCGGTTGTTCGACTGACAACTGCGTGATGCTTTCCAACCAGAGCACACACGAAGGTGTGATAACGGCTGACGCAGTGCGATTTGGAGGAGGTATGGGCAATGTGGCACGAGGCGACTCTCTACACGCTTTCGCACGCAGCAACCTGCCGCGCTATCTCGAAGCAAGCCGCTACTATGCACAATGGGCAGGAATGCCTTTCGAACTGTACAAGAACAAGGAAGAAGTCAATGACTATGCCGAGGACATAAACACCCGTTCGCTGATGACGAACCTGCTGGCTCGCGGCTCTGTATATCTGCCGGGTGATAGCGGTTTGTGCGTACCCATCGATATGTCTCTCGCCGTTCACAGCGACGCAGGTTTCCGTTCTGACTCGACATATATCGGAACACTCGGAATATACACCAGCGGTAAATACACTCCAGCAGAGTTTGAGGGCACGCTGGCAGAGGGTTTGTTGGGCAGCGGACAGTCAAGAATGATGTCGCGCGACCTTTGCGAACAGGTGATGAGCAGAGTTGTCAGCGACATTCGTGCCACCTACGGCACATGGAACCGCCGACAAATGTACGACCGCAATTATTCCGAGACACGAGTGCCTGAGGTTCCGAGCATGATTCTCGAAACGATGTCGCACCAGAATTTTGCCGATATGCTGCGAGGACACGACCCTGTGTTCAAAATGCTCCTCTCGCGCGCAA
The DNA here is from genome assembly GCA_902781515.1 of uncultured Bacteroidales bacterium. Classification (GTDB taxonomy): domain Bacteria; phylum Bacteroidota; class Bacteroidia; order Bacteroidales; family Bacteroidaceae; genus Physcousia. The sequence goes on along the minus strand of CACZJU010000005.1, from coordinate 39,269 downwards.
TATATAAAGGAATACTCGAATACACAGAGACGGCTCACCGCTGTGCTCCTCTGCAACCACAACCCATGCCGGTTTGCGATTTTGCAGCCGAAGTGTCTGCCCGAGGCGATTCCGTAACACTATCGTGGAAACCACAGACAGATCCTGCCAACCCATACATAATTCCCAGTGGCTACGTCATATACACCAGTGTTGGAAACAAGGGCTTCGACAACGGACGGCGCTGCTTCACAACACGAACGACGCTACCCCTTGAACGCGGACTATTGACACGTTTCATTGTGCGTGCACATAACGAGGGCGGAGTGAGTATGGAGAGCGAAGAACTGTGTGTCTATAGTCCGAGAGTGCTACGCAACAGGATGCTTATCGTCAACGGCTTCGACCGTCTTGCTGGTCCTCAACCCATCGACAACGACTCGCTGCGAGGCTTCGACTTCGACATAGACCCAGGTGTCGTATATAAGCACAGCACTTCGTACTGCGGCAGACAATACAATATGCGGCGAGGTAAGGGAGAGAACTTCGGACAGAGCAACAGCGACTTCGAGGGTATGCTGATTGCCGGCAACACGTTCGACTTCCCCACCCAGCACGCTCGCGACTTCCTGAACGTAGATACAACACTCTGCATCTCAAGCACATCGCGCTCAGCATTCGAGCAGGGACATATAGCAGGAGGATATCATGCCATAGACCTGATATTAGGAGCACAGCGATACGACGGCTATAGCATGAGGTCGCACGCTCCATTCTCGCCCACGCTGATGTCGATAATGCAGAACTTCACACAGGACGGCGGCTCACTGCTCGTCAGCGGTGCATACATCGGTGAGGACATAGACCCGATATTCGCAGCCAGCATACTCCACTTCACGTCCGACGGCAGCTATGCTCTCACTGACAGTACAGCAAATGTGCGTGGCATGAATACCAAGTTCTCGCTGTACGCCTCGCCCAACGAGCAACGTTACTCCACACGCCGCATAAGCATCCTGCTGCCTACAGCCGATGCTTTCTGTACAGCAACTGCCAACGGCATTCCCCTTGCCATAGCGCATCAGGGATTGAAGCACAGGACGTTGACCTACGGCTTCCCATTGGAATGCATCAGGGAAACAGAGGTTCGTCGCGCTATAATGGCTGCTTCACTTAGATACGTACTAAACAAATAACCACAAGATATGTTTCAAATTCAAGCAAACGAGAAAGGTTCACGTTTCATAGATGTCACACCCGAACACTTGTCAACACTGCAGCGCTATGCCCTGCTTGCCGACTTGCTGGACAGCAACGGCATAGTTGACGAGACGGTATTGGAGAAACTGCGACTCAACGCACGTTCACTCCTTCAGCACCATAGTGACGACACCGACTTGCTGGCTCTTTGCCAACAGGTGCTGTTCCACAACAACATGAAGGCATTCGGTCTTCACCAACTCATATTGCTGTTTATCAGTCACACACAAACGGAAACACAAGAGTGACCCTGAGCCCGGAAGCATGGTTGCCTACAACCCGTCGCGAGATGGAGATGCGTGGGTGGGACCGAGCAGATGTCATTCTGTTCTCGGGCGATGCCTATGTTGACCATCCTTCATTCGGCGTGGCTGTAATCGGTCGATTGCTGGAGGCTGAAGGCTTGCGCGTAGCCATTGTTCCACAACCCGACTGGCACGGCGACTATCGCGATTTCCGACGTTTGGGTCGTCCGCGCCTATGGTTCGGTATTGCTCCAGGGTGTATGGATTCGATGGTGAACAAATACACCGCAGCGCGTCGTCTTCGCAGTGAGGACGCCTACTCGCCCGACGGTCGTCACGATATGCGTCCGGAATATCCCACTATCGTCTATAGCAAGATTCTGCGCGAACTTTATCCTGATGTACCAATAGTGCTGGGAGGTATTGAGGCAAGTCTGCGCCGACTCACTCACTACGACTATTGGCAGGAACGTTTCCTTCCCAGCATTTTACTGCCATCGGGCGCAGACCTCATAGTTTATGGAATGGGCGAATTGCCCACGATTGAGATTTCGCATCGGCTGACATCGATGATTGAGGACTATGACCCGTTGCTATCCTACGACGAAGAGGGTGAAGCCTGCATCGGCAGAGAGGCTTTTCACAAGGCTCTCACAGGCGATAACCAATTGCTGCAGACAGTTGCTGCATACAATACTTTACCCCGTTCTGCACAGCGTGATTCTATCATGCTCCATTCCCACGAAGAATGCTTGAAGGACGGCAAGAAACAAGCTGAGAACTTCCGTCACATTGAGGAAGAAAGCAATAAGATGCACGCTCAGACACTCGTGCAACAGGCTGAAGGACAATGGTTAGTAGTGACTCCACCCTACCCTCCAATGACTACCGAACAACTCGACCACTCGTTCGACCTTCCATACACCCGAATGCCGCATCCGAAGTACAAAGGCAAGCGCATTCCTGCTTACGACATGATTCGTCATTCGGTTTGTCTTCATCGCGGATGCTTCGGAGGATGTGCCTTCTGTACTATTTCTGCCCATCAGGGGAAGTTCATACTGAACCGTTCGAAGGAAAGCATCTTGCGCGAAGTGGAACAAGTGACAAAGATGCCCGACTTCCGAGGCTACATCAGCGACCTTGGCGGTCCTTCTGCTAACATGTACAACATGAGGGGCAAGGACCAGAGCATTTGCGAGAAGTGCAAACGCCCGTCATGCATCCATCCCAACATCTGCAACAACCTCAACGGCGACCATACGGCTTTGCTGGAGATTTATCGTGCAGTTGACCGTCTGCCAGGAGTGAAGAAAAGTTTCATAGGAAGTGGTGTTCGCTACGACCTCCTGCTTCACGATTGGAAGGACGAACGACTGAACAAAGCTGCACGCGAATATACTCAGGAGCTAATCACGAAGCACGTTAGCGGACGCCTGAAGGTGGCACCAGAACATACTGAAGACCATGTACTTAAGTTGATGCGCAAACCCTCGTTCAGCCAATTCCACCAGTTCAAGGCCATATTCGACCGCACCTGTCAGCGAGCAGGACTCCGTCAGCAGATTATTCCCTATTTCATCAGCAGTCATCCAGGCTGTCGCGAACAGGATATGGCACACTTGGCAGAACAGGTGCGCCCACTTGGTTTTCACCTCGAACAGGTGCAGGACTTCACACCTACGCCAATGACCGTTAGCACCGAGACTTGGGCTACAGGTTATCACCCCTACACTTTAGAGAAAGTTTTCTCTGCCAAAACGCCTGAAGAAAAGCAACGCCAACGTCAGTATTTCTTCTGGGACCGTCATTAAATCCACCTGTTTGCAAAAATAGATTGTGTCAGTTGCAAGATTGGCACGACCTTTGTTCTGCTGTTTTTTAGATTACGCCGAAACATTAGAAAGAAAGGACAACACGATATGATGATAAGCAAACGATTCTCGCCTGAAGTGACCGAAGTACTCACACTCAGCCGCCAAGAGGCAGTGCGCCTGCATAATGACAAAGTGACACCTACCCACATTATGCTGGGTATGATTCGTCACAAGCGAAACCCTGCTATCGATGTACTGACGAATCTCAATGTCGATTTCACCATACTCCGTCATCAATTGGAAAACGCCGCACAGCAATACAGCACAGACCAGCCGTTCGATGCCGACGATATGCCGATGGATGATTCTGCAAGCCGCATCATGCGCCTGTCGGTGCTTGAATCAATGGTCACACGTAGCGAAACCATCGATGTCATACATCTGCTGATGGCTCTGCTGCGCGAAGACAACAACCCGGCATCGGAATCGCTTGGCCAGCAACACGTTACATACAACCGTCTGACACAAGCACTCAACATCGATACAGCTTCCCACTCCGCCCCAATGGAAAACGGATACCATTATGAAGAAGGGGAAGATGACGACGATGATGACGACGATATGTCATTCGCAGGTGCTGAAACGGCACAGCAGGAAAAGTCGGAAACAGACACCCCTGTGCTTGATAAGTTTGGTACAGACCTGACACAAGCTGCTGCCAAGAACCTCTTAGACCCTGTTGTGGGACGTGAGGTTGAAATTGAGCGTGTTGCACAGATTCTGTCGCGCCGCAAGAAGAACAATCCCATACTTATTGGTGAACCCGGTGTTGGAAAGAGTGCCATAGTGGAAGGCTTGGCACAGCGCATCGTAAGTCGCCGCATAAGTCGTGCTCTCTGGGACAAGCGGGTAATTGTGCTCGACCTTGGAGCCGTAGTGGCAGGAACGAAGTATCGCGGACAGTTCGAAGAGCGCATGCGTGCAATAGAAAAGGAATTGAAGAAACATCCTGAAGTAATCATCTTCATCGATGAAATTCATACCCTCATCGGAGCAGGTTCCGCAGCAGGAACGATGGACGCTGCAAATATGCTGAAGCCAGCATTGTCGCGAGGCGAGATACAATGTATCGGAGCCACCACCATCGACGAATACCGCAAGTCGATTGAAAAGGACGGAGCTCTTGAGCGTCGTTTCCAGAAGGTAATGGTTAAGCCCACTACCATAGATGAGACAATACAGATACTGCAGAACCTCAAGGACCGTTACGAGGAGCATCACAATGTGAAATACACACAAGAAGCATTGGAGGCTTGCGTACGACTGACAGAACGCTACATGAGCGAAAGGTCCTTCCCCGACAAAGCCATAGACGCAATGGATGAGGCCGGAAGCCGTGCACACATCATGAACATACCTGTTTCCGACGAGATATTATCGTTGGAGATGCAAGTGCAGGAACTGGAAACTAAGAAGCAGGAAGCTGTCAAAAACGAGAACTATCAGCAGGCAAGCGAATATCGCGACCAGCAGAAGGTTGCAGCCAGAGCACTCGAACAGAAGCGACAGGAATGGGAACAGCAGCTCAAGGAAGACCCTGTGACCATCGATGAAGAGCAGATTGCCAACGTGGTATCGATGATGACGGGAATACCCGTTCAACGCATCGGAGGCGAAGAAAGTCAGCGCCTGCGCACAATGGCAGAAACGCTGCAGCAAGAAGTCGTTGGACAGGACGAAGCCATACAGAAAGTGGTGAGAGCCATTCAGCGCAGTCGTCTTGGTCTTAAAGACCCACAGAAGCCCATCGGCACATTCATGTTCGTAGGTCCAACAGGTGTAGGCAAGACCTACCTGACGAAGAAACTTGCCGAAGAACTTTTCGGCAGCGAGAAGAATCTCATACGCATCGATATGTCTGAGTACGGCGAGAAACATACCGTAAGCCGTATGGTGGGAGCACCTCCGGGCTATGTGGGTTATGAGGAAGGCGGACAACTGACAGAGCGCGTACGCCGTCAGCCCTACTCCATCGTATTGCTAGACGAGATAGAGAAAGCCCATCAGGACGTATTCAACATCCTGCTGCAGGTGATGGACGAAGGACGACTGACAGACGGCAACGGAGCCACCATCGACTTCCGCAATACCGTCATCATCATGACCTCGAATGCTGGAACCCGTCAGCTCAAGGACTTCGGTCAGGGCATCGGTTTCAACAAATCAACGGATATCAGTCGCGATAAGGAACAATCACGCAGTGTCATCAAGAAGAGCATCACAAAACTGTTTGCACCTGAGTTCCTCAACCGTCTGGACAACATCATCTATTTTGACCAGCTCACAGAGGAAAGCATCAAACAGATAGTGGATATCGAAGCCAAGCCTTTGGTAAAACGAATCGCAGAGATGGGCTACACGCTGGAAATCACAGACGAGGCAAAGGCTCTGCTGGCAAAGAAGGGTTACGATGTGCAATATGGAGCACGCCCCTTGAAGCGCGCTTTGCAGACATTGCTCGAAGACCCCATTTGCGAGCTTCTGATAAGCCTACCCCCGTCCCCTCCCGAAGGGAAGGGTGAAAGTCCTAAGATGAACCTACGGGCGGAGGTAGATGCAGAGAACAAAGAAAATATAAAGATTGTAAAACTATGAAAAAAGGAAACATCGGGGTTACCACAGAGAACATCTTCCCCGTCATCAAAAAGTTTCTCTACAGCGACCACGAGATATTCATCCGCGAGATAGTAAGTAATGCCGTTGATGCCACACAGAAGCTGAAGACTCTAGCAGGCAAAGGCGACTTCAAGGGTGAACTTGGCGAGCTGAAGGTAACTGTCTCTATCGACAAAGAGGCAGGAACAATTACAGTTAGCGACCGCGGTATCGGTATGACCGCTGAGGAAATCGACAAGTACATCAACCAGATTGCATTCTCAGGTGCCAACGACTTCCTCGACAAGTACAAGGACGATGCCAACGCCATCATCGGACACTTCGGTCTTGGTTTCTACTCATCGTTCATGGTCAGCAAGCGTGTTGACATCATCACGAAGAGCTATCAGGAAGGTGCTGCAGCACAGAAATGGAGCTGCGACGGCAGTCCTGAGTTCACGCTCGAAGAAACAGAGAAAGCCGACCGCGGAACGGACATCGTGATGCACATCGACGACGACTGCAAGGATTTCCTCGAAAAGGAAAAGATGCAGGGCTTGCTCTCCAAGTACTGCCACTTCCTGCCCATTCCCGTAGTGTTCGGCAAGAAGACCGAGTGGAAGGACGGCAAACAGCAGGACACCGACGAGGACAATGTCATCAACGACACCGAGCCATTGTGGACAAAGAAGCCCGCCGACCTGAAGGACGAGGACTATAAGGAGTTCTACCGCAAGCTCTATCCCATGAGCGACGAACCCCTGTTCTGGATTCACCTGAATGTAGATTATCCATTCAACCTCACAGGTATCCTCTACTTCCCGAAGATTAAGAACAACCTCGACCTGCAGCGCAACAAGATTCAGCTCTATTGCAACCAAGTATTCGTGACGGACAACGTAGAGGGCATCGTGCCAGAGTTCCTTATGCTGCTGCATGGTGTCATCGATTCACCCGACATTCCTTTGAACGTCAGCCGCTCGTATTTGCAGAGCGACCAGAACGTGAAGAAGATTTCCGGTTACATCACGAAGAAGGTCAGCGACCGTCTGGCTAGTATCTTCAAGACCGACCGCCCCGACTTCGAAAAGAAGTGGGACGACATCAAGATTTTCATCCACTACGGAATGCTTTCGCAGGACGATTTCTACGACAAGGCAAAGGCATACGCCCTCTTAAAGGATGTAGATAACAAATACTACACACTCGATGAGTATCAGACACTTATAAAAGACAATCAAACCAACAAAGACGGTCAGCTTGTATATCTCTATGCACAAGATCCAGAGAGTCAGTACACCTACATTCAGGCGGCAAAGGACAAGGGTTACAACGTGCTCTTGATGGACGGTCAGCTCGACACTCCGCTGGTTTCTATGCTCGAGCGCAAACTGGAGAAATCTACGTTCACTCGTGTGGATGCAGATGTTATTGACCGTCTGATTCAGAAGGAAGACACGAAGCGCGAAGTGCTGGAAGCAGAACGTGGCGACCGTCTCAGCGAGGTATTCCGCAGCCAGATGCCTCGCACCGACAAGCTCGATTTCCACGTGGAGACACAGGCTCTTGGCGAGGATGCACTGCCAGTGATGCTGACACAAAGCGAATACATGCGCCGCATGAAGGAGATGGCTCGCATACAGCCCGGCATGAACTTCTACGGCGAAATGCCCGACATGTACACTCTGGTGCTCAACACCGATGCGCCGCTCATCAAGCAAGTTCTTGAGGACAGCGAGGCAGAGACACTGGAGAAGATTCGTCCCATCGAGGCTGAAATCAAGGGCCTTACCGCACGTCAGAGCGTGATGCGTCAGGAACAGGACAAGAAGAAGTACGACGAACTGACACAAGAGGAGAAGGACGAGATGAAGAAGGTGGGCGACGACATCCAAGCCCAGCGCGACCAGAAGAACGAGATTCTGGCAGCCTATGGCAAGGACAGCGAGCGCGTGCACCAGCTCATCGACCTCGCCCTCCTGCAGAACGGTATGCTTCGTGGTGAAGCCCTCACCAAGTTCGTACGTCGCAGCGTGGATTTCATCAAGTAACCATCCACATCTATCATATAAAAAAGCGGAAGTCCTTGCAGGGGTTTCCGCTTTTTTGTATCTTTGTCCCCGATAATAAGAAGAATCATGCGCATAGACATCATCACCGTACTGCCAGAACTCATTGAGGGATTCCTCAACGAGAGCATTCTTGGCCGTGCACAACGAAAGGGACTGGTGGAAATTCACCTCCACAACCTTCGCGACTACTCCACCAACAAATGGAAGCGTGTGGACGACTATCCATTCGGAGGCTTTGCGGGAATGGTGATGCAATGCGAACCCATCGACCGTTGCATCTCAAAACTGATGAGCGAGCGTCACTACGACGAAATTATCTTCACCACACCCGACGGCGAGCAGTTCTCGCAGCCTATGGCAAACGAACTGAGCCTCAAGGAGAACCTCATCATCCTTTGTGGACACTATAAGGGCATCGATTACCGAATCCGTGAACATCTGATAACGAAGGAGGTATCCATCGGCGACTATGTGCTCACAGGAGGAGAACTGGCGGCAGCAGTGATGGCAGACGCCATAGTGCGCATCCTGCCAGGTGCCATCGGCGACGAGCAGAGTGCCCTCAGCGACTCGTTCCAGGACAATCTGCTTGCAGCTCCCGTCTATACCCGTCCTGCTGAATACAAGGGCTGGAAGGTGCCAGAGGTGCTGCTCAGCGGTCACGAAGCAAACATCAAGGAATGGGAACTGGCGCAAAGCCTCGAACGCACCAAGCGCCTAAGACCAGACCTGCTTAAGAATTGATAATTTATAATGGATAATTGATAATTTATAAATATGCCGGACAAGAAACTGAATCTCTACATCATCGCAGGATGCAACGGAGCAGGCAAGACAACGGCTTCGTTCACAGTGCTTCCTGAGATGCTCGATTGTCGCGAGTTTGTGAACGCCGACGAGATAGCCCGAGGCCTTTCGCCATTCCATCCCGAAGGCGTAGCCATACAGGCAGGCCGACTGATGATAGACCGCGTGATATACCTGTTGAAGGAGGGCGAGACTTTCGCTTTCGAAACGACTCTCTCCACGCGTTCCTATGTCAACCTCATCAAGAAAGCGCAGAAGCGCGGTTACTTTGTGACTCTGCTCTTCTTCTCGCTCTCTACGCCCGAACAGGCCGTACAGCGAGTGGCAAAGCGCGTGAGTCAGGGCGGTCACAACATCCCCACCGATGTTGTCTATCGTCGATTCGAGAGCGGACTTTCCAATCTCTTCAACCTCTACATGCCGATAGTCGATTACTGGGCACTCTACGATAATTCCAACATCCCCACTCAGCACATCGCCAGCGGCGAACTGGGTAAGGAGCCCGTCATTCTGGAGGCAGAGAAATTCAATGCATTACAAACTAAATACCAGGCGCAAGATGAGCAGCAAGAAGGATAACAGACCTGATGTACGGCTCATGCAGCAGCGCATCAACGAGGGCATACTCACGGCTCAGCGCCGACTGTTGAACCGCGGTCTCCACGACGACCTTTCCTTCATCGTATGGCAAGGCGGTCGAGTTTGTGATGTTCCAGCCACAAAGATTTCGCCCTTTTGACGGAAAGAAATAATAGATAATAAATGATAAACAACAGATAATAAATGAAGATAAGCGATAAGATTCTTTACATCGGGGTTGATGATTTGGACATCGACCTCTTCGAAAGCCAATACAACGTGCCTGAGGGCATGAGTTACAACTCGTGGGTCATCCTCGACGAGAAGGTGGCAGTCATGGACACTGCCGACCAGCGTAAGTCCCAGGAGTGGATGCAGAACCTCACTGAAGCCCTTCAAGGTCGCAAGGTTGACTACCTCATCGTACACCACATGGAACCCGACCACGCTGCCAACATCGCAGCTCTTGCCGAGGCCTATCCCGAAGCAAAAATCATCCTCTCGGCTGCAGCCCTGAAGATGGTTCCCAACTTCTTCCCCGAAGCCGACATCACAGGTCGCTGTCAGGTGGTGAAGGAAGGCGAAACGCTGTCGCTGGGCAGCCACACCCTGCAGTTCATCGCTGCCCCCATGGTGCACTGGCCAGAGGTGCTGATGAGCTACGAGCAGAGCACCAAAACACTGTTCGCAGCCGACGGATTCGGTAAGTTCGGAGCCATCTGCAAGGAAGAGCGCAATGCCGACGGCACTCCTGCCGACTGGGCTTGCGAGGCACGCCGCTACTACTTCAACATCGTGGGCAAATACGGTATGCAGGTGCAGAACGTGCTGAAGAAAGCTGCTGCTCTCGACATTCAGACGATAGCCCCGCTGCACGGTCCTGTGCTCAGAGGTAATGCCCTTGCCGATGCCGTTCGTCTCTACGACACGTGGAGCAAATACGAAGCAGAGACCGAAGGCGTATTCGTTGCCTATGCCAGCATTCACGGCGGCACTCGCAAGGTTGCCGAGAAGGTGGTGGAGATGCTCAAGGCAGCAGGATGTCCGAAGGTTGCCGTGTCGGATTTGACTCGCGACGACTTGGCAGAGGCCGTTGAGGATGCCTTCCGCTACCCCACTCTGGTACTGCTGGCAGCCTCTTACGATGCCGGTGTCTTCCCTCCCATGCACGATTTCCTCTACCACCTCCAGATAAAGGGTTTCCAGCGCCGCCGCTTCGCCCTCGTGGAGAATGGTTCGTGGGCACCCTCTGCTGGTAAGGTCATGAAGGAGATGATTGCCCAGATGAAGGACTGCGAGGTTCTTGAGCCTATGGTCACCATCCGCAGCCGTATGAAGCAGAGCGACCTGCCCGCCCTCGAAGCCCTCGTAAAGGCCGTGATTAACAATTGATAATTGACAATTGATAATTGATAATTATGAAACGAATCTATTCATTTATTGCTGCTATGCTGTTCGTCCTCGCCGCTATGGCTGAGGGACAGGCTAAGTACGTGTTCTACTTCATCGGCGACGGCATGGGCGTCAACCAAATCAACGTCACCGAGACCTATCTGGCAGCCCTCAAGGGTCGCATCGGCATCGAGCCAATACTTATGTCCGAGTTCCCCGTGGTGGGCTTGGTAAACACATATTCAGCCACCAATGGTGTGACAGACTCCGCAGCTGGCGGTACGGCACTTGCCAGCGGTCATAAGACCAAGAACGGTGCCATCGGCGTGCTCGAAGACCTGCAGACACCCGTCACCAGCATTGCCCAGTGGGCAAAGAATGCCGGAAAGGCAGTAGGTGTTGCAACCACCGTTGCCATCACTCACGCCACACCAGCATCGTTCTATGGTCATCAGCCCAAGCGTCAGATGTACTACGAACTGGGACAGGACCTCTGCAAGAGCGGCTTCGACTTCTTCGCAGGCAGCGACTTCCACCGTCCCAACACCAAGGAAGGAGAGCCTACACTGCGCCAGCAGGCACAGGCAGCCGGCTACACCATCCTCACAGGCGGTTATAAGGAATACCAGAAGAAGGGACTCAAAGCCGAGAAACTCATCATGCTGCAGAGCGACGAGCAGAACGAGAAGCTGGAAAGCGACCACCTGCCCTATTCACTCGATCAGACGAAGAACGACCTGACACTGGAGCAAATCGTTCGTGCAGGCATCAACTACCTCACATCGAAGAACACCGACGGTTTCTTCTTCCAAATCGAGGGCGGCATGATTGACTACGCCTGCCACCGCAACGACATCGGCAACGCCATCAACGAAGTCCTCGACCTCGACAAAGCCGTGAAGGTAGCCTATGAGTTCTACCAGCAGCACCCCGACGAAACCATCATCGTCATCACCGCCGACCACGAGACAGGCGGACTCGTCATGGGCACAGGTCCCTACGAGCTCCACACCGACCTCCTGCGCTTCCAGCACAAGAGCATCGACGAGCTGAAGTGGATGCTGCGCGAACAGTACAAGCGCGCTCCCAAGAAGTTCACATGGACAGCCGTAGAGAAAGTACTGAAGGAGCAGATGGGCTTCGGCGCAGGCATCACCCTCAACGACAAGCAGCGCGAACGCCTGCAGAACCGCTGGAATGCCATCGAAAAAGCCATCAGCGAGAACGGAAAGGTCAACGACCGCATCAACGACCTCTGCGAGACCACCAAGCACATCCTCAGCGAAGTAGCCCATATCAGTTGGGCAAGCGGCGGACACAGCAACGGCTACGTACCCGTCTATGCCATCGGTCCCGGCACCGAAGTCTTCCAAGGCCGCATCGACAACATCGAGATAGCCCCCGCAATGGCTCGCATCGCCGGCTACCCCGCCGAATAGCCCCTTATTTTCTACATCATAGCAAGAGCCGCCGTCCCCTCAGGATTGCGGCTCTTTATCCATAGGCGTCGCGGGTTGTCCTTCACATAGTCAATCATCCATCGCCTGTGCCATATATTCTTATCTTTTCATTCCCATAATTGTTTGCAAAGATAATTAATTCATATCATTCAGAATACATTTAAGTCATACAAATTTAATCCGTTCATCCTTAAATCCGTAGTTCCACGCGTTACTATCGCCGTAAGGCCTAGCTCTTGTTGCGATAGGTACTAGACCTTATCGTTACAGGTTAATATTATCTGTGCCTATAGGTTAATATAACTTATCGGCATAGGTTAATATTATCTCCGTCCATAGGTTAATATAACCTACAGCCAAAGGTTCTAGAACCTGTGACGATAAGACCTAGGTCTTGTTGCGATAAGGTCTAGGTCTTATGACGACAAGTATAGTAATGTTAAGCACGAAGCATTACTATCGCTTCACGCCTAGGAATACTATTCCTCCGTCGGAAGGCGACTGGGGTCTTTAGAGTAGTGACTGAATGTCACTGCGGCCCCACAAAGGGGAGCGAATCCCCATTCGCGACGGAGGACCTAGCCCTTATTGTCAAAGGTACTAGTCCAATGTCGTAGAAATTTCACCTGCACGCAAAACCGCGCTTTAGGGATGTCAATCCAAAATTGGATTCACATCTTTCAACCAATCCAAATCTGAATACGATAAAAACCACAGAGCACAAATCTGAGCCCTGTGATATACATGAGGGAAAAATTTCCCTGTTGTTGATTTTTAGCTGAATCCAAATTTGGACTCAGCTATTTCACTACGCCAGATTACTAAGTGTACGTCTTGTTGTATCTTATTCTGTTCCTATATCAAACCACAAAAAAAGAAAGGCCCCCGTTAAAGGACGAGGGTCAAACCTAATGTTTTCACAACGGAATAATCCTTATTGTGATTTGCTTAAAATTAGTACGGCAAAGTTAAGGACATTCTCAAAATAATCCAAGAAAACTTTGGGAAAATTGTATCATTTCCTTAATTTTGTCATGCAGTACACTTAAGATTAGTATCATGAAACGAATATTAGGACTCGATTTAGGAGTTAGCAGCATTGGTTGGGCTTTGGTAAACGAAGCTGAAAGCGAGAATGAGAAATCTTCGATTGTCAAGTTAGGTGTAAGGGTAAATCCACTAACTGTTGACGAGCAAACAAATTTCGAGAAAGGTAAATCAATAACCACCAATGCAGAACGTACACTCAAGCGCGGAATGCGTCGCAGCCTTCAACGCTATAAACTACGCCGCAACGAACTCATCCGCATCCTAAAGGAGCATGCTTTGATTTCCAATGACACCCTTCTCTACGAGAACGGCAATCGGACCACCTTCGAAACTTATCGTCTTCGCGCCAAAGCTGCCACTGAGGAAATCTCCTTGGAAGAACTTGCGCGCGTACTTATTATGATAAATAAGAAACGTGGTTACAAAAGCAACCGCAAAGCTAAGGGCGACGATGAGGGTAATCTCATTGATGGAATGGAGGTTGCCAAGAAACTCTACGATGAAGGACTGACGCCTGGCCAATACTCGCTTTCTTTAGTGAAACAGGGTAAAAAGTTCCTTCCCGAATACTATCAGTCTGACTTGCAATCCGAGTTAAAACGAATATGGGAAACACAAAAGCGTTTCAACCCTGAAATACTTACTGATGATTTCTGGAAGATATTGCAGGGCAAGAGCAAAACTAATACCAACAAGATTTTCATTGCTCGCTATCAGGTATTTTCTCCAACTTTAAAACGCGATGAATCTCGAAAGCAACTTCTTCAGTGGCGCGTTGAAGGACTTTCCCAGAAATTGCCAATCGAAGTTGTTTCGGCTGTCATCTCCGAACTCAACGGGCAAATCAACGGCACAAGTGGTTATTTAGGAAAAATAAGCGACCGCAGCAAGGAACTCTATTTCCGCCATCAAACCGTGGGACAGTATATGATGGCAGTTCTCGAAGCCAATCCCAATGCCAGCCTTCGTAATATGGTTTTCTATCGTCAGGACTATCTCGACGAATTCGAACGAATATGGGAAACACAGGCGAAGTTCCACCCAGAACTTACGCCCCAGTTGAAGCACGATATTGGTAACATCACAATTTTCTACCAGCGTCCGCTGCGTAGCCAAAAGGGATTGATTGCCATTTGCGAATTGGAACAGAAGAAAATAGAAATCATTGTTGACGGAAAGACAAAAAATATTACCATTGGTCCAAAGGTCTGCCCCAAATCTTCCCCTTTGTTCCAAGACTTCCGTATTTGGCAACGCTTGAATGATCTTCGGTTAAAAAGCGATAATCTCTTCGACAATCGCAATCTCGAATTAGAAGAGAAACAGGCGTTGGCATTTGAGTTGAGCACTCACGCCAAACTCACCAAGGCGCAAGCGCTCAAAGTATTGTTTGGCAAAGCTCCAAAAGGTGTTGACCTAAATTTCAAGGAAATAGACGGTGACACCACTCAAACAGCTCTATTCGGAGCTTATCAGAAGATTATTGAAATGTCTGGACATGGTGAGTATGACTTTAGTAATAGTAATTGTTCTGCAGGCGAAGCCCTCGACATTGTAGAAAATGTGTTCAAGGCTCTGGGTTATAACACCGCTCCCCTACATTTTGATGCCACCTTGGAAGGTAAGGCTCTTGAACAACAACCTTACTACCAACTTTGGCACCTGCTCTATTCCTACGAAGGCGACAACTCTAAGACAGGCGATGAGAAACTGGTGCAAAAGATTCGCCAGATTTTCAACTTTGATAACGATGACTACGCCAAAGTCATTGCCCAAATCTCCTTCAAACCCGACTACGCCAGTCTATCTGCTAAAGCCATTCGCAATCTGTTGCCTTTCATGCACCAAGGGTTCGACTATAGTGAGGCTTGTGAAAAGGCTGGATATCGCCATTCCGCTCGTTCCCTCACTAAGAAGGAACTTGCAAACAAAGAACTGAAAACGAGCCTTGAACTCCTTCCTCATAACAGCCTCCGCAATCCTGTAGTGGAAAAGATTCTCAACCAGATGATAAATGTCGTCAATGGTGTTGTGTCTACTTATGGCACCCTTGATGAAATTCGCATCGAATTGGCACGTGACTTGAAAATGAGTGCAAAAGACCGCGAGGAAAAAACCAAGGGCATCAACGAGGCACAAAAGAAACATGAGAAATTCATCAAGGAATTGCAAGAGGATTTCCACATTCCGCATCCCAGCCGAAACGACATCATTCGCTATAAACTATACCTCGAATTGAAAAACAATGGGTTCAAGACCCTATACTCTAACACCTTTATTGAGAAGCAACGCCTGTTTACCAATGATTTCGATATCGAGCACATCATACCACAAGCAAGTGCTTTCGACGATTCCTTCTCCAACAAAACATTGGAACTGAAAACAATCAATTTAAAGAAAGGAAACAAGACCGCTTTTGACTTCATCCGCGACGAGTATGGCGAAGAAACTCTAAGTGAGTACAAAGCCCGTGTTGAAGATTTAGCAAAATCAGCTGACGGCATAAGCCAGACCAAACGCAACAACCTATTGAAAACCGCTGCCGATATCAAAGGAGGCTTTATAAATCGTGACCTTGGTGAAACCCAATACATTTCTCGCAAGGCTCGTGAGATATTGGAACAGATGGTTCGTGTAGTTACCCCAACGACAGGTAAGATTACCGACCAACTACGCGAGGATTGGGGTCTCATCGATATTATGAAACAACTTAACTTCGACAAGTATTCCGCTGCCGGACTCATAGAGACAAAAATTGTCAACGGCAAGGAAAAGCTTGTTCCAAAGGATTGGACAAAGCGCAACGACCATCGCCATCATGCAATGGATGCGCTTACCATAGCCTTTACCAAGCATTCGATTGTGCAATACTACAATAATATGAATGCGCGTACGGACAAGACCAGCGACATTTATGGCATCGAACAAAAAGACATGGAGCGCCACAATGGTCACTTGCGTTTCAAGGTGCCTGTAGAGGGGATGCGAGAAGAGGCAAAACGGCAACTCGAGCAGATTCTGGTTTCCATAAAGTCGAAAAACAAGGTCGCCACGCAACACACTAACCGCAGCAGAACGAAGAAAACAGCAAGCGGAGAAAATCGAAGGATTCAGCTTACTCCACGCGCCGGTCTTCACAATGAAACCATCTATGGCTACCGCCAGCAGTATGTGACATCCATGGAGAAGGTTGGTTCCTCGTTCGATGAAGCCAAGATACAGACTGTTGCCAGTAAGGAATTGCGCGAGGCACTCTACCGTCGGTTGGCAGAATGTGGCAATGACCCCAAGAAAGCCTTCACAGGTAAGAATTCTCTAGAGAAGAATCCAATCTGGCTCAATGCCGATCATAGCCGAGCCGTTCCCCTACGTGTTAAGTGCGTGGTATTTGGAGACATCTACACCGTTCGAAAGCCTATCAGCAAAGACCTTGTGTTAGACAAGGTGCTCGATCCAAGAATCAGGGCCATTCTGCAAAAGCGTCTTGAAGAGTTTGGCGGCGATGCGAACAAGGCATTCTCCAACCTTGAAGAAAATCCCATATGGCTCAACGAGAGAAAAGGAATATCCATAAAGCGCGTCACAATCAATGCTGGACTATCAGCGCCAGAGCCTATTCATGAGAAACGCGACCGTCATGGTAATGTCATTCTCGATAGCGAAGGGCATCCGATTCCTACCGACTTCGTGCAAACTGGTAATAACCACCATGTGGCCATCTTCGAGGATGCCGACGGCAAGTTGCAGGAGCACATCGTTTCCTACTACGAAGCCATGGCTCGATTGACTCAAGGGCTACCTGTCATCAACCACAACTACAATGCAGAACTGGGCTGGCGTTTCCGCTTCACGATGAAGCAAAACGAATATTTCGTGTTCCCTAGCGAGGACTTCAATCCCGCCGAGGTAGATTTAATAAACCCCGACAATTATGCGTTAATTAGCCCCCACCTGTTCCGAGTACAGAAGTTGACATCGAAAGACTATTTCTTCCGCCATCATCTGGAAACAAAGGTTGAAGACAAGAACGAGCTTCGCGATATAACTTGGATTAGAATACGTAATTGTGAAGGCTTACGCAACATTGTAAAAGTTCGTGTAAACCACATTGGTCAAATTGTAGCAGTAGGAGAATACTGAAATGATAAAGAAAACACTTTATTTTGGTAATCCTTATTACTTAAGCTTGCGCAATAATCAATTGTTACTGCGAATACCAGATGTTGAAAAAGATGATAGAATATCGGAAGAAGATAAAAGGGTGACAGAACGCACCATCCCCATAGAGGACATTGGTGTTGTAATACTCGACAATCGACGCATAACCATTACTACTGGGGCTATTGAAGCTTTGCTCGACAATAATTGTTCCATAATCACCTGTGATGAGCGCAGCATGCCTGTTGGACTAATGCTCCCCCTTTGTGGCAACACGTTACAAAGTGAACGGTTTCGTAATCAAATAGATGCGTCTTTACCATTAAAGAAACAACTTTGGCAACAAACCGTTCGGCAAAAGATTCTTAACCAAGCTGCAGTCCTCGCCTACAGCACAGGCAAACCAGCCAAGAATATGCAAGTGTGGGCAAACGATATAAAGAGTGGTGACTCAGAGAATATGGAGGCTCGCGCTGCAGCATTCTATTGGAAGAATATCTTTCCCACACATCCCGATTTTATTCGCGGGCGTGAGGGTGAGCCACCAAATAACCTATTGAACTATGGCTATGCCATCTTGCGTGCATGTGTTGCTCGCGGACTGGTGGGCAGCGGTTTACTCCCAACTTTAGGTATTCATCATCGTAATCGCTACAATGCCTATTGCCTTGCCGATGACATTATGGAACCATATCGGCCCTTTGTTGACCAATTGATTGTGGACATCATTCGTCAAAACTACAATATTATTGAGCTCTCGCGCGAACTGAAAGCAAAACTGCTTGCTATACCCTCGCTTGATGTCGTTGTAGATGGCAAACGTAGCCCTCTAATGATTGCTGTAGGACAAACAACGGCCAGTTTAGCCAAATGTTTCAATGGTGAAGCGCGAAAGATTTCTTATCCAGAATTGGAATAGCCTATGGCTGCCGACCAACTACGAATCAGTCAATACCGTGTTATGTGGATTCTTGTATTCTTCGACCTACCCACCGAAACCAAGAAGGACCGCAAACGCTATGCTGAATTTCGCAAAAGGTTGCAAGGCGATGGTTTTATAATGTTTCAATTTTCCATCTATATCCGTCATTGTGCCAGTGTTGAAAATATGGAGGTACATATTAAAAGAGTTAAGTCTTTTATTCCTGAATTTGGAAAGGTAGGAATTCTTACTATTACAGATAAACAATTTGGCAACATCCAACTTTTTCATGGAAAGAAAGTGGAACAGCCCAAAGCTCCAGGCATTCAATTGGAGTTGTTTTGAATGAAAGAATCCCATCCTTACTTAGATGGGATTCTTCATACAGTAGCTATTTTCTTTTTTCTAATCAGGCTCGTATCTTCCTGATTTTCTTTGCATTTCTCAATATCAGTTGTTTATGCTACTGCAAAGATACTAATTTTAAAGCAAATCACAACCGTTGGTGGTAAACCACCTATTCAGTGACCGTTGTTTATGCTACTGCAAAGATACTAATTTTAAAGCAAATCACAACAACATTCGTGTTGTGGACTAAGTGTTTAACGTTGTTTATGCTACTGCAAAGATACTAATTTTAAAGCAAATCACAACGCGTTTATTGCCTTTGTCTAAGCCTACATTGTTGTTTATGCTACTGCAAAGATACTAATTTTAAAGCAAATCACAACATCTCTTGTGCGTGTATGGAAAAGGACAGTGTTGTTTATGCTACTGCAAAGATACTAATTTTAAAGCAAATCACAACGAGCGGACAAGGGGCGAGCAAGGGACGGGCGTTGTTTATGCTACTGCAAAGATACTAATTTTAAAGCAAATCACAACTGCACTGCCATTCGGTACTATCAACACGGCGTTGTTTATGCTACTGCAAAGATACTAATTTTAAAGCAAATCACAACCCCTTTGCGCTCAGTATGAGAACCTTTTGGGTTGTTTATGCTACTGCAAAGATACTAATTTTAAAGCAAATTAATTTTAAAGCAAATCACAACTCATTTCGCGGTAGTCCTTTGCGATACTTGGTTGTTTATGCTACTGCAAAGATACTAATTTTAAAGCAAATCACAACGCTCGCGTTCCTCGTCCCACTCTTCTCGTTGTTGTTTATGCTACTGCAAAGATACTAATTTTAAAGCAAATCACAACGGTACGTGGGCCGACATCGTACTGGAGCAAGTTGTTTATGCTACTGCAAAGATACTAATTTTAAAGCAAATCACAACACGCCGTCGATAACTTCGCCGCCGGTGGTGTTGTTTATGCTACTGCAAAGATACTAATTTTAAAGCAAATCACAACACGCAAGGACGTTAGTCTCGACTCTGCCGAGTTGTTTATGCTACTGCAAAGATACTAATTTTAAAGCAAATCACAACGCCCTTCGCTCGGTTAATAAATAATTTTAAAGCAAATCACAACTCATTTCGCGGTAGTCCTTTGCGATACTTGGTTGTTTATGCTACTGCAAAGATACTAATTTTAAAGCAAATCACAACCTTCGTGGTCTTGTAGTTGGTGTCGCTCAGGTTGTTTATGCTACTGCAAAGATACTAATTTTAAAGCAAATCACAACACGAACCGCAAGCTGGGCTCGGACATGGGCGTTGTTTATGCTACTGCAAAGATACTAATTTTAAAGCAAATCACAACGTCATCATCGTGCCGTCCTTGAGCACCACGGTTGTTTATGCTACTGCAAAGATACTAAAAAATAAGGATAGGACACGAACTGTTTTAGGAAAAAATGTTTCTGATAAGAGGAAATGAAAAAGCCTCTCTGCTTTGTGCTACGGAAAGGCTATATCAAAGTCAATTATTGCTGGTTAATTTTTTGAACCGATGTTCTGCATTCTGTTCGTCGAGAACTCGCAACTGCTCTTTTGCAATACGTTGAAGTATATCAAAGCGTAAGTCGCGAGGCATAGCTTGTTTAATTAGTTCGGCATTGATGGATTCCAAATTTGAGAGTACAACCAATTCATTGATGGATGCAGTGTCGCGCATGTTCAACTTCTTTGCCAATCCAGGATTAGCTTCTTCCCAATCCTTAGCGGTGTAACCGAATAAAGCGAGGTTAAGCAAATCGGCTTCTGTGGCATAAATAATGCCTTCCTTTTTCTTAGCAATAGATATCTTTGGGATGATGATATTC
The DNA here is from genome assembly GCA_902781515.1 of uncultured Bacteroidales bacterium. Classification (GTDB taxonomy): domain Bacteria; phylum Bacteroidota; class Bacteroidia; order Bacteroidales; family Bacteroidaceae; genus Physcousia. The sequence continues at coordinate 18,658 of CACZJU010000005.1, read as the reverse complement.
TTGATGGCATCGGTATGCAACGTATAATTGGCTTTTGCAAGAATGCGCTTCACGTCCCAGTGTTGGAGTAGAGGGTTGTTTTGTTCTTCCTTGAGTTGCTGATATTCCTTAACAACATAGAGTTGGAAGGTGGGACTGAGCCACATTCCGAAATTAAAGGCAATGTCTTTATGGGCATAGGTGCCACCATAGCGCCCAGCTTTTGAATAGATGCCAATGGCATTGGTCTTTTCTGCCCATTCCTTTGGGGTTAGGGAAAAGGCATTCAGACCTGCCTGTTGTCTAAACGCATCGAATTCGATGCTTTTAAACTCAGGGTTATGTAATTGTTCCCATACACCAAGGTATTCGATTGTGCTGCGTGAACGCATCCAGTTCTGGATGATATAATTGGTTCGCTGTTGGTCTCTAAAACGAGCCATATCTGTCAGGCAGATATAGTCATTCTCGTTGCCTTGAAGTAACACGGAAATCTCCGTACCATTCGCATTAATTTTCTTTGTTGCAGTCATTATGGTTTTAAGGTTGTTTCTTTGGCTACGAAATTACGAATTAAATTTTAATGGTCAAAGCAAAAGCCCCAAAATGTTACTATAGTAAATAGTCGAAGTCTCTATATTGAATAGCCGAACTTACTATAGATGTTTCACAAAGTCTCTATATTAAACAAAAAAAGCGTCCAAGCGGACGCATTTCAACAGGGGGGACAATTTGTACCCCACTTCAAACATAAATTTTAGATGTAAATCTGGGAAAAAGACATAAAAGCAATGATTTTCTGCCGAATGTTTGTAATATTAAACATTTTTATTCATCTTTGCACCATGTATCCTTCGTAAGGCAGATTATAAAATAAACGAGTTAACAGGTTCTTATTTAGTAATATTTAAAGGACAAGACTATGAAAAGAATGGTTTTACTACTGGTAATGATAACTGGTTGTGTAATGGGCAATGCTCAAAGTAAACAGGAGGACACGTCGTCTGCGGGCACAGTTCTTTTAGTAACAGCAAAGGGTAAAACTGCCAATGTCCGCGAACGTCCTGATATAAAAGCACCGCTATTAGCTCACTGGTTTGATGAGGAGGAAAAAGAAATTCTTCGACTGAATGCAGGAACCATATGTTTGGTTTTGGGAGAAGAGAACGGATGGTATAAAGTAAGATTCCCAATATACATCTACGACTTAGAGCCAGGCATGGAGGAAGGTTATGTAAGCAAGACTGTAGTCCAAGAGTCTCCAATCACGACGTTGGGCGATGTGAGTGATAGTTTTATGAAATACGATGGCGAAGTGTTTGAGTATATTACAACAACTGGTTCAAAGGATTACCCCTATCTTTATGTTACAGGAAGACTGGATGATGAAGCTTATAACTATGCCGACAAAGAGACTAATCATCCTGTTAATCTGTGGTTAGGACATCAAGATGGCGATGTTCTTGTTTTTTCTTATCCAGCATTCACTACCATTACAATGAAGCCTAACTATGAAGGGCGTGACAAAATCAGCGCAGGTTCCATTACTTTTGGTTCCACTGTTAAAGGTGGACTGGATTGGTATCCGTATCATAAAGAGTCTGGCATGCTCCACTTCTGTTTCGAGAATTACGGAGATGAGGAACTGAGAATACTATTTAGCGATGCCGTCAAGAACCAAAACTACATGAAAAGCATAGATAACAACCACGTTTTACCCATGATCATCATTAATGCAGATAGATTGGAAAAGGGCTGTCAATAGTTCCTGTTCTTTGTGTGCTTTAGCTACGAAATTACGAATTTATTTTTAATTAGGAAAACAAAAGCAAGATGAAGTGTTTGCTACTGGGGGCGGAAGAGGTGGGGGATGAACTCGTGGAGGCTGCGACGCCAAGTGAGCCACTCATGGTGAGTGCCGGGCGACACATAGTATTCGGTCTTGATGCCTACCGAGCGAAGCTTTTCGACAAGGGCTCCGGTGCCGAAGTTCTCTTCCGAGCCACAACTGAGGAAGAGGCAATGTATCTGGCTGTTGAACTTGTCGGCATTGTTGAAGATGCCGTCGTAGGCTTTCTCGATGTCGAGACCGAAGATGGCTCCACTGAAGCCTCCCATCCATGCAAAGCGGTCGAGATGCTGAAGAACGATGTCGAAGGTCTGATGACCGCCCCACGAGAGACCTGCCATAGCACGGTGCTCGCGGTCGGTGAGGGTGCGGAAGTTGCTGTCGATGTAGGGAATGAGGTCGTTGAGCAAGACGGGATAGAACGTGGCTCCGTACTGACTGCGTCCCTGACGATTGTCGCCTCCACGGAACGGGGCTTCCACATCGCCGCTTTCCATAACGACTATCATAGGTACGGCACGACCTTGGGCAATGGCATTATCCATGATGTGCTGCATGTGACCCTGACGGCTCCAGCAGGTCTCGTTCTCCCCCATTCCATGTTGCAGGTATAGGACGGGGAAGCGGCGGTTCTGCTCCTTGTCGTAGATGGCAGGAGTGTAAACCATTGCATGTCGCCATCTATTAGCCGATGCCGACCAGTAGTAGATGCTGCTCACAGTGCCATGAGCCACACCCGACTGGGGACGGTAGTAATCGCCTTCGGGACCTTCAGGAATCTCTATGCCTCCCGACTGACGACAGCATCCGAAGAATGTCTGCGTGGAGGGGTCAACTACCGACACTCCGTCAATCTTCAGGAAATAGTAGTGGAACCCAACCACCAAAGGTTCTGTACGTCCCATCCAGAAGCCTTTCTCGTCGCGCTGCATATCATAGACCTTGCCGCAGATGTCCACCTGCACCTTCTGTGCCTCTGGAGCATGGATGCGGAAATAGGCGCGGCGCTCAGAGTCGACTTTAGGAAACTCATTGCCGGCAATGGTGGTTTCTGCAATGTGTGCATCGGAGGGCACAACTATTGGGTCAGCCTGCTCCATTACGGGCAAAGCCAAAGCCTTCGACATTGACAAGAATGCGAATGACACTGTAAGGACTAAGGAAAGGGATATTCGTTTCATGGCATTAGATTTTTACATTCACTCCAGAGCACCGATAATGTCGCGGACGGAGTTGAATTTGTGACGTTGGAGATAGTCCTCGATGCCGGCTACGACCTTCATGGTGACGGAGGGGTCGAGGAAGTTGGCAGTGCCAATCTCTATGGCAGAGGCTCCTGCCAAGAGGAACTCGATGGCATCGGTGGCTGTGGTGATGCCTCCAAGTCCCACGACGGGAATCTTGACAGCATGTGCCACCTGATAGACCATGCGCAGGGCTACAGGCTTGACGGCAGGACCTGAGAGTCCGCCTGTGCCGATGGAGAGGACCTTGCGGCGGCGCTCAGCATCGATTGCCATTCCCATAAGAGTATTGATGAGCGACACAGAATCGGCTCCCTCTGCCTCGACTGCACGGGCTATCTCGGCGATGTCCGTAACATTGGGCGATAGCTTCACGATGAGTGTCTTGGGATATGCCTTACGAACGGCCTTCACCACACTGGCAGCACCTTCACAAGTAACACCGAAAGCCATTCCGCCCTGACGCACATTGGGACAGGAGATGTTGAGCTCGATGGCAGGGATGCGCTCCAGTTCGCCAATGCGACGTGCACATTCGGCATAGTCATCGATGCTGGAACCGCTGACATTGACGATGACGTTGGTGTCGAGGTCGCGGATGCGAGGATAAATCTCGCTGCAGAAGTGGTCAACGCCCTTGTTCTGCAAACCCACGCAGTTGAGCATACCGCTGGCTGTCTCTGCCATACGCGGATAGGGGTTGCCCTCACGAGGATTGAGAGTGGTGCCCTTGACGATGATGCCTCCCAGACGCGAGAGGTCAACAAAGTCCTCGAACTCGAGACCGTAGCCAAACGTGCCGCTGGCCGTCATCACTGGATTGCGCAGTTCCAATGCGCCTATGTTTGTTGATAAATCCATGATTTATGGTAAAGGGTTAAGGGTGAAGGATTAAGGGTGAAAGATTACCATTTAAGGTCATTGATATTAAAGACGGGACCATCGGTGCAGACGCAATGGTTGTGACCGTCGGCGAGTTGCTCGACACAGCACAGACATGCTCCTACACCGCAAGCCATATGGTTCTCGAGCGATGCCTCGCAGGGGATGCCACGCTCGCGTGCCAAGCGTGCCACAGCCTTCATCATGGGCGTGGGACCGCAGGTGTAGAGACAGTTGAGAGTGGAGAGTTTAGAGTTTAGAGATGAGTGCTGGGTGACGAAGCCGCGCTCGCCAAGAGAACCGTCCTCAGTGGTGATGAGCACCTCGCCCACCTCGCGATAAGCATCGAGGCACATCAGATTGCCGGCAGAGCGACCTCCAAGCAGGAAAGTTGGCTTAATGCCCTTCGCCTTTAGCCTTCTACCAAGCAACAGCAAAGGAGCCACTCCTACTCCACCGCCCACAAGCAGGGCGCTGTGTTCATCGCCAATCGTAAACCCATGTCCAAGAGGAAGAACAGCATTCACGATGTCGCCCTCCTGACGGGAGGCAAGCCAGCGTGAACCCTCGCCGACTTCCTGCACGAGGAACGAAATACGGTCGCCCTCAATGTCGTGGATGCTGATGGGACGACGAAGGAAAGCACCAGGAACATCGGCTCGCAGTTGTGCAAACTGACCAGCCTTGCACTCTGGCAAAGGTCCCTCAACAGGCGCTGCCACCAACTTGACACAGTTGGCAGCAACGCGCTCCGAGAGTATTATTCGCAGGTCTAAAACCTTCTTCATACAGTTCCGATGTGGTTCTTGGCAATATCCTCGTCGGTAACCTGATAGTTCATGAGGTCGCCGTTGATATACTGGTCGTAGGCAGTCATATCGATGAGTCCGTGACCGGAGAGGTTGAACAGGATGACCTTCTCCTCGCCCGTCTGCTTGCACTTCAGAGCCTCACGAATGGTGGCTGCGATGGCGTGAGAGGATTCGGGAGCAGGGATGATGCCCTCGGTACGGGCAAAGAGGATACCTGCCTCGAAGGTCTCGAGCTGAGGAATGTCAACACCATGCATATAGCCGTCCTTGATGAGCTGGCTGACAATCATGCCGGCACCGTGATAGCGCAGACCGCCTGCGTGGATGTTGGCAGGACGGAAGTCGTGACCAAGTGTGTACATGGGCAGCAGCGGAGTAAGTCCAGCCTCATCGCCGAAGTCGTAGTCGAACTTACCGCGAGTGAGCTTGGGACAGCTCTCTGGCTCGGCAGCGATGAACTCTGTGTTCTTGCCGTCGAGGATGTTGTGACGCATGAATGGGAAGGCAATGCCGCCGAAATTAGAACCGCCGCCGAAGCATGCGATAACGGTATCGGGATATTCACCAGCCTTCTCCATCTGCTTCTCGGCTTCCAAGCCGATGATGCTCTGATGGATGGCTACGTGATTGAGCACAGAACCCAAAGTGTACTTACATCCGGGAGTGGTCATAGCCAGTTCTACAGCCTCTGATATTGCTGTTCCGAGCGAACCCATGTGCATGGGATTCTTGGTGATGATGTCCTTACCGGCACGGGTGGACATAGAGGGAGAACCCTCGACTGTGGCACCGAAAGTGCGCATGATGCTTGAGCGATAAGGCTTCTGCTGCATGGAAATCTTCACCTGATAGACAGCAGCCTCAAGACCGAATACGCTGGCAGCGTAGGAAAGGGCAGCACCCCACTGTCCGGCACCCGTCTCAGTAGTGACGTTGGTGGTGCCTTCCTGCTTGGCATAGTAGCACTGAGGCAGGGCGGAGTTTATCTTGTGGGAACCAAGGGGGTTCACCGACTCGTTCTTGAAATAAATGTGGGCAGGTGTGCCAAGTGCTTTCTCCAGTTCGTAGGCACGGACAAGGGGGGTAGAACGATAGAACTTGTACTTCTCGAGCACCTCCTCAGGGATGTCGATGAAACTGTCTGTGGTGTTCAGTTCCTGTTTGCAGCACTCCAGTGGGAAAATGTGAGCCAAATCCTCAACGCCCAATGGCTGACGCGTTGCAGGATGAAGGGGCGGCAGAGGCTTGTTGGGCATGTCAGCCTGAATGTTATACCACTGTGTTGGCAGTTCGCTCTCTGTGAGCATGAATCTCTTCTGTTTCGTCATAATAGCTTATATATTTTGATTAAATCCTGTTTAATCGGCACAAAATTAACAAGAAATCAGCAAGTTTGCAATAAATTGCACCTTATTTTATCATATAGCCTCGCGCGAACACGTGCGTATATATATAAAAGGTATTATGCCAACTCGCTGAGTTCCAGCCATCGCATCTCCTTTTCGTCTAGTTCTACCTCGAGCTGTGGCAGGCGCTTGGAGAGCTCGGTAATGCGTTCTACAGGCAATGTTGCACCCGATAGGGCTTCCACTATGCTGGACTTTTCCTGCTCCAAAGCCTCAATCTCGCGCCCCAATTGCTCGTATTCCTGCCGTTCGCGGAAGGAAAGCTTGCGGCGTTCGTCGTTGAGACGGGGTTTCTGATTATTCGAAGCGTTCTGACTACTCGATGTATTCTGAGGACGCGGCTGCAGGCGTTCCCATTCGCGATACTGCGTGTAGTTGCCTGGAAAGTCCTTAATATCGCCATCGCCGTTAAACACAAGCAAGTGGTCAACAACCTTGTCCATGAAGTAGCGGTCGTGACTGACCACGATGACACATCCTCGGAAGTCGGCAAGGTATTCCTCGAGAATCTGAAGTGTGAGGATGTCGAGGTCGTTGGTGGGCTCGTCGAGCACAAGGAAGTTGGGATTCTGCATCAGCACCTGACAGAGATAGAGCCGCCGCTGCTCGCCTCCTGAAAGTTTGTAGATGTAGTTCTGCTGCTGTTCGGGCGTGAACATAAAGTGCTGCAGGAATTGCATTGCCGTAAGATGACGGCCTCCACCGAGGTCAACATATTCGGCTACCTTGCGGATGGCATCGATGACCTTCATCTGCTGGTCGAAATGCATTCCCTCCTGCGAGTAGTAGCCGAAGCGTACCGTCTCTCCCACAACAAAGCGTCCGCTGTCGGGCTGAACCTCGCCAAGTAGCATCTTCACGAATGTGCTCTTGCCTGTGCCGTTGGCTCCCACGATGCCCATCTTCTCAAATCGCGAGAAGTTGTAGTAGAAGTCGCGCAGTATCACCTTCTCGCCGTCAGCCGTAGGGAATGCCTTGCTGACATACTCCGCCTCGAATATCTTGGAACCGATGTATGTCGATTTCAATTGCAGGCGCATACGACGTTCCTCGATACGCTGCTTTGCCACACGCTCCAGTTCGTAGAAAGCCTCCTCGCGATAGCGGGCCTTGTGACCTCGTGCCTGTGGCATTCGGCGCATCCAGTCGAGTTCCGTTCTGTAGAGATTCTGGGCTCGCTGTATCTGCGACGATGTGGCATTCACGCGTTCCTGACGTTTCTCGAGATAGTACTGGTAGTTGCCTTTATAAGAGAACAGCGACTCGCAGTCGAGTTCCAGAATCAGCGAACACACACGGTCGAGGAAATAGCGGTCGTGGGTGACCATGAGGAGTGTCATTGAAGTGCGCGACAGATAGCTCTCCAACCATTCTATCATCTCGAGGTCGAGGTGATTGGTGGGCTCGTCGAGTATCAGGAAATCGGGTTCTATAGTGAGTACATTTGCCAAAGCCACACGCTTTAGCTGACCGCCTGATAGCTGCGAAAGAGGTTGGTTGAGGTCGGGAATCCTTAGCTTCGTGAGGATGCGTGCCGACTTTATCTCCACCTCATGACGTTCCTCATCATCCATCTCGTCGAGCTGAAGATGCCAATGAGCCGCCTCGCTAACGGTCATCTCCATAGGATAGCGGGGCATCTGCTCCAAATATCCTATCCTTATGCCATTACGAAATACTATAGCTCCGTCGTCGGCACTGTCGCGTCCGGCAAGGATGTTGAGCAACGTGGTCTTGCCCGTTCCGTTCTGAGCAATCAAGCCCACTCGCTGTCCCTCGGTAATGCCGAAAGAGACATCGCGGAAGAGCACCCTGTCGCCTACGCTACGGGTGAGGCTATTGACCTGAAGAATAGGATTTACTTGTGCCATCGGCAGTTTCCTTTTTACAAAAATCACGCGAATTTAGCCATTATATTTGGAACATCAAAGGAAAATAGTTACCTTTGCACACAGAACACGAAAGAATACTCCCATTTTTTTCCGTTTCCCCCACTCCATTTGAAATTTTACATCTCACATTTGATATTTATCTATTAAACGCATGCATACAAAGAGTGAACTCGAAAGCATGACTCCTGAACAACTTGTAGAGTTGGGATTGAGCATAGGTGCCCAGATGTCGAACGACAAAATGGCACTAATATATAACATTATTGATAAGGAATCGACAATGCCCGCAGAGCCTGTGGCAAAGCCCAAGCGCGGACGCCCAAAGAAGGAGACCAAGCCTGCTCCTGTAGCAGAAACTCCGAAGACAGAGGAGAAGCCAGCAGAAGAGGCTCCGAAGGCTAAACGCGGACGTCCGAAGAAGGTGAAAGAGCCTGCAGCTGAAAAGCCTGCTGAAACAGAACCTGTAGTGGTAGAGGAAAAGCCTGCAGAGGAAGCAAAGCCGAAAGGCCGCAAGCGCAAGACTGAGGAAGAAAAGCCTGAGAAGAAGGATAAGAAAGAAAAGAAGGACTTCTTCGAGCGCGACGAGCCCGACTTCATCATCATTCGCGACTTAGACCCCATAGCCCAAGAGGAACCGTTGCAGGATGAGGAAGAAAGCCCCAAGGCTCCTGTTGCCGAGAAGCAGAAAGCACAGCCGGTTTCACGATACGACTTTGCCGAAAACATAACAGGCGAGGGTGTATTGGAAGTGATGCCCGAAGGATTCGGTTTCCTGCGCTCCAGCGACTACAACTATCTGGCAAGTCCCGATGACATTTATGTAAGTCAGCAAACCATAAAGGCACTGGGCCTGAAGACTGGTGACGTGATTGAAGGTCCTGTACGTCCTCCTCGAGACGGAGAGAAATACTTCCCCTTGATTCGTCCTACACGCATCAACGGATGTGACCCTTCAATAGTACGCGACCGTAGTCCGTTTGAGCACCTCACTCCCCTATTCCCCGATGAGAAATTCAAGCTCTGCACAGGCAAGGGCGACTCGCTCTCTTCGCGTGTAGTTGACCTGTTCGCACCCATCGGTAAGGGACAGCGTGCACTCATCGTGGCACAGCCAAAGACGGGTAAGACTCTGCTCATGAAGGACATTGCCAACAGCATTGCACGCAACCATCCCGAGGCCTACCTGATGATGTTGCTAATCGACGAACGCCCAGAGGAAGTAACGGATATGGCACGCACTGTCAACGCAGAGGTTATTGCCAGCACATTCGACGAGCCGGCAGAGCGTCATGTGAAGATTGCAGGCATTGTTCTGGAAAAGGCAAAACGTATGGTTGAGTGCGGACACGATGTGGTAATATTCCTTGACTCCATCACACGTCTGGCTCGCGCATACAACACTGTTACTCCTGCATCTGGTAAGGTGCTGACGGGTGGTGTTGATGCTAACGCTATGCACAAGCCCAAGCGTTTCTTCGGTGCTGCACGCAACATCGAAGGCGGAGGCTCGCTGACGATTATCGCCACTGCCCTTACAGATACTGGTTCGAAGATGGACGAGGTTATCTTCGAGGAGTTCAAGGGTACGGGTAACATGGAACTGCAGCTCGACCGCACACTTGCCAACAAGCGCATCTTCCCTGCTGTGAACATTGTAGCATCGAGCACTCGTCGCGACGACCTGTTGCACGATAAGATGACTCTCGACCGTATGTGGATTCTGCGCAAGTTCCTTTCCGATATGAATCCCATAGAGGCAATGAACGAGCTGAAGAGCCGCATGGAACACACAAGGAACAACGAGGAATTTCTAATCAGCATGAACTCATAAACCATGAAACGTTTAGCATTTTTTCTCATTTTCGCATTATCCCTCATTCTCCAATCCTTTGCCCAGCGCGAGGTACGCATTAGCATAAACCTGAAAGGATTACAGACAGGCGACAGCATCACCTTGTCGTGGGGCACATTCAACAAGCCCACATCGCCACTGATTCTGCAAGTCGGAGCACAAGAGGAGCAAACTCTGCGAATACCGCTCAATGAACCACGCCTCATCATAATCGGAATGAAAGGATATTCCGGAGGCTATGAGCTGCTGGCAAGTCCCAACGAGGATATTCAGGTATCAGGACGTGTTCACAAGATAAAGAACGGACATCGTTCATCCATCGAATTCCCCCGTATGCAGGTAACAGGCGCAGAATGGCATATGCCATATCAGGCCGCTGTAGCCGACTATCTGTACCATATCGACAGTCTGGCAACAAACGCCAGCAACGACTTCCGCGATGTGCAGAAGTTCATCCGAAGAGCAAAGGAAGAAAAGAACGAACAGGCTATTGCCGATATGTATCAGACGATGGTGGGACGAGAGTATGTAGAACGTATGACCAGCAACTACACATCGCTCAACGATTACTACAAGACTATGGTCTTACGGCACAAGGACACATTCCTGGCTCCTATGCTGATGCTGCGCTTCGGAGGCAACATCGACAAGACACAACGTCCGCTGTACGATGCTATGAGCGAGGCTGCAAAGCAAAGCTATTATGGTCGTGAAATCAAGGATGCTGTATATCCCCCATCGATGTTGGGCAGCATTGCTCCTACTGTGGCTGTGATGACTCGCGAAAGGGGTGAGAAGCTGCTGTCATTCTCGCATAACAGCAACCGCTACCTGCTGCTCGACTTCTGGGCTTCGTGGTGCGAGCCTTGTCTCAATGAGGTTCCTAACCTAAAGCGCCTTTATGAGAAGTATCATTCAAAGGGACTCGACATTATAGGTCTGAGTGTTGACCGTCATTTCGAGGATTGGGAAGAGACTCTCGACGAAATGCAGGAGCCTTGGTGCAACTACATTGATGTTGACAAGCAAGCCATTATGGAATATCAGGTGCAGTACATTCCCAGCATATTCATAATGGATTCCACAGGTAAGATTATTGCTGAGAAGCTTCGCGGCAAGGACCTTTCAGACTTCATAGATTCCCTCTTTGCCGAATAATCAAACACAAACACAATAAAAGAACGAGGTTGTCAAAAATTTTGATAACCTCGTTCTTTTTTGTACTAACTACCTAAATATCAAGCCTTACGGTCGTCAACGTTGTCGCCCTCAGTTTCCTGAAGAGCCTCATCGAAATCGGTGATATCGTTGTTGATGAGGATGTTGTACCACTGAATCAGCTTCTTGATGTCAGAAGCATGAACACGGTCACGGTCGAACGTAGGCAGCACCTCTCCCATGAAGTCGAAGAGCTCGTCCTTGCTGGCTGTCTTTATATCGACAGACGATACGACTGCACCCTTTTCGCGATTCTTGATGCTGGTGAGCACTTGACGCAAGGGCACCTCTTCTTCATCAGTGTACATAGCGATGTCTGCCAAAGAGATGATGCGGTCGGTTCCAAATGCGGGCTGGCGCTTGTGGGTGCCATCCATTGTTTCTACAATAAGACTACGGTTGCCGCGAGACACGAGGCGATAGAGTCCTGGTTTGCCGGAAATGGCGAGAATTGTTTCTAGCATACTTATAATAGTTTACGGTTTACGGTTTACGGTTTACAATTTAAAAGTTTAAAAGTTTATCGAGTTGAGGGATGAGGGGGGATTGTCCATCGTTCATGACAATGTAGTCGGCATGCTGCCGGGCTTCGTCAGGACTCTGCTGAGCCATGCGACTAAGCACCTGCTCGTGAGTGAGTCCGTCGCGTTCCTTAACACGGCTAATACGTACCTCAAGCGGAGCATCAACAAAGACGACCTTATCGACCTCGTCCTCAAAATGACTTTCGAAAAGTATTGCACTCTCCATTGCTACAAAGGGTTCGCTGGCATACATCGAGTACCAACGATGAAGGTCCTTGCGCACAGCCGGATGAATGATTGAGTTGATGCGCTGAGCGTTCTCGGCGGATGCAAAGAGATAGTCGGCAAGAACATCACGGCGTATATCGCCATCCTCGTCATATACATCAGGCAACAGTTGAGTGAGGGCCTCTATGACCTCAACATCGGTAAGCGTAATTACACGAGCCTGAATATCACAATTGTAAACGGGAATATGAAAATTTTCATACAGCAAACGGCTGACATAAGACTTACCGCTGCCGATACCTCCAGTTATACCTAATCGCACCATTGCTTATTCCGACTCATTGACAGTTTCCACAAGATAATCGACCTCGGCAGGTTCTATGCGCAGGACAGTGACACCTTCAGGAATGTTGCGCAACTGCACAGGAATCTTGTTCTCTCCATGCTCCTGCAATGCCAGCACATCCTCGTAGGTAACGACAGAGAGGAAACCTAGTCGCGAGACCTCACGACTGCGTGCATAGCCTACGGTATAGGTTACCTTCACCATATGAGGGAAGGTACGCAACTGACGGTCGGCAGGGAAGTTTGTAGAAACAATGGGGATTTCCAGAGTATTCTCCATATACACATCGAGTGTCGCACGCACGCGAACTCTCGAAGGTTCGAGCTTTGCACCACGAATGGGCACCAAATCTACTGCGGCTGTAGTGTTCTCGTGGAGATTGGTAAGCGACAGAGGCTGAGTTCGTATGGCTGTAAGCGTATCGAGCACAGAGGCAGAAGCAAACACTCGCACCTCGCGCGGCTCGGATTCAAGGCTCAACAGATAATGCTGTGTATCGGTCTCTACAGAACCCGTAACCAACACAGGCACAGTAGCATGACGACCGTGATTAAAGAAGAACTCGAGTGTGTCGGGCCTGATAGTCTGGATGCGTGTGGAGGCAGACAAACGCTGCTGAAGGATGCGCTGGACATCGGCATGAGGAATACGCACCGCCCCATTCACGTTCCTTGTGGCATAGTTGGAATATGATATCGTGATAGGTCGCTGGCGATGTCTCCACTGACGCACCAATGCCGAACCCTTGTCCTTGATTATTACCTGAATCTCCTCTGGCAGCGGCGTTGTTATCACCACATCCTCGGGCACGTCGGTCAGTTCGATAGGCACAACGATTTCGGCCTCGAACGTCTCGTCCATTGCCTGCAACAGCCAGAAGCCAAACGACAGGCCGACGAAGAACAGGAAAACAATGAAATCGCGACTACGCGTCCCAAAGAAATCTTCACGGGCGTGTAGCCACCATTGTTTCAGACTATAGCTGTCGGGCCTCAATTTCGTTTACTATTAAGCTTTGTCGTTAGCAGGAGCGGAGGCATAAACCGAGTTGCGGTCAACCTTCACGCGAACATCGCGGGCAATCTCCACAATCAGGGTATTGTCGCTTTCTTCAATAGACTTCACTGTACCATACAGACCGCCAGCCGTAACGACTGCGCTGCCAACTGTAATCTGGTTGCGGAAGTTCTGTATCTCCTTCTGACGCTTCTGCTGTGGACGAATCATGAAAAACCACATGATGGCAAAGATTACCACCATCATGATGATGAAAGACATGCCACCACCTTGGGGCTGTGCTGCCTGAAGCATGATAAACATTGTGTTCATTGTGTCTTACCTATTTATTATTATAATTATTATTTATACCTATTTCTGTACTTTGCCTTCGCTGATGAGTCGTTTGCCTATGGTGTCGAGCATACCGTTCACGTAGGCACCGCTGTGAGGGGTGCTGTACATCTTGGCAATCTCCACGTATTCGTTGATGGATATGCTGAGCGGAATCTCTGGGAACGAAACTATTTCTGCCAGTGCCGTCTGCATAATCACGAGGTCCATCAGTGCTAAGCGACTGAGATCCCAGTTACGTGTCTGTTCGCGTATGAGTTCGCGGAAAGTGTCTTCGTTCTCAATGGACACACGGAAGAGAGTCTGAGCATATCGAGGGTCTTCGTCGTCCTTGAACTGAGGCTGCAATGGCTGTTGCGTACCGTTTTCCTGCTTGAACTGACGAATGGTCTTCAGGACGAATGTGTCCACTATGGCCTTGTCGTCGTTCCAATAAAGGCTACGCTCTTCCAGTATCTCGTCCAAATCATCGTTGTTGCACAAGATTGTGCGATATATCTGTCGCCACAACTCGCGGTCGTCATCGTAGGTACATTCCTTTTTGTGGATGTACGCCTGATAGAAATCCTGTTCGGTTATGCGCTTATAGGTCTGACGCAGAAAATCTTCTTCATCGGGCCAGAATGAGTTCTCGCGCTCCTGAAAAGACTGCAACTGGTCGTTGTGTGCCAGTTGGTCGATGAATTTGTTTTCGATAAACTTTGTTGAGATGTCTGCCCTCTCGTGCAGTCGCTGCGCTCTGCTCTGCTGCACTTCAACGGCTCGCCGCGCGATGTGTGTTATGCTGACCATCAGCAGGAGAAGGGTTTGGTACAATTCATATGCCTTGTCCAGGCTGAATAGGAATTCTTTCTGGGCAGCTTCCATTGTTTTTCCCTCACTGTTATAATAGGAATAAACAAGCTGAACTACCTTAATTCTAATCAGTTCGCGGTTAATCATATTTCAAAGAATGCTTTGCTTTTTCGATTTTGCAGTACAAAATTAGGCATTTTATACTAAAGAATTGCAATTTATGTGTGTTTTTTTTGGTAGTTATGAAAAATAGATGCAATTTTGAAGTCGATTTCTGCAAACAAACATATCGTAACTAATTATGGAAGAACTGAAAAAGGCTGATGAGAACAAGGAAAAAGAGATTGTGTTCTCTCGTACAGTGAAAGCTGGAAAGCGCATTTATTATATCGACGTAAAGCGCAATCGTAAGGATGAATTGTATCTTGCAATTACTGAGAGCAAGAAAGTGATTGAGGGTTTAGACCCAGCAACTCAGCGTGTGAATTTCGAGAAGCACAAGATCTTTGTCTATAGAGAAGATTTCGACAAGTTCTTGGCAAGCATCGTAGAGTCTATCAAATTCATAGAAGGAGAGCAGGGCAAATCGGAGCCTCGTCCCGAATCTAATGATTCTGAAATCAAGATTGACCTCGATTTTTGATTTTTATTTCGTAACTCTAAACTACGTTTTTAGATACTTCCGTTCGGAAATACTCAAATATTTTTGGTATTTCGCTCACTTATTCGTATCTTTGCGCCGCTTTTGGAGCACATCTCCCCGTGTGATGGCGAATTAAGCATGAGAAAACTTAATTTAGAGTAACACAACTAAAAAAAAAGAAAAATGAAAAGTATTGACATCAAAGGTACTCTGCGTACCGAGACTGGCAAGAAAGCAACAAAACAACTCCGCAAGGAGGGCGTAGTACCCTGCAACCTCTATGGTGAGGCTCGTGGTGAGAACGGTCTGCCCGTAGCTCTGAGCTTCTGTGTAACAACCGCAGGTCTGCGCAATCTGGTTTACACACCTGAGATTTACAGCGTAAACCTCGACATCGATGGCAAGAAGTACACAGCCGTAATGCGTGAGCTTCAGTTCCATCCCGTAACAGACCAACTGCTGCACGTTGACTTCTACGAGGTAACCGAGAAGAAGCCCATCGTGATGGAAGTTCCCATCAAGCTGAACGGTCTGGCCGAGGGTGTTCGCGCCGGTGGTAAGCTGGCAGCCAACGTTCGTAAGCTGAAGGTTCGTGCTCCTTACACACAGATTCCCGAGCGTTTGGACATCGATGTTACCAGCCTTGGTCTGGGTAAGACCATCAAGGCAGGCGAACTGTCGTTCGAGGGTCTGGAACTGGTAACTCCAGCCAGCGTAGTCGTTTGTCAGGTTAAGATGACACGTAGCGCTATGAGCGCTGCTGCCAAGGCTGCTGAGTAATGCTTAACTTTCTGCGCCGATTATTCGTCCGGAAAGAAACTGAGCAAACAATGAAGCACCTGATTGTAGGACTGGGCAACATTGGACCAGAGTACCAAGGAACCCGCCACAACATTGGATTCAGAATATTGGACGCCTTAGCGAGTGCGTCCAATATTTCTTTTCAGGACCGCCGCTATGGTTTTGTTGCCCGCATGAGGGTGAAGAATCAGGAGCTGGTGCTGCTGAAGCCTTCCACCTACATGAACCTCTCGGGCAATGCTGTGCGTTACTGGATGAACGAGGAGAAGATTCCCCTTGAGAACGTACTGGTGCTGGTCGATGACCTCAGTCTACCAGTAGGAGCCATTCGCATTCGTCAGGGCGGCAGCGATGCTGGTCACAACGGCCTCAAGCATATCGCTCAGGTGCTGGGCACACAGGCCTACAACCGCCTGAAGTTCGGCATTGGCAACGATTTCCCACGTGGTGGTCAGATTGACTTTGTGCTGGGAACGTTCAGCGCCGAGGATGAAAAGCTGGTTGACGAACGCGTGCCTGCTGCCTGTGAAGCCATCAAGGCCTACGCCATAAGCGGCATTGCTTTCGCGATGAATCATTACAACGGAAAATAAAAAGAAAAGGCGAGAAATTCTCGCCTTTTCTTTTTGCCTATTCCCAATATAGAATTTGCTTATTGATGTCCCACTTGTGGTCCTTGGGGAAGTCATCGCCCTCCCAAGCCTTCTTCGATGTCCACTTCTCTGGAGCATCCGTCCAGAATGGGTCGTCGGCAGGCAAGCCAAGCGGCATGAATGCAAGGCTGGTCATGTAGAGCGAGCCGTTGTTGGTGTACCAGTCGGCAACATTGGGATGAGAGCCCACGAATCCGATGGTCAGGTAACCGTCCTCAGTGAAGTTGGTCTTGCCCTTACCCTCGAACATGCGCTTCATCACGGCTGTAATGCCGGCACGCACCTGTCCGTTGTGCAGTTCACCAGGCAGTTGCTTCATCCAAGCCAGTTGAGCCAACGGCTGCAGTACTGCCAGACGATAAGGAATGGAGCGTCCTACAACGGGGAATGTGCCTTCGGGCGAGATGAAACGTTCCAGTATCACGGAGTATTTCTGCATACGCTTCACCACTTCCTTCAGTCGGTTTGTGGCACCATTTCGGTTGTCACCCTTCGAGCGAACGAGGTAGTTGTTGTTACCCTGACGGGCGCTTACCATCTGCAAGCACTCTGTGTACATGGGCTGAATGACGAAGGCGTTGTAGTAGTCGAAAGCAAACGCAGGACCGTCTGAGTAGAGTCCGTCACCGATGTACCACTCTTCGGCCTTAGATAGTGCCATCTTGATGCGGAAAGCATCGGGACCACCGTTGACGTACATCAGGAACGCCTCTTCCATACCCACAAACAGGAGCCAATTGGTGTAGGGAGGGTCGTAACGGCGCAGACCTTGTATCTCCTTGATATAGCGTTGCTTGGTAACATCATCGAGAGGCTCCCACAGGGCTTTGTAGCCGCGGAACAAGCTCTCAACTACATAGGCAGCATCCACGAGGGTCTGTCCCCCACTCTCCCATCCCAGATAGTCAGGACTCTCTGGGTCAACGGCATTTGCATAGGCCTTCAGTGCCCACTCGCGCAGTTGCTTACGCATCTTGCCTTCCTCGGTATCATCGTCGGGCAGGGTGAGCCAAGGTGCAATACCAGCCATCAAACGGCCGAAGCACTCCATATAGGCCACCTTCTTGTTGCGGTTGTCCCATGTGGGCGACAGTTCCAGCTTCATGTTCTTCTGCAAGGTTCCGTTAGCCATGTTTTCCAACACGGGAGCAGCCATAGTGTAGGCCAGTTTAGCCCAGTAGGCACGGTCTTCGACTCCAGTTCCAAGTGGGTCTTTCTCAACGACTTGCTTCTTCTTTCCTGCGAACCCACACAGGGGCACGCATACAAGCGCAATCAATAATAATACTTTCTTCATGGTATTTCAATTTTCAATTGGCAATTATCAATTCCCTCCCCCTGAAGAGGGCCGGGGGCCTCTACTCCGTCATATTTCCCTGGATAGTTAGGCGAACAATCTCCGTCTTGGCATTCGAACGCACTGAAATCACCTTTGTGAAGGGACCAGGGAACTTGCCTTTTCCGTTGTAAGTAACATCGATTTGTCCCTTCTCGCCTGGCTTCACAGGGTCCTTGGTATAGGTGGGAACGGTGCATCCGCACGAGGCAAAAGCCTGATTGATGACCAGCGGAGCTGTGCCCACGTTAGTGAACACGAACGAGCACTTCTGCTCTCCCTGTTTTACAGAGAATGTACCGAGGTTGATGCGCAAGGTATCGAACTGAATTTCAGCCTGTTTCTCCTCTGCTGCCACCACGTTGTTTGCAGCGCGCACGATGCTTGTCTGCATGGTAAAGCCGCAGGTCAGAACGGCGGCTATCGCAATGATTAGAGTCTTTCTTTTCATAGTCATATTTTCTTCTAATTGCTCACAAAGATAATCAATATATTTGAAACCGCAAAGCACATAAGGTTTAATCCTGCCTTTGTTTAGGAAGTTTAAGAATTAAAGCAAAGCAGCGACCTGGGCCGCCGCCTCGTTTATCATTTATTATTTATTCCTGCTCCCCTCATATTTCGCCACATCACAAAAAAGCATGTGTCTGACACTCAAGCACATGCTATATCTAGATTGGATTAGGGGGTACGGCCCTATGGTTCATACGGAGAAAACATGAGATTACCAACAATCGGAGGAACATTTTCAGTATACAGTATACAGTATACAGTTTCTATTTGCATGGGTGTGTATGCTTACTTATGAATCGGTGGATATAGACCGCTATTAATAATAAAATATAATA
>CACZJU010000004.1 GCA_902781515.1 uncultured Bacteroidales bacterium | reverse complement strand
CACAAACTCACGAGAGGCGTCGATGAAGAGCACACGATTGTCGGGTCGCTTGCCCTTGCGCAGGACGATGATGCAGGTGGCTATGCCCACGCCGAAGAAAAGGTTGGAGGGCAACTGGATGATGGTATCCACAAAGTTGTTTTCGATGAGCCAGTGCCTGATACTGCGCTCTTTGCCTCCGCGATAGAGCACGCCAGGGAACTCTACGATGGCGGCTGTGCCACTCTCGGAAAGACTGCTGAGCGCAAGCACACCGGGACCACTGTAGCGGTCGTCGTTGATGAGCAGGGGGTTCTTCGAACCTTCCCACTTGATGCTGTAGGGGGGATTGGAGACGATGGCATCAAACGGCTCAAAGTCGCGATGTAGCGGATTGAGCAGCGTGTCGCCCAACTGAATGTCAAAGTTGTCGTAGTTGATGTTATGCAGGAACATGTTGATACGACAAAGGTTGTAGGTGGTGGGGTTAATCTCCTGCCCGTAGTATTTCAGGGCGGGATTCTCCTTACCAATCGTCTTCGAGAACTTCAGCAGCAAAGAGCCAGAACCACAGGCAGGGTCATAGACACTGCGTATCTCATGTCCATCGGCTGCCACGAGGCGTGCCAACAGTTCCGAGACCTCCTGAGGCGTGAAGAACTCGCCTCCCGACTTGCCGGCACTGCTGGCGTACATCGTCATCAGGAACTCGTAGGCATCGCCAAAGGCGTCTATCTTGTTCTGCTCGAAACCTGTTCCGAGGTCCATATCGCGAACCTTCAGCAACACCTTTGCTATCAACTTGTTACGCGTCCTGACATCGCCTCCCAACTGCGAACTGTCCACATTGAAGTCCGAGAACAGCCCCTTCATGTCATCTTCAGATTCAGTACCGATGGCAGAGCCTTCAATATCGCGGAAGATTTGGGACAGGGTCATATTCAGGTTCTCATCCTTGTCGCACGTCTTGCAGACATTCTGGAAGAGTTGCGAAGGCAGGATGAAGAAACCCTTCTCCTGCACCATCTGGTCGCGAGCAGGAGCCGCCTCCTCGTCACTCATCTGAGCGTAGTCGAAGCCCTCCACACCTGCTTCCTTCTGCAAGGTGTTGATGTAGTCGGTCAGGTTTTCTGAGATAAAACGATAGAACAATGTACCAAGCACGTATGCCTTGAACTCCCAGCCGCCCACTGCTCCACGCAGTTCATCGGCCATGCTCCATATAGTGCGATGCAGTTCCTCTCTCTGTTGATTCGTTGCCATATATAGTTATGTATTTTTTCCTCTAGTTTTCCATGTGTGATGTGCGCGCGTATGCACATTCTGGCTACGAATTTACGAATTAATTTTTAGAGGGAAAAACAAAAGCCCCAAAATGTATTCTTTATAGCCGGCAGCATCTATCTGTCCGCGCAGACGAGTGGCAGCACCCCAGAGGAACGATTTCAGTTCGTCCAATGAGATTGTCTCGTCTGCTCGACGGTATAGTGTATTCTTATGTTCTTCCTTCATGTTGTTCATTCTTTATGAGCTTGGGATTGTTCTCTTGCTATAGCGATGGCTTTCTTCAATTTGGCTGCCAAAAGCTTCTTGTCGGGAAGTTGGGTGTAATATTGAGCGACTTTTATAGGGCTGTTTTCATCCAGCATGAGATATTCAACGTGCTCAGTATTTCCTTCCGAACACAGAATAAGACCTATAGGTGACTCTTCCCATGGCTTCTTCTCGTTTTGATTGAGATACCTAAGATAAAGCAGCATTTGTCCTTCATATTCTGGCTTGAATTTACCCAGTTTCAAATCGATGGCAACCAAGCGTCTCAATTCCCTATGGAAGAATAGCAGATCGATGTAATAATCTACAGCATCGACAGTAATACGCTTCTGGCGTGCCACGAATGTAAAATCGGAGCCTAACTCTTTGATAAAGTCTTCAATCTGCGTGATAATCGCGGCTTCCAGGTCGCTTTCAGAGAACACATCTGGCAAGCCAAGCATGTCAAGTATATAGCTACTCCTAAAGACCATATCTGGTAGTAGCTGATTATTGTTCCTTGCTTCCTGAAGCTCTTTTTTAATGACTTCTTCTGGTTTTCTGCTTATGGCTGTGCGCTGGTACAGTTGCTGATCTATCTTCTCGTCCAAGGTACGGGTATCCCAATGTTCTATCGTACACATTTGTGCATAGAACTGTCTTTCAAGGGAATCTTTCACTCCCATTAGAGAACGAAGATGCGTCCAGCTTAATTGTGTACGAGTGGCGTACACAATTTCATCTTCGGTAAAAGTGTACGCACGCGTACACAATGTTGCAGTTTGTAGATGCTCCAACCACTTCCGTACTGTTCGGTTAATCTTCTGGAAAGATTTTTGAGTATCTGTTTTCCGTATTCAGCTCGCTGATTATATAGCACATCTTCCTTAATACGCTTACCCACATACCAGTTGGTAAGGCATACCTCTGTATTGACGTATACTGCAATCTTATTACGAGTCTGATCTATAATGTTACAGACATCGTTGAACAAGACTATTTCGTTGTTTTTATTAACAATCTCTTCCATCGGCCTAAGCATCTATTATTTTTCTAAATTCTGCTTCACGAAGTTTCACTTCTTCGTAAGCAGTCTTGAATTCTGCTAGCACCTCGGTATAAGGTTTGATAGCCTCAAACAGGAAGTTGTACAAATTCTGTACTCCTTCCAGCTTCAGCTCCTGCGCAGACTTCGGAACAGTGGACTGAGAAGTAGTATCTTTCTGTTTCTTTGCCATATATAGTTATGTATTTTTTCCTCTAGTTTTCCATGTGTGATGTGCGCGAGGGCGCATTCTGGCTGCTAAGATACGAAAAAGTTTTTAGATAAGGTCAAAAAAGCAGCGAAATATATCGCTACAACGCAACAACACACCAACGCAACAACATTTGGATTTTAACAAACAAGTGGTTAGGCATAATTACAATTTATAAGTATTATATTTATATTATATATTATATTATAATATATAATATAGGTTGTAATATATAGTCAGGGTTGTACTGCAAAACATAAACGTCATAGCGTCATAGCGTTGTAGTGTTGTAGTGTCTGTTTGACAGTCATATTGGCAGATGGGTTGGCAGAATTGCAGAAAGACTGACAATTCAAAATACATAGTATTTTGGCACGCACTTTGTATCTATTATATGTGAAAGCGGAAGACGCAGGTCTTATGCCGGCAAGACGCCCGTCTTCCTCTTGAAAGCCGGGCAGCCTCCGGCTACGGAGTTAAAGAAGTTCTTGCTAAGGCAAGCGACCAAGGTCGAGCGAAAGGAGTTATCGCTTCGCTCGTCCTTCGGACAGGAGTTAAGGACGAATGTATTAGACTCCCTAAATCACGCAACCAGCAAATGTATCGTCCCTATAACTCCGCGAGCGAAGCGATGCATAACTCCGTGCGAAGCACATAACTCCAGCGCGAAGCGCATAACTCCAAAAAATTTCATTAACCATTAACCCTTAACCAATAACCATTAACCATTAACCAACTATGATTAACTACAGTTTGGGACTTCGTAAGTCCAATCCAAGTGAGAAGAACAGTGAAATGAAGGTGTATGCCAACGCGCAGAGCACCGAAGTAATTGACATCCTGAAGCTGGCGAAGCACATCCAGGTGCACGGCTCGCCCTACACCCGCGACATCATCGTAGGTGTGCTGACCAAGGCCGTTGACTGCATCCGTGAGCAGTTGCTGGAAGGCAAGAAGGTGAATCTGGGCGAGATGGGTTCGTTCTACTGCACCATCAGCAGCGAGGGTGTGGACAGCGCCGACGACTTCAACCCCTCTGCCCATATCAAGGCCGTGAACGTGCGCTGGGACCGTGGTAGCGAGTTCTCCGACCTGTTGAGCGAAGCCGAGTTCAACTACGTGACCACCCGCGAGCAGCAGGCTAAGGCCCGCAAGGAGGAGAAGGCAGCCATCAATACCGAGCTGGGTGTCACCCCCACCGAAGGCGACGACAACGGCGACGGCGACGACCAGACCGAGTAGACCCCTCTCCCCGACCCTCCCCCGAGGGGGAGGGGGGGGACTTTAAACTCCACAACTGACTCTAAACTCTAAACCTTAAACTCTAAACTTTAAACTCCACAACTGACTCTAAACTCTAAACGTTAAACTCTAAACTTTATTAAATGCCATGAAACAAGAAACAAAGCGACAATTGATTAAGTTCCTGTGGAAACTGGCGACCGCCATCATAGCCGCATTCGGCGGCGCAGGAGCAGTACAAGCCAGCAACGCCCTCGGACTCCTCTAATGGAAAAGTAAAAATTAAAAAGTAAAAAGTAAAAGAAAAAGCTCCCTGACCGAAGGTGGTGTGGGGAGCTTTTTCGCGGTGTAATACAATAAAAGCCGCGTGCGTGCGTTATATTATAGGTATATAACGCGTAATACTGAGTATATGATTGAATACATAAAAGGCACTCTGGCAGAGCTGACACCTGCTCTTGCAGTGGTGGAATGCCAAGGTGTGGGCTACGGGCTGAACATCAGTCTGGGCACTTTTTCTTCAATACAAGGACACAACGAAGTGAAGCTCTATGTCGTAGAGGTGATTCGTGAGGATGCCCACCAACTGTGGGGTTTTGCCACGAAGAGCGAGCGTGAGCTCTTCCTCCAGTTGACGAGTGTCAGCGGCATTGGTGCAGCTATGGCTCGCATGATTCTCTCGGCCTTCACTCCAGCAGAACTGGTGGATATCATAAGCAGCGGCAACGACCGTGCACTGAAAGGCGTGAAAGGTATTGGGCCTAAAGCCGCCCAGCGTGTCATTGTTGACCTGCGCGACAAGATTCTTGGACTCGACATCACTCCAAGTTCATCGGCAACACAGGCAACATCCGTCAACAGCGAGGTGCAGCAGGAGGCTGTGGCTGCGCTGACTATGCTTGGCTTCAGTCCTGCCCCGTCTGCGAAGGTGGTGAACAAACTTTTGTCAGATAACCCGTCAATGCCTGTCGAGCAAATCATCAAGCAAGCATTGAAACTCTTATGAGTTAATTGAAAATTGAAAATTGAAAATTGAAGGGTAGGAACATCATATTAGGTCTGTTTATAGCCATTGCCACGACGGTGATGGCGGCTCATGCCCCCGCCTTGGGAGGGGGACAGGGGGAGGCCGTTCCCAAGGATACGGCGACGCAGAAGAAGCCGCGATATACGGTTAGGCGCACGGCTGTAGAAACGGAGAAAGATGCGAAGAAGCGAGCCATAGACCTGCAAGACCCTGAGAACCTTCAAACTGAGGTCTCCTACGACGAAAAGGAGAACACCTATCAGGTGGGTACCACGCTGTCCCAACGCCAGAGTGCCAAAGGCACCACAAACAAGCAATCATCGAGCGCAAGCAGCAAGACCACCACAAGCAAAGCTGTTGACAAGCGCAACCAAAGCCGCAATGCCACCAATGTTACAAGCACTGGAACTGCCAGCGGACTTGGTTTCACCAATAGTCAGCAGACTCAGCTCGGACTTACCAGCAGCTACCTTACCACCCCATTGCTCATGACTCCCGACGAATATCGTCAGTGGACCATGAAGCAGAGCATGCAACGATATTTCCGCGACCGAAATGCCGAGCTGTTCGAATCGAAGGGTAAATCAAAGTTCGACTTCACAGATATGCACTTCGACCTCGGTCCTGCCGAGAAGATATTCGGTCCTGGTGGTGTGCAAATCAAGACTCAAGGTTCTGCCGAACTGAAACTTGGTATGAACAGCAAGAAGGTAAACAACCCCTCGCTTGCTGCCAATCGTCGCAAGACAACAGGTTTCGACTTCGACGAAAAGATAAATCTGAACCTGACGGGTAGTGTGGGTGACAAGATAAAGATGCGACTCAACTACAACACTGATGCCACCTTCGACTTCGATGCTCAGGACCTGAAACTGAAATACGACGGTAAGGAAGACGAGATTATCAAGCTTGTGGAAGCCGGTAACGTGTCTTTCCCTTCCAACAACAGCCTTATCCCTGGTGTCAGCAGTCTGTTTGGTCTTCGCACAGACGTACAGTTCGGCCGATTGAAGATGCAGACAGTGGTCAGCCAGAAGAAGAGTGCCACAAAGAGTGTATCGTCGAAAGGCGGCGGCTCCACCAACGCCTTCGAGTTCTCTGCAACAAACTACGAGGAAAACCGTCACTTCTTCCTCTCACACTATTTCTACCAGCAGTACGACCACAGCATGAAGACGCTACCCACCATTGCCAGCGGCATCAATATCACCCGTGTGGAGGTGTGGGTAACCAACAAGACTTCGAACGCTGCCAACAATCGTAACATCATCGCGCTTGCCGACCTTGGCGAGCACGACTATATCGGTAATTCCGCTCTATGGACTCCTGGTTCTGTGAACGTGCCCTCCAACAAGTCGAACAGTGAATACCAGACTATGGTGGGCGCTTTGGACGATGCCCGCGACATCAGTCAGACCACACAGAAACTCGATGGCTACGGCCTCATAGGCGGCGAGGACTACGAAAAGCTGCAGAGCGCGCGCCTGCTCACCTCTTCCGAATACTATTTCAGTCCCTCCCTCGGTTACATCTCGCTCAACAGCACCCTGCAGACCGACGATGTGCTGGGTATCGCCTACGAATACACCTACAACGGACAAACGTACCAAGTGGGTGAGTTCAGCGCCGATGTCACAGACAACTCCAAGGCCCTGTTCGTAAAACTGCTGAAGCCCTCCAGCGGAAGTCCCTATCTGCCCACTTGGCGACTGATGATGAAGAACGTATATAGTCTTGGAGCCACCAGCGTGTCGAAGGAGAAGTTCCGTCTCGACATCAAGTATCAGAGCGACTCCAGCGGCGTCTATATCACCTATCTTCCAGAGCAGAACCTGAAGACCACTACCCTGCTGCGAGCCATGAACCTCGACCGCCTGGACAATAACAACAAAGCCAACCCCAACGGTCAGTTCGACTTTGTTGAAGGCTACACCATCCGCAAGGGACGCATCTATTTCCCAGTGGCAGAGCCCTTTGGTCAGCACCTTCGTCAGTGGATTAACAACGACCCGTTAGCCGACCGCTACTGCTTCTACGAACTCTACGACAGCACCAAGACTGTAGCCAAACAGATAGCCGAGCACGACAAGTTCCTCATAACAGGTCAGTACAAAGGCACCAACGGCAGCCAGATAGACCTCGGAGCCACCAACATCGCACAGGGAAGCGTGGTGGTAAGTGCAGGCGGTGTGACCTTGACCGAGAACACCGACTACACCGTCGATTACAACATGGGCATCGTGACCATCATCAACCAAAGCATCATAGATGCCGGCACCAATGTCAGCGCCTCCGTTGAGTCGAACGACAACTACGGAATGCAGCGCAAGACCATGTTGGGTGTGAACCTCGACTACGAACTGTCCAAAGACTTCACCATCGGAACCTCGCTGATGTTCCTCAACGAACAGCCGATGACCACCAAGGTGAGCATGGGCAACGAACCGCTGAAGAACACTCTGTGGGGAGCTCACATTTCGTGGAAGCGCAAAAGTCAGTGGCTTACCAACATCTTCGACAAGCTGCCGCTCATCCACGCCACGCAGCCCAGCCAGATAACCTTCAATGCCGAGTTTGCCCAGTTAATAGCAGGACAGAACAAGAAGGTGCAGGGCAACGCATCGTATCTCGACGACTTCGAGAACTCGTCCTATAAGGAATCGCTCACCACGCCTCAATACTGGACACAGGCAAGCACGCCTTCCATGTTCCCCGAAAGCCGACTCACCGACGATGTTCGCTACGGCTACAACCGTGCCCTGTTGGCTTGGTACTACGTTGACCCTCTCTTCACACGCCGCAGCAGTACCCTCACTCCCAGCCACATCAAGAGCGACATGGAACAGCTCTCGAACCACTATGTGCGTGAGGTTTACGAACGCGAGCTCTATCCTCAGAAGGCTCAGAACAGCTACCAGTCGGCAACGTCGCTCAACGTGCTCAACCTGGCATTCTATCCCTACGAGCGTGGTGCCTACAACCTTTCCACCGACGTTGATGCCAACGGTCATTTCCTGCGTCCATCCGACAAATGGGGCGGTATGATGCGCAAGATGGACAACACCGACTTCGAGACCATGAATGTCCAGTACATCGAATTCTGGATGCTCGACCCCTTCATCTACAACCGCGACCAGCCCGGCAACCACGGTGGAGACTTCTACATCAACCTCGGCGAAATGTCGGAGGATATTCTCAAGGACGGAAAGAAATTCTTCGAGAGCGGAATGCCAATCGACGGCGATGCCTCATACTACACAGAGACTAATTGGGGTCGCGTGCCCACAACCACCAGCGTCACCTACGCCTTCAACAACGAGGGTGGAGCACGTTCGGCACAGGACACCGGTTTCAACGGTCTGACATCAGAGCAGGAACGCACCTTCGGAGCCTATGCCGACTATCTGCAGCAGATGCAGGGCAAGGTGAATGCCCAAGTCTATGACTCGCTCTATGCCGACCCTGCAGGCGACGACTACCACTACTATCGCGGCAGCGACTTCGATGCTGCGCGCACTTCTATTCTCGACCGCTACAAGCGCATAAACATGCCAGAAGGCAACTCTCCCGATTCAAACAATTCTCCTGAACGCTACGAGACGGCCTACAAGACCACTCCCGATGTGGAGGACCTGAATCAGGACTTCACCCTCAACGAATACGAGAAGTATTTCCAGTACCATGTTTCCGTGCGCCCAGAGGACCTTGTAGTAGGTCGCAACCACATTGTCGATAAGCGTGTTTACACTGCTACCCTGCGTAATGGCAACAAGGAAGAAGTCAACTGGTACCTGTTCCGCGTGCCTCTCTATGACTACGAATCGAAGGTCGGCAACATCAACGACTTCACCAGCATCCGATTCATACGAATGTTCCTGACGGGTTTCGAGGAATCAGTGGTGATGCGTCTGGCAACCCTCGACCTCGTGCACGGCGACTGGCGCAGCTACGAACAAGGACTCTACACAGGTGAGGCTCCGTCCACCAGTGCCACCATGACCGTCAGCACCGTCAACATCGAGGAGAACAGCAGCAAGCAGCCCGTCAACTACGTCTTGCCTCCTGGCATCAGTCGCGTCACCGACCCAGGTCAGAGTCAGCTTGTGGAGGAGAACGAGCAGGCCCTGTCTATGGCCGTTGAGAATCTGTCGCCAGGCGATGCTAAGGCTGTCTATAAAAACTGTAACTACGATATGCGTCAGTACAAGCACCTGCAGCTCTTCGTTCACGCCAATGCTCTGATGAATGACATCACAAGTCTGCAGGACGGCGAAACGAGTGTCTTCCTGCGCTTGGGCTCAGACTACAAGAGTAACTTCTACGAATACGAAGTGCCATTGACGCTGACTCCCGAAGGCAACTACGACCGATTCTCGCCCGTCGATTGTCGTGCCGTATGGCCTGTCGAGAACATGATAAACATCGACCTCGACATCCTCACCAACCTCAAGAAGGAACGCAATAAGCAGAAGAGTCTCGGTCTCACATCGTTCAACCAGTTGTTCCAGAGCTACGATGACAACAGTCCCAACAATCGCATTTCCATCATGGGTAACCCCACGCTCGGTGAGGTAAAGACCATAATGATTGGTGTCCGCAACAATGGTCGCACGGTGAAGAGCGTAGAGGTGTGGGCTAACGAACTTCGTCTGCAGGAATTCACAAACGATGGCGGTTGGGCAGCACAGGGACAGCTCAACATCCAGCTCTCCGACCTCGGCAGCGTGAATGCTACGGGTCACGTAGAGACAGCAGGTTTCGGTGGCATCGAACAGAGCGTTGCCGACCGCAAGGACGAGGACTCCTACAACTATTCCGTAACCTCTCAGTTCAACCTCGGCAGACTATTCCCAGAGAAGGCAAAGATAAACCTGCCCGTATATCACAGCTTCAGTCAGGAAACGGTGAAGCCCAAGTATAATCCGCTGGACACCGATATGCTCCTGAGCGACGCCCTCGATGCATTGCAGACCAAGCAGGAAAAGGACTCGCTGCGTTCGCTCACCACCACGAAGCAGACACAGCGCAATCTGTCGTTCTCCGGCATAAAGGTCAACATTGCCACACAGAAGCACCCGATGCCCTACGACCCAGCCAACTTCACCTTCAACTATTCGCGCCAGAGCACCACTCGCGAGGGTGTGACCACCGTCTATGAATACGACCGCTCGTGGCGTGCCGGCATGAACTACTCGTGGAGTCCCAACTGGAAGGCATGGGAACCCTTCAAGAACCTCAAGTCAAAGTCGAAGTGGTTGCAGATTGTAAAGGACCAGAACCTCACTTACTTCCCTCAGAGCATCACGTTCAACACCGACCTCACGCGCACCTACTACGAGTTGCAGGAGCGCGACGTGGAGAATATGGAGAACACGCAGAGCATTCCTGTAACCTTCTCGCAGTCGTTCCTGTGGAACCGCGACTTCTCGTTCAAGTGGGACATATTCAAGTCGCTCCACTTCTCGTTCCAGAGCGGCACCCATGCCGAGATTGAGGAGCCCTACGGTCCTGTCAACAAAGACCTATATCCCGACCAGTATCAGGCTTGGAAAGACTCCATTAAGATAAGTCTGCGACACTTTGGTCGTCCGCTCGACTACAGTCAGACCTCGCAGCTATCATACAAACTGCCCATCAACAAGATACCTGCACTCGACTGGATTACGGCCGATGCCTCCTACTCTGCCAATTATTCGTGGCGCCGCGGTGCCGAGCTCGATGACGGCAGCACGCTGGGCAACAACATCAACACCCAGCGCACCATCAACGGAAACGGTAAGCTGGCAATGGAAACGCTCTACAACCACTCCAACTTCCTGAAGGAAGCCAACAAACGCTTCACAGCCTCCAAGGCAAAGAGTGCTTCCAAGAAGAAAGCCGACGAGAAAAAGAAGGCCGACGAAAAGAAGAAGAAAGAAGCCGAGCAGCGCAAGGCCGAACTCGAAAAGGCAAAGCAGGAAGCCAAGGAGAAGGGTGTGCCCCTCGACAGCATCCTGGCACAGCAGAAGAGCAAGACACCCCAGAAGCAGACCAACGCCAAGGGAGTGAGCCAGCAGAAGAGCAAGCAGCAGAAGGGCTATGCCGGCGACATCACCCTGCGACGCGACACCACCACTACGATCACTCACAACCAGAAGTCGAAGCGTATCATCGTCACCGCTCGCGACTCTGCAGGTCACGAATACAAGCTGAAGTACAAGAAGCTCGACGAAAACAAGATACTCGTCAAGAACCTCGACTCCATGAAAGTGCGCGTCAACGTTGTTGCCAAACCCAAGCTCGAAGACGAGAAGTGGTACTCTGCAGCACAGGCCGCAGCACGCTTCGCCATGATGCTGCGCAACGTCAGCGTGTCCTACCGCAACACATATTCACTCGCTCTGCCAGGCTTCCTTCCCAACGTGGGCAGCATGCTCGGTCAGCGCCGCGGCATTGGAGGCTTCCAGCCCGGACTGAAATATGCCTTCGGACTTGTGGATGACTCATACATCGACCAAGCCAAGGAGCGCGGCTGGCTGCTCTGTGCCGACAACGTTTCCACACCTGCCACCACCAGCAACACCGAAGACCTTCAGATAAAGGCATCGCTGGAGCCATTCACCGACCTGAAGATTGACATCTCGATGTCCAACACTCGCAACAAGAGCCAGTCCATACAATATATGTATAAGGGCAACCCAACCACCGAGACGGGTTCCTTCAACATGACCACAATCTCGCTGAAATCGGCCTTCGGAGGTCACGGCAATGCTCACAACGGCTATCGCTCCAAGACCTTCAACAAGTTCTGCAGCTACCTGCCCATCTATCAGCAGCGCGTAGAGAACCGCTATCAGGGCGTCACCTATCCGCAGGGCTCAGGCTACAGCGGCACCTTCGACCCTGCCAACGGTACCGTAGGAATGTATTCCAGCGACGTCATGATACCTGCCTTCCTGGCAGCCTACACCGGCGGCAATCCTCACAAGTCGAGCCTCGACGTATTCCCGTCCCTGTTGAAGATGCTGCCCAACTGGACGCTAACATATCGCGGTCTCTCCACCCTGCCCTTCTTCCGCGACCACTTCAAGTCCGTCAACATCACTCACGGCTACAAGTCGGTTTACAGCATCGGTTCCTACAACACCTACTCTTCGTGGCTGCAAGCCTTCACGGGCAGCGACCTCGGCTTCGTGGAGAACACCACCACAGGTACCTACGTGCCTTCGTCGCCCTACGACATCTCCACCGTCAGCATCAACGAGTCGTTCAGCCCTCTGGCAGGTCTCAACGTCACGCTCAACAACAACATGAGCTTCAAGGTTGAATATCGCACCACACGCGTCATCACCCTCTCCATGACCTCAGCACAAATCAACGAGACCTCGTCGCGCGATGCAGTATTCGGTTGGGGCTACAAGATCGATGACTTCCAGTTCCGCTCACTCTTCAAGGGCAGAAGTCAAAAGGCTAAAGGCAAAGGGGATAAGGGAAAAGGACAAAAGACTGACGACAAGAACCAGAATACCTCCACCGGCAAGAAGTCTGGCGGCAAGAGCAACTTCGCCCACGCCCTGAACCTCTCGTTCGACTTCTCGTTCCGCAATCAGGACGCTCTGCGCCGCGACATACAGACAGGACTCACCGAAGCCACCTCCGGCAACAAGGCCATAAAGGCATCGTTCCAATGCTCCTACGCCCTCAGCCGTTGGATTTCGCTCAGTCTCTACTACGACCGCCAGCGCAACGCTCCCCTGCTCTCCGCATCGGCCTATCCCACCATCACTCAGGACTTCGGCCTCAGCATGAAGGTTAACCTCACGAGGTAAGGGAGAGCGGAGAGTTATAACCTATAACCCATAACCTATAACCCATAACCAATAACCAATAACCCATAACCAATAACCCATAACCAATAACCCATAACCAATAACCCATAACCAATAACCATTCACAAAATATGATCATCGGAATAATAACCGGAATCCT
This sequence comes from uncultured Bacteroidales bacterium, assembly GCA_902781515.1. Classification (GTDB taxonomy): domain Bacteria; phylum Bacteroidota; class Bacteroidia; order Bacteroidales; family Bacteroidaceae; genus Physcousia. Next base: position 210,082 of record CACZJU010000004.1, on the reverse strand, counting down.
TGCAGGATTCATTGCAGCAAAGCTCACCGACGGTGAGGGCAAGGGCTGCCTCGTAAATTTCTTCCTCGGAGTCATTGGCGGCTTCCTCGGCGGCTGGCTCTTCGAGCAGTTCGGCCTTCAGGCCTACAGTTGGGCAGGCGAACTCATAGTAGCCGTAGTCGGCGCCTGTGTCTTCCTCCTCGTCTGGAACAAACTCAAATAACCCTCCCCCATCGCGTTTTACCCTTCTGACAACAAGACCTAGGTCTTATGGCTATAGGGTCTAGACCTTGTGGAAATGAAAAGAGCACCCGAAGGTGCTCTTTGTGTTAGTCCCAGATGCTGAAGCCTCTGTCCTCGTGGACTTCAGGGGCGGAATCACCAGTACCATTGCCTTCGCCTCCGTCTTGTAGGTTGATATTGTTGCTGACGCTGGTAAGCATGGGGGCAGTGCTGCAAATATTGTGAATGCCTGTCTGTGGTTTGATATATCTCTTCATTGCAAAATTCAAATTAAGAATTAATAATTAAGAATTAATAATTAAGAATTAATACAACACTTTGCGGCCATTCTTGATGTACAGACCCTTTGTAGGCTTCAGAATGCGACGACCACTCATGTCATAGCATGCCTCTGTGGCCTCTGTCTTCTCTGTGATCTCAGTGATTCCCGTTTCGTTATCGAAATCAAGGGAGAAGGACTTGACAGAGGCAGGCAAATCGTGGAACTTGAAATAGCCTCGGAATGAGTTGATGTTGATGTTGACATCGACCGTGGGATAATATAGAGTACTGTTGCTACCGATGTAGCGCACGGTCTGGTCATTTGCAGTGAGGAGGACTGGAGAGAAACAGCCCACGAAGTCGGCATAATCGGTTACTGCATTGTTAGTGGTGTTGCTGACCATTACGTTCATGAAGACGGGATTGCTGATGCCGCTGACATCAGTGTTCCACTTCACCAGATATGGTTTGCCAGCCTCTATTGCATCGACCTCGACAAAGCGAAGGCTAAGGTTGTCAGTACTGCTATTGTATGACGAACTATTGAGCGCGACCACCGTTGCTCCAGCAATGGGCGAATAGCCATCGACGCTGCCCTTCGCAATACTGAACGGCAGGCAGAGGGGAACCCAGTTGCCACTGGTGCTTAACGTACGATCGTTGAGCAGCAGGTTCTTCGTCTGTCCATTGTTTGTTGAAAGCGTCCCATCATTACTGTCTGCATTGGCAAGGGAAACAACTCCTGTAGCATCCCCTGCAGCACCGCCAGAATAGAAACAACCGGTAACCGAACCGGAATTATTACCACAGACGGGATAGCTCTTCACGTCCTCACCAACAACAACGACTGAGCACTTGTTGAAACAGTTCTGAACTATGCCAGCATTGTTGCCAACAATACCTCCTATATATGTAGATGCTTCTTTATAGACAGTTCCCAAATTGAAGCAGTTTTGAACCACTCCACCAGAGGCGTTCTCACCTACAATTCCCCCCACGTAATCTACAGTACTTGAACCACTACTAACTGGTTCTGAATTAGAGCAGCCCACGATGGTTCCTGCATTACGACCGGCTATTGAACCCACATAACGAGTTACATTAGCTTTGCTAGTAATAGAGGCATCACCACTGCGGCGGAGATGCACATCCTTGACTATGGCACCACTACTAATATCGCCAAAGAGACCTGCGAATTCGTGTTCGGTGTTTACGAAAAGGTTGGAGATGGTGTGCCCTCCCCCATCGAACGTGCCAGCAAATGGGCTGATAGGAAACCAATTTGAGGTTACAGGTTCAACCGGAGCTGTAAGAGAGATATCAACATTGAGGGTTACTGTTGCACCAGAATAATTGTCACCGTTATTAACACTAGTGGCGAAAGCCATCAAGTCCGACACAGAATTAATAGAAAGAATCCTATCGGCCTTGACAATCAGGGCGACTGCCAAAGCCACAATCACGCAAAAAGTTTTTTTCATCAAATTTTCAATCTTAAATCTTAAATTTTCAATCTTCAATTTTATTTTTCTGCGAACTTGGGACGATAGATACCGCTGTCGCCTGTGGGAGCGGTAGAGGGATCGAACTGTGCCCAGTTTTCGATGGTGTAGATACGATGGAGGCGGTCGCAATAGTAGTGCAGGCACACCATCTGATCGCTGCTGTTACCCACTATCGTGAGTGGATAGTACACAACACCCATGTTGGACATCGGCGGCGTTACGGCACGAATCTCACCGTTAATGGTGGCACACATGAGATCGGCGCTACTTTGATAGGCTGCCAGCGTGTCGCCAAGTTGCACCTGAACGCTCATAGGAGGTAGGTCGAAGGACGAATTATCGGGAGCAACCCAATTGGTGGGACGTTCATTCCAACCCTGCTGCAACGATGGTATGACCTCTTCCTCCGAGCCGCAGCCCCACGCCATAAAGGCGAGGGCTGCTATTGCTAATAATGTCTTTTTCATATCTTTCATTTTATTTAATCGTAACGACTTTTCCATTGTGGAGATAGACACCACGCTGGGCAGGACGCTTATTGAGTTTGATGCCGCCGAGCGTGTACCAGCCCTCGCCGTCGAAGCTGTCGGTAGAAAGGAACTGGATAGCCGTAGGCTCTTCGAGAGTACCAAGAGCTGCATCGGGTATGTAGCTCAACTGGCTGTTGTCTGTAACTGCTATCAGTTCGTCGTCGCGCTCAACGGTGAACCGCAAGCCCTTCTGAGCCTCATCGCAATTACCCACACTGAGGAAGAACAGACCCTGACGGTCGGCCTCGGCAATGCCGCAGACCTCAGCACCGCGATAGGCAGTGAGGCGGTCGCCCGGCTGAATGTCTATGCCCTCGGCAAGGGCAATGACGGTCATGCTGGTGCTGCCGGTGTTGACGTGACGCGGAGCCTTGTTCTTGCCCACGCCACCGTAGCGCGATGCGCTGAAGTATATGGGATAGTAGAATCGGACTTCGTTGTCGGCATTGTGCTTCAGCATGTAGCCCTCGCCTACGCGCAGATACTGCAAGGTTCCTCTCCACGAACGGTTGCCGTAAGCATCGGTGGTGAGCACTGCAAACTCGCTCTGGCTCTTGACGATATCGCCCACCGTACCCAAGTCGGCAAACTCAGCCAAAGCCGTACCAATGGGCAAGTTCAATCTGGAGATATAGCCTATGCGGTTCCAGCCCTTATGAACGGTAATCGGGTCGAAAGACCTGCTTCCGGCTACATAGCCCACCTTGTTATCGATGGAGTAGAAACGATACATCTTGCACGGATCGACAGTCACTACTGAATCTGCGCAGTCCCAAGAGTAGATAAGCGAATTGGGATTGTACGGATTACGGCTCGACTTGTAGCCCAACAGGCTGAAGGTGCCATCGGGACGCTCGGCCTCCAGGAAATCGCCCACCTGCCACTTCGTAGCATTGTTCAGCAATTCCTTGACAGTGCTCTTGATAGGCTCTACGTTGAACGATAACCAGTTCCACCCCTTCTTCAACTGAATGGCCTGCACCACGCCGTTGTTGGCAGCGAACTTCACAGGTTCAGTTGCAGAGCCGATGATGGTATCGCTCTTGAACTTGAGTTCCCTATCGCTCAACAATACATGAATTACACCTGTTGAAGCATCGAAGAACTCGAAGTTCAGAGCCGATTCGCTGTAGTCGGCATTGTAGATATTCAGATAAGCCAAACCCTCATTTGTATTGCCAGTAGGATTTGATTCGATATGTGCCACACCCAACAGACGATGACTGTCGTTGAAGACTGCCAGCATATCCTCGGTATCGTGTTTCACTTCATCGTCGATTACGACCTGTCCGACGAGGCTCATAGAGATGTTGGTGTGCAAGAGAGATTCATCGACAGCCCAGTCGGGTTTCACGCCACGCACCTTCAAGCTGATGGGCAGAGGCTCGTTCATACCGTCCTCACCAACAAGACTGATAGATTCCTCGAAGTTACCTATATTAATATAAGGAGAAACTGTGAAGGTGACAGTCTCCTCGTCGAGAGCACCCACCGTGCCACTGGTTTCGGAGGCAGTCATCCAGAGAGGAAGACCTTCGAGAGTGAAACGACGCGAACGTCCGCTCAAGTTCTTAATCTTTGCCGTGAAGGTAAGCTCCTCGCCATACGCAGACGTGAGGTTCAGATGCTTGTCGCCCCAGCGCAACGGGTTACGATAGACGTAGAGGTCCATCATCGCAGGCGAAGCCATCAGGTTGCCCTGCAGGTCGGCTACTTCCTTCACGATGATATATACGTTTGTCTTCTCAATATCAGGCTCAGGCACATCGAGGTTGATGAGCAGGTTGCTACCATCAGCCACATACGAGAACTTGATGTTCTCCATCTTCTGGTTGTCGTGCATTGGAGCATAGATGGTGCGGTCGCTGCAGCGTGCCAAATCATCGTCAGAAACAATGGTATCGCGCTGACTGGTGTATTCACCCGTAGTGGTATCCTTGTAGCGTTTGAGGCTCACACCGGAAGGCATCAGGCGCAGGTCGTTGTCCGACTGGCGTTGACTCTCAGAGAAGCTCAGGTAAGCCAGCAGACCCATCTCCTTACCGTTAGGAGTGCTGGTAGCATACGACTTGAGGGCATTTTCAGACAGTGCCATTTCCATCATACAGATTTCGTCGATGTTACCGTTGATGGCGTCTTCTACGGTTTCGCCGCTTGTGTAAGTTGCTCCGGCTGCAAGCAAGCTACCGCTGATACCGCCTATTGTATCCACGGCAAATGTGTTGCTCAACTTCTGGTCGACATAGAGGTTACCTACGTTGCGCGAACGGTTTATGGTAAGGGCAACATGGTGCCACTGTCCGTCGTCCACGAATTTCATGCTCTGTATGCTCCTTCCACTCAGATTCAGACTGAGTGCACCATCCAGTACACCGAAGCGGAAGTGGCTCTGTGCTCCAGGTTCGTCCACAGCCTTGCCGTTAGCCAGCAGCGTACCGTTTGCATCTGGAGTGCGGAACCAGAACATCAGTGTGTAGTCTTGGTGAGAATAGCGGTTGAAAGGTCTCGAATTCAGGCGGAATCCCTTCTTGCCGTCCAACTTCATACCTATACCCGAAGGCATCTTCCATGTGGTACCGAACAACAGGAGGTCGCTTCCGCCCTGAGTGCGGTTGTAACTGTAGTCGCCCTTACCCTCGTTCAGGGGATAGTTGTCGAGCAAGCCCAGTTCGTAGCCAGTAAGACGCTTCTGACGATAGTTGCTCATTTCAGTTGAGGTGAGTGCGCGATTCCACAGACGGAACTCAAGCATCTCGCCCTCGTAGTTCTCACTTTCCTCCAATATGGTATCAATCATCGGCATACCGAGCAACATAGTACCATTTCCCTGATAGGTGTTAGGATAGACGAACTCACCCACCTTGGCTGTTCCGTTGTAGAAGCGGATATTCGTCTTTTCATTCTCGACATCGGTGTCGAAGATGTAGAACACCTCTTCCAGTCCGTCGAACAGACAGGGTTCGTCAGCCGTATAAATCATAGCAGGCACAGTATCGTTGTACTGAATGGCGGCTGTCATACGGCGGTCTGCCGTAAGACCCAGTTCCAACAACTTACCTTCTTCGCCGTGCGAGAACACAGTCATTGCCTTGCCGTTGTCGGCTGGTTTAAGCATCACATCAACGGTAAACGACTTGCCTTCGAGATTTCGTGAAGCATTCGAAACACCAACGCCCTCGCCATTGAACTGTACAGCCGTGGACAGGGATATGTTGCTGGAATTGGTTTGTCCTATTACCTCAAAGTTGTTGACTGGCGACAGGTAGTTGCTGGCTATGGGCTCTGAGAAGCGCAGCATAATGTCATCGCCTATGCCCAAGATTCCGTCAACAGGCTGCGGTGTGCCGAATACCTGCGGACGACGTGTGTCCTTGATACCCGTCAGTATGTTACTTGAACGTGTCAGATAACCGTTGCCGTGACGGCAGTAAGTTACGGCACGCAGGTCGTAGTACTGCTCTATCGGGTCTTTCTCACCGTAGAAGAACGCATCTATATATCCGTCGTGGTCCATGAGTTTCTTTTCACCCGAAGCCAGTGCCATCAGCCGTTCACCTTCTTCTGTATTCGGGTAGTACGAGCATACGTTCACCCAGTCCTTATCGCCCTGGGTCGAGAGTTTGTACTGCAGTTCGATGTGGTCAAAGTTGCGGAAGTTTATGTCGAAGCCGTCAATGTGCACAGGCAGATAGTATGCCTTACGATCATCGTCATAAGCCGATTCGGTGTTCACCACCCACTTGTCGCCGGGCTTCGAGATGTTCACGGCTCCGGCAGCCGGCACATAGTGAGCAGAGATGTTTGCTGTGTAGATGTGTGCAAGGTCATCTTCGTCGAAGAGGCAAATTGCCAGGTTCTCATAGTCGTATTCGGCTCCGGCATATACCTCTACTTGCTTCTCAATCACTTCATTGGCTTCGAGCCAGATGTCTGCTCCTCCACCGTTCAAAGGCACACCGTCGATATATATCTTGGCCCCTTTTGGATTAGCTGCATCGTCGGAGTAGAATTTGAATGAATGTGACACGCGATCGGGCAGGTCACTCTCGTTGACCATGTAGAGCGTGAATCGTGCAGGTTCGCCGTATGGTACGTTCGATACGCTTGGGGTCTCTGTCCAGATACGCAGTTTGTTGATTTGCTCCGTACCCTGATCGAGCACCGTTCCGGGATTATAAAACATAGTCCGGCGTTCCTCTTCCCAAGGACTTCCTGTAGCACCTGCCAGCGTGCGGAACACTAAGTTCCTGTATCTCGGCACATCGGTCGTGCTGGTTATGTAGCTTGTGGTATTGCCGCTACCGGGACGTCCGTTGTAGATATCCTTAAGGTTGTCCTCCACATGCTTGTAGAAGGTGTTCAGACCTCCCAGTGCAGAAAGTTTGGCAATGCTGTCGGAACTGAGTTCACGCGTCTTATAGACCGCAACCGTAAGGCTTGACTTACGATCACACGAGAGAGTGAAACCGGTCTCCTTGCTGTATTCCTCGCTCTTACCGTTCTGGTAGTTGAAGTCGAAACCGAAGAGCGGAGTGATGTTGATACTGAACTTCACACCTCCGGCTTTGAAGTCCACAGCTACGATATTATAGTCGTCATCGTTAGTCATGGAATACTTCGAGTTGTTACTGGTACTTCTGCTGAAGGTGTCCTCACCTGTCAGGTTCACCGCACTCGGTATCTTCCAGTAGCGGTGCAGGCCCTCTGAGGTCGTGAACGACTCGCTGTACTCCACTTCCGAGCGTCCGTCGAAATCATATATCTTGACCAGGTCGTAAGCCTCCAGCTTTTCCTTTTCGTTGGCAGCGATGAATCCCACCCAGGTGCCTATCTGAGCGTTCAGTGCCTTTATGGAGTCTGGCCACTCGTCTTTCACGCCCGTCGGTTTATAGGTGTCGTAGAATTTCTCCATCGAGAAGCTCGGATTGCTTGGGGCTACCTTGCTCACATAGACCGGTCTCTTCATCCTGTCTGCCAACGCTTGGGCGTAAGCGCTTGTGGTGGTTGAATCCATCAGCAAGGCATTGCGTGTGCGTAGGAGTGTCGGAATAAGTTCGGTAATCAAGTAGCTCTGTGAATGAGCGAAGGTACTGTTTATCTTGGAAGAGAGTTGCATCACCTCGTCACGAACGAGATATACAGAATCTTTCTTCTCTGCGTCCCATCCGCGTGCAAGTACCTTGGCTGTACCCGTCACGTCGAACTCATGTCCGTTGACCGTGGTCTTGCCTCCCATTCCAGGAAGCAGACGCTGCATAGCCGCACTGTTCACGGCACGAACGGCAACCGCATCCTCAACGATGACGTTGTCGGTCATACCTATATATATATCGGAGTTCATACCCACTTCCTTCACATTGCTGCTTGTGGATATCTTCTCCTTGGTCTCAAACTCGTATTCGTAGTTCCAGTCCTGATAATAGGCCGTAGCGAGGTCGTATGACAGGCTTCCGAGGTTGTCGCTGGATGCAGTGGTTCCGGCAATGGTACCGCTTCCGACACCAGCCCATACACCGGTGTAGTAATTGGCACCTGAACCTACTCCCACCTTCATGTTGACACCCATCTGCACATTATAGTCGGCATTGTAGCTGTAGCTTATCTTGGAGCCCTTCTCTATGTATGCCGAACTGCCGGCACCTGGTGGGTCGCGCAGGATGTCGATAAGGTGCGTATTCTGTCCAGCGATGATTCGTCTGCCCTGCGGCTTTGTCAGCGCAGCCATGATGTATGCCTCGATGGGTTGTATGTCGTAGAAGCTGCCGTCGTATTCGAGGGTGAACTTCAGCGTTCGCAACGCCATCTCGTCCTCGAGCATGAAAGTCAGGTTCTCCGGCGTGAACACGTATGTGCCCTGACCCTCGTCGTCCAGTTCCACCTCGTCGGTCTGGTCGTTGCCCACCAGTTGGTTGTCGGCAATCACACGTCCGCCGTCCAACTGCACGACATCCAGTTCACCGAAAGCCTCGTTGTTGTATCGGTATTCCTCGCGTGCCGACAAGAACATCGGAACCGAGGCACCAGCCATGAACACGGGATAGCCGAGCGTATATTTGCCGCCTTCGTCGGTCTTGCGCCACAGCACCACTGTGTCGCGTATGCCGGCATTGTCCATCGCCGTATATTGCCTGATACCGTAGTAGCGGTCCTGAGTGCCGTTGAACTGCCATACATCCAGCGTGGGCTGTGAATGGAAGATTCGCGAGTAGGTAGCAGTGTCGCCATCCATGTAATTGTTCAGGTCCAGGGTCTCGCTCACCATTCCCGTTTGGAACAGGGTGGGATAACCCTGTGCGTAAACCTCCGTCACCTTATATTTCACAGGATACATGGGCAGCAGGTATTCGCCCGTCTTCATGTCGGGATGAATCTCGATGCGGTGGCGATAGGCATCCACCTGCGTGGTGTCGTTCTTGCCGTGGGCGTATGCTTCGTGGCGTTCGGTCACGGAGGCATTCATCTGGTCGCGCACAATCCACGAGGTGTTGTCGCCCTCTAACTGCATCACAATGGTAATGTCTTTGCCCAGGTTGTTCTTCGAAAGCGACTGTCCCAGCGGCAGCAGGCCCTGGTCGTTACCACCAACGACGCGGCCCTGCAGGTTCACCTTCGTCTGGTCCCACAGGTATATCTCGCTCACGTTCTTCTGCCAGTTGTGCCATGTGGAGTCGGGCTTGGCATCGGGTGTGATGAAGAAACCATCGTTCAAGAAAACATGTCCGTCCTTCACCACCTGTATCTGGTGACTGCCCTGGGGCACGCTTACCTCGAAGGCACCCTGATTATCGGTGGTAACAGGCTTTCCGTTGGAGTTCACCACCTTAACTCCGTCGCGCAGGAAGCTAACTCCCGATACTGGGATACTGCTGCCTTCGTAGAGCACGTAGCCAGAGAAGAGGTAGTAGTTGGTCTGCGTGAAGATAATGTTGGTTTGCAGATTGATATCTTCGTCGAAGCTGATGAGCTGTGGGTCGAACGAAGCCACACGGGTGGTGTCACTGACGGTCAGCGTGTATTCGCCATACTTCTGATATACCAGTCCGCCAATCTCGAAGTAGCCCGTGCTGTCCGTCTCGCAGGTCCGTATCTCGGCACCGTCGATGTTTCCCACAGGCGTAGCCGTAACCGTGTAACCCGGCAGTCCGATGCCGTTGGTCAGACGCACGTAGCCGCGAACCATACCCGTTGGGGTGCAGCAGCCTTCAACCGTTGCCTTGCTCACATTCTCTCCCTCGCACTGGGTCACACCCTCTATGATATAGACGTAGGTGTGTTGCGGACGAACGGTACGGTCCATGTAGGCCGTCTGTGTGTAGTTGTCCTCCAGCGTCTCCACCTGGTCGGCCGCCTGCTTATCGTAGCGCTTGATGCGGTAGAAGTCGGCCTGACCGCGTGTGCATTCCCACGACAGCGATACGGCGTTCTGCAATGTGTCGGCCTTGGCATTGCCCATCACTACGTTGTTGTCGAACTTATAGACTGCCAGGTCGCCCGTCTCGGTCTTTGTTGCCTTCAATTCACTATCGACGGACAGAGGCATGGTGGATTCGCCCGGCTCAACCATCAAAGAGAACTCATGGTTAACGCACGAGGTCTGAAGATCCATAATCAGCTGGCCTTTGTTACGTTCCTCGTTGGTCAGTTCACGGCGTTCAGTGTAGCGAAGACCATTATCCTGAATGGGAACAACCTTATCATCCTTCACCTGCCACTGACTGCCCAAATTAGCAGCGAGCTGTGCAGGAGTGATGCTACCTACGTGGCTGATTTCAGAGAACCCATTGGTGGAATAGGTCCAAAGGTTCATGCCACCATTCCATGCCTTATGGCTATTTCCATCGTAATAGCCAACGGCTACTACATTATTATATCCATTGTAGGTGCCATTCTCCAGACAGTTCTCCACCGTCATATCCTGCGTTCTATGAGAGCGGTTGACAAAAGAGGCAAACATAGAGTAAGAGTTCAAACCCGTAAAGGATGCGTTTCCGTCAAAAAGACAGTTACGGAGGGTTACTTTACCAGAGCCCGCATTAGCCACAAATCCAGCTGCATAACCATCATTGGATGTTGATATGTTTGCTGAAACATGACAATTTTCGACAGTTAGGTTGGCCATGTCGTTGCCCAACATCCCAATAAGCCCAGCACAGTAATTGCTACCATTAACTACGCCTTTAACATTCAGATTACGAATGTTGATGGTACTAAAGCCATATCGGATGAGTGAATAATATAAGTTGGACTCTGTGAGATTAAGCGTGATGGTATGACCGTAACCTTCGATGGAGCCTGAGTATTTTTCCAAGGGCTTGCTTACTGTGATATCGGTCATCAGTTTGCAGTTAACTGCATAGTCCCCCTTTGACGCTTTCACCGCTGCCGCAAAGGCATTCCAGTCATCTTCGCTGCTGATGCTAAATGCATTGTCATCGATGTTTTCTACATATTTATACGTATTCAGCACTACCTTGGCACGGTCGTCCCAGATTAGGGTCTTGTGAGCATCGTCTTCATCTGTGCTCATAATGGGCAAAACGGTGCCGCCTTCCACTTTCCACTTGCTGCTTAATGCCGATGCCAACTGGTCGGGTGCAAGCCCTATGGCCGTATTCGTCTCACCCCAGTTGTTGGAGTTGTAGTTGCCGGTGCCGCCGAAACAGGTTGGTGAGCCTGTATATTTGTAGTTGGCACCGTTGTGTGCGAAATTAATATATGTACCACGTTCAAGGCAGTACGATATATTTATTTTCCAATTATTATCTGCCCAGCCTAAGAACGCACCTACATAACTGTCGTTCATGTCCTTTCCGGTGACATTGTCGGCAACGACCGTTCCATCGAACAGACAGTTGCGGATAGCTACTGTTCCCGAACCACCATGACCGATAATACCACCGGCGTGAGGAGCGTTATTGGCGTTGCCGGTTGCGGTTATCTGTGTTGAGATATGGCAGTTCTCGATGGTGAGTGCGGAAATGCCATCAACATATGCTACTAGTCCGGCTGAGTGCATTCCGCCCGAAATTGTACCTGTGACACGAAGGTTCTTGATCGTACACTTCTTGACTTTGTAGAATACAGAGGCCGTTTCTTTAGCATCGGTGATATTGACCGTCAGCGTATGACCATTGCCGTCAAACGTTCCTTGGTAAGGAGCATCGGATAGTGTACCTACAGAATATGTTGTAGATATATCGGCAGCCATGATGGCATTTACGTCCTTCGAACCGTTGGCCTCCTTCACGAGCTGCACGAAGAGTTTCCAGTCGGTGGAGTCGCGCAGCACCAGGTAGTTGTTCTTGTCGTATTCGGGAGTGGCTGTGGCAAAGTTGTCTGTCAGCATACGGCCCTTGAATTTCAGCATCACGCTGTGTTCGTTGTCGTTCCAGGTACTGTTTCGGCTTACGGTTGCCTCGGTGATGGCAGGTAGCGCAAGCGTTGCAGGCAGCATGGTGGTGGCATAGCCGCTCTCTGGAGTCCAGCCCCATACAGCTGTGATGACACGACGTACCCGATAATAGACAGGAGCCTGCTGGTAGAAGGCCATCAGATTTTCATCCTCGAAAGTGAATTCACTCTCCTTCTCGTCATAGTTCAGCTGCCCCAGACTAGTCCACTGCCCGTTGGTAGCATCACCCGTCACGTTACGCTGAATCTCCCACGTGTCCGTACTGGAGAAGTCATTCCATTGGAAATTGTTGACCTTCCATCGCAACATGACCTTGCCATTTGACTGCAAGGAAGCGGAGAGAGCTTGCGGATGGTGCAGAATCGGCAGGTCGGACTTGGTGGATTGGGTGGTCTGGGTCTTGTCCTCCGTGTCCGTATAGGTTGACTCGATATAGAAATCCTTGATACACACGTCGGCAGGCAGACGCATAAAGTCGGACGTTGTGGTAGGAAGAGTGACCGTCCTGTTGACACTTCCCGATGGATATACCTCAGTATAGTGGGCTGTCATCTTCTGTAATTTGTTGGTTGCAATCATATAGGGCACCATGATCTGATTAGGATGTCCCGTCTCGTAGGAGATCATAGGATCCATAATCATAGGATGCTGCAACTGAGGAGCGGTTGGAATGGATATGGTCGTGGGATCGATACTTATCCATTTGTTGTACTCGGTCATGTTACCATTGTGGTGGATGCTCCACGAGATGGTCACCTTCTTGCCGCGGTACTTATAGGGGATGTCCCACAGCAGGTTCACAATGGCATAGTCCTGATTGTCCACACACGGGCAGAGTTCATTGCCCTTGCTGGTGCCAATGCTCACATTGCTGTAGCCACGGTCACGATAGAGAATCATCGAACCGTCCACACCCCTGTAGCTGTAGATACGGGGCAGGTAGTCGCCACTGTCAATGTCTCTTTGCGACTCGTAGTAGAAGAGAGTTTCCTTGCTTCCACCCTCCGGCTGGATATAGACAGTACCTTCCACAATCCAGCAGTCGTAGTCGTCCTTGTCATAGAGCGGCATCTTCAGCCTCAGCTGGTGAGTACCCTCCAACGTCACGTTGTAGCGGTAGGTGTCCTCCAACTTACACGCCGAGGCTTCACTTGTCCAACCGATTAACAGGAATAACATGACCATCCAAGCGGTCATTTTCATGAGCGATTTTGTCTTCATGCTTATAAAAATTACAATATTTTCTGGCAAAATTAAGGATTCCCGCGCACATACGCAAGCGCAAGCGCAAAAAAATATACTCTCTATTACTTTTTAATTTTTACTTTACTATTAGAACTTGTAGCCACAGGTTAAGTTAACTTCTCCGGATAAATTAAGTTAACCTACCGCGGCAGCTACTTGTCCCATCTCCTTTCATATTACTAAGATACGACATTTTAGAGGCAAAATCATGGGGTGCTACAGTGCGTTACGCGTTACGCGTTACAATTAAAATATTGGCACCCCCTTACTAAGCTATATATAGACTTATAATAATATATAATATATATTATATATTATTATAAAATATTATTAATAATAAATTATTATTATTTAATAATTAATAAAAGTAAAAAATATTTACATTGTATTATCAATTATCAATTATCAATTCCCTTAAGTACCCACGCAATTTTAAAACTGTAATGTGTAACGCGTAACGCGAAATGTACATCGCCACGAAGTTCAACGACGAGGCACGATGCGAAGCACAAAAAATAAAAGAAAAGCTCCCGGCACCGAAGGTGGTGCGGGGAGCTTTGCTTTGGTGATATATCGGGATTATGCCTGACGGTAGTTCTCGATACTTTCGCTGGTCATACGAGCGACGAGGGTGTTGTTCTTCTCGACGTCGGCCTCAGCAAGGTTGACATACACCTGCAGGCTCTTGGCAAAGAGTTCAGGAGCCTTAGTGGCGTTCTGAAGCAGCAGGAGGGACATGATGACGTCGCCAGTCATTTCGTAGAGGTGACGGGCACAGAGGTCGTGCAGCTCGTCGTTCCCAGCCTCCTTGACAGCAGCGGTGCAGGCATTCAGTTTCTCTGCCATAGTCTTGATGCGGGCAACATAGCCCTCGAACTCAGCGGCAACGGGTGCTTCGAGCATTTCCTCGATAACCTGAGCATACATGCCATTGGTGACATAACGGATGGCAGCAACGGTCTGCAACTGGGTGGTTCCCTCGTAGATGCTGGTGATGCGTGCATCGCGATAGATGCGCTGGCAGGCATATTCGAGCATGAAGCCGCTGCCGCCGTGCACCTGAATGCAGTCGTAGCAGTTCTGGTTGGCATACTCGGAGTTCATACCCTTTGCCAGCGGAGTGAAGGCATCGGCCAGACGGCTGTATTTCTTCAGCTCGGCACGCTCTTCGGGTTCCAGTTTGCGTTCGCGACTGATGTCCTCAAGAGCCTTGTAGATATCGACGTAACGGGCTGTCTGATAGAGCAATGCACGACCTGCGTCGAGCTTGGCCTTGATGTTAGAAATCATCTCTGCCACAGCAGGGAATTCGATGATGGCTTTGCCGAACTGCTTACGGTCGCGAGCATAGGCAATAGCCTCGTTGTAGGCTGTCTGAGAAAGACCTACCGACTGAGCTGCAATACCCAAGCGGGCACCGTTCATCAGCGACATCACGTACTTGATAAGACCCAGCTTGCGGTCGCCGCAGAGTTCGCACTTGGCGTTCTTGTAAACGAGCTCGCAGGTTGGGCTGCCGTGAATACCGAGTTTGTTCTCGATACGACGTACGTCAACACCTCCGTCGCGCTTGTCGTAGATGAACATCGACAGACCACGACCATCGCGCGTGCCAGCCTCAGAACGAGCCAAAACGAGGTGAATGTCGGAGTCGCCGTTGGTGATGAAACGCTTAGAGCCGTTCAGTCGCCAGCAGTCGTTTTCCTCGTCGTAGGTGGCCTTCAGCATCACGCTCTGCAGGTCGCTACCGGCATCGGGCTCGGTGAGGTCCATCGACATGGTCTCTCCCGCACAAACACGGGGAATGTACTTCTGACGCTGCTCCTCGTTGCCGAAGCAATAGAGTGTCTCGATGCAGTCCTGAAGGCTCCAGATGTTTTCGAAGCCGGCATCGGCAGCACTGACGATTTCGTTGGCTGCGGTATAGACTGTCACGGGCAGGTTCAAACCGCCGTAGCGACGGGGCATCGTCATACCGTTCAGACCTGCCGAACGCATTGCCTGCAGGTTTTCGTAGGTCTTAGAGGCATAGTGCACACGACCGCCCTCGCAATGGGGGCCCTCTGCATCCACATCCTCAGCATTGGGGGCTATCACGTTGCCAGTGATGTCGCCCACGATGTCCAGTACTTTGTCGTACGAGTCCATGGCGTCGGCAAAGTCCTGAGGAGCCTCGTCGTACTGGTCCTTGTCCTCGAACTGACGTTCCTTGAGCTCCACAATGCGCGACATCAGCGCACTGTTCTCCAGTTCGAACTGGATTTCCTTTATATCACTATAATAATTTGCCATAATCTTTTTATTTTTGGAAGTTAAAGAAGTTAAAGAAGTTAAGGAAGTTAAAGGACGATACTTTCTCCCCCAATATAATTTGTGTCATATTTTATCATCCTTTATCGCCACATTATCAACAATGGCCTTACAATATGAATTAAGGAATTTACTTGCCTCTTCTATACTTTGATGCAAATACTCAAATTCATCTGCATACAGATAACCTAAGTCACGCGATAGGACGTGATAGTCGCGGCATTCCTCCAGACTGCCTTGGGCAATATTGAAGAAGCGGAGTTTATCTGCCTTACTTAATTTCTTGTATCCTTCTGCAATATTCGCCTCAATCGATACGGCTGCACGACGGAATTGTGATGTCAGTCCGAATTTCTCATCCTCAGGGAAATGCCGTGTAACCTTGTATGTTAAAAGTACAAAGTCATGTGCTTTCTGCCAAGCGATGACATTCTCGAAACTATATGTCACAGTATTAATCATATTCGGCAACTTAAACTAACGTCCTTTAACTTCCTTAACTTCCTTAACTTCCTTAACTTCCCAATAAATTACTTTGAATTTTGTTTGTAGTATTTGATGAGTTTGGGAACGACGTCTTCGACGGTGCCGTTGATGACGTAGTCGGCGATGGTGTTGATGGGAGCGTTCTCATCGCTGTTGATAGAGATGATGATGCCCGACTCCTTCATACCAGCAACATGCTGAATGGCACCGCTGATGCCACAGGCGATATAAACCTTGGGACGAACGGTGACACCAGTCTGACCAATCTGCAGGTCGTGGTCGGCAAAGCCAGCATCCACAGCAGCACGACTGGCACCCACCTCGGCATGAAGCACCTTGGCGAGTTCATAGAGCTGGTCGAAACCTTCCTTCGAGCCCACACCATAACCACCAGCCACGATGATGCTGGCACCCTTCAGATTGTTCTTGGCAGCCTGAACGTGACGATCGAGCACCTTCGTAACATACTCTGTCTCAGGCACAAACTTTGCCACATCCTCTACGATGACCTCCCCCTTGTAGTTGGGGTCGAGAATCTCGGCCTTCATCACACCCGAACGGACTGTAGCCATCTGGGGACGGTTCTCGGGATTGACAATCGTTGCCACGATGTTACCACCGAAGGCAGGACGAATCTGATAGAGCAGGTTCTCGTAGGTCTTGCCCAGTTTCTTGTCCTCGTGAGGACCGATTTCCAAAGCCGTGCAGTCGGCAGTCAGACCGCTGTGCAGGGCAGAAGAAACGCGAGGTCCGAGGTCGCGACCCACAACATCGGCACCCATCAGGCAAATCTGCGGCTTTTCCTGCTTAAACAGGTTCACCAGCACTGCCGTATGAGGCTTCGAGGTGTAGGGAGCAAGGCCCTCAGCATCGAAAATGTGCAACTTATCCACGCCGTAGGGGAGAATCTGGCTCTCCACCTTTCCCGTGATACCGCTGCCGGCAGCCACGGCTTCCAACTGCACACCCAGCGTGTTGGCCAGTTTGCGGCCTTTAGTGAGCAGTTCTTGGCTTACTTCGGCAACCTTAGTGCCTTCAAGCTCACAATATACAAATACGTTATTCATTATCCAATCGTGTGACTTGCCAATAATTCCTGAACGAGGCCGTTGATGTCCTCGTCGCTACCGGTTAACACTTTACTTTCCTTCGCCTTGAAGACGATATTCTCCACGTTCTTTACCTTGGTGGGCGAACCTGCGAGACCGCACTGTGCGAGGTCGGCATTCACGTCGGCTGTCGTCAACTGACCAATCTTCAGATATGCCTTCTTGCCATACTGGTCGGCATAGGGCAAGTCCTCGTAACTTGTGCCAGGAGCCAACTCCAATGGAGCAAGGGCACGCTTGTATTTCATCACCAACTTAGCGTTGCGCGGACGACAGGGAGCTGCGCTTCCGTTAACTGTCAGCACGCAAGGCAGCGGACTCTCCACCGTCTCCACTCCCCCATCGATGTGACGCGTTGCGATAACTTCTTTCGCTCGACCTTGGTCGCTTGCCTTAGCAAGAACTTCTGTAACTTCTTTAACTTCTTTAACTTCCTCCACGTAAGTAATTTGGTTCAGTCCCAACTTCTCTGCCACCTGTGGACCTACCTGAGCCGTATCGCCATCGATAGCCTGACGACCGCCGATGATAAGGTCGACATTGGGGCAAACATGCTTGATAGCCGTTGCAAGCGCATAGCTCGTAGCCAGTGTGTCGGCACCTGCGAAAGCACGGTCGGTCAAGAGCCAACCGCCGTCGGCACCGCGGTACATAGCCTCGCGGATGACCTCAGCAGCACGGCCAGGGCCCATTGTGAGCACGTGGACTGTGGTGCCAGGGAATTGGTCTTTAAGTCGGAGAGCCTGCTCCAGAGCGTTCAAATCCTCTGGATTGAAGATAGCAGGCAGCGCACTGCGGTTCACGGTGCCTTCGGGAGTCATGGCATCGGGACCGACATTGCGTGTGTCGGGTACCTGTTTTGCAAGTACAATGATATTCAATTTCATGCTTCTTATATATTTTTATATAATGTATTAATGCAAAATCGACCGCAAAGATACGAAAAAGACGCGACATAACGGCACAAATGCCAAAGTTTTATGCAAACTAACACCCACACATATGCCATAGGGATTTTCCCCTTGCGGTTTAGGGATAATACCTTTGTAGTGGAAAGAAATGGTCGTAACTTTGCAACATCAAAACAAACATTTAACACTTACGACTATGAAGACTATTACGACAATGAAGAAAAATCTTTGGATCATGGGAATGATGTTCGTGGCACTCTTCGGTTTCACAAGTTGCGAATTTGAGATGGAACAAGCTGTCGGCTTCGATGTAAGCGGACGCTGGTTCGGCGACCTCGATATGTGGATTAACGGCACCAAGTGCAGCAGCTCTGAAATAGAGTTCATGCCACAGGGCTGGGGATACCGCAAAGGACGTGGAGTTCAGACCGACTACCTCTATTCGTATCGCGTAACTCATTACTTCGACTACGAAATCATCGGCAGCACAATATATCTGTACTTCGACGACCCATCTCTCGACTGCGCCATCCGCGACTATCGCATCAACGACAATTACTTCACCGGTTACATGGACGGCAAGTACGATTCCACAAAGTTCCGCCTGAAGAACTACGAGCACTACTACAGCGAATATGCTTCCCTCTGCGACTACTTCTACTACGCTAAGGAGAATACAATGGGTGACATCTGGGACGAAGCTACTGACAGCATCAAAACTGACAGCATCGCAAGCGAGCCCACAAGCACTGAGGAGCTGCACTGCACAAGAGGAGTGAATGAGTTGAAGAAATAGGAGTTAAAGAAGTTAAAGGAGTTAAAGAAGTTAAAGAAGTTAAAGGACGATACGTTTGTAGCTTGTGTGATTCAGGGAGTCTAATACATTCGTCTTTAACTACTGTCCGAAGGACGAGCGAAGCGATAACTTCTTTAACTCCTTTATTCCTCAAATAATAAAAAGGTTAATAAATGGAGTTTAAAGTTTGTGAAGAAATCAGACAGCGGTGCCCGCAAATGACAGGTGCCGCTGTCGTTGCGTCTGTTAAGAATACTGACAGCGATGCAGCATTATGGAAAGAAATCGATGGTTTTATCGAAGAATATCGCACGCGATACACCCCCGACAGCATCAAGCAAATGCCCTCAATTGAGGCTACGCGAGAGGTGTATAAACGATGCGGCAAAGACCCAAGCCGATACCGTCCGTCAGGTGAAGCGCTGGTGCGCCGCACATTAAAGGGCAACGACCTATACAGAGTGAACACGGTGGTGGATCTCATTAATCTGGCATCCATAGCCTACGGATACAGCATCAGCGGACTGGATGCCGACCTTGTGAGCGGCGACACATTGGAACTTGGAATAGGGCGTGAGGGTGAACCTTATGAGGGCATTGGACGCGGACCGCTGAATATTGCAGGAATGCCAGTTTGGCGCGATGAAATTGGCGGAATTGCAACACCAACCAGCGACAATGAGCGTACGAAACTTTCGCTCTCCACCACCCGACTGCTGTGCATAGTCAACGGTTACGACGGCAACAAGGAGAACACCATAGCCTGTGCCGAGTATATTCAAGAACTTCTCAAAAAATACACATCGAGCGACGGAGGCGATATCGTTCTTTTTTAGGTTTTTTGCCCTCAAATTATAATTGTTCCAATTATTATTTGTACCTTTGGGGTGATTTTTCTAAAAAAGACGTATGAAAAGAGTAGTTTTTTCACTTATTACGATATGCGCAAGCCTTACCGGTTGGGCGCAAGACAACTACCGTCCGATGGAGGACGTGAACAAGGTTGTTGACCTCACACTCGACTCGTTGGAGAAGGCTGCAACGGCACGTCCAGTGGCTGGAAGTAGCCGCAAGGGAACGAATCCCGTGCTATTCCTCGTTGGTAACTCCACAATGCGCACCGGCACCATGGGAAACGGCGATAACGGTCAGTGGGGATGGGGATATTTTGCCCACCAGTATTTCGATGAAAGCAAGATTACCGTTGAGAACCAGGCATTAGGAGGCACCAGCAGTCGTACGTTCTACACCCGTCTTTGGCCTGACGTGAAGAAAGGAATACGCCCAGGCGACTATGTTATTATAGAATTAGGACACAACGACAACGGTCCGTTCGACTCAGGTCGTGCACGTGCCACAATACGCGGTATTTCTGCAACCGACAGCCTTGAAGTTACCATCAAAGAGACTGGCGTAAAGGAAACCGTTTATTCCTACGGCGAATATATGCGCCGCTTCGTCCGCGAGGCACGCGAACTTGGAGCACACCCCATACTCATGAGTCTGACTCCACGAAATGCCTATGTACCAGGAAAGAAAGGACATGTGGTTCGCGTGAATGACACCTTCGGCCTTTGGGCACGACAGATTGCAGAAGAGCTGAACTGCCCCTTTGTTGACCTCAACGAGATATCGGCACGCAAGTACGAACGTATGTCAGAATGGAAATTCAACTACCATTTCTACCTCGACCATATTCACACATCGGCTTTCGGAGCACAACTGAATGCACGTTCGGCAGCCGACGGACTCTTACAATGTAACCATCACGAGGTGGAGCCCCTGAAGGCAATGATGCGCCCAGAGCGCCCCACCACAGGTGTGAAGCGCCAGAAGGGCAAGCCCGTGGTGTTCATCACAGGTGACTCCACAGTAAAGAACGAAGACAAAGATGAAGACGGAATGTGGGGCTGGGGAAGTCAGGCTGCCACCATCTTCGATACAGACAAAATTGTAATACAGAACTCGGCACAGGCAGGACGCTCGTGCCGCTCATACCTGCGCGAAGGTCGCTGGGACAAGGTAATTAACGACGTTCACCCTGGCGATTTCGTGCTGATTCAGTTCGGACACAACGATGCAGGCAATGAACTGGCAAACGGTAAGGCCCGCAACGACATCACCGGAACTGCCGACTCAAGCCACGTCTATCGCGTACGTACAGATAAAGAGGTATGGAACGAGGTGGTGTACACCTTCGGATGGTATCTGCGAAAGATGATTGACGATGTTCGCGAAAAGGGAGCAACACCGATTCTGGTAAGTCTGACACCACGAAATGAATGGGGCGACGGACAGAAGAACAAGTGGGGAAAGGGAAAGATTGAACGTCGTAATGACTCGTTCGGACGTTGGTATCGCGACATTGTGGAACTGACTGGAGTCTCGTTCATCGACCTCCACAACATCACAGCCGACGCCCTCGATGAAATGGGACAGGAAAAGGCACAAGCATACTACAAGAAAGACCATACACACACCAGTAAACTGGGTGCCCAGCTCAATGCTCAAGGCATTGCCAAGGGACTGCGACAAGCAAACAGCGAACTGGCTAAATACCTGAAATAATGAGGAAAGGAGAAATATCATGAGAAAGCTCTACTTATCAATACTGGCTCTGATGCTGTGCACAATGCTGCAAGCCATCAGTTGGACAAAACCACAATTCACCACAACCACCAATCCCACGACAGCAGCCCTGAAGGCAAAGATTGAAGAAAGCGCACAAGAGGAGGAAGAGGAAGACAACGAGATAGGAGATTGTATCTTCTTTACACTTGACGACGGCTCATCAATGATATTCCCAAAGAAATATATCGAAGGACGTGAGGAGAAAAACGGCCTCATCTACTTCAAGTTGAAGGGCGACACCACTGTCACGATTGCCAAAGCACGCGTTCAGAGCGAGACAACGGAGTATAAAGGCAAACTGCCTAACTTCGAGAGTTACAAGTTTAACAATAAGTTCAACGACCAGCTCTTTACCGATGCCGAAGGCGTGATAGACAGTATCAACCACAAAGTGACCGTTGCTGTAGGTTGCATTGGTAAGCGACTGACACCTTCGTTCAAACTACCCGACGATGTGAAGGCTTATATCGATGGTGTACGTCAGCATAGCAAAGAAACACGATTGCGCTTCGACAAACCCATTCACTACACTCTGGCCTACCCCGACCAGTTTGTATATAAAGTAAAGAAGACAAAGAACGAAGAATGGAGCATTCCCGACTATGAGGACGAGTGGATAAGCACCAAGGTGGAACTGACTGAGAGTATGCTTTCGACCAATGCCCCAACTAACCATTCTGACTATCTGGGCAATATGCTCGATGGCAACCACAACACCATCTTCCACTCTACCTATGGTGACAATATGACCTATCCCAAGCTCAACTGGTACGAAGGGGCATACTACGGTGACGGAGTAAGCGAATGGCCATACCTGCAGATTAACCTGCCGGAGACTATGGAGAACCTGAAGTTCGAGTATATCACTCGCAACAACGGAAGTTACGCACCTCTGGGCCTCATACTGCAAGCCAGCACTAACGGCACTTCATGGGTGAATGTGAAGACATTCACAGCTAACGATGACAATCTGCCCACTACAACTGATGCAACATACACCAGTCCCGTAATAACCTGGAATACCTCTTATAAATATATGCGTCTGCAGTTGACAGAAGCACAGCGCAAGAACTACTTGGTATTCAGCGAATTTGCGCTCTATAGCGTAGTAGAGAACCCCAGTCACGGTAGCTCTGAGCCAATACTCATATCGCCTGCTGAATACAAAAAAGGATTCCAGCCCTACGGCACAGACTATGAGGTGACAGTGGATTTCCTGACCGACCACTCCACAACGGAATACAAGGTGCCGCGCATCGATATCTGGTTTGGCGACAGCACGACGTGGAACAACAACATGTGGATAGGCCGATATGGAAAGACCTACTATGAGGACGCTCAAATAAAGATTGACGGCGGCGGTGTTTATCCCGATTTGGAGAAAATGGCTGTGAAAATTAAAGGTCGCGGAAACTCCACATGGTACGACGGCTACGACAGCAAGAACCCCTACCGTCTGAAGTTTAATGAGAAGCAGAAACCGCTTGGCATGACGGGTGGTAAGTCGTGGGTACTGCTCTGCAACAAACAGGAAGGCTCCATGACCACCAACGCCATAGCTATGAAGGTGGCAGATATGGTGGAGACGCGCGGCTGCAACCACATTGTACCAGTGGAACTATACGTCAACAACCAGTATCGCGGCTCATACAACTTTACTGAAAAGACCGGATTCAGCAATAACAGCATCGACATCAAGGACGAGACCAATGCCGTGATGCTAGAACTCGACACATATACTGACGAAACCATCTACAACGAGACAAGCTACGGTATAAAGACAAAGATAAAAGAGCCGGATCTCGAAGACGGTGAACCTGACAATCTCACCAGCACACAGATTATGAGAGCATTCAACGCACTGACATACGATGTGAAGTACGACTGCGAGAATGCCAAGTTCGATGTAGAAAGCGTGGTAAGCGCAATGTTCGTGACTGACCTAGTACGCAACGAGGAACTGATGCACGCAAAGAGCTGGTTCATCTATAACACAGATATCACATCGCCTGACTCGCTTTGGAACCTCGGTCCGGTATGGGACTTCGACTGGTCGTTCGGTTACGAACGCGGACACAACTACTTTGTTACAGCTGCTGACATAGACCTATTCTATTATATGTCCAGTAGCAACAAGGGCTATCCCTTCTTCCGCGACCTGCTACGCGGCAGCGAGAAGGTGAAGAAGGAATACTACCGCCTGTGGCACCATTTCATGAACGACGGACGCATGGAGGAACTTATCGAATACTGCGACGACTACTTCCAGTTTGCCCGCTTGTCTTTGGAACACAACCAAAGCGGTGTGGATAATTCCATTTACTACGATGGATATAAATATACGAGGACGGGATGGGGTGACGGAAAGAACTACGCCACACACACGACGAATGCAAAGAGTTGGCTACGGAAACGTGCCGAATACATCTATAAGAATCTCGATGTCTATGACCTGTCTGACGATATCATTGACCCTGAAGAGGACGATTACGGCACACCAACAAAGATAATAGATGTAACGGAACTAGGCGAACGACGTGTTAACGTATATAATATTAATGGTATGCTCTTACGCCGCGCTGTGCCCTATAGTCGATTTGCCGATGGACTGCAGCCTGGCATATACATTGTTAATGGTAAAAAGATTGCAGTAGGAAGATGAAGTTTATTTCATGGAACGTAAACGGCTTGCGAGCCGTAGTAGGCAAAAACTTTGCCGAAGCCTTTGAGTCGCTGGATGCAGATTTCTTCTGCTTGCAGGAAACAAAAATGCAGGAAGGACAATTGGATTTGCCATTCCTTGGCTACCAGTCGTATTGGAACTACGCCGAAAAGAAAGGGTATTCAGGAACTGCAATATTTACAAAGCACCAACCACTTTCCGTGAAGTACGGAATGGGAGTTGACGAGCACGACCACGAAGGGCGTCTCATCACGTTGGAGTACAAAGACTTCTACCTTGTATGCTGCTACACACCAAACAGTCAGGACGGACTGAAGCGACTGGACTATCGTATGAAGTGGGAGGACGACTTCCGACAGTACCTGCTTGCGTTGGATTCCAAGAAGCCCGTAATCCTCTGCGGCGACCTCAACGTGGCACACGAAGAGATAGATCTGAAGAATCCCAAGTCGAATCGTCAGAACGCAGGCTTCACCGACCAAGAACGCGAGAAGATGACTGAACTGCTCGGAAGCGGATTCACCGATTCGTTCCGTCACTTCTACCCCACCCTCGAAGGATCATACTCATGGTGGAGCTACCGATTCCACGCCCGTGAGAAGAATGCAGGGTGGCGTATCGACTACTTCATTGTGAGCAACAGGCTCGTACCTCAACTCGAGTCTGCCTCTATACACAACGAAATCATGGGCAGCGACCACTGCCCCGTGGAAATAATTATTAACAACATCAACTAACCTATTTTTTTAATTAACAAAACAAAAGTATGAAGAGAAAATTACTTCTAATGGCCCTGGCCTTGTTCACAACAGCAGGTCTATGGGCACAGGACGAAACCATCGTCCACAAAAAGTCATTGATGGCAGTCATTGAAGACGCCACCTACATGTTAAATTGCGATAGTTATGCATCAGGTCAGAGCGGCCTCGAAGCTGCTATTTCCACAGCAAAAACTGATGCCGAGAATGCAGAAGACGATGAAACCGTTCGCTCTATAATCATCGCCCTGCAGGAAGCTATCGATGCATTCATCGCAGAGAACGCCATTGATGCAACAGAGAAAGTGCAAAACCAGACTTTCAACAAGGATGCCACCAATGCCACCAACATCACCGGCTGGGTATCCACAAACATGAAGCAGAACAGCCGAAACAACAACATTGCCAGCACCAGCTCAACAACAATATCATATTTTGCTGAGCAGTGGGCAAACAGTAATAATGGTAAAAACGTGCTGAACAGCGACGGTGATATCCATCAGGACATTGCAGGTCTGCCTGCTGGTCACTATCGTCTGACAGTTGATATCTTAGCTTGCTTCCAAGGTGCTGACAATCCAGAAGAGAGCGATGGTCTTGAAATCTACGCAAATGAGCAAGTACGCGAGTTCGGCACAACAAAGCTCGGTATGGAAGCAGGTGTAAACTTCGGTGTTGACGTGGACATTGAAAAAGATGAGACCCTGACCATTGGTTTCCGATTCAATCACCCCAATGTAAACTGGGTGGTTATCGACAACGTGAAGTTATACTATGTAGGTTCCGAAGACGACTGGAACGCATCAATGGACGTAGAAAGAATTGCTGCTGCACGCGAGACTCTGACCGCCGCCATTACAGCTGCCAAAGAGGCTAAGGAACGCGACAACGCCGTATTCTACAAGAGCGAACTGCAGGATGCTATCGATGACGCTCAATTAACGGTTGAAGATGAAAACAGCGACCTCACAACTCTGGAAGAAGCAACAACCACTTTGAACGATGAGGTTAAGAAATACAATACTATTAACACCTCGTATGCCCGTCTGCAGAAGGCTATAGCCGATGCCGAGGAACTGGCAAAGACAATGCCCGAGGGACTGGAGGAATTCCAGCAAGCCATTAATACCGCCAAGGGTGTTATGTCGCAGACTATAGAAAACTTTACGGCTGATCCAGACTATAATTATTTCGACCAAATGGTTGACGAACCATTCGACAATGCAAGAGCTGCATTGAACGAGGCTATGGATAAATTCCGCATGGGAAATGCCAGCTATGCACACCCCGCCAATGTTATCACTAACGGCGATATGTCAAGCATGAATGGTTGGACCTGTCTCAATGGCGGAACTGCTAATCCTGCCCTGCACATCAACACCAGCGGTAATGTTACAGGTTTCACAAAACCCTTCATGGAATGCTGGGTGAAGAATCCTGATGCCTATGGTCAGGAGAACTATGCTACGCAGACTGTAACTACTCTGCCCAATGGCAAGCCACTCCCCGTTGGATATTACATCTTGAAGGCATCTGCCGTTGCTGTTCAGCAGAGCGACGTTAGCACCCCAGTAACTGGTGTACAGATTCGCCTCAACGATAAGAGTGTTGACGTTCATACCGGTAATGGTATTGCTGAGGTTTACACACTCGAAATGGAAACAACTGCCGAAGGTCAGGAACTGACTTTCGGTCTGTACATCGATGCTACAACCACAGCCAACTGGATTGCATGGGACGAGGTTGAACTGCAGTTCGTTGGTCCTAAGGACAAGTATATGGCTGACAAGGCTGCTGCCGAGTTAGGACAGATTCTTGAAGACCTGAAGGATGCCGTTGCTGAAGCTAAGGCTTTGGTAGAAAGCGTTGACGCCAATGGTGTTGACATCAGCAAGGAACAAATATCTGTATGGATTACTGAGGGTGAAAGCATCATTGCCAGTCCTGCAGGCATTCCTGCCGAATTGGTAGAACAGACAGTAGTGGAAATCAAACAGGCTATTAAGGACTTCTACCTCTGCGGTGTATCTCCAAAGCAGGGAAACAACTTTGACTTCACCAACATGCTTGTTAATCCCAACTTCGACACAGATGCTGCTGGCTGGAGTCTCACAGATCCCGAAAACATGGTACTGCCTACTGGCACAGACTGCGTAAGCTGGTGGTTCGGTTCAAGCGGTCCTACTTCTCTTGTTCAGGATGTATATCAGACAATCACAGGCATGCCTGCCGGTAACTACCTGCTGAAGGTTCGCGCTGCCATCCGTCTTGGTGGTTCATACAGGGTTGACGAATACACCGATGAAAAGAAGGGCACTATTGCCACTGACTACAGCGTATATGCCAACAATGACAGTGCTCTTATCCACCCGTTCTTCTATGTTGATGAGGAAAAGGGCCTGACTCTGGAAAACATGTTGGCTATGACCAATGACTATGACTATCGTCATGGTAACGGAACATTGATGGACAACATGCTGAAGGCCGACAATGACTACTACGACACATACGTTCCATTCTCTTTGGATGAGAAGGGCGACATCAAGATTGGTTTCCGTGTTGAGATTGCCAGCACAAACGGTTCTATGCCTTTCTTCGATTACTTCAACCTGTTCTACTACGGAGCATACGAGCCCACAGCCATTACTGCTCCTGCCGTAGAAGCTAAGGCTGTTAAGGCTGCTGCAGGTGTTTACAGTCTGAATGGTCAACTACTGCGTCGCAACACCTCTGTTGAGGGCCTGCCAAAGGGTCTCTACATTGTAGGTGGTAAGAAACTCGTGGTTAAGTAACAAACTTAAACAACGTAAATAATAAAGCCCGGCTGAGATTTCAGTCGGGCTTTATTCTGTATTGTGTTTGATGGTTATCTTACTACCCTCTTCTTACCGTTGATGATATAGAGACCTGGCTTCGGCGTGCCTGTAATACGGCGGCCGCTCAAGTCGAACACTCCCTTACGGGCATTATCAATTACCAATTCTCCATTATTGATTTCATTGATTCCATCAACAACGATGTTCGGCAGTCTCGAATTGAAGTTCAGACAGAAGACGCCCTTCGAAAGACCCCAGGCATCACCTTCGGGACCAAAGCCCGAACGAACACCTGTATTCTCGTATGAAGTTAAATCCTGAACATCTCCACTACTCTGGTTGAACTGGTAGTAAACGCGCAGTTTATAGTTCTTCTTATCACCTGTGATGTAGTACTCGGGATCGTCCATTGGCTGGTTAATGATAGACTTCAGAATATTTTCTGTAGTGGTGTTCTCCCAAATACGGAACTCATCGATGCTGCCTGAAGATGTAATTGCAAATGTAGCAGGACGGGTAATCGTTGTAGCCACCTTTGTCGATGGAGTATTAATTTTCTTGCCATCGCGGAAGAATGTTACTGTGCCAGCATTATACATGACTGCATAATGGTGCCACTGGCCGGGAATGATGTAGTCCGCGGTGCTGCTTACGGACTTGCCGCCGGCGTAGAAAGACATCTGTCCGGTTGGAGTTGACATGATGACCATCGACGAAGACTCGCCGAGCTGAATGGATTGAGCACTCAACTTCTCGACATTCATCCACCAGTCTATAGTCAGCCTCGTTATTGATGTGGCATCAGTTATGGGCTTCGAGATAGTTACTGTCGCACCTTCTGGAGTAAACGTCAAACCATTCTTTGAATCGGCATTTGTAACTATGACAGCTCGTTCCATAGTAACAGTATTTGTTCCCTTACCATTAGTAGCTTCCAACGTCACATCATAAACACCTGGTTCCGCAGGAGTAAAGTCGAAACTGCTGCCACCATTCACTATGGTCTTCTGCACGCCGTTGTCAATAGTCCATTTCAGGCTTGTGGGATAATGCTTCGAAAGGTCCTTCAATGTTGTTGTTTCATTGTTCATGATTATTGCCTCCGAAACCTCGAAGTCTGCCAGGGGCACAACTTCTGTTACGCTCACCGTCTGCTTCTTCTTGGTATTTTCGCCTGTAGGTGCTGTTACAGTCAGAGTTACCTCATAGTCACCGGGCTTCTGGAACGTAGCACCTGCGATAGGAGTGCAAGCGGTCTCGACATCGGCTCCGGGCATTGACCAGGTATAGACGTAGCCCTGTACGAAGTTGTCAACTTGGAAGCTTACGTGCTCACCGCTGGGTACCTCGGCAGCACTTACGCTGAACGAAGCATCGAGGGCAGGAGCACTACCTACGTTCAGCACAAGTTCATCGGTAGCCTCGCGGTCGGCAGGATTAGGATTTGAGGCCGTTACCTTTGCATCGGCTTCATAGTCGAAACCTGAAAGTTTTACGGTGTATGTGCCAGCCTGTGGGAACACAACGGTAGGACTGGTAATGTGCCAGTCGGTGATGTTCAATTCAGGAATGCTCCATACAAGACGACGAATGGCATCGCCGCGTGTTGCCGTCAAGGTTACAGGAACGTTAGCCTGTACATCTCCGGTAGGAGCATCAATGGAAAGGATATTGGTATTATCTTTCGGACGAGAGAGAGTTGGCGAAGTGCTGGTTGTACTGCTAAACTTGTTAGTTAGCAAAGCATGATGACCGCCGACGCAGTCGCGCAGATACGACTTACCATCGCTTTCAAAAACGTCGCCCTTAAAGTAGGCTATCAGGCCTTCGGGCATTACATCGCCATAGAATTCACGATTGTACACTGCCTTTACCTCCGCTGCAGTGCGTGCACGATTCCAAATACGAATCTCATCGTAAGTGGCATTCTGGGCATTGTTGCCGCTGCCTGTGAACACAAGGTTGCCGAAACCGCCAACACCGCTATAATTGGAACTGGTTACCGAACCTACGCTGGAGCCATTGAAATACGCCGTCATCTTGTTGCCATTGACTACAATTGCAACATGAGTCCATGTGCCAGTCTTGAGGGTACTGCTGGTTGAAGCGATACGGTCGTTACCTGTGTTCCATCCGATAGACATAGCTCCACCAGAGTTGCAATGTCCGTGGAAAGTGCCCCACCCTGGACCGAACATATTGTTGTAGTTAGTCAGGCTATTGGGCTTGATGTAGTATTCGATGGTGCACTCCTCGTATTTTGAAGTGAATATGTCGGGAATACTGAAACCGCCACCAGTAAAGGCAACCTGATTGTTACTGGCTGGCTTTACCACAGCTGCGGTGGCAGAAACCTGACGGCTTTCAACATCGCCTTCGTAACGGGCTGTAATAGCAAAGTTGGTACCGTCGGCAACAGCATAAGCAAATGTTTCTGTATTAACGTCTGCAAGTTTCTCGCCCTCGGCATATACTGTATAGCCGACAAGAGCGTGACCTGTTCGTATTGGAGCATCCCATTTCAGTTGTCCGTCAGCAACAGTCACATTCTGAGGAGCGTTGTACGAGTTACCGTAAACGATAACGCTGATGATGGTCTGTGCACCTGCACTCTTAACCTCAACAGCACTGTTATCGGTGATGTCGAACGGAGTCTCCAGACCTTCCTGGTCGTATTCGTAGTCGATGATGCTTGCCCCGTAGATGTGACCTTCGCCAAGGCCCCAGTCACGTGTATTGACAACGAAGAAATACTTCAAGGGCTGACTGCGGTCGAAACCTGCAGAAAGGTCGGTAAGGTCGTAGCCGAACTCCATAGGTTCGGTATGCATCTTGCCGTTTGCCCACTTACCGAGCATGGGAACCTCTGGTGCAGGGTTGGTGTTTCCACTTTGTCCGTCGCCTGCATACTTGAAGTGGTCCATAGCGATGAGTTTGTCGGGCTTTGTAGCATTGAGGTCGGCGCTGACGCCAGCCTGCAGATACAGTTCGCTGCGACGTGTATAGTCCATCTTCAGCTTAATGGTGCGGAAGGGGCGATAATCCTTGCGAGTGTGGTAAAGCTCACCTGTCCAGAAGCCTGTCAGTTTACCATTGGAATCTACACTCGGACCAGCCATTGCATAGGGGCAATAGATGAAGCCTCCATTGCACCAGCCTGAACCCCATGAGTTCACGATAATCCAAGCGCCCTTCTCGTCTTTGTCTTCTTCGCCATAGACGCCGTTGCCATCGATATCGAACTCGATACGGTCGTCGTAGCCCACCATTGTCAGAGCGTGGTCAATACTTGTGCCCCACTTCTTCACATAGGACATTCCAGTGACTCCCAAAGCGTCGTTGGTCTCGGTCTTGGGGATAGATGCCCATGTTCCACCTGATGCAACGCCAAGTCCGATAAGGCCACCGGTCTTGTACGAGGTGTCGCCTGCGTGGTTGTAGAGCCAAGCTTTAGCTGCGAGACGACCTTCTTCGGTTCCCAGCGTATAGGGGTTTTGCGTGGGGGATGTCATACGGTTGAAGAAACCTGAATACCAGCGATCGTAGCCCTGCATCCATCCGAAGGCTTCGTTGCGTTCGTCCTGGTTGCCAAAGTACTTACTGTAGGTACGTCCTCCGTATGTCTGGGCATTGGGCAC
Organism: uncultured Bacteroidales bacterium; assembly: GCA_902781515.1. Classification (GTDB taxonomy): domain Bacteria; phylum Bacteroidota; class Bacteroidia; order Bacteroidales; family Bacteroidaceae; genus Physcousia. Next base: position 178,769 of record CACZJU010000004.1, on the reverse strand, counting down.
TCCGACGTTGGTCACGAAATCGTCCTTCGACGAGTTGCCGTATGTCAGCAGCCATACGAAGTGACTGGGATACATGGTCTCGGCCGTGTTGCTGGCAACGTCGCGATACGAGTTAATCTCGTGGGTAAACATATAGCAGATGCGCGAAGCAGAGCCGCACGAGCCGCCATCCTGATTGAAGACGGGTGGGAAATACTTGGTTTCGGCATTGTTCCAATGGTCGGGCAAGCCGGTTTCTTGAGCCAAAGCTCGGGCCTTCTGACGGCTCGAAGCCTTGCCGTACTTGACAAGTGACGGTTCAGGTGGCAAATTGGTGGGATTGTACTCGGAATTGGCATCCCGTTTCAAATCCTGTGCATTCACAGCTGCCGGAGCCAATAGGCAGAAGGCAAGCAAACTACTGATGAAGTGCTTCATGATATATAAGTTTTTATGGTTTTATACATAGTATCGCACGCAAATATAACGTTTTTCCACGATATTTTTGTAACTTCGTAGCGATTTTTACATTTTATTGTCTATGACTGACCCACGAACAATACAAATAAAGGACTATAGCTATGAGTTGGCAGACGAAAGGATTGCCAAGTTTCCTCTGGCTGAGCGCGACCAAAGCAAGCTGCTCATCTACGACCGAGGCGAGATAAGCGAGCGCCATTTCTATGACATTCCGAGCCTGCTGCCAAAGGGTTCGTTGCTGGTGATGAATAACACGCGCGTGATACAGGCGCGCCTATATTTTTATAAGGAAACGGGCGCGCGCGTGGAGATTCTGGTCTTGGAACCAGCCTTGCCTCGCGAATATCAGGAGAACTTCGCACAGCGAGGACGCACAGCTTGGTTCTGCATGGTGGGCGGACTGAAGAAATGGAAGCAAGGTCCCCTGACCGCCGATGTCAGCATTGACGGAGAAGATATTGAGGTAAAGGCTGAGAAGGAACCCACTCTCAATCAACCAGTAGGGGAAAGGAAAACACTCCCCCTCGTGGGAGATGGAGGGGGGGTATTGATTACGTTTTCATGGACGGGCAACTACACTTGGTCAGAGATTCTGGAGGCTATGGGCGAGCTGCCCATTCCACCATATCTGAACCGCGAGACAGAAGAGAGCGACAAACAGACGTATCAGACCGTTTACTCCAAGATAGAGGGCAGCGTGGCTGCTCCCACAGCAGGACTGCACTTCACGCAACGTGTCCTCGACGAGCTTGACATAAGGGGCATTGAGCGCGAGGAGGTGACGCTGCACGTCGGAGCAGGTACGTTTCGTCCAGTGAAGTCGGAGGACATCGGTGGGCACGATATGCACACTGAGCACATTGCCGTCAGTCGTCATACGATAGAGAAGCTTATCGAGCACGGCGGACGTGCTATTGCTGTCGGCACAACCAGCGTTCGCACTCTCGAGAGCCTATACTGGATGGGATGCAACGGACAGACACACGTAAGTCAGTGGGAACCATACGAAAAGCCTGAAACTGCCCAGTTATCAGTACTCGACTCACTTTCAGCCCTGCTGAAATTCATGGACGACAACGAACTCGATGTGCTGCATGCATCTACCCAGATTATTATCGCACCAGGCTACCGATACCGCATTGTGGAACGAATGATAACGAACTTCCACCAACCACAGTCAACGCTGCTGCTTCTGGTTTCGGCATTCATCGGCGACGACTGGCATCGCGTTTACGACTACGCCCTATCGCACGACTTCCGTTTCCTAAGCTATGGCGATTCGTCAATACTAATCCCACGCCAAACGCATTAGTAATCTTATGCCTCACACATTACTAATCTTTCGCCTCATACATTACTAATCTTATGGCCGATACATTACTAATCTTTTTTCAAAAGATAACTAATATAAAACCAAAAACAATAGTAAAATGAACAAACTACTAACTATCATCCTTGCGCTGGCACTACTATGCCCCACCCTGAGCGCAAAGGAAAAGAAGGAAAAAGCCAAAGCCAAGACCGAGCAAGCCGCAAAGGCCCAAGGGCAAAAGGCAAACGACAAAAAGAAGGACAACAAGAAGGGAAAGAAGGGAGAGCCCGCACCCGTTGCCCAGCAGCCCAAGCCTGCTCCCAAGCCATCTGTGGACCGTAAGGGAATGTTTCAGGTGCAGAAACTCGAAAACGACTGGTTCTTCCTGATTCCAGACTCGCTCATCGGTCGCGACTTCCTTACGACTACACGTTACACCTCTACACCTGCCGGTAGCGGAAAGTTCGGCGGCGAAATGCTCAACCAGCAGACCGTCTATTTCCAGCGAGGCGTGGACAAGCAACTGCTCATGCGCGTCCGTCTCTTTGTCAATGTGAGCGACACCACGCAGATGATTAACAAGGCCATCACGGTCTCGAACGAGAACCCTATCATCGCCTCGTTCAAGATTGAGAGCGAGAAGGACAGTCTGCTGAAGATAAAGGTAACACAGTTCCTCAACGAGGACAATCCAACGACGGGACTCACAAAGTCTACGAAGACAAGCTACCAGATTGCCAACATGATGCCTAACCTCTCGTACATCGAAGATATCAAGACCTTCCCCATGAACACCGAGGTTCGTATGGTGAAGACTTACAACTCGAACTCCACATCACTGGCATCGGTTCGCTCAACAGGCAAGGCAACCTTCGGTCTGAACCTATCATTCGTCCTGCTACCCTCTAATCCAATGAAGCCGCGATACTACGACCCTCGCGTGGGATTCTTCACACATGGCTTCAACAGCTATAACGACGGTCAGCAGCGCGTTAAATCAAAGATTTTTGCAAGCCGTTGGCGCTTAGAGCCCAAGCCCCAGGATGTGGAGAAGATGCGCCAAGGCGAACTGGTGGAACCCCAGAAGCCCATCGTCTATTACATCGACCCCGCAACTCCGAAACAATGGCGCAAGTATCTGATTCTGGGCGTAAACGACTGGCAGAAGGCATTTGAAAAGGCTGGTTTCAAAAATGCCATCTATGCCCTCGAATGGCCTGAAGGCGAGGACAGCATAATGTCGATGGAGGACGCACGATATAGTGTAATCCGATACCTTGCAAGCCCCATACCCAATGCCTACGGGCCTCACGTCAGCGACCCTCGTACAGGAGAAATCCTCGAGAGCCACATATGCTGGTATCACAATGTAATGTCGCTCGTCCATGACTGGTATATGGTGCAGGCCTCATCAATAGACGAAGCTGCCCGCAAGATGCACTATGACGAGGAACTTATGGGACAACTGATTCGCTTCGTATCGAGCCATGAGGTGGGTCATACATTGGGACTTCGCCACAACTTCGGTTCATCGAGCACAGTTCCTGTGGAGAAACTGCGCGACAAAGCTTGGGTTGCCGAACACGGACACACGCCTTCAATCATGGACTACGCACGCTTCAACTACGTGGCTCAGCCCGAGGATGGAATGACGCAGAACGAAATATTCCCACGCATCAATGACTACGACATCTGGGCTATACAGTGGGGCTACACCCCGACGCTGGATGCAACGAACGAAGACGAGGACTACAAAGCCCTGCAAACCCTGTTTAAGAAAGAGAACGTAGCTAGCAACCCACGCCTTTGGTGGGGTGATGGTGAAACCTATCAGGATGATCCACGCCGACAGACCGAGGACCTGAGCGACAACGCCATGAAGGCCAGCGAATACGGCATCAAGAACCTGAAGCGCGAGCTCAAGAACCTTCCCGTCTGGACATATGCTGAAGACGATATATACAACGAGAACCTGGAAACTATGTACAACCAGATTAATACCCAGTTCCAGCGTTATTGCGTTCATGTTATTAACAACATCGGCGGTCAACTCGAAGAGTTCAAGACCATCGACGAACAAGGCGATGTCTATCGTCCCCAACCTCGCGAGAAACAACTCGAAGCCATGAAGTTCGTGGAACGTAATATCCTTACCGAACCCACTTGGCTTCGTGACCTCCCCTACGCTAAGCGTTTGACAGCCGACCCCAACAACTTGACAAAAAACATTGCAAACCTTGGCGTAGCTCGCCTGATAGGCCGTCTTGGTTACCTCAACGACCTGTACAAAGGCGATGAATATCTGGCAGACCTGAGCCGTATGATTATGAAGGATGTCAACCAGCGCAACCTCTCACCCTACCGCCAGACCTTGCAGGAACAATATGTCAACAACCTCATAGGTCGCTTGAACCACGTCAACACGATGCTACGTCCTTATGCCTTGCAGGCTTTGAAGCAGTTGCAGCGCCAACTTGCCGCAGCCTCAACTCCACATGCCCAAGCCTTGAAGGACATAATCGACCGCGCCCTCGTAATCAAATAGTTTCGCATGTTGCAATCATTGCAACTCACAAAAGAAAGCCCCGCTCATTCCTGAACGGGGCTTTCCTTTCTCTGTATGCTACATTAGCGATTATCGCGACGACGGAAACTGTGAGTACGACGCTGCTGAGTCGGATTTCCATAACCAGCACCATAGCCGTAACCATATCCATAACGATAGCTGTATGCATAGTTACCATAACCATAGCCATAAGAGCGCTTCTCAACGTGTACGTCGTTAAGCAGGATGGTAAGGTTATTGAACTTCTTCTCCTGATGCAGACGTTCAAGATCGGTCAGATAACGACGGTCAATCTTACGGTCGCGGATAACGTAGATGGTCATCTCAGCCACACGGTTAACAATACCGGCATCAGCAACAACCAGAGCAGGTACGTTATCTATGATAATATAGTCGTAAGTCTTCTTCAGTTCCTCAATCAGTTCATCGAAGCGGCTGCTCATGAGCAACTCAGCAGGGTTAGGTGGACGTACACCTGCAGGCAGCAAGTCTACATTGTACTTATCATCACCTAGTACAATCAATTTCGTCAGGTCTGTTTCAGTACCATTCAGGTATGAGGTCAAACCTTCCTTACTCTTAGCCAGATACAGAGCCGTCTGAGTACGCTTACGGATATCGGTATCTATCAGCACTACTCGCTTGCCCGCCAATGCCAAGGTCTGGGCAAAGTTACGACTGATGAATGTCTTACCCTCACCCGGAATAGTACTGGTGAACATTATAACACGGGCATTCTTGTTCACAAAGCTTAAGTTGAAACGCAACAGGCGGAACGACTCGCTCAATGTATCGGTACTCTTCTCGCTTACCATAATCTTGGTCTTGTCGAAGCCTTCCTTCACGTGAGGAATCTCACCGATCACAGGTATCGTGGTGTAGTTCTCAACGTCACGACGACCACGAACACCCATATTCAACAGGCTTATGAAGTACAAGAAGCCAAATGGCAGAATCATACCCATTGCAAAGGCACCCATCATTATTATTGAACTCTTTGGTGAGATTGGAGCGTCGCTACCGAATGGCTGCTCAACGATGCGGATGTTTGCCTCACTGATGGCCAACTGCAAAGCTGTTTCCTCACGTTTGTTCAACAGATATGTGTAGAGGGTTTCCTTAATTGCCTGCTGACGAGCAATATCGAGCATATTCTTTTCCTTCTGGGGTACAGCAGAAAGCATACCCTTAAGTTGATTCTCTTCTCCAATTGCCTGACGTACCTGCATATCGAGGCTCGACAAGAAGCCCTGCATTGATGTGATAATCGCAGCCTTCATCTCCTTCAGATTGGTATCATACTCGCGGATTGGAGTCGCGTTATCACCAGAATTAGCTACCAGGCGATTGCGTTCGAGCATCATTGTGTTATACGCAGTAATCTGAGCTTGTATGCTGGCATCAGCAACACCACTTATAGCAGGAATCAAGCCGTTACCTTGACTCTTAGATTTAAGATGGTCGAGCATGAAACGAACGGTGCTACGCTGAGCCTGCAACTGAATAGTGCGCTGACGGGCAGAACTGCTCTGCTGCAGGAAGGCCTGTGCATTTGACGAGATGTCAACAATGTTGTTACTCTGCTTATAATTGGCCATACTGCTCTCAACCTCGTTCAGTTCTCTACTGATAAGTTCGATACGTTCATCAATAAAGTCTGCCGTACTCTGTGCCAACCGATTCTTGTCCTCAACGATACTGCGACGATAGGCATCAAGCGTTGCCGACAGAATGTCCTCAGCACGCTTTGTGTTGGTATCGGTACATGTCAGAACGACAAGTGAACTCATCTTCGAGAACTCGCTGGTGCTCACATGAGAACGAGCGTAGTTTGTAGCCATCTTCTCATCGATATGGCTTACGAATATATTCTTGTCTACATAGTCTGCAATGTAATCGGGCTCAGCCTCAATAGTGAACACGCCCATCGGTGAATTAACACGCTGACCGAGCTTTACGGTCTCGTCGAATTCCACACCAGCCAGGTCGGAAACAGCACAATCAAAAATGCGAACTTCCTTCTCATTGAGAACCTTGACCGTAAATACCGATACATGCATTGTGTCGGATTCCTCAAACGTGATGGTAAATGGACGATTGTCGTAGAGAGACTCATCACGCAGACGACCATCGAGAGTATAAAGTACATCAAACTTCAAGTCCTTGGCTACCTGCTTCATTATCAAGTAACTGCTAAGGATATATACCTCGTTGGCAACTGATGCACCAGATATGACACCATTCAACTGCATCAAAGCATCTGTACCCATAGCACTACGACGACCACTCATACCCTCTTCCTTCACCAACATCATGGCCTGACGCTGGTAAACCTTGGGCTGTGTCTTCAGATACAGATAACCCAAACCGCAGCATACAAATACTGAAAGTACAAACCACTTCCAGTTGTACAGGAACATATCTAATATCTCACGCAGCGAAATAACGGGTTCGTCTTCTTGCGCCGGATTATTCACCACAGCTGCGTTATTAGCATAATTCTGGTTTACGTTGTTTGTTGTTTCCATAATATTTTATTTGCGCACGATGGCAATAACCAATGAAGTAATTGATACAAGCATACTAACAATAGTAGCACCGATAGAAATCAGGAGGTAACCGGTAGAGCCCTTCACACGAACACTCTTGTTGGGCTGTACATACACGATGTCGTTTTGCTGCATATAGTAGGCAGGACTATCGAATATAGACTTGGGGTCACGCAGGTCAACTTCGTAGGTAACACGCTTATCACCAATCTCACGAACAACAAGTACACCTTTGCGGTGAGCAGAAGGATTCAAGTCGCCTGCACGTCCAAGAGCCTCAAGCAAAGTCAGGCGCTCGCCTTGGAAGGTCTGTGTACCTGGAGCTTTTACATCGCCCAATACAGTAACCTTAAAGGACATCACTTTCACGCTAACAACCGCATCGGAAACCTTTTCCTCACCATTGCGGAAACGCTCCTGCAAGTCCTCTGCCAACTGACGGCAGGTCTTGCCCTTAGTACTGATTGTGCCAAAGATTGGGAAATCGATATTTCCATTCTTGTCCACCAAGAAATATGCCAAGTGACTCTGCAAGTTACCTTGGCTACCATAGGAACTTTGCCTAGTATTAGTATTAGAAGAACTACTCGTAACACCACTACCAATCATAGTCCTATGGTTAAAGGGGCTAAGGAGTTCGGGGCTCTTCGTGTCCACGGAAATCGCCAGCTCGTCATCGGGCTGAATTTCCAACTCAAATGCTTGAATTATCTGCTGGGGAACAGCATACAAAGTATCGGCTCCCTGCAGATAAGCGATTTTCTTCTCACTCATGCACGATGTGGTGCTAAACAATGCGACCGCCATCACTAGTGCAAATACATACTTAATAATTCGAATCATATAAAAGTAAATGTCGTTATATTGCGTGGCAAAGATACAAAATTTATTTTATACGTTGTTCATATAATAACGCAATATTGTACAAAAAAGGTAAAATACTTGCTTAATATGTATAATTTTATTTACTTTGCACAGATTTTGACCATGAAATACACAAAAATACTACTTTGGACCATTGCCCTGTTATCCATTTCCACGATGTGTATGGAAGGGCGCGCCGAACGGGGCGTTGCATCGTATTACCACGATCGTTTCCACGGACGTAAGATGGCAAATGGGCGTCCGTATAATAAAGACAGTTTCACCTGTGCTCATCGTCGTTATCCACTTGGCACTTGGTTGCGAGTAGTGAATCCAAAGAACAATCATGCTGTAGTTGTGGAAGTAACCGACCGCGGCCCTTATTCCAATGTTTTCACCATAGACCTAAGTCGTGCTGCGGCACGTCACCTTGATATCATATTCCAAGGACACGCCCCCGTGGAGATTACGAAAGTAGCCTCACAAATAGGCGGCATCGTGCCCTACCCTCTCGAAGATGAAGAACCTGAAGAACTCATCGATATCAAACTTGATTACGTGCCTGAAGCCAAGAAATACGAATTCCCGGACTTCCCAGACTGGGACAATGACACTATTGGCTCTTGATTCATCCCTTTCTTGTACGCCACATAACAACGCTTGCCGCTGCAAAATAAGCAGCAGCCTGTATCCATAGTACATGGAGTTCCGGCATACAGTCTCCTATAGTGGCCCCCATAGTCGCGATACGAACATAAGCACGTATTGCATAAGTAGACGGGATTAACGCACCCACACCTTGCCAAAAAGCAGGGATGGCACTCAATGGCCATGAGATACCCGACAGGAACAAGAATGGCACAGAGGTGAACACCACCAACAATAGGACATTCTCACGATAACGCACCATCCAAGACAGCATCAGGCCAAAGGATATACAGGCCAATAAATACGGGAACATTAGAGCTAAAAGGTCGCGCCATTGGGCAATCATTACTAACCCAAATATTTTAGGCACAACGATACTTAAATATGCAGCCCATATAGAATAGATCATAAAATAAGCCAAACCTTTACCAAATGCCAAACGGATACCGTAACCTCTACTTGGAATAGTACGAGCGACAGTGATTAGGCGACGGCGTTCGCGGCGTGTACCCTCTGATAAACCGATGCCTAACATCAGAGTCTGTTGTAACACAAGCATAAGGACACATGGAAGAATGAATCCAGAGTAACCACTTGCAGGATTGAATATTGGCACCTCTACAAAATTAAGTGGAGCTGCTGATATATCTTCGTCCCGCTCGGTTGTCAGCTTTGTCATACGGCTGATACGTATATTCTTATTCATCTTACCAACCACATTACTTGCCGTCATATATATCGACTTGTATTGTAACGTCATTGCCATATCTGTATAAACGCTTACGAATGTTCGACGTCCCTCATATATGGCATCAGTAAAATCAGCTGGTATATAGTATACTCCACGTGCTTCCTGACGAGCCACAATATTCCGTGCCTCATCCAAATTGTTAGCACGCAAGATTATTCTCACATCGGGCGAAGCGTCTGCCATTTGTATAAACTGTCGACTGAAACCAGAACGACTGTCATCAACAACGACAACAGGCACTTCATGCACAAATTCGTTGTTATATATCCACCCATACAACAAAGGATACACCGCAGGCATGATCAGACAGAAGAGAAAGACACCTTCGTCTCTAACGAAGTTCTTCATCTCATCACGCCATACTTCACAGACATCACATAGAACCTGATATATCCTATTGAACATATACGTAGTATTTTAGCGCTTTTTTTATTCTTGGGAAAGTGAATAACGGAAGTAGAGCAAATGCGACTAATGCGACAACATGCATCCAAACTACAGAAACAGAATAGTTGTTAAAAACAACTGCCTGATATATCATAAAATAGTGTCGCATTGGAAACAACCATGTCAACGCCCTAATTGGAGCATCCATATTATCGACAGGATATATGCTACCAGCCATTGAAAAGCTCAGCACTGCCCACAAAGAACAGATACTCATAGACATGCGCAACTGTGGTAGTAAGCCGAACATGAAGATACCGAAACCTATTGAAGCTATAACCGTCAACAAACCAAGCCACACAATCGGCCACGGACCGCCCAAATGTGGAAAGCCCAGAAAATAGTAAACATATAACTCGTAGAGATAAAATATGGCAAGCGACAGAATGAACAATGGCATTGTCTTACCTGTGATTGCAACCCATATATTATCTCCAGCCTCAATCATAAGGTTACGCCCTGTCTCAAATTTAAGTTCGGTACCCAGTGAATAGGCAGCCAATAAGAATAAGAATAGTGTGAGAACACCTGGTACCAATGATGTTGAAAGGTAAGCATTATAGTCAAGCGTCGGATTTGCTAGCATGTGCAGGTCGATAGTTATTGGCTGAAGATAGGTCATAATCTGATCGTCTGTAGCACCACGCATACGCAACGTTGCCTGCATTAGTCCTGCATTACCCAATGACGAAATGGTCTTTAGGTCACGAAACAGCAGCGATCCACTTGTCATCGAAGTCATCGAATAATAGAACGAGATAGTTGGCTTACGACTGGCCAAAAGTTTTGCTGACGTACCTTTTGGAATATACAAGAATGCATATATCTCACCTCGTTGCACAGCTTGTCTTGCTTCGCTGACTGTGGAGTACTGCCCTGCAATTCTTGTAGTTTGGAATGCGTCTAGCAGACGAGTCATACGGCGAGTTACTGTTGTATAATCTTGATCAACTATACCGACAGGCATCTCCGTAGGCTGTCCGCTACCTAGGATTGATGTAAAGAACAACACAGCCACGATAGGCATCACCACCATAAATATCAAGTATATATGGTTCCTACGCAGGATGCGTAATTCGCGCCTTACTATGGTAAAAATTCTCTTCAACTCTAATTCCTATGGATTGTTTTTATTTGCTATTTAATAACCACGGACATACCTGGACGAAGCCCATCCAAAGTCTCCGTTGGTCGGGCTTTTACTTCAAAAGTCTTCAAGTCATAACGTCCATTGGCTTTAGTAGCTTTCCATACGGCATAGGAACCGAGATCCTTCATATAGAAAACACGCATCTTAAGGCTTTTGTCAAAAGCAGGAACATAAGCCTCAATCTCATCACCGACCTTCAGTCCCTGCAACTGATCCTCACGGACATTAAAAGAGCCCCACATATCTGACATAACAGCAACGCTCATAATAGGGGAACCTGTACCTACCAACTCTCCCACCTGGGGATATACATCGGTTACTTCACCTTCCATCTGGGCTATTTGTACAGTTTCACCAATGTATGAGCTAACCTCAGCCACAGCACCTTTGGCCTGCTGAACCTTAGCTGCCGCTGCCATTTTTTCTTCACGACGGGCACCATTGACAGCCATATTATATTGGCTTTCTGCAGCACGGGCTTGAGCTTGGGCTGCAGTATATTGGGCATAAGCCTCATCACGTTTCTGTTCACTAAGCACTCCCTGATCAAACAGACGTTGCACACGCTGATATGACTTCTCATGTATCTCCAATGCGGCCTTAGCCTGCTGCCATAACTGATATGCGCCTTGCACCTGCTCCTGACGAGCACCATTTTGTGCCATTTCACTCATAGCAGAAGCGGCATTTTCAACAGCATTTGCCTGCGTACTCTTAGCACGTACCTCCGGTGCATCTAAGATTGCCAATGTATCACCAACATGCACATAGTCACCCTCATGTTTACAAATCTTAAGTATGCGTCCGGGAACCTTACTTGATACACGATACTCTGTGACATCCATTTGTCCCTGAATAAACTCCTGTTCATTGCCCAAAGTGAAAAATCCCACAAGGGCTACTACAATAACTACTAGCGCAAAACATAGCACGGCTAGCAGGACATTGGTGTGTTGCGTCTTTTCGCTCATATCTATTATTTCTTTTAATTTTATCTTTCAAATTAATTTGCAGTCAATGTACCAAGCGATTTTCGCAGTGTCGTTTCCGCCATACGCAAATCGACCTCTGCATCTATACATTGCGACTGAGCTTGCTGCCATGCAGTTTGAGCCTGCATTACAGTTGTTGCATCCATCACTCCTTCGTGAAAACCTGCATTTGCACAACGTAGGTTTTCTTCGGCACTTTCTATGTTTTTACGTGCACGTACAAGTCGCTTATCTGCCTCCAAAACTTTAAAACGGCTCTGGCTTACTTGCAATTCTATCTTCTCACGAGCCTCATCTAGTGTGTGCTTAGCCATTAATGTAGCTGTTCTGGCAGCACGCACCTTAAACTTCCCTTCCATCCAGTTCCACACGGGAACATGTATCATTACTCCAACATTCCATATACCTCCGACTTTTTGCTCAAAGCCATTAAATACATTAGGATTAGAAAACGTATAACCGCCCACAACCCCCACATGTGGCAAATATGGGGCCATAGCAAGTTTCTCACTCTGCTTACCCAATGTAACGGCTGACTCTAGCAGCCTTAGTTCTGGTCTTGCAAAAGAGGCTTTTGTTTCAATATTTAATTCTTCACTCGACATCTTCAACCCCTCTCCCTTTGGTTCTTCATCTTCAAGAATAAAATCTGAATCCAATGGCATACCACATAACTGGCACAATAGCATACGCGACAGACTTAGACCATTCTCTACCTGAGTGATTTGCATCTCTGCCTCATTTACCTTCACATCCACTTTCAGTCCATCAGCACGTGTAGCCACGCCTTCGCCTATCATTTTCTGTACATCATCATCCAACTTAACCACCAAATCACGATAACTTTCTGCCAAACGCTGTTTCTGACGTAATGATACTACAAGCCAATAGGTCTTGTCTATATCGTACAATGTTTCCTGTATCTGTTGATCGAGGCGCGTTTCCGCCATATCCATACCAATGTCTGCCATACGATTGGCTGCACGAATGGCACCACCCATATATAGAGGCTGTCGCACTTGTACCGTACCAGCCCACATCGAACGAGTGTCTGTTCGGAAAGCATCTACAATACCCTGTCCCCTTTGGTCAACCGCAGCAGCAGCGGAAGGTAAAAGCGTGGGAGTAATACCCAAGCCCGCAAGTGCTGTAGCCAACTGAGTACCGATAGGCGTTGCTGCCAATTCACTGAGCGCGTTAGTACCAAGATTGTTAAGACTCTGTTTCTGATCATTATTCAGAATCGAGACTTCGCGATTCATATACGACCATCCACCTAAAGCATCCACCTTTGGCAGATATTTTGTGCGTACAGCCTTGTGTACATCGCGCGCCAAATCCTGATTAAGTCTGGCCGAAGCCAACTGCTTATTATCCCTCAATGCCATGGAACGACAACTATCCAACGATAAAATACGTTGTGCACTGGAAATTCCTAACGCCCCAATTATGAAAACAAGGAAAAATATAAACCGTTTCATTATTCTGTCATTAAATTCGAGGGCAAAGATACTACATTTTTCACAATTGTGCAAAATACAATGGTAATACTATCTTTTAAAAAAGATAAAGCGCCCCAGCCTTCATAGGCCAGGGCACTCACATTGTATGGTTGCAAATTAGAATTTACTCTGCAGCCTCTGTAGCAGGAGCTTCCTGTGTTGTTTCCTCTGCTACAGTTTCCTGCACGGGAGCGGCTTCAGTGGCTGTCTTCTTGCTACGACGAGTACGCTTTGCCTTTTTAGCTGTCTTTGCCATGTTTTCGTCAAAGTCAACAAGTTCGATGAAGCAGGTAGCAGCGTTATCACCCTGACGGAAACCAGTCTTGATGATACGAGTGTAGCCACCAGGACGCTCGGCAACTTTTTCAGAAATTACCTGAAAGAGTTCCGTTACTGCATACTTATTCTGCAGGTAACCAAACACAACACGACGACTGGCCGTAGTGTCCTGCTTTGAGCGATTAATCAGAGGCTCTACAAACTTGCGCAGAGCCTTAGCCTTAGCCACAGTTGTATTGATACGCTTATGCATAATCAATGAAACGGCCATGTTTGAAAGCATGGCATCGCGATGAGATGCAGTGCGGCCAAGATGGTTGAATTTCTTATTGTGTCTCATTTTTGTGTTTATTCTTTGTCAAGTTTATACTTAGAGATATCGGTCCCGAAAGAGAGGTTTAGACGCTCGAACATATCATCGAGTTCCATAAGGGACTTCTTACCGAAGTTACGGAACTTCAGGAGGTCCGTCTTATTGAACTGTACAAGGTCGCCCAGTGTTTCCACATTTGCAGCTTTCAAACAATTTAGTGCACGGACGCTGAGATCCATATCAACCAACTTAGTTTTAAGCAACTGGCGCATATGCAATACCTCTTCGTCGAACTCTTCGTTGCCATCACCATCGCTATTTTCCAACGTAATCTTTTCATCAGAGAAAAGCATGAAGTGATAAATCAAAATCTTAGCGGCCTCCTTCAAAGCATCCTTCGGATGTATGGAACCGTCGGTTGTGATTTCAAGCACGAGTTTCTCGTAGTCAGTCTTCTGTTCTACACGATAGTTCTCAACTGCGTACTTCACATTACGAATAGGAGTGTAAATTGAATCGATGGGGATAACATTGACATCGGTGCAATATTCACGATTCTCGTCAGCGGGCACGTATCCGCGACCCTTGTTAACGGAAATCTCAATCTGCATCGTTGCTTTGGGATCCAAATGGCAAATAACCAACTCCGGGTTTAACACTTCAAATCCAGTCAGATACTTATTAAAGTCACCAGCCTTGAGTTCTGTAGTTTTCTCTACTGTGACGCTAATTTTCTCATTCTCGAATTCGTCTACTAATTTTTTGAATCGAACTTGCTTCAGATTCAGAATAATGTTGGTGACATCTTCCTTAACACCTGGAACTGTGGCAAACTCATGTTCGACACCGTTAATGGCTATGGTGTTGATGGCATATCCATCCAAAGAAGAAAGAAGTATTCGGCGCAAAGCATTACCTACGGTAGTACCAAAGCCACCTTCAAGGGGACGAAACTCGAACTTGCCGTACTTCTCGTCCGCGGCCAACATTATAACTTTTTCAGGTTTTTGAAATGCTAATATCGCCATTATAATTTAATTATTTAGAGTACAACTCAACGATCAACTGCTCCTTAATATTCTCGGGGATGTCAGCACGCTCTGGCTTGTGGAGGAACTTACCAGACTTGCTGTTCTGATCCCACTCTAGCCAAGGATACTTGGCGTGGTTGAAGCCAGCCAAAGCAGCTTCGATGACCTCGAGAGACTTGCTGCGCTCGCGAACGCCTACAATTTGGCCAGGCTGAACGCTATATGAAGCGATACCTACAACCTTACCATCAACAGTGATGTGACGGTGGTTAACCAACTGACGGGCAGCGGCGCGAGTGGGAGCGATGCCAAGACGGAAGACAACATTGTCGAGACGGCTCTCCAAGTTCTGGAGCAGAATCTCACCAGTGATGCCACTAGTACGGGCTGCCTTCTCGAACATGTTGCGGAACTGCTTCTCGAGCACACCATATGTATAGCGTGCTTTCTGCTTCTCGGCCAACATGATGCCGTACTCGGAAGTCTTCCTACGGCGGTTATTACCATGCTGACCAGGAGGGAAGTTACGCTTAGCGAGAGCCTTGTCAGCACCAAAGATGGGCTCGCCGAAACGGCGGGCAATACGTGTTTTTGGTCCAGTATATCTTGCCATAATTTTAATATTTGTCAGCGAACATCCAGGGTAGCAGCCGCGGCCACAGAAAGGAAATGTAAGCCAAAAGACCTGTTTGTCGCTGTAGTTCTATTGTGTCTACTGTTTGTATTAAACTCTTCTTCTCTTGGGAGGACGGCAGCCGTTGTGGGGCAGTGGAGTAACATCAACGATCTCTACAACCTCGATACCTGCACCATGTACAGTACGAATGGCAGACTCACGACCGTTACCAGGACCCTTCACATAGGCCTTAACCTTTCTCAAACCCAGGTCATATGCAACCTTTGCACAATCCTGAGCGGCCATCTGGGCTGCATAGGGAGTGTTCTTCTTAGAACCACGGAAGCCCATCTTACCAGCGCTGGACCAAGATATTACTTGCCCCTCGCTATTGGCCAAAGACACAATAATGTTGTTGAAAGAGCTATGTACATGAAGCTGACCCATAGCGTCAACCTTCACCACTCTTTTCTTAGCTGCGACTGTTTTCTTTGCCATATTATTACTTATTACTTAGTAGCTTTTTTCTTGTTTGCAACGGTCTTCTTCTTACCCTTACGAGTACGTGCATTGTTCTTTGTGCTCTGTCCACGAACGGGTAGACCATTACGGTGGCGTACACCACGATAGCAACCGATATCCATCAGACGCTTGATGTTCATAGCAATCTCACTACGAAGATCACCTTCAACCTTGTACTCAGCTCCAATAATCTCACGAATCTTGGCTGCCTCGTCGTCGGTCCAGTCTACTACCTTCTTGTCACGATTAACTCCAGCCTTGTCCAAAATCTTGGCCGAGCTACTACGACCTATACCATACACATAGGTCAAAGCGATTTCACCTCTCTTGTTCTGAGGTAAATCTACACCAACAATTCTAATTGCCATATATCAATTATTTACTTGCAATGTTATTAACCCTGACGCATCTTGAACTTAGGGTTCTTCTTGTTAATTACATACAAACGTCCCTTACGACGGACAATCTTGCACTCTGGAGTACGTTTCTTAATAGATGCTCTTGTTTTCATTATGATATTCTTTTATTTGTATCTGAATACTATACGGCCCTTCGATAAATCATACGGACTCATTTCGACCTTAACCTTGTCGCCTGGCAGAATCTTGATGTAGTGCATCCTCATCTTTCCTGAGATATGCGCCGTTATCTCATGACCATTCTCCAACTCTACATGAAACATGGCGTTGGATAAAGATTCAACGATAACCCCATCTTGTTCTATTGCGGACTGTTTTGCCATTTCTAATGTGTTTATTTAACTATTCTTCTATTTCTTCAAACGAGGAGAGGATGTCTACCCTGCCCTGATGTATTGCTATGGTGTGTTCAAAATGGGCTGCCGGTTTACCGTCTTGTGTCTTCACCGTCCAACGGTCGCTAGTAAGATAAACCTTAGGACTACCCATAGTAATCATAGGTTCAATGGCTATGCACAGACCATTTTTAATCTGGGGACCATTACCACGTCGTCCATAGTTGGGGACTGGAGGATCCTCATGCATCTGTTGCCCAATGCCATGACCAACGAACTCGCGTACGACACCAAAACCATGAGCTTCACAATGCTGTTGCACCATATATCCGATGTCTCCTATTCGTCGTCCAGGTAAAGCTGTCTCGATACCTCGATACAAAGCTTCTTTTGTGGTCTGAAGCAACTGTCTAACCTCCTCCGAGTTTTCACCTACACTAAATGTGTAGCAGGAGTCACCATTATAACCATTCAGCAGGATTCCACAGTCAACCGAAACGATATCTCCTTCACGGAGAGGCGTGTCGTTAGGCACACCGTGTACTACCTCATCATTTACAGATGTACATATCGACGCAGGAAACGCTTCACCACCGCATGGATTCGGAAATCCCTTGAAAGTGGGAACCGCTCCATTGTCTCTTATGTACTCTTCGGCAATCTTGTCGAGTTGACGGGTTGTCACCCCAGGCTTAATTGCCTTTCTTATCTCTGCGAGCGTGGCACCTACCATAAGGTTGGCCGCCCTCATCAATTCAATCTCGTCCTCTGTCTTCAGAAATATCTTCATAGATACTCCTTAGTAGGCAGAAACACCATTACGACCATGAATTCTACCAGAACTCAGCAAGCCGTCGTAATGCCTCATCAACAGGTGGCTCTCAATTTGCTGCAGGGTATCCAACACCACACCGACGAGAATCAGCAGTGATGTTCCTCCGAAGAAGTGAGCAAACTCTGGCTTCACGCTCAGCAAACCAGCAAATGCCGGCATACATGCGATGAAAGCAAGGAAGAGAGAGCCTGGCCATGTGATACGGGTCATTATTTCATCCAGATAATCAGCAGTTGCCTTTCCTGGACGTATTCCAGGAATAAAACCGTTATTACGCTTAATATCCTCAGCCATCTGAACAGGGTTCATCGTAATAGCTGTATACAGCAGTGTAAATGCAATAATAAGTGTTGCAAATACGACATTATATTGCCAACTTGTGTAATCCGACATTACCATTGCAACACGTGTCCAGAAGCTACTACCCTCGGCAATGAAACCGATTAAAGTAGAAGGGATGAACATAATTGCCTGTGCAAAGATAATTGGCATCACATTTGCTGCGAACAACTTCAAGGGGATATACTGACGTGCACCACCAACCTGCTGTCCACGAACCATACGCTGAGCATATTGCACAGGAACTTTACGTGTTCCCTGAACAAGCATTATGGCTGCAACAATTGTACCAAAGAGGATTATCAGTTCAATCAAGAACATTATCAATCCACCACCTGTAAGAGCAGTAAAGCGAGAAACAAGTTCTTGACTGAATGCCTGAGGCAAACGGGCAATAATACCCAGCATAATAATCAAGGATACACCATTGCCGATACCTTTATCAGTGATGCGTTCACCGAGCCACAGAATAAACATACTACCTGCTGCCAAAATAATGGTAGAAGTAAACATGAACATCGTCCATGACACGTTGGGTGCCAAAGCACCTGGTGCTTGCATCTTAAGGTTCATCAGATAGAATGGTGCCTGGAAGACAAGAATGAAAATCGTCAGATAACGAGTATACTGGTTAATCTTACGACGGCCACTCTCGCCCTCACGCTGCATTTTCTGGAAATACGGAAGTACAACGGCTAAAAGCTGAATAACGATAGAAGCTGAAATGTAGGGCATGATTCCCAATGCAAACATAGATGCATTTGAGAAGGCACCACCCGAGAACATATTCAACAAAGACATAAGGCCTTCGTTGGTCTGCTCACGCAAGGCCGTCAACTTCTCGGGATTAATACCGGGAAGTACTACAAACGAACCAAAACGATAAATCGTGGCAAACAAGAGGGTAACGAGGAGCTTCGAACGAAGGTCCTCAATAGCCCAAATGTTCTTTATTGTCTTTACAAACTTCATAATATCAGTTATTACAATTTAGTAACCGTACCACCTGCATTCTGTATGGCAACCTCTGCGGCAGCAGAGAATGCATTGGCAGTAACATCAACCTTTGCAGTCAATGTACCATTAGCCAGAATCTTTACCAATTCACCGCCCTTAATTACGCGGTTCTCTTTCAGTTCTGCAAGACCAATAGTGGTAATACCCTTATCAGCCAATGCCTGAAGGGTGGAAAGATTTACAGCCTGATACTCTACACGATTGATATTCTTAAAGCCGAACTTAGGCAGACGACGCTGCAGAGGCATCTGACCACCCTCGAAGCCAATCTTGCGCGAATAGCCTGAACGAGCCTTTGCACCCTTATGACCACGAGTAGAGGTACCACCCAAACCAGAGCCTGGTCCGCGACCAATACGACGCGAAGAATGAGTAGAACCTACAGCGGGTTTCAAATTATTTAGTTTCATAATTTCTACCGAATTAAATGTTGATTTGTAATTAGTCAACCACTTTTACCAAGTGATGAACGGTTTGGATTAAGCCGCGGTTAGAGGCATTATCCTCAATCTCAACTACGTGATTCAGCTTGCGCAGGCCCAGTGTATCGAGAGTGGCCTTCTGATAGCGCGGAGCATGAATACGACTTCTTACTTGCTTAACTTTGATTGTTGCCATAGTGTAAACCTCCTTTATCCTCTAAATACTTTTTCAAGACTTACACCACGCTGAGCGGCAACAGTCTTTGCATCACGCATCTCAGACAGTGCAGCAATCGTAGCCTTTACAAGATTGTGAGGGTTAGAAGAGCCCTTGGACTTTGCCAACACATCCTTAACGCCAACACTATCCAGTACAGCACGCATAGCGCCACCGGCAACAACACCGGTACCAGCGGAAGCAGGCATAATCAGAACTTCAGCTCCACCAAACTTGGCAGCAGCCTCATGGGGAACAGTTCCCTTAACCACGGGAACACGAACCAAGTTCTTCTTAGCAGCCTCTACACCCTTGGCAATGGCAGCAGTAACTTCACCAGCCTTACCAAGACCCCAGCCGATAATACCATTCTCGTTACCGACGACAACGATTGCGCTGAAGGTAAAGGTACGACCACCCTTAGTTACCTTTGTAACACGATTGATAGCAACCAACCTGTCCTTTAATTCAATATCGCTATTTATCTTGACTTTATTAAGTGCCATAATCTTTTAGAATTTAAGTCCACCGTTACGAGCTGCATCAGCTACTTCTTTCACACGACCGTGGTACAGATAGCCATTACGATCAAACACAACGGTAGTAATACCGGCCTCGAGTGCTTTCTTGGCAACGAGTTCACCAACCTTTGCAGCCTGCTCTTTTTTGGGACATGCTTCCATACCGAGAGAAGAAGCTGCAACCAAAGTAGTGCCAGTTAAATCGTTTATAATCTGTACATATATCTGTTTGTTACTGCGGAACACCGACATACGGGGACGCTCTGCAGTACCAGAAACCTTATTACGAACTCTGTACTTAATCTTAATTCGTCTTTCTATCTTTGTTGTCATGATCTTACAGTTTTAAAGTTATTTAGCACCTGCTGACTTACCAGACTTTCTGCGAATCTGTTCGCCAATGAACAGGATACCCTTACCCTTGTAAGGTTCAGGCTTAC
Organism: uncultured Bacteroidales bacterium; assembly: GCA_902781515.1. Classification (GTDB taxonomy): domain Bacteria; phylum Bacteroidota; class Bacteroidia; order Bacteroidales; family Bacteroidaceae; genus Physcousia. The sequence continues at coordinate 158,223 of CACZJU010000004.1, read as the reverse complement.
GGAAAGAACGAATTTTAGCACACACCTGGCCCAAGAGTTGCTTGTCGCAAGATCTCAGGATAATCTGAGGGTTCTGATTTCTCTCTGACTTTGTCTCAACCTTGATTTCAGCAGGCAACTGAATGAAGATGCTGTGAGTGTATCCCAGTGAGAACTCAACCAAGTTGCCCTGGTTTGATACACGATAACCTACACCTACGAGCTCCATCTGCTTCTCGTAACCTTGAGAAACGCCGACAACCATGTTGTTAATCAAAGAACGATACAGACCATGGAAAGCCTGCTTCTGCTTCTTCTCAACAGTGTCGTTAGCCTCATCGATTACCAAATCGATTGTGCCGTCCTGAATATTCAACTTAATAGAGGGATCGACAGCCTGTGTCATTTCACCCAACTTACCCTTTACGGTAACAACGTTGTCATTGCTGACTGTTACTGTTACACCAGCAGGGATTGCAATAGGCATCTTACCAATTCTAGACATATTCAATCCTCCTATTAATATACATAACAAAGAACTTCACCACCAATCTTCAGGTCGGCAGCCTCCTTGTTTGTCATTACACCCTTGGATGTAGATAAAATTGCAATACCTAATCCGTTAATTACACGAGGCATGTCCTTGTAGCCTGTATACTTACGCATACCGGGCTTTGAAATGCGAATCAACTTCTTGATAGCATTCGTCTTGGACGCATCATCATACTTCAAGGCAATCTTGATAGTTCCCTGAGGTCCATCCTCAACGAACTGATAGTTCAAGATATAGCCTTTTTCGAAAAGGATTTTTGTGATTTCCTTTTTCAAATTCGACGCCGGGCACTCAACAACTCTGTGCTTTGCCTGAATTGCGTTGCGCAACCGTGTCAAATAATCTGCTATTGGATCTGTCATTTTATAAATGTTTTAATTAATCGGGACTCTCCCGACAATATTAAAAAATAATTACCAGCTTGCCTTTCTTACTCCGGGAATCAGACCACTTGAAGCCATCTCGCGGAATTGAATACGGCTAATTCCGAACAAACGCATATAGCCCTTTGGACGTCCGGTCAACTTGCAACGGTTGTGCAGACGGATGGGGTTAGCGTTACGGGGAATTTCCTGCAATTTACGTGCTGCCTCGTATGCCTCAACGGGGTCACCCGTGTTGACAATCTTCTTCAACTCAGCACGCCTTTCTGCATACTTGGCCACGAGCTTAGCTCTCTTAATCTCGCGGGCCTTCATTGATTCTTTTGCCATATTTTACTTTTCGTTATTAGCGTTCTTAAAAGGCAGGCCGAACTCCTTCAAAAGAGCATAGCCTTCTTCGTCAGTCTTGGCAGTAGTCACGAAAGTGATGTTCATACCAAGGATGCGATCGATGGCATCAATGTTAATCTCAGGGAAGATAATCTGCTCCTGAATACCAAGAGTGTAGTTTCCACGACCGTCCAACTTACCTTCAATACCCTTGAAGTCACGGATACGAGGCAAAGCTACGCGTACCAGTTTCTCGAGGAACTCGTACATACGCTCGCGACGCAGTGTTACCATAACACCAATAGGCATCTTCTTACGAAGTTTAAAGTTTGCAACGTCTTTCTTAGAAACAGTAGCAACGGCCTTCTGACCAGTGATAGCAGTAAGCTCATTGATTGCCACCTCGATAATCTTCTTGTCAGCAGTAGCCATGCCAAGACCCTGATTGATAACAATCTTCTTCAGCACGGGAATCTGCATAGATGAAGAGTAGTTAAACTGCTTCATCAAAGCTGGAGCGATACGCTCAGCATATTCTTTCTTAAGGCTTGCAGTATTTGCCATTACTTAATCTCCTCTCCAGATTTTTTAGCATAACGGACCAACTTTCCGTCTGCATTCAGTTTTCTACCAATACGAGTGGGCTTACCGCTCTTGGGGTCAACCACATTCAGGTTTGAAATGTGGATGGGAGCCTCCTGCTTGATAATGCCACCCTGAGGATACTTCGCGCTGGGCTTCTGGCTCTTAGAGACCATGTTAACACCCTCAACGATAGCACGCTTCTCCTCAACAAGAACCTTCAACACAGTTCCGGTCTTGCCTTTGTTGTTACCAGCGTTTACAAATACTGTATCGCCTTTCTTAATGTGTAACTTGCTCATCTGTTTGTTTCTTAATAATTAAAGAACTTCAGGTGCCAAGGATACGACCTTCATGTTAACTGCGCGAAGTTCACGAGCAACAGGACCGAAAATACGACTACCACGCAACTCGCCAGCGTTGTTCAACAACACGCAAGCGTTATCATCAAAACGGATATAGGAACCGTCGGGACGGCGGACTTCCTTCTTAGTACGTACAATCAGGGCCTTTGATACTGCACCTTTCTTAACATCACTGGTGGGGATTGCGCTCTTAACAGCTACAACAATCACGTCACCAACAGACGCATAACGACGACGAGTGCCACCCAGTACACGGATGCACAGACACTCTTTTGCGCCGCTATTGTCTGCTACTACTAATCTTGATTCTGCTTGTATCATGATTACTTAGCTCTTTCTACGATTTCTACTACTCTCCATCTCTTGGTTTTACTCAGAGGACGAGTTTCCATAATCATCACGGTATCACCCTTATGACAGTCGTTCTTCTCGTCGTGAGCATGGTATTTCTTCGTCTTGTTGACGAACTTACCATAAATCGGATGCTTTTCCTTGAACTTAGCGGCTACCACAATGGTCTTATCCATCTTGTCGCTAACTACGACACCCGTTCTTGTCTTTCTTAAATTTCTAGTTTCCATGTGTAGACCAATGTTTATTTGTTAAGTTCCCTCTGGCGAAGAACCGTCATCAATCTAGCGATATTACGACGAGCCGCCTTAATCTGAGAATTGTTCTCGAGGGGAGAAACAGCGTGATTCAGCAACATCTGAGTATAGTTTGCCTTCTCCGTCTGAATCATTTCCTGCAGGTCAGCAGTGGACATCTCCTTTATTTCTGCAACTTTCATAATTATGCGTTTTTATCGTAATCTCTTCTTACAATGAACTTCGTTGTAACAGGCAGTTTCTGGGCAGCAAGGCGGAGTGCCTCCTTTGCAATATCGTAAGAAACGCCTTCAATCTCGAAAATAATACGGCCTGGGGTAATAGGGAACACGTAACCTACGGGATCACCCTTACCCTTACCCATACGAACGTCTGCAGGCTTCTTTGTGATGGGTTTGTCAGGGAAGATACGAATCCAGCTCTGACCCTCACGCTGCATGTAACGCGTCATGGCAACACGGGCAGCCTCAATCTGGCGTGCCGTAATCCAATGCGTATCCAGCGACTTGATTCCGAAAGAACCGAACGTCAGCTGGTTGCCGCGCTGGGCGTTGCCCTTGCAACGACCTTTTTGAGGTCTTCTATATTTTGTTCTTTTAGGTTGTAACATGATAACTTAATTTTAACGATTGTTGTTTCTCTTACGACGGAAGTTCTTTGGTCCATTACCGAAGTTACGACCACCGTTCTCCTTCTGCTGGGTGAAATCGGGAGCAAGATCCTTCTTGCCAAACACCTCACCACGGCAAATCCATACCTTGATACCAAGCAGGCCAACCTTGGTCAGAGCCTCAGTGTGGCAGTAGTCAATATCAGCACGGAATGTATGCAGAGGGGTACGACCTTCCTTAAACATCTCGCTACGTGCGATTTCAGCACCGTTCAGACGACCGGAAATCAGTACCTTAATACCCTCGGCACCTGCACGCATTGTATTGGCAACAGCCATTTTGATAGCGCGGCGATAAGAAACCTTACCTTCCACTTGGCGAGCGATGTTGTTAGCAACAATCGTAGCATCCAGCTCGGGTTTTCTTACTTCGAAGATATTGATTTGTACCTCCTTGTCAGTTACTTTCTTAAGCTCTTCCTTCAGTTTGTCAACCTTCTCGCCACCCTTGCCAATGATAAGACCAGGACGAGCAGTACAAACTGTAATAGTCACGAGCTTCAAAGTGCGCTCGATGACAATTTTTGAGATGCTGGCGTCACCCAGACGGGCATTCAGATACTTACGGATTTTGCTATCCTCAAGGATGGCATCTCCGAAGTCCTTGCCACCATACCAATTTGAATCCCAACCACGGACAATACCCAGTCGGTTGCTTATTGGATTAACTTTCTGTCCCATACTTTTACTTAATCATTAACATTCTTAGTGCCGACATACAAGGTGATATGGTTAGAACGCTTACGGATTCTATAACCACGACCCTGAGGGGCGGGCCTCATACGCTTGAGGGTTGCGCCCTCGTCTACAAACACACGGGTAACGAACAACTCACCATCCTCGGCCTTACGTTCGTTCTTCTGCTCCCAGTTAGCAACAGCTGAGCGTAACACTTTCTCGACATCTGCAGAAGCAGCCTTCGAAGAGAATCTCAGTGTACCAAGTGCTCTGTTCACTTCCATACCGCGGATCAGGTCAACCACATATCTCATCTTGCGGGGAGAAGAAGGCACATCTTTCAGCTTGGCGAAATACTGGGTCTTCAGTGCTGCCTTTCTAGCCTCGGCAGCTAATTTCTTTCTTTTTCCCATTATATTATTACTCTTTTTTGTCTATTAAATGACCTGCTTACTTTTTCTTCTGACCAGCATGGCCGCCGAACTTACGAGTGGGAGCGAACTCACCAAGCTTGTGTCCTACCATGTTTTCAGTAATGTAAACAGGAATAAATTTGTTTCCGTTGTGTACTGCTACGGTGTGACCCACGAAATCGGGGGAAATCATAGAAGCACGGGCCCAAGTCTTGACTACAGTCTTCTTGCCACTCTCATTCATGGCGAGAACCTTATTTTCAAGGTTTACCTCAATATATGGACCTTTCTTTAATGAACGACTCATAATTTACACTATTAACTTGCCTGGTTACTTCTTGTTAGCTCTCTCGATAATATACTTGTTCGACTGCTTCTTCGGTGCGCGTGTCTTGAGACCCTTTGCGTACAGGCCCTTACGTGAACGAGGATGTCCACCGGACTGACGACCTTCACCACCACCCATTGGGTGATCGTGGGGATTCATGACAACACCACGGTTGTGAGGACGACGGCCAAACCAGCGTGAGCGGCCAGCCTTACCAGAACTCTCCAGAGCGTGGTCGGAATTACCAACACTACCTACAGTGGCCTTGCAAGCGCTGAGAATCTGACGAGTCTCACCAGAAGGCAACTTAATCACGCAGTAACGTCCCTCACGAGAAGTCAACTGTGCGAAATTACCAGCGGAACGCACGAGCAGTGCACCCTGACCGGGACGGAGCTCGATATTGTGGATGATGGTACCTACGGGGATGTTCTGCAGAGGAAGAGCATTACCAACTTCGGGTGCAGCCTCAGCGCCGCTCATTACGGTGTCACCAACCTTCAAACCGTTGGGAGCAATAATATAACGTTTTTCACCGTCAACATAGAAAAGCAAAGCGATACGAGCCGAACGGTTTGGATCGTACTCGATTGTCTTAACTGTTGCGGGAACACCATCTTTCTCTCGCTTGAAGTCAATGAAACGGAATTTCTTCTTGTGACCACCACCGATATAGCGCATAGTCATCTTACCGACGTTGTTACGTCCACCAGATGAAAGCTTACCGGTTACGAGAGACTTTTCAGGTACTGATGCAGTAATTTCCTCGAAAGTACCTATAATTTTGTGTCTCTGCCCTGGTGTTGTGGGCTTGAATTTACGTACTGCCATCTTTTATTAAATATTGCTATAAAAATCAATTGTATCGCCATCCTTCAGTGTTACGATGGCTTTCTTGAATGCGTTCGTGCGTCCTTTAATGAGACCTGCACGTGTGTAGCGCTGCTTTGACTTGCCGCCGTAAACCATTGTGTTAACATCGGTCACGGTAACGTTGTAGCGAGCCTCTACCTCTTTCTGGATCTCAATCTTGTTTGCCTCAGGACGAACGATGAAGCCGAACTTATTCTGCTTCTCTGTTGTCTGGGTCATCTTCTCAGTGACCAGAGGTTTGATAATGTATGCCATATTCAGCTTCTTTACTTGTTAAGATTGGCCTCAATAACAGGAAGCGCACCCTCAGCCACAACCATTACATCTGCGTCGAGTACCTTGTAGGTATTCAGGGCAGATGCAGCCATAACATTGGCACGCTCGATGTTACGAGCGGACAAATATACAACTTTATCAGCACCTGGCAAAACGAAGAGGGCCTTCTTACCAGAAACTTTAAGATTATTTAAGATTTCGATGAACAATTTGGTCTTTGGAGCCTCCAAAGTGAAGTCTTCAACAACCATGATTGCATTTTCCTGAGCTTTGTAAGCCAAAGCAGACTTACGAGCTAGAACGCGTGTCTTTTTGTTCAGTTTGAAACCATAATCGCGGGGCTGGGGACCGAATACACGACCACCACCTACAAGAACAGGTGAATTGATATCACCACGGCGAGCACCGCCACCACCCTTCTGGCGACCGAGCTTGCGGGTAGAACCTGCGATTTCACTTCTTTCCTTAGACTTTGCTGTGCCCTGGCGCTGGTTGGCCATGATCAGCTTAACATCCAGATAGATGGCATGATCGTTGGGCTCGATGGCATAGATAGCATCGTTCAAAGATACCTTACGACCGGTATCCTGACCCTTAATATTTAATACACTAACTTCCATTTTACTTGAGAACGCTAACGATTGAACCATTATATCCGGGAACACTACCCTTGATAAGCAAGAGGTTGTGTTCGGGAATTACCTTAATCACTTGCAGATTTTGTGTGGTAACGCGCTTGTTACCCATCTGTCCACCCATACGCAGGCCCTTGAAGACCTTTGCGGGATATGAACAAGCACCAATTGAACCCGGCTTGCGCAGACGGTCGTCCTGACCGTGAGTAGCCTGACCAACGCCGCCGAATCCGTGACGCTTTACTACGCCTTGGAATCCACGTCCCTTAGAGACGCCGATTACATCGACATAAGTAGCATCTGCGAACAATTCTACGGTGACAGTGTCACCCAGATTCATCTCCTGTTCGAAACCTGTGAACTCGGCCAAGTGTCTCTTGGGGGTAGTACCGGCCTTCTGGAAGTGACCCTTCATGGGTGCGGAGGTATTCTTCTCCTTTGCTTCCTCGTAGCCGAGCACACAAGGACCTACTTCGATAACAGTGCATGGTACATTCTTACCCTCGGCACTGAATACGGATGTCATTCCGATTTTCTTTCCTAATAATCCTGGCATTTCAGTTGTTGTTAATATTAATAATTTTAATTCTTTCTGTTTGGTGTATTACACCTTGATTTCTACTTCCACACCACTGGGGAGTTCCAGCTTCATCAGAGCATCAACAGTCTTTGCTGTGCTGCTGTAGATGTCGATAAGACGCTTGTAGCAATTCAACTCGAACTGTTCACGGGCCTTCTTGTTAACGAAGGTTGAACGGTTAACGGTGAAAATACGCTTGTGAGTGGGAAGGGGTATGGGACCGCTAACGATAGCACCACTGACCTTCACGGTCTTCACAATCTTCTCGGCAGACTTATCAACCAGATTGTGGTCGTAAGACTTCAGTTTGATTCTAATTTTCTGACTCATTTCAGTTTTTGTAATTTAATATTGATTTTAATTTGCGGCTGTCGCCAAAGAGTCATTTGCTCGGCGACAGCCTTTAATTCATATTATACCAGATCTACGCGACCCTTGATTTCCTCCAGAACAGCCTTGGCGATACCAGAGCTAACGGGAGCGTGGTGATCGTAAGTCATAGAAGAGGTAGCACGACCGGAAGTAATGGTACGCAGAGCGGTTACATAACCAAACATCTCTGCCAGGGGAACCATAGCCTTCACCAAACGAGCGCCTGTACGAGTTGTGTCCATACCTTCTACCTGACCACGACGCTTGTTCAAGTCACCGATAACGTCACCCATGTTCTCCTCGGGAGTAACAACTTCGAGGCGCATAACGGGCTCCATCAGCACGGGCTTAGCCTGAGCACAAGCATTCTTATAGGCCTGGATAGCACAGATTTCGAATGACAACTGGTCAGAGTCAACGGGGTGGAACGAACCATCCAACAGTTCAACTTTCAGGCTGTCCATTGGGAAGCCACCGAGCACACCATTCTTCATAGCGGCCTCGAAGCCCTTCTGTACGCTGGGGATGAACTCCTTGGGAATATTACCACCGGTAACCTGGTTGTCGAACTGCAGTCCGCCTTCCTTGAAGTCTTCGTCTACGGGACCAACATTAACGATGATGTCTGCGAACTTACCGCGACCACCAGACTGCTTCTTGTAAACCTCGCGCAGGTTAACGGTCTTGGTAATAGCTTCCTTGTAGTTAACCTGGGGCTTACCCTGATTGCACTCAACCTTGAACTCGCGCTTCAGACGGTCGATGATGATATCCAAGTGCAGCTCACCCATACCGCTGATGACGGTCTGACCGCTTTGCTCGTCAGTCTTCACTGTGAAGGTGGGATCCTCTTCAGCCAGTTTGGCAAGACCGTTGCTCAGCTTGTCGAGGTCCTTCTGAGTCTTAGGCTCAACGGCGATACCGATAACGGGATCGGGGAAGTCCATAGACTCCAGTACGATTGGTGCATCCTCATCGCAAAGGGTGTCACCTGTACGAATATCCTTGAAACCTACACCTGCACCGATGTCACCAGCACCGATAACCTCTACGGGGTTCTGGTGGTTAGAGTGCATCTGGAACAGACGGCTTACGCGCTCCTTCTTACCGGAACGTACGTTGTAGGTATAGCTACCAGCCTCGATCTTACCGCTATAAACGCGGAAGAATGTCAGACGACCAACATATGGGTCTGTAGCAATCTTGAATGCCAAAGCGGCTGTCTTCTCTTCCTCGCTGGGTTTACGATCCTCTTCCTCACCAGTCTCGGGGTTGGTACCCACGATAGCGGGAGTATCCAGAGGAGAGGGAAGGAACATGCAGACGTAGTCGAGCAACTTCTGCACACCCTTGTTCTTGAATGAAGAGCCACAAGTCATAGGCACGAGGTCCAAATTCAGAGTACCCTTACGGATAGCTGCAATGATTTCCTCCTCGGTCAGGCTATCGGGATCCTCGAAATACTTCTCCATGAGGCTGTCGTCCTGCTCAGCGGCCTGCTCAATGAGCTTTGCACGCCATTCCTCGCACTCACCCTTCATGTCGGCGGGAATCTCTTCCACGTCGTACTCGGCACCCATAGTCTCATCGTGCCACAGGATGGCCTTCATCTGGATGAGGTCAACGATACCCTTGAAGTTCTCTTCAGCACCGATGGGCACTGCGATAACACAGGGAGTAGCACCCAGCACGTCCTTCATCTGGCGAACAACCTCGAAGAAGTCGGCACCGCTACGGTCCATCTTGTTCACATAACCCATACGGGGAACGTTGTACTTGTCAGCCTGACGCCATACAGTTTCAGACTGAGGCTCAACGCCACCTACTGCACAATATGCAGCAACGGCACCGTCAAGTACACGCAGTGAACGCTCTACCTCAGCGGTAAAGTCCACGTGTCCCGGGGTGTCGATTAGGTTAAACTTGTACTTGTTGCCATTCCAAGTCCAATAGGCTGTGGTGGCAGCTGATGTGATGGTGATACCACGCTCCTGCTCCTGAGCCATCCAGTCCATGGTGGCAGCACCTTCGTGCACCTCACCAATCTTGTGGGTCTTACCAGTGTAGAAGAGGATACGCTCAGAGGTAGTTGTCTTACCGGCATCGATGTGAGCCATGATACCGATGTTGCGGGTCAAATGCAAATCTTGTTTTGCCATCGTCTTAGTACCTTTGTGTGATTAGAAACGGAAATGTGCGAATGCACGGTTAGCCTCAGCCATGCGGTGCATATCTTCCTTACGCTTGAAGGCACCACCCTGCTCATTGTAGGCGTCCATAATCTCAGCAGCCAGTTTGTCGGCCATAGTCTTGCCACCACGCTTACGTGCAAAGGCAATCATATTCTTCATTGAGATGCTCTCCTTACGGTCGGGACGGATTTCAGTAGGAACCTGGAATGTAGCACCACCGATACGGCGGCTCTTTACCTCAACCTGGGGAGTAATCTTGTCGAGAGCCTCTTTCCAGATCTGCAGTGCGGGCTTTTCTTCGCTCTGCATCTTCTCGCCCACGATATCGAGAGCGGTATAGAAGATTGTGTAAGAGATACTCTTCTTACCTGAATACATCAGGTGATTAACGAACTTAGACACCTTAACGTCACCGAAAACGGGATCGGGAAGGATGACACGCTTCTTTGGTTTAGCTTTACGCATTTTGTTTTTGGTTTTGTGTTTAGGGCTGTATTCTCGCGTTCTTCAGTGCTGCCACTGCAGCCTTACTCAACCTTAGCTTACAACCAAAACGGTTTGATTTTTAACTTTTACTTTTTCAATTCTCAATTACTTCTTAGCAGCCTTTGGACGCTTAGCACCGTACTTAGAACGACGCTGGGTGCGGTTTGCAACACCGGCGGTATCCAATGTACCGCGAACGATGTGGTAACGTACACCTGGCAGGTCCTTAACACGACCGCCGCGCACTAGCACAATGCTGTGCTCCTGCAAGTTGTGTCCCTCTCCAGGGATGTAACTGTTGACTTCCTTCTGGTTAGTCAAACGAACACGGGCTACCTTACGCATAGCCGAATTAGGCTTTTTAGGAGTGGTAGTGTAAACACGAACACATACGCCACGACGCTGTGGACAACTGTCCAGAGCAGGGCTCTTGCTCTTGTCTACCAACTCTGTGCGGCCTTTTCTTACCAATTGTTGAATTGTAGGCATTTTGTTTTGTTTTTAGTTTATATATATTATTGTATATTGTCAAATTTTGTTCGCGTACTGGCACAATGCACCCGTTTCGGGCTGCAAAGTTACGAAAAGTATCTGGAATGGCAATCTTTCTTCGTCTCTTATTTCGCTGTCACCACTCAAAAACCATAACTTTTAAGAATTATTAACATTTTATCACCTCTCCCATTAACCCCATTTGACCCATTCGCCCCATTAACCCCATAATAATAAATAAAAGGTACGCACGCGCACACGCGAGAACAAGACAAGATCAGCAGTCCGAAACGATACTATTATCAAAACTTATTTGTATTATCAAAACTTATTTGTATATTTGTACCCATAAATCAACAAGATAAGACATGAAAGTACTAAGAAACCTTTGTATACTACTGAGTTTCGTCTTTTGCATCTCAGCCGCAGCACAGTCTGATAAGCGACCCATTCGCGTCAGTTGCATCGGTAACAGCATCACCTACGGAACAGGTCTGCAAGACCCCGTACAGGACTCCTATCCGAGTCAGCTTCAGCGTCTGCTCGGCTCATCCTACGAGGTCGGGCGCTTTGGAAAGCCAGGAGCCACACTCCTGCGCCGTGCCTTCCGTCCATACTTCGACCAACAGGAATTTCGCGATGCAATGGATTTTCATGGCGACATAGCCGTCATACATCTTGGCATCAACGATACTGACCCTCGTGCCTGGCCGAACTATCGCGACGAATTCATCCCCGATTATTCGGCACTAATCGACTCCGTGCGGAAGTCAAATCCGAAAGTTCGCATCATCATGGCTCGTATGACTCCGCTGTCCGACCGCCACAACCGCTTCCTCAGTGGCACTCGCGACTGGCACAGGGAGATTCAGCAAGCGATAGAACAGATTGCCAAGCGCAAAGGCTGCGAGCTCATCGACTTCTTCTCAGTACTTCACCACCGGCCCGAACTCTTCCCCGATGCCATACATCCTAACAAGGAAGGCTACGGCATAATGGCAGGCGTTGTCTATAGCGCCATCACCGGCGACTTCGGCGGTTTGCAGCTTCCCCCGTACTTCACCGACAATATGGTACTGCCGCGCAATCTTACATTCCCCATACAGGGAACGGCAAACGCTGGCGACAAGGTCACACTAACCGTCAACGGGCAACGCCATCATGCCACTACCGGCAAGAACGGCCATTGGCAGGTACTTGTCAATCCCCTACCATCGGGCGGACCATACACTCTCTCTGTAAGTACCAACAAGCAGAATATCACGTTAAAGAATGTGATGGCAGGTGAACTATGGCTCTGCTCGGGTCAGTCGAATATGGAACTTCAATTGCAGCAGTGCAACACGGGGCAAACCGATATTCCGCAGTCGACAAACAGCCAGATACGCCTGCTTAATCTCGAAGCCCGCTGGCGTACAGACAACGTGGAATTTACGGCTACAGCTCTCGATTCCATCAACCGCCTACTCTACTATACCAACCCAGGTTGGCAGGAGTGCAGCCCCAAGACCTCACCACGATTCAGTGCCATAGGCTACTACTTCGCACGCGAGCTTCAAGACAGTCTCCACTGCCCCATAGGCATCATCAACAATGCCATCGGTGGCAGTCCTGCAGAGGCGTGGATCGACCGCTGGACTCTGGAATACGAATTTCCAGCCATCCTGCGAGACTGGACGCACAACGACTTCATACAGGACTGGGTACGAGGGCGTGCTGAACGAAATATGGGACAAGGTCACTCCCCCTTGCAGCGTCACCCATATCAGCCTTGCTACCTCTACGAGGCCAGCATCCGTCTGTTGAAGCACCTACCCATCTCTGGCATCATCTGGTATCAAGGCGAGAGCAATGCCCACAACAAGGATGCCCACGACCAGCTCTTCCCTATGCTAGTCAGGAGTTGGCGCAAGACTTGGGACCGTCCCGACCTGCCTTTCTACTACGTGCAGCTCTCCAGCCTCCACCGCCCGTCGTGGCCTTGGTTCCGCGACTCGCAGCGCCGTCTGCTCTCATGCATCCCACACTCCGGAATGGCTGTAAGCAGCGACGTTGGCAACCGCGACGACGTTCACCCTCGCGACAAGCAGCCTGTGGGTCACCGCCTTGCAGTCCTGGCTCTGCACAACGACTACGGTTACTCCTCCATCGTACCCTCTGGCCCTCTGTTCCGCTCCGTAGAGTTCAAGGGCAAGGAGGCTTTGGTCAGCTTCGACTACGCCGAGGGGCTCCATTCTTCCGACGGACAGCCCCTGCGCACCTTCGAGATTGCCGAATACGAGGGAGAATTCCACCCTGCTGAAGCCACCATCGTAGGCAATCAGATACGCCTCACAAGCAAGGAGGTGAAGCATCCGCGCTTCGTCCGCTACGGCTGGCAGCCCTTCACCACCGCCAACCTCGTCAACGGAGCCAATCTCCCCGCCTCCACCTTCCGTAATGAATAATAAATTAAGGGCCGCAAACTTTTGCAGCCCTTAAAAGGATTAAAATAGTTTCGGGGATTAGAGGCCCAGCTTTTTGGCAGCTGCAGCAGCACCCTTCTCGACCTGCTTGTTAGCTTCTTCCTGACCCTTGTTGATGGCGCTCTTGGCAGTCTCCTTGCCAGCCTCAACGGCAGCGTCCTTAACCTGGTTGGCAGCATCGATAGCTGTCTCCTTAACGGTCTTCTCAGCAGCTTCGGTAGCCTCAGCAGCCTCAGCGGCGGGAGTCTCAACAGCAGCCTCAGCCTCTACAGCCTCGGGGCACTCCTGCTGACCACACTGGCAGGGTTCGCAAACACATGTGTCGCACTTGCAAGCGCAAGAGTCCTCACACTCACCCTTACCACACTTGTTACCACAAGAAACGAAGGAAATAGCAGCTACTGCCATAACCATTGCAAACAACTTTTTCATTGCTTTAAAACTTTTAATAAATTAATAATAAGTGAATAACTGGGGGCAAAGTTACGATTAAGCGAGCAATTTCCCAAATGTTTTTGAGGAAAATCGAGCGGAAGTAACTAAAACCGAAGGTTAAAGTTACGAATAAAATCAAAATTAAAAATTAAAATTAAAAATTAAACTTAACATTCGCTATACTCGCGTACCACTAATGTCACGGTTTGAATTTTCAAGCTTATGAAAATCGTGGGCAAACAGGGACTCGAACCCCTACCTCCCTTCCAGCACTAACAGGTACACAAGAATCACACTGGAACGAATTTGCCCGTAAGGGAGAGGCGGCAACCTCTCCCCGTCCTGAATTAAATAAAATCAATCGAGGTTTGACACCCTATCCTCACGGACCAGATTGTCAACCGTCTTCTGCATCCAGTCTGGTATCAACAAACGGTGATACTTCAACAGAAATGCAGAATATAATAGACCGATGAGGTTCACGAGGTATGGACCATTGTCAATACCAATGAAACTCAACAGTGAATAGCCTCCTTCGCAGAATATCAAAAAACATGGTAGGTACACGATAGACATCCATACGATTGAAATAATAATCTTCTTCATAGCTGCTCCAAATTAAAAGTCAATAGATTCTACCTCCTTAGTCTTGGGGTTCTTGATGCGTAGTGTGATTTCGTGTCGGCTGATATATTCCTCTGTCAGGGTCTCACGCACGTTCTCACGTAATTGCTTCAATACCTTGTTCCGAGTAGTGTCGGCAACACCCATAAGCCTGTTAGGATGGGTGAACAGGTTGCCGTCAACGTAAACGGAACCTGTGAATCGTTGTGCTAATGTATTCATGTTTTATATATTGTCGGTTTAACTTGTGTTTTATCGGCGGTTCTTGCAGTGTACCAACACCTGTGGAGCACACACGAACCATTTGCCGTTTTGCTTGTAGCATGGTTTGTTTGCCTGAACTTTCTCCGCTGCAATGAGTCTCTCCAGTTTGGAAGTACCGCCTACTATGTGTGCGGCAAGTTCCTTACTGAATGTCTCATGCTCGAATGCCAGCAAGATGTTCTGGAGCATCGCTGACTGGGTGGCAAGCGGAACATTGTCTAAACTCACTCTCATAGCATAAACTCCTTTCTCCAGTGGTTCATACTTCTGTCACGGATGATGGAGACGAGTTTCCTGAGCAGCTTGCGCTTGCTCACGGCATCCTGGCTCCATATCTGCCAGTCCGATTTCTCCAGTTGCTCGGGCGTAGGCTCGAACACGTAGCCGATACCTCCCTTGTGTATCTGACTACTCAGTTTCTTGAAATTAATCATTGTCGTTAAAATTAAGGGGTGTAGTGGCCATGCGTGTTCCGATGTGTACGCTTACAAGCCTCCGCTGAGGCTATGGCCAAGGCAGGAACGGTTTGAAAATGTGGAAAACCTGCCTTATATTTTAATAATGTGTTATCTACTCCGCTGCTCTCTGTCGGGCAGCTCGACGTTACTCTTTACGACCGTCCCCTCTCTTTGGGTTATAATGGTCGCTGCTCCGGGGAACATTCAGCCCCGTCTCACTCCGCCCCTATCTACCCTTAACGGGCCTTGCCCGTGTTTATGTAGCTTTGGCGTCCAATGGCGAGCTCTAAATATGTTTGATTGTAACAGTCTGTCAAAGAACTCTTCTTCAATGGCGGTCATGCCAGGACTCGAACCTGCTGCACCCCTCTTGGTGCATACCTGCGAACACGCAAATTAGCATCCGCTTGTTACAATCAAGCCGAGAACGAGAGTTTTTGAAAGATTTGCTTGGAAAATTGCCGTTTTTGTCATAACTTTGCCCTCGATTGATTGATTTGATACCGCAAAGGTATAACATTTGGCGCAATTATTCCAAATTTTTTTGGAGAAAATTGCAACAACTGGCGCAATTTTGTGAAAAATAACGCCATTTGACACAATTTTTAACTTAAAAACGGTTTGAAAAATGGAAACGAAAGACTTTAGACAAGATGTTTTTAATCGGCTTGTCGAATTCAAAGAGCAAACAGGCTTGACATTAAATGCGTTTGCAGGAGGCATCGGGATGAAGCACGCAACCCTCCACAACCAGTTTCACGGCAAAAGAGACCTGTCTCTTGAAACTGTCATCAACACCCTTGCTAATTACGGAGAACTATCGGCAGAATGGCTTTTGCGTGGGAGCGGCAACATGTATCTTGTTGAGCCATCTGTTACAACTGACGAAGCAGAACAAAAAAATGATGCCCGTCTTGACACTCTTATTGACACAATAAAATTGCTGCAAGAGACTATCAAGACAAAGAACGCCACAATAGACGCTCTTCAGGACGAACTGGCCCAGTATAAGAACAAATCAAAGAAAGCATGAAAAAGGCAATTACACTAATGGCTGCTTTCTTCATGCTCGCAGCTTGTTCTCGTGTGCAAGACTCATCGGAATTGAAAGAAAAAGAACGTGAGGCTTTGGAAAAGATAGTTTCTGACTATAACGATGAAGATTCCGACATAAAGGCTGAGTACGACGAAAAAAATAATTGTATATCACTATCTTGGAAGTGCGAAACGCTTACTGCAAGTTATGACCTACACTTCTGGAACTTGTTGTCAGAAAAGCCTACTTCGTATGCAGACGGCTTTAGGATAAGTGTGGTGCTTTTCTACAAGGGTGTCACCAAAATTGATATGCTGGAGTTTAATTATGAAGGAATAAAGTTTAAGGTGTTCCCGTTTGTATCAGAAACTATAGACGATAGAGGTATTGCGATGGCGGGTTTCCACGCCTCAGACGATAGTTCTGTAGAATGTTTCAAGATGCTATCCAATTTGTCAGGTTTGGTAACAGGGGAAATACATACTAACAAGGGTCCTATTGACATACCTCTTAATGATGTTTTTAACCTTAGAGGGATGGCGCGAAGTTATATAATAGACGGTGGTAAGTTTGAAAAATAATTATTAACTCAAAAACGGTTTGAAAATGGAAAAACGCAAATTTGTTTCCGATTTATTGTCGGGCTGAAAAATCAAATGAGTCCAGATTTGCGAGTTTTCCCGCTTTAGAAGCAATTTTGTTGCAAAAAATTTGTAACTTTGCCACTGATTTTAACATAGAGTAGGAAATGAGTCTGAAGGAGAAAGTGCAGGCCACGATGAAGTCGGAAGACACTGAAGGCCCCTTTGAGCTTTACGTAACCCGAACACCGGGCTACCTGTGGGCTCTGTTCTTCAAGGCTCTCCACATCCACCCTATCGCCGTAACCCTAATATCTATCGTCATTGGTGCAGCCAGCGGCTATTTCTTCTACTCCACCGACATCAGGATGAACCTCATTGGAATGGCGCTGTTGGTGTGGGCAAACTGGTACGACTGCGCCGATGGTCAGTTGGCACGAATGACGAACCAGCGCACTCTCGTGGGCCGTCTGCTCGACGGACTGGCAGGCGACATCTGGTTCTTCTGTATCTATCTGGGCATCGTGCTGCGCCTGCAGCCTCAGTTGGGAATTTGGATTTGGCTGTTGTGTGCCTACGCCGGCTTCATCTGTCACGGCAGACAGGCTGCCCTTGCCGACTACTACAAGAACATCCACCTGTGGTTTGCATTTGGTAACGAGAAAAGCGAGTTCGACACCTATGCTCAGGAGAATGCCCGATACAACGAACTCGGATGGCGACGCGGCGAATGGTTCGAGAAGTTGTATCTCTTCTTCTACCGCTCGTACACCAAAGGTCAGGAAGACCAGACACCACGTTTCCAGGAGTTCCACAAACAACTCATAGCGACCTACGGCAACAACATACCAAGCGATTTACGAAAAGACTTCCGTCAAAAGAGCCTGCCCCTGATGCCGTTGACAAACATTCTGACCTTCGACCTCCGCGTTGGTGTTCTCTTCCTTTCGCTGCTTGTAGGTTACCCTATAATATTCCCCCTGTTCGAAATCATTGTGCTCGAACCGGTACGTTTCTATACACGCCGACGCCACGAAGGCTTCTGCGTAGAATTCCAGAAAAATCTAACCAACCATGAATAATCCACGAATTATAGCCCTATTGTTGGCTGGAGGCTACGGCCTGCGCATGAAATCCACACGTCCCAAGCAGTTCATCGAGACTGACGGCGAGAGCATCCTTCTTCACACGATGAAGGCCTTCGAGCGTCATCCTCTTATCGACGAGATATGGGTTGTGTGCAACACAGAGTGGGAGAACTATGTCGTGAATCAGGCAGAAATAGGTCATATTAGCAAGTTCCGTCGCTGTATGGCATCTGGTACCACCAGTCATCGCTCGGTGATGAACGGAATAAAGGGACTGATGAAAAACGGCATTGACGACAACAGCATCGTGCTGGTTCACGAGGGTGTGCGCCCGTTTGTGTCGCATCAAATCATCAGCAGCAACATACTCACCTGTAGCGAACGTGGAAATGCCGTAACAGCACTCTACAGCCACGAATCATACGTTCGCACCAAGGACGGCGAGAAATCCAATGGTTTCGTAAAGCGCGATGAACTGATGCGTGCACAGACACCTATCACCTTCCCCATGCGCACTCTCCTTCACATTGTCAAGGAAACGGAGAATAAAGGAATCTACGATTCGCAATCATTGTTTACACTTGTAAACGAGATTGGAGGCATTGAGTTGAACATCGTGGAAGGCAGTATGCTCAACTTCAAGATAACACTGCCCATAGACGTAGAAATCTACAATCGTCTGCGCAGCGTCAACTACGATTAAATTTTTAGTTTAGAAAGTTACTCGGAACGAGAAACGAATGCCCCACTTCTGGGTATTTGGATAGTGGTAGTTCAGGCGATGAACGTATTCCACATGGAATATCTTTAATATATTGTGTATTCCCACCACAGCTTCGAAGTAAGGCATACGGCGGTTCATCACATGAGAAGTGTATTGGAACTGCCCATTCTTATACACACCTGGGAAGAACATCAAATGTGGGTCGTTCATATTCTTTGCCAAGAATGGATTATTCTTGTCAGTGAGGGTTCCCCACAGCATATTTAATCCGATGAATTCGCGCCATTTTAACTTTTTGACAAGTGGGATTCGGTTCAGAATCTTACCATTCATATCCCATGAAAGTATGAGCGAAGCATAGCGGTCGTTGAGGAACTCCATATTGTTAATCAGGTTGAACGAATAGAGCTCCATGATGTAACTAAGGTTGGCTGCAGGAGTAATCAGGAACGGATAAGGAACCTTGTTCCACTGCATTCCGTATTTTGCCATACAGTCAATCTTACCCCATGAATGGAGCCAGAAACGCTTGTATAGTGTAGCTTCAGTGAAGTTGTAATTATACTGACTGCCCAATACATTCTTCACACCCATGGTATGTGTCAGTCCCATGATTGGCGAGTCGAAGTTTGTGGGCACACGGCGTTGCTTCGTGTTCAGGTATGTAGCTCCTGGCTGATACTCCAGTCCTACTGTTGCCTCCGTGAAATATATCTTATGAATCAACGGTCCGTTCTGCGTGTTTGGAACATAACGTCCACTGCCGTCATACATACCATTATTAAGCGTTTGATAGAACAAGGCACCGGCAGCCTCGTTCCACTCACGACGTAGTTGAGTAGTCAGTCGGAAACCGTTTTCCCATTCCCAGTCACACAACAGATTGTAGCGCTCGAAATAGTTCATGTGCTTCACAGGAGTCCATTTCAACGCGAAAAATACGTTATCCTTATCCGTAGGCACATACTTATCACTGGGTGAGCTTACATCGTTTGTATATGTAAATGTAAGATTGCGGCAAGGATACTCACGAGGCAGATGGTCCTTCTTGTTAAAGGAATACGTGACCTCGCCCATACCCTTCCAGCGTTTATCGCCAAAACCATATTTCACATAGGCCTTACCAAACCAGTGAGGATTGAGTGCCGCAGTGGTTTGAGCAGAAGCACGCAGACGGAAGCCTTCCACGAAGTTACTACCAATCATCGTGTTCACAGGACCGATATCCACAAGACTCTTCTTGTCGGGATTTATGGCGGTTTCAACGTAGTTTTCTATGAATGCCTTACCCACCCAGATGATATACTTCATGCCCTTGATGTTCTTGATGCGTTCCAGCAACAGGTTAAGCTGGTTTTCGCTCTTTGTCAAGGGGGCAGGTCGGAATTCCTCCCAAAATTCTTCGTCGCGCATCTGTGCCGAACTCTCCACCTTCACATCACCACGTATCTTGAACGTGCGTTCGGGAATAATATTGAAATCGAAAGCGCTATATCTTACGGTACGTTCCACCTGAAGTTTCTGGATGAAGGAGGCAATCTTGAGCTGGACTATCATCTTAGCGTCCTTAACCACCTGTTCACCGGATGGCAGAGGTTCAAAATCCTGTATGATATCCATGTGCTCCACGAAGTTCACATCGCTGCGGGCAGGGATATTGAGGTGTGCTTTCTTCAATCGCCACGTAGAGTCTGCCAGAATATACAGCGAACCCGAGAAACCGAAGTCCTGAGCATTGTTGGGAGTGAAATCTACTTGGAAGCACTCCTGCTTGTCCACCAACAACGTATCGACAATAAAATAGCGATAGAAACCTATAGCTTTCTTCGTTGAAATGGGGCTAATGAACGGATATTGCAACAATCGCACATCATCCTTGTAGATATCTATATCCGTGAAGCAGTCGGCAAGCATATTGTTCACAATATCACCGGTATTGATAAGTTCGGTAACACCCTCGTTATGCTGACCGATTACGATTGTCTTCTCCGACTTCGGACTCTTGCGGTAAATCTGTCGACTCACCTTTTCCTCAACAGTCAAAGGCAATATCAGTTTGCCTGTCTCAGGACTCCTCTCGACGTGTTCCTTCAGGAATGGGAAATGCTTGAAATGGTCGTCCTCGAAAACCTTGGGGGTAAACTCATTCAGCGCAAGTGTCATCTTCTCGTACTTCTGATAAGAGAAGAAATCCTGTTCGTAGAGGTCGCTCGACTTCTTGGCATCGATAACCTTACGCATCATCTCAACTGCGGGATTGTTCTTACGGCTGTATTTCTGTTTTTTGCGGTCAATCACGACCTCATTCAGCGAACTTGCCGTCTCCACCAACTGAACGTTCAACTTCTGCTCCTTGCCGTCGGTCTCAACCATATATTTGTCGTAACCGACAACAGAGAACAGCAACTGTCCCTTTCTGGCTGCTATCTTATAACGTCCATTGATATCGCTGACCACCATTGTGGACTTATCATCAACATAATATATATATACGCCAGGCATTGGGTCGCCGAACTCCTTATCGACGATTTCACCCGTTACCATCTGGGCGGCCATCTTCACAGCAGCCGTCAGCATCAGCATACAAAAAACGATGAATTTTCTTCCCACGAAATGGTTGCACTTTCAATTTGGGTGCAAAGATAGTGCAAAACGAGCGAAATACAAAGAATTTATTCTTTTATTTCCGAGTTGCAGCCTATCTTCGACACTGCAAAGCAGGGTCAAAGGTACGATAATTCCTTAAAACCGAAGGTTAAAGATAGTGCAAATTGAGCGAAAAGCCAAATTTTGGAGCAACTAACATATTGTAAGACGAATAAAGAGGAGTCCGAAAACTCCCCTCCATTATCAGAAACCGTATATCACTTATCGGATAAACAACAGCTCGCGATACTTTGGCAGAGGCCATAAGCTATCATCGACGATAAGCTCCAGTTTGTCTATCTGACGACGAATGGTGTCAAACATCGGAGCAACGGTTACGCGGTTGAGGACATTGGCCTTCGCGCATCCAGGCGGCGACGCTCTTGTGCATGCGCTGTTTGAAGGCGGTACTGAAGGTGCTGTAGCTGTGGTAGCCGCTCTCTTGGGCCAGCTGCTGGGCGACGATGGGCTCATGTGCGGCGGCAAGCTCACGGTAGCGGGCTATGAAATGACGGATGCGAAGGTCGTGGATGTATGCATAGTAGCTTGTATCCTGACTGGCGAAATACTGGCTGAGATAGTAGTGGTTCACGCCGATGGCTACCGAGAGTTGCGTCAGGGTCAGGTCTGGCTGCAGGTAGAGCTGCGTGTCCTCGCAGTGCTTCGTAAGTAGTTGGCCGATATGGGATAAAGCATCACTAACAGGGAGGGGGTCAGGGATTGTCTCCGCCTCCGGCAGGATGTCGTCCTCGCGCTCTGCCGCTTCATCCAGCTGCGGCAATGTCTCCACGCGCCACAGCAGGAGACCCGCCAACGGGAAGCCGGTGAGGTGGGCGATGGTCGACATCACGTAGTTGTCAGTATATTCAAAGCTCATGAGCAGTACCATGAGGCCGATGAGCAGCGCAAGGCTGACCCACACCTCCTTGTGCTCCAGGTCGGCGTAGTTGTCGCGCAGCCACCGCCCATATTGCCGCACGGCCACCACCATATATATAATAAAGGCCACGGCGAGTACCAGTCCATAGACCTCGTTCGGAGTCGTGAGGTCGATGGATGGCAGAGCTGTCTGCAGCACTGCGAGCACCGCGCAAGGCGTCATGACGACTACAATGGGCCATAGCGGTCGGCGGCGGTCCTGCAGCATATTCAACAGTGTGCCGATGAAAACGGGGGGCAGCACCATGCAGTCGAGAGCAACGAGCAACCCGTAAATCACCGAGCGGCTGTCGTCCGAGTATGTGTAGAACAGTATCCACCAGATGTGGACCAGGGCCATGATACCGAATAATGCCGCTGCCCAGCGGCGCAGTCGTGCGGGCGGCGTGATGTCGGGTGCGATGGCCTTGCCCCGGCAGAGCAGCAGGTAGAGGAACAGCACGACGCACACGGCTGTTCCTGCGCCGTGGAGCAGGAGATATAGTATCGACAATGGAGTTATCTGTTCAGGCATATCGTTCTTATTATTCCTTTCGGAATGCAAGTCTAAGGTTTAGCGAGTGCCATGATGCTTGCATCGATGGCCGAGCGTGAGCAGACTCGCGGTGTTTACGCCGCAAAATTACTACTTTTTCAGTGAAATCAGGCAAGTATTCAAAAAAAAGTTTGTTTTTTGCCCATTTCATCGACGTTTGCCGATGTCGGAAATGCTTGAATTGAGGTCGAAATAGAGTTAATTGGTGAATCTGGAGTGTAGGGCGACTTACAGCTAATGCAAAAAATGTCTCAGCTAATGCAAAATCTTTGCTTATGGCGATATTTATCTTGCAGGTTTTGGTATTTCGGAATATCTTTGCACTCCGAAAAAAAAAGATGTTTCTGGATAATAATTTATTTTATATCTTTATTATATTAACAATTTAAACAAAACAAACAATGAAAAAGTTTTTCTATTTGATGAGCCTCTGCCTTTGCATGTTCATGGGTGCTAGCGTTCTGACCTCTTGCGGTGACGACGATGAAGAAGTTGTAAATATCGATGGAAACGTGAAGGGTATCTACACCTTGGATTATAAGGTGACCGACTATGGCAACCTGGACAGTAGTGATAAGGAAGCCCTGAAATATATAATGGAGAATCTCATCTGTGATGACGAGTGGGAAGATGCTACTCTTGACGAAGTTATTGAGGATGTGAAAGCTACGATTAAAGCGCAGGAGAAAGGAGTCAGCGAGACTTATTATGGCAAGTCTTTCACTGTGGAAATCTATATTAAAAACGCCAATAAGGTGACCGTGAAGACGATTACAGTTAAATGCAATAACGGACAATTGGTTTATTAAGTAAATCAATTCTAACCTCAACACAAAGAAGGCACGCTGATTGGCGTGCCTTCTTTGTGTTGAGTGTTAAGCGAATGCTTATGTCATGCCTATCCGAAGAGGGCGCGGACCACGAGGCTGGCGCCATTGGCGGAGTCGCCGCAGACGAAGACGTTGTCGGGGTACTCAGGATGCTCGGGCTTGAGGAAGCCCATAGCCAGCAGAACCAGCTCGGCCTTGAGGATTTCGGGCTTGCCCTTCTCTGCAGTCACAACACCATGATGTTCCCCCTGGAAGATTACTAATCCTATTGCTGAAGGATTACTAATCCTACAGCGACAAGAATACCATCCCTCCGACTGAACATTACTATCTTTCGGGCAAAAGAAAAGGACTACTCCTGATGCGGGGTAGTCCTTATTCGTTACTGCCAACCTGCGATTAGCGGATGAAGAGCAGTTCGCGGTACTTGGGCAAAGGCCAGAGGGCATCGTCAACGATGAGTTCCAGCTTGTCAATCTGGTAACGTATGGTGTCGAACATCGGGGCGATGGTGTCGTGATAGGCAATGGCCTTCTTGTGCTCGTCCTCCAGTTTGTTGGCAACCCTGCGGGCGGCAACAAGTTCCTCAACCTTGGCCTCAATGGTAGCCGTGCGCTCTCCAATCTCCTCGATGAGTTTGAGGTTGCGGGCGTTGAGCGCGGCAGCTTTCTCTGCGGGGAAGGCGGCAGTCATGCGCTCCACGTTCTTCAGCAGGGCACTCTGGTAGCTGGTGGCCACGGGGATGATGTGGTTCATCGAGAGGTCGCCCAAAACGCGGGCCTCAATCTGAATCTTCTTCGTGTAGGTCTCCCACTTCACCTCGTTGCGAGCCTCCAGTTCCTTCTTGGTCATCACGCCAAGGCTCTCGAACATGTCGATGCTTTCCTTGTCGAGATAGCGCTCGAAGATGACGGGGCAAGAAGTCTCCACGTCCAGTCTGCGCTTGGCAGCCTCGGCCTTCCACTCATCACTGTAGCCGTTGCCGTCGAAGCGGATGGGCTTGCAAGCCTTGATATCCTCACGGAGAACATCGATGATGGCATGGAATGTTGCGTTGTGTTCCGAGTGCTCGAAGTCCTTGGCAATCTCGGCGATACGAGCATCCACACGCTTCTTGAACGAGAAAAGAGCCTCAGCAACTGCTGCATTCAGAGTAATCATGGCGCTGGCACAGTTTGCTTCACTGCCCACAGCACGGAACTCGAAGCGGTTACCCGTGAAGGCGAAAGGCGATGTGCGGTTGCGGTCGGTATTATCGATTAACAACTCAGGGATTTCAGGAATGTCGAGTTGCATACCCTGCTTGCCGTCCATAGAGAAGAGGTCTTCCTTATCGGCCTTTTCGATGTGGTCGAGAAGTTCGGAAAGCTGCTTACCGAGGAAGCTGGAGATGATGGCTGGAGGAGCCTCATTTGCACCCAGACGATGAGCGTTAGTTGCTGACATAATCGAAGCCTTCAGCAGTCCGTTGTGCTTATATACCCCCATCAGGGTTTCCACGATGAATACGGCGAAGCGAAGGTTCTGTTCCGCAGTCTTTCCAGGGGCGTGCAGCAGCACTCCATTGTCGGTAGAAAGGCTCCAGTTGTTATGCTTACCAGAACCATTGATTCCCGCAAAGGGCTTCTCGTGTAAGAGAGCACGGAAACCATGCTTACGAGCAACACGCTTCATAAGCGACATCAACAACATATTGTGGTCAACGGCAAGGTTTGTGTCCTCGAAGATTGGAGCCACCTCGAACTGGTTTGGAGCCACCTCGTTGTGACGAGTCTTACAAGGAATACCAAGCATCAAAGCTTCTATTTCCAATTCACGCATGAAAGCAGCTACGCGCTCAGGGATTGCACCGAAATAGTGGTCGTCCATCTGCTGGTTCTTTGCCGAATCGTGTCCCATCAGCGTGCGACCTGTCAGCAGGAGGTCGGGACGTCCGGCATAGAGACCTTCATCAACAAGGAAATACTCCTGTTCCCAACCAAGATTGCTGGTAACCTTCTTGACCGAAGGGTCGAAATAATGGCACACCTCTGTCGCAGCAACGTTGACAGCCTTCAGAGCACGGAGCAGAGGAGCCTTGTAGTCGAGCGATTCACCGCTGTAACTGATGAATACCGTGGGAATGATGAGAGTGTCGTCGATGATAAATACAGGGCTTGTAGGATCCCATGCAGAATAACCGCGAGCCTCGAAAGTGCTACGGATACCACCGCTGGGGAAAGAACTGGCGTCAGGTTCCTGCTGTACGAGGAGTTTACCACTGAATTCTTCTATCATACCGCCCTTTCCATCGTGCTCGATGAAAGAGTCGTGCTTCTCGGCTGTGCCTTCTGTCAGGGGCTGGAACCAGTGGGTGTAATGTGTCACACCGTTCTCCTTTGCCCACTGCATCATGCCGGCAGCAACAGCATCTGCTATAGTACGGTCGAGTCGGGCACCGTTGTCTATCACATCAACCATCTTCTCATACACACTCTTGGGAAGATATTTATACATCTTCTCGCGGTTGAAGACATATTTACCAAAGTATTCACAAGGTCTTGCACTTGGAGCTTTTACTTCGAGAGGCTTCTTCTTGAACGCCTCACCTACAACTTGAAATCTTAATTCGTTTGCCATAACTAAAAAATTTTACAATTTGACAATCTACTATTTACTACTTAAATATTTATGTATGCGGTCGGCTGTCTGAAGACCAGAGGCAATGGCACGTACCACAAGTGAAGCACCATTGGCAGCATCGCCGCACAGGAAAACATTTTCCGGATACTGAGGATGTTCAGGTTTAAGGAATCCCATAGCGAGAAGCACCAAGTCGGCCTTTATGATTTCCGGCTCGCCCTTCTCCATCATTATAGGTCTACCACCATCGGGGTTAGGTTTCCAATCTATCTCCTGAACTTTCACGCCTGTCACTTTGCCATTTTCCCCGATGAATTCGAGGGTGTTTATATTCCAGCGACGTGTACAACCCTCCTCGTGACTGCTGGTGGTTTTGAGGATTACAGGCCAGTTTGGCCAAGGGGTTGCAGGATTGTGACCAACGGGCGGTTTGGGCATAATCTCTATCTGTGTTACACTCTTGCACCCCTGACGATGAGCAGTACCGATGCAATCGCTTCCCGTGTCACCACCACCGATAACCAACACATCCTTATCCTTTGCCGTCACACGCTCACCCTTAGAGAACTCCATACCAGCCAGGACGCGATTTTGCTGAGATAGAAGTTCAAGGGCGAGGTGGACACCTTTCAGTTCCCTACCGGGGGCTTTGAGATCGCGAGCAGTAGGAGTGCCTGATGCAATCACAATTGCATCAAATGGATAATTAATAATGGATAATGGATAATTATCGGGGACGGAACAATTGTCAATTGTCAATTGTCCATTGTCAATTTTTACGGCAGCGCCGTAAATGAACTCCACACCCTCTTGCTCCATAACACTGATGCGGCGGTCTATAATCTTCTTGTTCAGCTTGAAGTTTGGTATGCCGTAGCGAAGGAGGCCGCCTGCGGCTTCGTTCTTCTCGAACACCGTTACTTTGTAACCCAGATAGTTGAGGCGAGTAGCAGCAGCAAGTCCAGCAGGACCACTACCTATGACTGCCACCCTCTTACCGTTACGCTTGGGACTTTCGATGGTTACATACCCTTCAAGGAAGGCACGCTCAGCGATTGCAGCTTCGTTTTCGCGATTGGTAACGGCCTCACCAGTTGTGTGATAAAGCACACAAGCCTTTTCACACAGAGCCGGACAGATGCGTCCTGTAAACTCAGGGAAGGGATTTGTTTTCTTTAATATTTTATATGCAGTTTCCCACTCCCCACGATAGAGAGCGTCGTTCCATTCCGGGTCTTTGTTGCCCAACGGACAAGCCCAGTGACAGAAAGGCACGCCACAATCCATACAACGTGAAGCCTGCTCCTGTCTATCACGAGTGTTAAGTGTCTGTTCAACCTCTCCGAAATCAAGGACGCGGTCATGAACAGGTCTATATCCAGCCTCTTTACGAGGAACTGTCAGAAAAGCTTTTGGATTTCCCATCTTTTTCCAATTGATAATTGATAATGGATAATTGATAATTAGTAGTCGCGCTGTATGTCGGCAATCTTCTCATGCAGACGAGCCATTTTCTCCTCTTCAAGCACACGTTTGTACTCGATAGGAACGACTTGAATGAAGTCGTCAACGTAGCGGTTCCAGTCGTCAAGCATACGTCCTGCAAGTGGACTTCCAGTGTGTAAATAATGACGACGCACGAGTTCCAGCAACTCCTTACGGTGAGCAGATTCCTCCACAAGGTTAATTTCCACCATATCCATATTGCAGAAGAAATCGAAGGTATGGTCGCGGTCATAGACATAGGCAACACCACCACTCATACCGGCAGCGAAATTACGTCCCGTCTTACCGAGTACGACAACTCGTCCACCCGTCATATATTCACAACAGTGGTCACCAGCACCTTCCACAACGGCAACAGCACCAGAGTTACGTACGGCAAAGCGCTCACCAACACAACCATTCACATACAGTTCGCCACTGGTGGCACCATAAAGTCCGGTGTTACCTGCAATGATGTTATTTTCCACGATGAAATCGTCGTTTCTGCGCACTGGAGGCAGGATGCTAATGCGTCCACCAGAAAGGCCCTTTCCGAAATAGTCGTTTGTCTCACCCTCAAGGCGCATATCGAGACCGCGAACGGCAAAAGCACCGAACGACTGTCCTGCAGAGCCCTTGAACTTAAGACGGATTGTACCGTCAGGCAAACCAGCCTCGCCATAGCGTTTGGCAATTACGCCTGAAAGCATCGTTCCCACAGCTCGGTCAGTATTGCGTATGGCATAGTCGAGACTTATCTCCTCACCATTCTCAATAGCCTTGGATGCAGCACGGATGATTTCCTCGTCCTTCACACCGGTCACCTTCGTGAACTGACCACGATCCCAATAAAGGGGAGCCTCCGTTTCGGGACGATGCAGCAAACGGCTGAAATCGATAGTCTTCCACTTCTCAGCAACATCCAGTTCTTCATTCTTCATTCTTAATTCTTCATTCTGAACTATAAGTTCCGTATGTCCGATGATTTCCTTCAACGAGTGCACGCCGATTTCAGCGAGGTATTCACGTACCTGCTGAGCGAGGAAAGTAAAGAAGTTCACCACATACTCGGCACGTCCCATGAAACGCTGACGCAGACGTTCATCCTGTGTTGCTACACCTACAGGACAGGTATTTGTGTTACATTTACGCATCATCACGCAACCAAGCACGATGAGAGGCAAAGTTCCGAAAGAAAACTCGTCGGCACCGAGCATCGCCATGATAATGACGTCCTTTGCCGTCTTCAACTGACCGTCGGTCTGCAGACGCACCTGATTTCTCAAGCCGTTAATGACGAGAGTCTGCTGAGTCTCTGCCAGACCAATCTCAGGCGAGATACCGGCAAAGCGCATTGACGATGCAGGACTTGCTCCAGTACCACCCTCTGCCCCACTGATAACGATGAGGTCAGCCTTGGCCTTAGCCACACCTGCGGCAATAGTGCCGACACCGCTTTCCGCTACCAGCTTCACACTGACAGCAGCCGTCGGGTTCACATTCTTCAGGTCGAATATCAGTTGGGCAAGGTCTTCAATACTGTAAATATCGTGGTGAGGTGGAGGTGAAATAAGACTGATGCCAGGAATTGCGTTTCTGGTTTTGGCGATAATCTCATTGACCTTAAAGCCTGGCAACTGACCGCCCTCACCGGGCTTAGCACCCTGTGCCACCTTAATCTGTATCTCCTCGGCATTGACAAGATACTCGGCAGTGACTCCAAATCGACCGCTGGCAATCTGTTTTGTCTTGCTGGACAGCGATACGCCGTCAACCTCAGTGTGGTAACGGGCATTATCCTCGCCGCCTTCACCGGTATTGCTGCGCGTTCCGAGCTTATTCATCGCCAGTGCCAATGCCTGATGAGCCTCAATGCTAAGTGCTCCGAAAGACATTGCTCCAGTGACGAAATGTCTGACAATACTCTCCACGGGCTCCACCTCATCTATGGGAGTAGGCATTGCAGCTCTCTTGAAATCAAAGAAGTCACGTATGAATATCGGTTTTTCGCCATTATCCACGATGGCAGCCCACTCCTTGAACTTCTTATACGAACCAAGACGTGTGGCAATCTGCAAGTTGGCAATGGTTTCGGGATTCCACGCATGAAGTATTCCGTCCTTACGCCACGAGAACTGCCCATTGTTTTTGAGTGGCGAGAGGCGAGAGTCAAGAGGTGAGAGATATGCTTCGTCGTGCAAACGGATGGCATCGCGGGCGATTTCCTTCAGTCCTATGCCACCGATTGTGCTGACCTCTGTTCCGAAATATCTCCTCAGCAAATCCTCGCTAAGTCCGATACTCTCGAAAATCTTGGCACCACGATAGCTGCGGATGGTGGAAATACCCATCTTCGACATAATCTTCTTCAAGCCCTTATCAACAGCCTTGATGTAATGGGCTTCAGCAGTAGTATATTCCTCCTGAATCTTGTGTTTCTTGACAAGGTCGTCGAGCACGGCGAATGTCATATACGGACAGATAGCACTTGCGCCATAGCCCAACAGCAATGCTGCGTGCATCACCTCGCGAATTTCTCCGCTCTCCACTATCAACGCCGTCTGAACGCGTTTTCCTACACTGATAAGATAGTGGTGTACAGCCGATACTGCTAACAGGGAAGGGATAAATGCCCACCCCATCCCCTCCCCAAGGGAGGGGGCTTCAGATACCTTATCCGTCAGAATGATGTAGTTATAACCATCATCCACTGCTTGCTCTGCATCTTTACATAGTTTATCCAGTGCTTGCTGTAAATCCTCTCCAGCATGGGGGTATTCAACCTCCCCTCCCATTGGGAGGGGGCGAGAGTGGGCTTTGAATGTCATCGCCAACTTCTTAGTGTTGAAGCCCTTGTAGCGGATATTGCAGAGGATGTCGAGCTGTGTGTTAGTGAGCACTGGCTGTGGCAGACGCACCATCTTGCAGTTGCTTGCGTCAGGAGTCAGGATATTCGTACCCACGGCTCCGATATACTCGGTCAGCGACATCACCAACTCTTCACGAATGGGGTCGATGGCAGGATTCGTCACCTGTGCGAACTGCTGACGGAAGTAGTTGAAGAATATCTGCGGACGGTCGCTGACTACTGCCAGCGGAGTGTCGTTACCCATAGCAGCCACCGGTTCCTGTCCTGCTGTAGCCATAGGAACGATAGTTTTGTCAATGTCTTCCTGTCCGAAACCGAAGTTTATGAGTTTGCGCTCGAAGTTCTCAACGGAGTTCTCCACATGACGACCGCTCTTCAATTTCTCCAACTGAATACGATTGGTACTCAACCATTCGCGGTAAGGATGGGCCTTGGCGAGCTGTTCCTTTATTTCGCCATCGTAATATATCTTGCCCTCCAAAGTGTCTATTATCAGTATCTTACCAGGCTGCAAACGTCCTTTTCTCACTACGTCGTTTGGCTCGAAATCCATTACTCCGACCTCGCTTGCAACCACCATCATTCCCTGCTTGGTGATAGTGTAACGACTGGGACGCAGACCATTGCGGTCGAGCATACCGCCGGCAAAACGTCCATCGGACAACAGCAAAGCAGCCGGTCCATCCCACGGTTCCATCAATATCGAATGATACTCATAAAACGCCTTCAGGTCCTCACTGATGGGGTTCTTGTCGTTGAAGCTCTCCGGCACCAGTATCGCCATAGCCTGTGGTAACGACAAACCGCTCATAACCAAGAACTCCAGAACATTGTCGAGACTGGCAGAATCGCTCATTCCTTTCTGCAAGATAGGTCTCAAGTCGCTTATATCGCCCAACTTACCGTTGTTCAGCACGCTCTCACGTGCCTTCATCCAACCGCGATTACCACGAATTGTGTTTATCTCACCATTGTGCGCCAACAGGCGGAAAGGCTGAGCCAACTTCCATTTCGGGAAGGTGTTAGTGGAGAAACGTGAATGCACAAGGGCAAGACCGCTTGTAAAATAAGGATTCGACAGATCGGGGAAATAGCGTCTGAGCTGTCCCGATGTCAGCATACCTTTATATATTATATTCTTACTTGAGAGAGAGCAGATGTAGAAATCCTCTGCAGTAACTCTATTTTCAATCCTTTTCCTTATTTTATATAAGATACAGTCAAAGGCCTCTGCCCTTTCTTCGTCAACTCCAGTAACGAAAATCTGCTTGATATCTGGCTCCACTTCGCGGGCAGCAGCACCAAGCACCTCCGGATTAGTTGGAACAACGCGCACATGCATCAACTGCAGACCCTCGCGCTCCACTTCCTCTATAACGATACTCAGAATTTCCTCCTGCGCCTTTTCTTCCTTGGGAAGGAACACCAGTCCTGTGCCATATCTTCCCTTTTCCGGAACGGGAATACCCTGCAAAAGGATAAACTCGTGGGGAATCTGCACCATAATACCGGCACCGTCACCTGTCTTATCGCGCGTCTCGGCTCCGCGGTGCTCCATATTCTCCAACACCTTCAGCGCATTATCCACCAGCTCATGGCTCTTACCACCATGAATATTCACCACCATACCTACACCACAGGCATCGTGCTCGTAATCTGGTTGATACAATCCATTCTCATCAATAAACCTTTTTACCATATATACCTTAATAAATAAAATGATTTATATAATTCATTCTGGGTGCAAAGTTACAGCATATCAACGTCATGCAAGTGCCCTACGACCATCTTTCGTTCTTTAAATTGCGGCAAACTTACGATTTATAACAAAATACGGCCATTTACAGCCTTTTTGTAACAATTTGATATTAGAAATGCTATTTTACTTACATTTTATGAGCAAAAGAAATATAATATTCACAAAAAACCATTTTTTGAGTGCTGTTTTCTCATACTGCCGTAACTTTGCACCCAAGTTCATTGATATCAGTGAGTTATATTCATTATTATTAGGTTTTAAGGCAAAATGATTTTCTATGAAAAAGATTGAAGCAATTATCCGAAAGACAAAGTTTGAGGATGTCAAGGAAGCACTACTTTCTTCAGACATCGACTGGTTTGAATACCACGACGTTCATGGCATTGGCCAGAGCCGTCAGGAACGCATCTACCGTGGTGTACAATACTCAACTGACGTTATTGAGCGTGTAGCCGTGACAATTGTGTGTCGCGACCAGTTCGTGGAGCCCACCGTAAAGGTGATTATCAACACTGCCCACACAGGCGAGGTTGGCGACGGTCGCATCTTCGTGAGCGAGATGATTGACACATGGAGCATCCGCACTGGCGAAAACGGCGACATGGTTCTTAGAGACAAAAAGTAGTTAAGTAAAAAGAAGTTTTAGTTTAACCCTTAGATTTTTGAAATATGAACGAAATAGCACTTTCACTGGATACCGTATGGATGTTATTGGCAGCAATGTTGGTTTTCTTCATGCAACCCGGCTTTGCACTGTGTGAGGCTGGCTTCACGCGCGGCAAAAACACCGTCAACATTCTTTTCAAGAACTTTGTGGACTTCATGTTTGGCTCCTTGCTGTTCTGGTTCGTTGGATTCGGCTTTATGTTCGGTTCCGACGGTGCAGGATTCATAGGAATGCCCAACTGGGGCAATCTCTCCTTCTACGAAGGTGACCTCCCCGTTGAGGGTTTCCTTATCTTCGAAACAGTATTCTGCGCCACCTCTGCCACGATTGTCAGCGGTGCAATGGCTGAACGTACCAAGTTTTCCATGTACGTCATATACAGCGCCATCATCTCCCTGTTCATCTACCCCATCGAAGGGCACTGGACATGGGGCGGCGGTTGGCTGTGCAACGATGCTGCCGACAGCTTCATGATGACCACCTTCGGCGATGTGTTCCACGACTTTGCCGGCTCTGCCATAGTGCATAGCGTGGGAGGCGTACTTGCCCTCATCGGTGCGATAGCCCTTGGTCCCCGACGCGGAAAATACGCTAAGGACGGCAGCAGTCGTGCCATCCCCGGTCACTCTCTCACCCTCGCCGCCTTGGGTGTATTCATCCTATGGTTGGGATGGTTCGGTTTCAACCCGGGTTCTCAGTTGGCAGCATCAGGAGCCGTCAACCGTACAGCCATCAGCCATGTATTCCTGACCACCAACTTAGCCGCAGCAGCAGGTGGTGTTGCCACTATGTTCCTCACATGGATAAAGTACAAGAAGCCATCTTTCTCGCTGATGCTCAACGGTGTTCTGGCAGGATTGGTAGGCATAACGGCTGGTTGCGACGTGGTTTCTCCCGCTGGCGCCGTCGTCATCGGTCTTGTCTGCGGTACCATTCTGGTATTCGCAATCGAATTCATCGACCACAAGCTGCACATCGACGATCCTGTCGGTGCCTCCAGTGTACATGGTGTCTGCGGCATTCTCGGAACACTCATGACAGGCCTGCTCTCCACCAGCAGCGGTGCCCTCTATGGTCACGGATGGGGCTTCTTCGGAGCAGAATGTTTCGGCATCCTCGTCATCGACCTCTGGGCAGCAGCATGCGGCATCACTCTCTTCTATGGCATTAAGAAACTTCACGGTCTCCGTGTTCCCGCCCGCATCGAGGATGAAGGACTCGATGTGTACGAGCATGGGGAAATGTGCTACAACTAAGAAGAGAAAACACAAATAACATTATGTAAACAACACAAACCCTGAGTCTCCATTTGGGTTCCCCTCCTTCTGGAGGGGTTAGGGGGGAGGCTAACCATTATGAAGACCATAAAAGAATGGGGCTTCAGAGCCCTTACTGTATCTATACTTTTAACCCTGTCAACAACAATTTACGCCAATGAAATAGAGGAAAACAAAACAGACTCCACGAAAAGCAAGATTTCAGCCAGTCTCGGAGTAGATTTCGTCAGTCAATACATCTGGCGTGGTCAGGACTTGGGAAACGTAAGCTTGCAACCCACTCTCGGCATCGAATACAAAGGCCTTAGCCTCTCCACCTGGGGCAGTGTGGGCATTTCCAACTGGGCCGATACAAAGGAACTGGATTTCACCCTTGACTATACATACAAAGGATTCAGCGTCGGCATAACGGACTACTGGTTCTCTACTGGCAGCTATTTCCAGTACAAGAACAACAAGACCACCCACATCTGGGAAGGGTATGTCGGCTACGATTTCGACTACATCGCCGTGAAATGGTTCACGAACTTTGCCGGCAACGACGGTCTGAATGCCGACGGCAAACGTGCCTATAGCAGCTATATAGAGCTCACTGCCCCATTCCGACTTGCCACGCTCGACTGGGAAGCCTCGTTAGGCATTGTCCCCTGGCGCACAACACTCTACGGCAACAAGCATTTTGCCGCAACAAATGTTTCTCTTCGTGCCACAAAGGACTTCGCCATAAAAAAGAAATACCACCTTCCCATCTTTGCCGGTCTGACGGCAAACCCCGACTCCCGAAAGGCCTATCTCCTTTTCGGCCTCTCATTCAAAATATAAAGGATTAAAGCGAAGCATCTTGCGCGTTACACGTTACACATTACAGTTTTAAAATTGCGTGGTCATACCCTGAGTAGATAGATTGTAGTAATAATTTATTATTAATAATATTTTATAATAATATTATAATATTATTATAAGCCTATATATAGCTTAGTAAGGGGGTGCCAATATTTTAATTGTAACGCGTAACGCGTAACGCACTGCGGCACCCCATACTACCATCCCTACTTACTACTAAAATATTGAAAATAAGTTGATTGCAACTGCTAATGAAAGTCATTGCACCTCATGCGACAGAATATTAACTTAACATACAGTCAAAGGTTAACTTAACCTGTGGCCATAAGGCCTAGAACCTTCGTTGATAAGCTGCCCAGCTTATCGAAAATGAGAGAATAAGTAATCGCGCAGCGCTCGATGCGAAGCATCAAATTCCCCTACAACTTTCAGATTGAAAGATTGTGGGGGGATTTTTGTGTGTTATAATAATAAATCGTTATAAAAGTGATGTAAAAAATAATGATTTGTTATTTTATTAGTGTTTGTAGTTTCAAAAATGGGGCAAAATTCGCAATTAGACGAGAATTTTGTATTAACTTTGCATTGAATTAGTGCAATATGAGTAAGATAGCGTTCACAAAGATGCATGGTTGCGGCAACGACTACATCTACGTCGATGTATCGCGCCACCCTATTGCCGACCCTGCGGCTGCGGCTATCAGATGGAGCAACAGGAACAAAGGTATTGGTTCGGACGGACTGGTTCTTATCGACCGCAGCACGGAACCAAGTGCCGACTTTTCCATGCGAATCTTCAATGCCGACGGCAGCGAGGCCATGATGTGCGGCAACGCCAGTCGTTGTATCGGGAAATACCTGTACGAACGTCATTTAACCAACAAAACGACAATCCGACTACTCACGCTGTCAGGAGTGAAGGTGCTCCAGTTGCACGTAGAAGACGGTGTCGTAAAGAGCGTGACGGTGGATATGGGTGAACCAGTACTGGAGAATCCAGAGCAGTTCGCACCCTGTGGTGAAACGCTGCCAGAGGGATGTTTTGTAAGCATGGGAAATCCGCACTACGTCATATTCACAGACGACATTGACCAAGTAGGCGAAACGGGACCGAAGCTTGAAATACATCCTGCATTCCCACAACGCTGCAACATAGAGTTTGCGACCCCTCTTTCATCCCCCGAGGGGAACATGAGTGCGTTGAAGGGTAAAGAAACCTCCCCCCGGAGAGGTTGGGAGGGGATTGCTTTCCGCACCAGAGTATGGGAACGTGGAAGCGGCATCACACAAGCCTGCGGCACAGGAGCTTGCGCCACCGCTGTGGCAGCCGCCGTGACGGGGCGCAACGGACGTAAGGCAGACATTGAGATGGACGGAGGAACACTCAGTATTGAGTGGAGCAAAGACGACAACCACGTCTATATGACAGGCCCTGCAACCTTCGTTTTTGACGGTGAAATCGAAATATAATTATCAAACGACAATATATGGCTTTAGTTAACGACCATTTCCTGAAATTACCGAACAACTACCTGTTCGCAGACATAGCAAAGAAGGTGAATGCCTTCAAAGTGATGCATCCCAAAGCCGATGTCATCTCACTCGGCATAGGAGATGTGACACAGCCTCTGTGCCCTGCCGTCGTGGAGGCAATGCACAAAGCAGCCGATGAAATGGGCACTTTTGAGGGATTCAGAGGCTATGGTCCGGAACAGGGATATGACTTCCTGCGCGAAGCGATACTGAAGAACGACTTTCTGCCACGAGGCATACATCTGGACCTCGATGAGATATTCATAAACGACGGTGCAAAGTCCGACACCGGAAACATTCAGGAACTTATCCGCTGGGACAATTCCATTGCCGTCACCGACCCCATCTATCCTGTTTACATAGATTCCAATGCGATGATTGGACGTGCAGGACTGAAAGGCGAGGACGGACGATGGTCGAATGTAATATATATGCCCTGCAACGCGAAGAACGGATTTGTGCCGGAAATTCCCGACCGCCGCGTTGATGTCATCTACCTGTGCTATCCCAACAACCCCACGGGAACCGTAATTTCGAAAGAAGAGCTTCGCAAGTGGGTAAACTACGCCCTGCACAACGACACCATAATCTTCTACGACGCAGCCTATCAGGCTTACATCCAAGACGACACAATTCCGCACAGCATCTACGAGATAAGAGGAGCTCGCAAGTGCGCCATAGAGTTCCATAGTTTTTCAAAAACAGCCGGTTTCACCGGTGTTCGTTGCGGTTACACCATTGTACCGAAAGACCTGACAGCAGCTACGCTCACAGGCGAGCGCGTGCCCCTGAATCCACTATGGTATCGTCGTCAGTGCACGAAATTCAACGGCACAAGTTACATCTCGCAGCGTGCAGCGGAAGCCATCTACACCCCCGAAGGCAAAGAGCAGGTGAAAGCCACCATCGACTACTACATGCAGAATTCGCACAAGATGCTGTCAACACTGCGCTCGTTAGGTTTCGAATGCTACGGCGGCGAGAACGCTCCTTACATCTGGATGCGCATACCCGATGGCTTTGATTCGTGGCATTTCTTTGAGAACCTTCTCTATGGAGCCAACGTCGTTTGTACACCTGGTGTGGGCTTCGGTCCATCGGGCGAGGGCTATGTACGATTCACGGCATTCGGCAACCACGAGAAGACGGAAGAGGCTCTCGACCGCATAGCGAAGTGGAGTCGTAAAGTTTAAAAGGTAAAAAGGAAAATTAGTATTAGTTTGGTTAAGGTGAATACAAAATACATTTTCGTCACGGGCGGCGTGGTTTCCTCGCTTGGAAAGGGTATCATCTCTGCTAGCATAGGCAAGTTGCTGCAGGCACGCGGCTACAAGGTAACTATACAGAAATTCGACCCCTACATCAACATTGACCCAGGGACACTGAATCCCTATGAACACGGGGAATGCTATGTTACTGCCGACGGTATGGAAACCGACCTCGACCTCGGTCATTACGAGCGATTCACGGGTATAGAAACCACACGCGACAACAGCATAACTACAGGACGCATCTACAAGACGGTAATCGACCGCGAGCGCCACGGCGACTATCTTGGAAAGACCATCCAAGTGGTGCCGCACATCACTGACGAGATTAAACGCAGAATGCTGCGCGAGGGGCTTGGGGAGGATTTGGACTTTGTGATTACGGAGGTTGGCGGTACGATTGGCGACATCGAGAGTGCGCCGTTCATGGAAGCCATCCGACAGTTGCGTTGGGAATTGGGGCGCAATGCCGTGTGCGTTCACCTGACTTACGTGCCGTATCTGAAGGCTGCCGATGAACTGAAGACGAAGCCCACTCAGCATTCCGTGAAGGAACTGCAGAGCATGGGAATACAACCCGACATTCTGGTTCTGCGTACGGAACGTCACCTCGACGATTCGCTACGCCTGAAGGTTGCATCGTTCTGCAATGTTGACCTCGAATGTGTGGTTCAGAGCGAGGATATGCCAAGCATCTACGAAGTGCCTGTGAACATGCAGAAACAGGGTCTTGACGCTGCAATAATGCGTAAAATCGGCATTCCTGTGGGAGAAACGCCCGCAATGAGACCTTGGCACGAATTTCTTGAAAAACAACGCAATGCCACTCGCATTGTCCCCATTGCACTTGTCGGGAAATACGACCTGCAGGATGCCTACAAGAGCATCCGCGAGAGCCTCAACCTGGCAGGGATATACAAAGATGTGAAAACCGAGCTGCACTTCATCAACAGCGAAGACATCACCGCCGACAATATCGCCGAGAAATTAAGCGGTATGGCTGGAGTGGTGATTTGTCCGGGCTTCGGAAAGAGAGGTACGGAGGGAAAAATCGTAGCGGCAGAATATACACGCACCCACGACATTCCTACATTCGGAATCTGTCTCGGTATGCAGATTATGGTCATAGAGTTTGCCCGTAACGTGCTGGGCTACAAGGACGCCAACAGCTCCGAGCTTGACGAAAAGACTCCTCACAACGTCATTGACATGATGGAGGAACAGAAAAACATCACGGAAATGGGCGGAACGATGCGATTGGGCGCCTACGAGTGCAAACTGGTCGAGGGAAGCCGCGTGGCAGAGGCCTATAGGCCTACCCCCAGCCCCTCCTATAATGGAGAGCAGGGAGATGGTCCTATTGTCAGTGAAAGGCACAGGCATCGTTATGAGTTCAATAATAAATATATGAAAGAATACGAGGCTGCAGGAATGAAGTGCGTGGGCATCAACCCCGTTGCCAATCTGGTGGAGGTGGTGGAAATTCCGGAAAAGCGTTGGTACATCGGAACTCAGTTCCATCCGGAATACTCCTCAACGGTACTTCACCCCCACCCTCTGTTTATGAGTTTTATAGATGCGGCGCGGAGCGCGGAGCGCGAAAGTTGAAAGTTGAAAGTTGAAAGTTTAAAGTTTAAAGGCTTAGTAGCTTAGTAGTTTAAGAGTTTAAGAGTTTAAATATGTGTGGAATTGTAGGATATATCGGCACTAAGCGTGCCTATCCAATATTGATTAAGGGACTGAAAAGATTGGAATATCGTGGTTACGACAGTGCCGGCGTGGCCATGATTGGTGATAACGGCAACCTGAATGTCTATAAGACGAAAGGAAAAGTTGACAACCTGACGGAATATTGCAGCGACAAGGATGTGACCGGATGTGTGGGCATAGCTCATACGCGTTGGGCAACACACGGCGAGCCATCGGCGCGAAATGCCCATCCTCACTACTCCACGAGTCGCAATCTCGCCATTATACACAACGGCATCATAGAGAACTATGCAGGCATAAAGGCAAAACTGCAGGCTAATGGTGTGACCTTCAAGAGCGACACCGACACTGAGGTGCTGGTGCAACTTGTGGAGTACATCATGGATAAAAAGAATCTGTCGCTACTCGAAGCCGTTCAGGTAGCCTTGCATCAGGTAATCGGTGCCTATGCCATTGCCATCGTTGACAAGCGCGATCCTTACCAGATTATCGCCGCACGCAAGCAGAGTCCGCTGGTAGTGGGCATCGGCGATAGTGAGTTCTTCCTCGGCTCCGATGCAAGTCCTATCATCGACTACACGGACAAGGTGGTGTATCTGGAGGACGGCAACATCGCTGTTATCAGGGTTAAGAGCCCGAACGGTGAAAATGAAGATGAAGGACTGAAAATATTGAGCATCCTTGGCGAGGAACAGGAGCTGAAGGTGAAAAAGGTGGATATAGACCTTGGACAGATAGAGAAAGGCGGCTACAGTC
Organism: uncultured Bacteroidales bacterium; assembly: GCA_902781515.1. Taxonomy (GTDB): domain Bacteria; phylum Bacteroidota; class Bacteroidia; order Bacteroidales; family Bacteroidaceae; genus Physcousia. The sequence goes on along the minus strand of CACZJU010000004.1, from coordinate 118,014 downwards.
ACTTCATGCTGAAGGAGATTTTCGAACAGCCGGAGTGTCTGCAGAACTGTATGCGAGGACGCATAAATGTGGAGGGCGACAACGTTACGCTCTCTGCAATGATAGACTACCGACAACAATTGCTGGGTGCTAAACGTATCATCATCGTGGCTTGCGGAACATCTTGGCACGCAGGTCTCATCGGTAAGCAGCTTTTCGAGCAACTGTGTCGCATTCCCTGCGAAGTGGAATATGCTTCTGAGTTCCGTTACCGCAATCCTGTAGTAAACAAAGACGATGTCGTCATCGCCATCTCACAGAGCGGCGAGACTGCCGACACGCTGGCTGCCATTCAGTTGGCAAAGGAACAGGGAGCCTTCATCTATGGTATCTGCAACGCCATTGGCAGCAGCATTCCACGCGCCACAGACACTGGAACATACATTCACGTAGGACCGGAAATCGGCGTAGCGTCCACTAAGGCCTTCACAGGTCAGGTTACCGTACTTTCGATGCTGGCGCTATGCTTAGCAAAGGAGCGTCAGACCATTTCCGACGAGCTATATCATAGTATGGTGAAGGAACTGACTCTCATTCCCGAAAAGATGGAGCAAACCCTGAAGACAAACGAACAGATAGAACGCCTTGCGCCCATCTTCACCTACGCAAAGAATTGTCTGTATCTGGGACGCGGCTACAACTATCCGTTGGCTCTGGAGGGTGCTTTGAAACTAAAGGAAATCAGCTACATACATGCCGAAGGCTATCCTGCAGCCGAAATGAAGCACGGTCCCATTGCCCTCATCGATTCGGAAATGCCGGTATTCGTCATTGCTACTCGCGACAGGCTGTATGAAAAAGTAATCTCAAACATTCAGGAAGTGCGTGCCCGTGGTGGTCGTGTTACAGCATTGGTAACTGAAGGCGACCAACAGATACAGAAGTTCGCCGACCACGTAATCACCCTGCCCGACACCCTCGAATGCTTCCAACCCCTCATCGCCAGCATACCATTACAGCTTCTGGCCTACCACATCGCTGTTTGCAAGGGCAAGGATGTTGACCGTCCTCGCAACCTCGCCAAGAGCGTCACCGTAGAATAACTTTAAACTGTAAACCGTAAACCATAAACTAACATGTGCGGAATCGTAGGTATTTTCAATATTAAGCAGCAAACGCCAGAACTAAGACAGAAGGCGTTGAAGATGAGTCAGAAAATCCGTCATCGCGGACCTGACTGGAGTGGAATATACTGTGGCGGAAGTGCCATACTTGCCCATGAACGACTATCAATTGTCGACCCCGAAAGCGGAGGTCAGCCACTATTCTCGCCCGACCGCAAGCAGGTTCTCGCCGTAAATGGTGAGATTTACAACCATCAGGAGATACGTCGTCGTTATGCTGGTCGGTATGATTTCCAGACAGGTAGCGATTGCGAAGTAATACTTGCCCTTTATCGTGAGAAGGGTATCAACTTTCTCGAAGACCTGAACGGTATCTTTGCCTTTGCACTTTATGATGAAGAGAAGAATGAGTTTCTCATTGCCCGCGACCCAATAGGCGTCATTCCACTCTATATAGGCTATGATAGCGATGGAACCGTATATGTAGCCTCCGAACTGAAGGCTCTCGAAGGACAATGCGAGCGATATGAACCTTTCTTGCCAGGACATTACGCATATGGCAATTCAAAATCCTTAAATTCAAAATTAAAAATTGAAAGATACTACAAGCGCGACTGGTTTGAGTATGATGCCGTGAAGGACAATCCAGCCAGCGTAACAGCCATCCACGATGCCCTTGAGGATGCCGTGAAACGTCAACTTATGTCCGATGTTCCATACGGAGTGCTGCTCTCTGGAGGTCTTGACAGTAGCGTCATTTCTGCCATTGCCGAGAAATTCTCTGAGATGCGAATAGAGGACGGTTCTAAGACGAAGGCTTACTGGCCTCGTCTCCATTCGTTTGCAGTAGGACTGAAAGGTGCTCCCGATTTGGCAAAGGCACGTCTTGTGGCAGACCACATCGGCACTGTGCACCACGAAATCAACTACACCATTCAGGAAGGGCTCGATGCCATTCGCGATGTCATTTATTTCATCGAAACCTACGATATCACAACAGTGCGTGCCTCCACTCCAATGTACCTGCTGGCTCGTGTCATCAAATCGATGGGTATCAAGATGGTGCTTTCAGGCGAGGGTGCCGACGAGATTTTCGGTGGTTACCTCTACTTCCATAAAGCTCCTTCGGCAAAGGATTTCCACGATGAAACCGTAAGAAAACTCTCCAAACTCCACTTCTACGACTGTCTGCGTGCCAACAAGAGTCTTTCGGCATGGGGTGTAGAAGGTCGTGTGCCATTCCTCGACAAGGAGTTCCTCGATGTGGCTATGCGCACGAACCCTTCTGCAAAGATGTGTCCGGGCTCAACCATTGAGAAAAAGATTGTGCGTGAAGCTTTTGCCGACATGCTGCCAGAAGAAATTGCTTGGAGACAGAAGGAGCAGTTCAGCGATGGTGTAGGTTACTCATGGATTGACACTCTGAAGAGCATAACCTCAGAGACCGTAACCGATGAACAGATGGCACACGCAGCCGAACGCTTCCCCATCAATCCGCCACTCAACAAGGAGGAATATTTCTATCGCAGCATATTCGCCGAGTATTTCCCCAGCGACTCTGCGGCACGAAGCGTAAACCAAGAATCAAGCGTTGCCTGCTCCACAGCCATCGCCCTTGAATGGGATGCCGCCTTCAAGAATATGAACGACCCCAGCGGTCGTGCCGTCAAAGGTGTACACCAACAGGCGTATTAACGTCAGTCGTCGTCCTTGTCGTCCTTCTCGTCGAGGTTGGGCTTAGCCTCGTCGGAATAGAACAGCGGAGTGCCTTTCTGGAAAGCCTTGAGGACTTTCTTCTCACCACGCTTCAACTTGCAACTGGCATAGTCATCGCCGGCGGCAGTGACTGTACCACGACCAATACGTTCCATGACGGTCTCACCCTTCTTGACCTTCTCAATCATGATGTTGAACTCGTCGTTGACATTCACTCCGTCCTTTACACCTAAATCAAGCGAGGTGAACACATTCTTGCTGCGCTCAAACACATCCTTGACCTTGCCTGATACGGGGAAGGTGCGGTTGATGAGACGGCGTAACTGGCGTGGGAAGTCATTGATAAGGCTGTTGGACACGCGCTGCCTGTAATCACCTGCTACAGAATAAACAAGAGTCTTGGCTCTGTCGCCCTTTCGCACCAGCTCCTTGCTCTGGGCATTATAGAGACGAAGCGCGTAGTTCTGCGAAGCGGTGTAGTTATGATAAGTGTAGGTCTGATTCTTGTTACGGATAGTTGATGAAGTGTGGGTCTGAGTGGCAGCGGAGCAAGACATGCCGATGACAAAGTCGAAGCCTGCCAGCTGAGCAGAATCGAGTCGGACAACGATTTTATCCTCCTTGCGTATGTTTTCGCCAATACGAGTGCCACCAACTTTAACATCGTCTTCATAGACCAGTTCAGCGCGTCCGTATGAAGCCAGAGTGTTCCTGATGTTCCCAGTGAAGTTGATGGGACCAACGCATTGCTCCACCAAGATACGAGGACGCCCAGCACGTACAAATTCAACAACAGCGCCGCTTTTCTGTTCTTCACGATCTTCAGTAGTCTGACTGGTAGTGTCGTCCTGAGCACGTGCTCCTATAGTTGCGAACAACATGGTTGCCAACAACAGCATTTGCTTGAAAAAGATTCTACTCATAGTACTGTAATTTAATTATTTAACGTCGGTTATCGCCCGTAAAGGTAGGAACATTTTTTTAATAATAAAAGAAAAATGGGAAAAAAGTAGGGGCGGCCTCAATGAGACTGCCCCTACTCTATTAAGTATTGAATGCGAGATGTTTACATATCGTCGAAGTCGAGAATGGACTTACGAGTTGACATCACGCGGTCGAAATCGTCCTTTGCGCCAACGACAATCTTGTCGAATTCGCGCAGACCAGTACCGGCAGGAATGAGGTGACCGGAGATAACGTTCTCCTTCATACCCTCTAAGCGGTCGGTCTTACCGTTGATGGCTGCCTCGTTGAGGACCTTGGTGGTCTCCTGGAATGATGCAGCAGAGATAAAGCTACCGGTCTGCAATGCAGCGCGGGTGATACCCTGCAGAATCTGCGTAGAGGTTGCAGGAACTGCATCGCGCACCTGAACGAGGCGCATGTCCTTACGCTTCAACAGAGAGTTCTCATCACGCAGCTTGCGAGCTGTGACAATCATACCCTTCTGCATAGTCTCGGAGTCACCGGCATCAACGACAACCTTCTTGCCCCAGATGCGGTCGTTCTCCTCAGAGAACTCCAGCTTATCGACAACCTGCTGCTCGAGGAAGCGGGTATCGCCGGGCTCGTCGATTTGAACCTTGCGCATCATCTGACGAACGATAACCTCGAAGTGCTTATCGTTAATCTTAACACCCTGCAGACGGTAAACGTCCTGAATCTCGTTCACGATGTACTCCTGAACAGCCGTCGGGCCCTTGATGGCAAGAATGTCGGCAGGAGTGATGGCACCGTCGGACAGAGGTGTACCGGCACGAACGTAGTCGTTCTCCTGTACGAGCACCTGCTTCGACAGAGGCACGAGATACTTACGAACGTCGCCAACCTTAGAGGTGATGATGATTTCGCGGTTACCACGCTTCAGCTTACCCATTGTAACCTCACCGTCGATTTCAGCAACGATGGCAGGGTTGGACGGGTTACGAGCCTCGAAGAGCTCTGTTACACGAGGCAGACCACCAGTGATATCACCACCGCCACCACCAAGTGCACGAGGAATCTTAACGAGGACATCACCAGCCTTCACTGCCTGACCATCGTTAATCACGATGTGACCGTTGATGGGGAAGTTGTAGGTGCGGATGAGCTCGCCATTCTCGTCGAGGATGTGAGCTGAAGGAACTATTGTACGGTCCTTAGACTCAGTTACGATAAGTTCGCGCTGACCAGAGATTTCGTCGGTTTCAACACGATAGGTAACACCTTCTACAACGTTCTCGAACTGCACCTTACCCGGTGTCTCGGTAACGATAACGGCGTTGAAGGGGTCCCACTTAGCAACGATGTCGCCCTTCTTCACGGTGTCGCCTTCCTTGTTGTAGAGAGTTGAGCCGTAGGGAAGAGGCTGTGCAAGCAGAACGATACCGGTCTTAGGCTCAACGAAGCGAACTTCAGCCAGACGACCTACTACCATCTGTGCAGCCTTACCTTCCTCATCGACAAAATCTACGGTACGCAGTTCATCGAAGTTCAGCTTAGCATCGTACTTGGCAACAATCATAGCGTTGGCAACTGCATTACCAGCCACACCACCGGCGTGGAAGGTACGCAGAGTCAACTGAGTACCGGGCTCACCGATAGACTGGGCTGCAATGACACCTACGGCCTCGCCCTTCTGCACCATGCGGGCAGTAGCAAGGTTGCGACCGTAGCACTTCATGCAGACACCGTGCTTGGATTCGCAGGTCAGTACCGAACGGATTTCCACCTTCTCAATCGGGCTGTCCTCAATCTCCTGTGCCTTAGCCTCGGTGATTTCGTCACCGGCTGCACAGATGAGCTTACCTGTGATGGGATGGATGATATCGTGAACCGATACACGTCCCAGAATGCGCTCGTAGAGTGAAGAGATGACTTCGTCGCCATTCTTCAGAGCTGTGCACTCAAGACCACGCAATGTGCCGCAGTCCTCCTCGTTGATGATGACATCGTGAGAGACGTCAACAAGACGACGAGTAAGATAACCGGCGTCGGCAGTCTTCAAGGCGGTATCGGCAAGACCCTTACGGGCACCGTGAGTAGAGATGAAGTACTCCAGCACGGACATACCTTCCTTAAAGTTAGAGATAATAGGGTCTTCGATAATCAGAGGCTCAGCACCGGCCTTCTGGGGCTTAGCCATCAGACCACGCATACCAGAGAGCTGACTGATCTGTCCCTTACTACCACGGGCACCGGAGTCGAGCATCATGTAAACGGCGTTGAAGCCCTGGTCGGCCTCCTTCATCTCCTTCATCAGGATTTCAGACAGGTCGTTGTTGATGTGAGTCCAAGCGTCGATTACCTTATTATAACGTTCCTTATCGGTGATGAAACCCATTCCGTAGTCGTTCTGGATGGCTTCAACCTCATCGTTACCACGATGAATCAGGGCTTTCTTCTCTTCGGGGATGATGATGTCGCCCAAGTTGAATGACAGACCGCCTTCGTAGGCCATCTTGTAACCGAGATTCTTGATTCCATCGAGGAATTCGCAGGCACGGGCAACACCAACGGTCTTAATGACATTGGTGATGATGTCGCGCAGGTTTTTCTTGGAAATGGTCTCGTTGAAGAAACCAACCTCTGTGGGAACTACCTCGTTGACAATGACACGACCTACAGATGTCTCAACCATGTGCTTGCCAATGGTACCATTCTCAAGCTTATCCTCTACAACAACCTTGATAGGAGCGTGGATGTCGAGTTTCTTCTCGTTGTAAGCGATGATAGCCTCTTCTGGACCGTAGAATGTTAGACCAGCACCCTTTGCACCTGGACGCAACTTGGTGATGTAGTACAGACCAAGCACCATATCCTGAGAAGGAACGGTGATAGGAGCACCATTTGGCAGGGTTAAGGATGTTGTGGCTCTGAAGCATCAGAATCTGTGCCTCAAGGATTGCCTCGTTGCTCAGGGGCAAGTGAACAGCCATCTGGTCACCGTCGAAGTCAGCGTTGAACGCCGTACATGCCAGAGGATGGAGCTGAATTGCCTTACCCTCAATCATCTTAGGCTGGAAAGCCTGGATACCCAGACGGTGAAGTGTTGGAGCACGGTTCAGCAGAACGGGATGTCCCTTCATCACGTGTTCCAGAATATCCCAGATAACGGGTTCCTTGCGGTCAACAATCTTCTTGGCGCTCTTCACAGTCTTCACAATACCGCGCTCGATGAGCTTACGGATGATGAATGGCTTGTAGAGCTCGGCTGCCATCAGTTTTGGCAGACCGCACTCACCCATCTTCAGTTCTGGACCTACAACGATAACCGAACGAGCTGAGTAGTCAACACGCTTACCCAACAAGTTCTGACGGAAACGGCCCTGCTTACCCTTCAGTGAATCTGAGAGGGACTTCAGAGGACGGTTGTTCTCCGTCTTCACTGCGCTACTCTTGCGACTGTTGTCGAACAAGCTGTCAACAGCTTCCTGAAGCATACGCTTCTCGTTGCGCAAGATGACTTCAGGAGCCTTAATCTCAATCAGGCGCTTCAGACGGTTGTTACGGATGATGACACGACGATAGAGGTCGTTGAGGTCGCTGGTTGCAAAACGACCACCATCCAGGGGCACCAATGGGCGCAGTTCGGGTGGAATGACAGGAAGAATCTTCATAATCATCCACTCGGGACGGTTGCGGTCGCGACTTGCGCGAAATGATTCAACAACCTGCAGGCGCTTCAGGGCATCGTTCTTGCGCTGCTGTGCACCTTCCTGATTGGCAGCATCGCGCAGTTCGTACGACAGCTTATCCAAGTCAACGCGGCACAACAGGTCGTAAACGGCCTCGGCACCCATCTTTGCAATGAACTTATCGGGATCAGTATCCTCAAGGTATGCATTTTCCTTAGATACCTGATCCATTACCTCCATGTATTCCTCCTCAGAGAGCAAATCGTTCTCCTCCAAGGGACGGCCCAAAGACTCTATCTTCTTGCCAGCCATTGCACCCAACTGGATGACAACATAGCGCTCGTAGTAGATAATCTGGTCGAGTTTCTTGGTGGGAATACCAAGCAGGTAACCAATCTTGTTGGGCAGTGAACGGAAGTACCAAATGTGTGCTACAGGTACAACGAGAGCGATGTGTCCGCTGCGTTCGCGACGAACCTTCTTCTCTGTTACCTCAACACCACAACGGTCGCAGACAATACCCTTGTAACGGATACGCTTATACTTACCGCAATGGCACTCGTAGTCCTTTGTGGGACCGAAAATACGCTCGCAGAACAGACCATCACGCTCGGGCTTGTAGGTACGATAGTTGATGGTCTCGGGCTTCAGGACCTCACCATACGAATTTTCCAGGATTTCCTCGGGTGAGGCCAATCCGATGGTAATCTTCGTAAAATTAGTCTTTATCTTACTTTCTTTCTTAAAAGCCATAGTTGTATTCTTTATTATGTATCCGTTAATCGAGGGTTACACTCAAACCTAAGCCCTTGAGCTCGTGCAGCAGCACGTTCAGTGACTCGGGAATACCAGGAGTTGGCATGGGATCACCCTTCACGATAGCCTCGTATGCCTTGCTGCGGCCTACGACGTCATCGGACTTGATGGTCAGAATTTCCTGAAGCACGTGTGAAGCACCGAAGGCCTCGATTGCCCAAACCTCCATCTCACCGAAACGCTGACCACCGAACTGGGCCTTACCGCCAAGAGGCTGCTGAGTGATGAGACTGTACGGACCGATTGAACGTGCGTGCATCTTGTCCTCAACCATGTGACCGAGTTTCAACATGTAGGCTACACCCACTGTTGCCAACTGGTCGAAAGGTTCACCGGTAGCACCGTCGTACAACTGTGTAGAGCAGTAGCGAGGCAGACCTGCCTTCTCTGTCCACTCGTCGAGGTCGTCGAGAGTTGCACCGTCGAAGATGGGAGAAGCGAACTTCACACCAAGTTCCTTACCGGCAGCACCAAGAATGGTTTCGAAAATCTGACCGATGTTCATACGTGAGGGCACACCCAGGGGGTTCAGTACGATATCGACGGGAGTACCATCTGCCAAGAACGGCATATCCTCCTGACGTACGACCTTAGAAACGATACCCTTGTTACCGTGACGACCGGCCATCTTATCACCGACACCAATCTTACGCTTCTTGGCAATATAAACCTTAGCCATCTGGATGATACCTGCAGGCAGTTCGTCACCAATAGTGATGGCAAACTTCTTGCGCTTCATCTCAGCATCCAACAGCTTGAACTTCTTCAGGAAGTTGATAACCAGCTTAGAGATAAGCTCGTTGGTGTGTTCCTTCTTCGTCCAGCCAGAAAGTTGAATGGCTGTATAGTCGAGGTTGTTCAAGGCTGCGGCAGTGAACTTCTTACCAGCGGGGATAACGTCAGCACCCATGTAGTCCTTGACACCAGCCGAAGTAGTACCCTTAGTCAGCTCAAGGAGCTTGTCGATAAGGATAGCCTTCAGGTCCTCAACCTTATTGTTGAACTCTTCGTCGATAGCTGCCAGACGGGGCTTATCCTGCAACTTGGCAGAACGAGTCTTGATGGCACGTGAGAAGAGTTTCTTGTCGATTACAACACCGTTGAGAGAGGGATTTGCCTTCAGAGAAGCATCCTTAACGTCGCCGGCCTTATCACCGAAGATGGCACGAAGCAACTTTTCTTCGGGACTGGGATCGCTCTCACCCTTTGGAGTAATCTTACCTATCATGATATCACCGGGCACAACGCGTGCACCAATGCGGATGATACCGTTCTCGTCGAGGTCCTTAGTAGCTTCCTCGCTGACATTGGGGATATCGCTTGTCAGTTCCTCATAACCACGCTTGGTCTCACGTACTTCAAGAGCGAACTCCTCGACGTGAACGCTGGTCATGATGTCCTCACGAACGATACGCTCGTTGAGCACGATAGCATCCTCGTAGTTGTAACCCTTCCAAGGCATGTATGCCACCAGCAGGTTCTTACCAAGTGCCAACTCACCGTTCTCGGTAGAATAGCCTTCGGTCAGAATGTCGCCCTTCTTCACGCGGTCACCCTTGCTACAGATAGGACGCAGGTCGATGGTCATGTTCTGGTTGGTACGACGGAACTTGGGAATGCGATATTCCTTCAGGGCGGGCTCGAAGCTTACGAACTCCTCGTCCTCGGTACGGTCATACAGAATACGGATAGTTGTTGCATCAACATATTCTACAACACCATCACCCTCGGCAGTAATCATGGTGCGGCTGTCCTCGCAGACCTGCTTCTCGATACCGGTACCCACGATAGGAGCCTCGGTACGCAACAGGGGAACGGCCTGACGCATCATGTTCGAACCCATCAACGCACGGTGGGCATCGTCATGCTCGAGGAAAGGAATCAAAGCAGCAGCGATAGATGCAATCTGCTGAGGAGCAACATCCATGAGGTTCACTTCCGAAGGAGGAACTACTGGATAGTCGTCGTCCTGACGGCACTTTACGCGACTGCGGATGAAGGTACCATCGTCGTTCAGAGGTGCATTACCCTGACCGATAACCTGACCTTCCTCTTCCTCTGCTGTCATGTACTTGATACCTTCATCGCTAAGGTCAACCTTACCATCCTTAACCATACGGTAAGGTGTCTCGATGAATCCGAGGTCGTTAATCTTAGCATATACACAAAGCGAGCTGATAAGACCGATGTTAGGACCTTCAGGAGACTCGATAGGACAGAGACGACCATAGTGTGTGTAGTGTACGTCACGAACCTCGAAACCGGCACGCTCACGAGACAGACCGCCAGGACCCAGGGCTGAGAGACGACGCTTGTGAGTCACCTCTGCCAGAGGATTGGTCTGGTCCATGAACTGTGACAGGGCATTCGTTCCGAAGAACGAGTTGATTACGCTTGATATTGTCTTTGCGTTAATCAGGTCGGTAGGAGTGAATACCTCATTGTCACGAACGTTCATACGCTCGCGGATGGTACGGCTCATACGTGCCAGACCGATAGCGAACTGGTTGCTGAGCTGTTCGCCGACAGTGCGCACGTGACGGTTCGACAGGTGGTCAATATCATCGACAGCAGCCTTTGAGTTAATAAGCTCGATAAGGTACTTGATAATCTCAATGATATCTTCCTTAGTCAATACACGTACACTGGGGTCTGTATCAAGTCCCAGCTTGCGGTTGATGCGGTAACGACCAACATCACCCAAGTCGTAACGTTTCTCTGAGAAGAACAAGTTGTAGATAACCTCACGGGCACTGGCATCATCGGCGGGGTCTGCATTACGCAACTGACGATAGATGTGCAGGATAGCTTCCTTCTCGCTGTTAGAGGTATCCTTGTTCAGGGTGTTGAAGATAATGGAATAGCCGCTGTTGCTGTCATCGTCCTTAAGGATAAGAACAGTCTCAACACCGCTGTCCAGTATCAATTCGATATTTTCGTCGGTAAGTTCCGATTCGCGCTCGAGGATTACCTCGTTACGCTCAACAGAGATAACCTCACCGGTATCTTCATCTACAAAATCCTCTACCCTGCTCTTCAGTACACGAGCTGCCAGTTTCTGACCCTTGTATTGCTCAAGGTTGGCACGTGTAGCTGCAATCTCCTCTGTCTGGACGAATATCTCGAGGATATCCTTATCCTTCTCGAAACCGATTGCACGAAGCAAAGTAGTAACAGGCAGCTTCTTCTTACGGTCAATGTATGCGTACATTACATTGTTTATGTCCGTAGCGAACTCTATCCAGCTACCCTTGAATGGGATGATACGTGCTGAATACAACTGTGTACCATTGCTATGAATGCTGCTACCGAAGAACACGCCGGGTGAACGGTGCAACTGTGAAACGACTACGCGCTCAGCACCGTTGATGATGAAGGTACCATTCTCTGTCATATATGGAATGGGACCAAGGAATACGTCCTGAATAACGGTATCGAAGTCCTCGTGCTCGGGGTCTGTGCAATACAGCTTCAGCTTTGCCTTCAAGGGCACTGCGTATGTGAGTCCTCTCTCAAGACACTCCTCTATGCTGTAGCGAGGGGGGTCGATGTAGTAGTCGAGGAACTCGAGCTGGAAATTGTTACGTGTGTCTGTAATGGGGAAGTTCTCAGAGAACACCTTGTACAGTCCATCGTTCTTTCTCAGTTCTGGTGGGGTGTCCAACTGCAGGAAGTCATTGAACGACTTCAGCTGAACCTCCAAGAAGTCCGGATAGGGCATCGGATTCTTTACAGAAGCGAAATTTACTCTGTTATTAACTAAATTAGAAGCCATCTATAAATGTATTATATCGATATAGAATTTTATAGACACAAAAAGGTAAAGAACCCCCTACCAGAGGATTCTTTACCGTGTTCCTGATTTACAGGAGGTTAATCTTACTTCAGCTCAATCTCTGCGCCAACCTCTTCGAGGGTCTTCTTCAGAGCTTCAGCGTCTGCCTTAGGCATACCTTCCTTCAGAGTGCTGGGAGCACCATCAACGAGGTCCTTAGCATCCTTCAGGTTCAGGCCACAAGCCTCCTTAACGGCCTTAACGACCTGGAGCTTGTTAGCGCCAGCTGACTTCAGAACTACGTCGAAATCAGTCTTCTCCTCAGCAGCGGGAGCAGCGGCACCGCCAGCAGCGGGACCAGCAACAGCAACAGCTGCAGCAGCGGGCTCAATTCCATACTCATCCTTCAGGATGGTTGCCAACTCATTAACTTCCTTCACTGTCAAGTTTACCAACTCTTCAGCAATAGCTTTCAAATCTGCCATTTTATTAAAATTTTGTTTGTTTATACTTTCTTTTGTTAAATCATAGGCGGCGATGCGCTCGATTACTCGGCCTTCTCGCCAAGAGTCTTGAGGACTCCGTGGATTGTGTTCTGTCCACTCTGCAGAGCCGACAGGACGTTCTTGGCAGGAGACTGCAGCAGTGCAACAATCTCTGCGATAACCTCGTTCTTGCTCTTGATTGAGCACAGTGCGTCGAGCTGGTCAGCACCAACGTAGCAACCTTCCTCAGCATAAGCAGCCTTCAGCGCGGGCTTTTCAGCCTTCTTAGCCTTCAGTTCCTTAATCATCTTGGCAGGAGCGTTAGCTACCTGTGTGAACAGTACAGCGGTAGTGCCCTTGAGGGTTGCAAACAGAGGAGTGAAATCTACCTCTGTAGCCTCCAGTGCCTTCTGCAGGAGGGTGTTCTTAACGAGCACCATCTTAATCTGGTTCTGGAAGCACTTACGACGAAGAGCGCTTGTTGAGGCTGCGTCCATACCCTCTACATCTACCAGGTAGAAGTGAGGATACTCCTTCAGGGTCTCGCCCAGCTTTGCAATAATTGCAACTTTATCTTCCTTTCTCATGACATTCTAAATTTTAAGCGGTTTCTTCAACGGCCTTTGGATCAACCTTGACACCGCGGCTCATTGTACTCGAAAGATAAATACTCTTAATGTAAGTTCCCTTAGCAGCGGCGGGCTTCAGTTTGATGATGGTGTTGATGAACTCCTTGGCATTCTCCAGAATCTTCTGAGCGTCGAATGACACCTTACCGATTGAGGCATGAACAATACCAGTCTTGTCGACCTTGAAGTCAATCTTACCCTGCTTAACCTCGCGGATAGCCTTTGCAACATCCATTGTTACGGTACCGCTCTTGGGGTTAGGCATCAAGCCACGGGGACCAAGCACACGACCCAGAGCACCAATCTTACCCATGATAGCGGGCATGGTGATGATTACGTCAATGTCAGTCCAACCACCTTTGATTTTCTCGATATATTCATCGAGACCTACATAGTCAGCGCCTGCTTCTTTGGCAGCAGTTTCAGCATCTGGTGTACACAGGCAGAGAACTCGTGTAACCTTACCGGTACCGTTGGGCAGTGATACCACGCCACGTACCATCTGGTTGGCCTTACGAGGATCTACACCAAGGCGTACATCGATATCTACCGAAGCGTCGAACTTGGTCGTGGTAATATCCTTGACCAGTTGTGAAGCTTCTTTCAAGGTGTATGCCTTCCCTGCTTCAATCTTATCAGCGACCAACTTTTGATTTTTTGTCAGTTTACTCATTTTAATTGAAGTTTTTAGTTATTACCGGGGAAGTCACCCTTGACGGTGATACCCATACTTCTTGCTGTTCCGGCTACCAAAGTCATTGCAGCTTCAACGGTGAAGCAGTTCAGGTCAGGCATCTTGTCCTGGGCAATTGCACGCACCTGGTCCCAAGTAATCTCGGCTACCTTGCGGCGATTGGGCTCAGCAGAACCGCCCTTGACTTTCGCGGCCTCCATCAACTGTATTGCCACGGGAGGAGTCTTTACGATAAAATCATAAGACTTGTCCGTGTAATAAGTGATAACTACAGGCAGTACCTTACCGGCCTTGTCCTGAGTTCTGGCGTTGAATGCCTTACAGAAATCCATGATGTTGATACCCTTGGAGCCCAATGCAGGACCTACTGGGGGTGATGGATTTGCAGCGCCTCCTTTAATCTGTAATTTGATTAATCCAGCAACTTCTTTAGCCATTTTCTTAATACTTTAAATCTATTGATGTATAAAAGCATAGGTAGGTAACAACTACACTATTGCTTTTCAACTTGCATAAAGCCAAGTTCCAACGGGGTCTTACGCCCGAAGATCTTGACAGACACTTTCAGCTTCTTCTTTTCGTTGTTGATTTCCTCGATAACGGCGTCGAATCCGGTGAATGGTCCATCCGCAACCTTCACACTCTCGCCTACCACGAATGGGATAACGATATCCTCGGGGATGTCCTGCAGCTCGTCAACGGTGCCAAGCATTTGGCTTACCTCATGTGGGCGCAGGGGCATAGGTGTGGTGTTGGTCTTGGTGTCACTCAGGAATCCAAGTACGTTGGGGACATTTCTCAGTCTTCCCTGAGTCTCGCCCACCAGTTCTGCCTCTACAAAGACATAGCCGGCGAAACGATTCTTCTCTTTAACGACACGTTTGCCATTACGGACAGAAACTATCTTCTCGGTAGGAATAAGAACCTGGGATACGTGTTTGGCAAACTCACCGCCTTGGTTAAGCATTGCCTCAACGTACTCCTTTACCTTTCCTTCCTTACCACTGATGGCACGCATAACGTACCACTGCATTCCAGTTTCAGCCATTTCCTAATCGATTTTAGCGAAACAATCCGTAAATGACTTCCATGCCATGCTGGAAGACCTGATCAATAACGAAAACTACCAATGCGATGCATAGGGAAGCAACGAGTACGAGCACCGCACTGTTCATAAGCTCTGAGCGTGTAGGCCAAGTGGTCTTATGCACGAGTTCTTCGTATGAAACTTTACAATATTCTATGATATTCATATCTGTATTTTTTTAGCACGGGAAGAGAGGCTCGAACTCCCGACACCTGGTTTTGGAGACCAGTGCTCTACCAACTGAGCTATTCCCGTATGTAAGTCGAGGATTAGCTTTCGCCACAATCCCCGACTTATTTTTTAGGTGTTATCGATTATTAGTCGAATACCTCGGTAATCTGACCTGAACCTACTGTGCGGCCACCTTCACGGATAGCGAAGCGCAGACCTACGTTCAGAGCCACAGCGTAGATAAGCTCAACCTTGATCTCTACGTTATCGCCGGGCATTACCATCTCGATTCCATCGGGCAGGTGGATTTCACCTGTGCAGTCCATGGTGCGGAGATAGAACTGAGGACGATACTTGTTACCGAATGGAGTGTGACGACCACCTTCTTCCTTCTTCAGGACGTAGATAGAAGCCTTGAAGCCCTTGTGAGGAGTGATAGCACCCGGGTGGGTGATAACCATACCACGACGAACTTCGTTCTTATCGATACCACGGAGCAGCAGACCTACGTTGTCACCAGCCTCACCCTGATCGAGCAGCTTGCGGAACATTTCAACGCCGGTGATAACTGACTTCTTGTCTTCACCCAGACCGAGGATCTGAACTTCGTCACCAACCTTAACAACGCCAGTCTCGATACGACCAGTAGCAACGGTACCACGACCTGTGATAGAGAAGACGTCCTCAACGGGCATCAAGAAGGGCTTATCGATGTCGCGAACGGGCTCCTGAATCCAGGTGTCGCAAGCGTCCATCAGCTCCATAACCTTAGCTTCCCACTCGGGTACACCATTCAGGGCACCAAGAGCTGAACCACGGATGATAGGAGTATCCTCCTCGAAGTCATACTGTTCGAGCAGTTCACGCATTTCCATCTCAACGAGTTCGAGCATTTCCTCGTCGTCTACCATATCGCACTTGTTCAGGAAGACAACCAGACGGGGAACGTTCACCTGACGAGCGAGCAGGATGTGCTCACGAGTCTGAGGCATAGGACCGTCAGTAGCAGCAACTACGATGATAGCGCCGTCCATCTGAGCAGCACCAGTTACCATGTTCTTTACATAGTCGGCGTGACCCGGGCAGTCAACGTGAGCATAGTGACGCTTAGCGGTCTCGTACTCAACGTGAGCGGTGTTGATGGTGATACCACGCTCCTTCTCTTCGGGAGCATTGTCAATCTGATCGAAGCTCTTAACCTCAGAGAGACCCTTCTTAGCCAATACAGTAGTAATGGCAGCGGTCAAAGTGGTCTTACCGTGGTCAACGTGACCAATAGTACCGATGTTTACATGCGGTTTGGTTCTTTCGAATTTTTCTTTTGCCATAGCAGTACTTTATAATATTATAAGTGAAAAATGTATTTCAACTATCAATTATCAATTATCAATTGTCAATTGTTTCGAGCTGCTTCCGAGAGTTGAACTCGGGACCTCATCCTTACCAAGGATGCGCTCTACCACTGAGCTAAAGCAGCATCGCTTTCTGTTTCACAGTTGAGCGGAAGACGGGGCTCAAACCCGCGACCCCCAGCTTGGAAGGCTAGTGCTCTATCGACTGAGCTACTTCCGCAAAATCCGAATCTGATTTTGCGAGAAGTCCGGCGTCACCTCGGCAGTATCAAGCGTTGCTTTCCCCTGCGCATCTTCGTTCCAAAGTCTTATGTATGATTAAAATCATCCATCGCCTTTGTTCCGAATCTGCCGCAACAGCGTTTGCTGTTGCTCTCGGCTTGCACGAACATTCCGCAATTTCGCGCTTTCGGCAATCCACACCGTAGTGTGTTGTTCAATCTGTGGTGGGTGGTGATGGATTCGAACCACCGAAGGCGTAAGCCAGCAGATTTACAGTCTGCCCCATTTGGCCACTCTGGTAACCACCCGTTATTTCATTCTTTCAAAGAGCGCGGGTTCACCCGCTTTTGAGCCTCTTGTCGGATTCGAACCAACGACCCCGAGATTACAAATCACGTGCTCTGGCCAACTGAGCTAAAGAGGCAATTGCATACCGAATAAAGACAACTTTGCCAGTAATCGGCTGCAAAATTAGGCATTATTTGCGAAACTGCCAAATGTTTGGCAATGTTTTTAGCGATTTTTCTTATCCTTATACTTCTCGAGCTGACGAGTCAGGGTGTCTGCACACTGGTCAACAGCCTCTTCGAACGTATCGGCAATCTTTGTGGCGAACAAATCGCTTCCGGGAACTTTGAGACGGAGGGCGGCCTCCTTGTTCATTGCGGTTTCGGGCTTAACCACCTTGAGGGTGACTTCTGCCGTATGGATATCACTGCTGAAGCGTCCCAGTTTCGACACGCGCTTCTGCACGTAGTCCTGTAACTTCTCGGTAGCCTCGAAATGGATGGTCTGAATCTTGATTTCCATAATCGTCTGTTTTATTTGGCTCTTGGATGAGCCTGGTTATACATTCGTTTTAGTTCCTCAAAGGATGTATGTGTGTATATCTCTGTTGTGGAAAGACTTTCATGCCCAAGCAGTTCCTTCACGGCTTGCAAGTTGGCATCGTGGTTGAGCATTGCAGTGGCAAACGAGTGTCGCAACACGTGCGGCGAGCGTTTTTTCAGGGTTGGAATCTGTGAGAGGTAATTATGCACCGTCTCGTAGATTTTTGCCGAAGAGAGCCTGCCCCCCGTCTTTCGGTCAACCAACAAAGCCTTTGTCCTAACACTGCCCTCTGGCAGTTGTTCCAATGTCTGGCGATAGTCGAGCAACGCTTGCTTGAGTTCGTCTCCGAAAGGTACTATGCGCTGTTTGTTGCGTTTTCCAGTAACCTTTAGCTGGCGACTATCAAATTCCACATCTGCCCAGTTTAGTCCGTAGAGTTCCGAACGTCGTATGCCAGTGGAATAGAGTATCAGCAGAATCAGTCTGTCTCGCTCTCCATCCGGTGCTTGGTCGAACTGGTTGCTGTCGAGCAGCTTGTCCATATCAGCCTCGCGGACATACGTTGGCAGTGTTTTCTCTTTCTTCGGCCCCTGCAATGAGTGCACCGGATCGGTCTTCACCATTCCGCGCCCCAGCAGGTAGCGATAGAAAGTCTTCAGGGCGCTCAATTTCTTGCAGACGGTACGGGCGCTCTCGCCCTGCTCCATCTGTTCCACCATCCAATCACGTACGAGGTCGCCGTCTATGCTATCCCAATCGGGCTTTCCCTCTTGGCAGGCCATATAGCGTTCGAATTGCTCCAGCCCGATGCGGTAAGTCTCTACCGTCAGTTTCGAGCGGTTACATTCGCTCTCAAGATACGCGAGGAACGGAGGAATCCACACGCCAGATTAGTCCTCTACGCGGTTGAGCTGCTGAACGTAAACGGCGCGCTCGTGAGCCAGACGCTTCAGAACAGAGGGCTTGTCAAACTGCTGACGAGCACGGAGCTCCTTCATAACACCAGTCTTCTCAAACTTTCTCTTGAACTTCTTCAGGGCGCGCTCAATGTTCTCGCCTTCTTTTACAGGTACTACAATCATTTTTTGTTACGTTTAAGTTATTTAAATTTATGTTTTTGTATTAGCGTCTATAATTTGCGGCTGCAAAATTAGTGAAAATCGAGCGCACTGCCAAACATTATAAGCAAAAATTATCTATTTGTAGCAGAAATACATGTCATCAACATGATATTTATGATGCAAAAAGATAATTATGACGCAGTCAAAGTTACCATCTACGTTATTATTATATTATAATATGTATCGCACGCGAGCGAGAACGACTAAGGTTTTTTAGCTCTTACCATTAAAAATAACAAAGCTCCGACACGGAGGGTGCCAGAGCTTTGTATTGGAGTGAGCGGTTTAAAGGTTAGGATTATCCTTGCCCCAGTCAGCTATAGCAGGAATGATGCCCAGACCGATGATTTCGTCGCGCATCTTCTGCAGGTGCTCGTAAGAAGCCTGCAATGCAGCCATTTCCTCTGCAGTACCTTCTGGCTCAGTGAAGTGAACACCGTCCTTATCGATAACGGTAGGCATAGCCATCATCACGTTCTTGAAACCAAAGGCGTTGACATAGCAACCAGCAGGCCACTTGAAGGGTTCGCCACCCATAGCGCCCTCAATCATCTTCACAGCCTGATAAGCAGGGCTCTGGAATGAGCTGCGACCGCGCAGCTTGATGATATTGCTACCGCCCTGAGTTGTCATGTGCTTAATCTCTGCCCAACGCTCGGCGCTGAGAGGAAGCTCGCTGAGGGGCTTGCCATCGATAAGAGCCTTGCTGGCAAATACTGCCATCTGCTCGCCATGACCGCCGTAGGTGTAAGCCTGAGTAACCTTGTCCTGCTGAACACCGAACTCCTGAGCCAACTGCTGCTGCAGACGTGTAGAGTCGAGAGCAGCCAGAGAGGTTAGTTGGTTGGGCTTCAAACCAGAGTGAATCAGAGCTGTCAGAGCTGTTACGTCAGCGGGGTTGAAGATAACGACAACGTGCTTCACATCGGGGCAGTACTTCTTGATGTTCTCACCGAAGTCGGCTGCAATCTGGCAGTTACCCTTCAGCAGGTCCTCACGTGTCATACCCTCCTTACGGGGAGCACCACCAGAGGAGATGATGTACTTAGCACCTGTGAAAGCCTCCTTGGCATCAACGGTATAAGAGAGGTTTGCACCGGGGAAGGCGCAGTGGCACATCTCATCGTAAACGCCATGAACACCGGGCTCATAGATGTCATACAAGCAGATGTTGGGAGTCAGACCCAGCATCAGCACACTCTGTACCATGTTAGAACCGATCATACCGCCGGCACCAACAATCACCAGTTTCTCGTTAGTTAAAAAAGCCATAATGTGTGAATTTATTATATTAAATGTTTAATGGTTTAAGCGTCTAAAAGGTTAATTCGGACACAAATATAAGGAATAATTACGAATTACGAATTACGAATTACGAATTATTTCATATCTTTGTCGTAATTATGAGCGAAGAATTAAGAATTTCACAGGGAAACAAGGAGGAAAAGTACGCCGCCTTGCTGCCGCAGATAAAGAGTGTGGTGGAGGACGAGCCCGATTTGATAGCCTGCATGGCAAACGTGGCAAGCATGCTTCACGAGACGTTCGGATGGTGGTGGACAGGCTTCTACCGAGTGGTTAACGAGGAGTTGGTGCTGGGACCTTTCCAAGGACCGATGGCTTGCACTCGCATACGTCGCGGACGAGGCGTCTGCGGCACTGCGTGGGACAAAGACGAAACGCAAGTGGTGCCCGATGTCGAGAAGTTCCCAGGTCATATAGCCTGTTCTTCCGCCTCACGCAGCGAGATAGTGGTTCCCGTCCACGACAAGGAAGGACAGGTCATCGCCGTACTCGATATTGATAGTGCCGAACTTGCCACCTTCGACGAAACTGACAAAGAATGGCTCGAAAAAATCGCAAGCATCCTTTAATCCCCTTTAAACCTTAAACTCTCAACTCTCAACCCTAAACTCTAAACTCATGACCCCCATCACCCCCCTACGCGAGTGGCTGAAAGCCCACAACCTCGCAGCATTCATATTCCCAAGCACCGACCCACACTGCGGCGAGTACGTCCCCGACCATTGGAAGACGCGCGAATGGATAAGCGGCTTCAACGGTTCGGCAGGAACAGCTGTCGTCACTCTCAATGATGCTGCATTGTGGACCGACAGCCGCTACTGGCTCGCTGCCGAGGAGCAGCTCAAAGGCACGCCCTTCCGCCTGATGAAGGAAAAGCTGTCCGAAACACCCTCCATTGCCAAATGGCTCGGCAACATACTGCCTAAAGGCAGCAAGGTAGGCATAGACGGATGGGTAAATACTATAAATAATGTAGAACAACTGCGCAGCGAACTGGAGTTCGAGGGACTGGAGCTTGTCCTTGCACCCGACCCTGCAGCAGAACTATGGGAGAACCGTCCGCCCATTCCCCTCAACCCCATCGAGATACAGCCCCTGAAGTTCGCAGGCGAAGAAGCTTGTCACAAGATTGAAAGACTTCGTCAGGAACTTCGCGACCTACACGCCGATGCCACCATCATCACACAGCTCGACGACATTGCGTGGCTCACAAACCTGCGCGGAACAGATGTCCACTGCTGTCCGCTTTTCGTCTCGTATCTGATGGTAACGATGGATAATGTCACGCTCTATACCCTACCCCAAAAACTCACCGACGAGGTTCGTCAATATCTCGCGCAACAAGGCATAGAGACCGACGAATACACCAATGTCGCCTGTCCAAAGGGACGAATACTCGTTGACCCAAGCACCTGCAACTCTGCACTTGTTTCTCTCCCCCTAAAGGGGGCAGGGGGGTCTTTGGTAGCACCTATGAAGGCCGTAAAGAACGAGGCCGAGATTGCGGGTTATCGAAGTGCTATGCGTAAGGACGGAATCGCTTTGGTGAAGTTCCTGCGTTGGTTGAAACCTGCTGTTGAAGCAGGTGGACAGACAGAAATAAGTATTGATCAGAAACTGACCTCACTGAGGGCTGAACAGGAAGGGTTCCGCGATATTTCGTTCGACACCATCGCCGGTTACGGAGCTCACGGAGCTATAGTGCACTACGAAGCAACTCCCGAAACCGATATCCCGCTTGAGCCGCACGGATTGCTCCTACTCGACAGCGGTGCACAATATCAGGAAGGAACCACAGACATCACGCGAACTATCGCCCTCGGCCCCTTGACCGAAGAGGAGCGCACAGACTACACGCTGGTGCTGAAGGGACACATCCGACTGGCTATGGCAAAGTTCCCCTCTGGGAGCAGCGGAACACAGCTCGATGTGCTGGCTCGCTATGCTATGTGGCAACAGGGCATCAACTTCCTGCACGGCACAGGGCACGGTGTAGGCTCGTATCTTAACGTTCACGAAGGGCCTCATCAGATTCGCATGAACTACATGCCAGCGCCTCTTGTCGCAGGAATGACGGTAACCAACGAGCCAGGTATTTACAAGACAGGCAAGCACGGCTGCCGAACGGAGAACACTATGCTCATAACACACTTTTGTGACGGTGAATTCGGCGAATTTCTGCAATTTGAGCCGCTAACCCTCTGTCCCATCGACACTACGCCCATCGTCTTTGAGATGATGATGCCCGACGAGATAGAATGGCTCAACAGTTATCACCAGCACGTCTATGCCGAACTCTCTCCCCTGCTCTGCGAGGAAGACCGCGCCTGGCTGCGCGAATCAACAAGTCCCATTTCATAATTCATAACTCGTAATTCATAATTCGTAATTCGTAATTAGCAAAAATGGCTATAATAAAAGCTCTCAAAGGCATGCCTGCCCCCCGCTTCGGCAAGCATTGCTACTTCAGCGAAGGAGCGGTAATAGTTGGTGACGTAGAAATGGGCGACGACTGCACCGTCTGGTTCAATGCCGTCGTTCGCGGCGACGTGCATTTTATAAAGGTTGGCAACCGCACCAACATTCAGGACAACTCCTGCATCCACACCCTCAACGGCAAAGCCCCCTGCATTCTTGGCGACGATGTCACCATCGGTCACTCGGTCACCCTTCACGGCTGCGAAATCAAGGATGGAGCCCTCGTGGGCATGGGAGCAACGGTGCTCGACCACGCCGTAGTAGGCAAGGGAGCGATAGTCGCAGCCGGTGCTCTTGTCCTCTCCAACACCCAGATTGGCGACGGCGAACTCTGGGGAGGTGTCCCTGCCAAGTTCATCAAGAAAGTTGACCCCGAACAGGCACAAGCCATGAACAAGACCTACGCCCGTCACTACATCGAATACAGCGACTGGTTCCGCGAGGCCGACTCCGACCCCTCCAACACTCAAGTCGTCACCCGCTCCGAGGACTACACTCCGATTAAGGATTAGGAATAAAGGATTATGTTCTTAACCCTGAAAAACATGCATCGCGCGTAAAACCTCACAAACTCCCCCAAGTCCGATAAATAAAGGACTCGCCAATGGGATGTTTATTCGCAAAAGTCACCCAAACCTCACCTAAACCTCCCATTTCACTTAAGACATCTCTTACCAATGCATTTTGCTTGAACTTCTCCCAAGAGGTGAGGTTTATGGACTTTCGGGTGAGGTTTGAAAGCAAACCTCACCGCCTTCAGCCCGTTATTCATCGGGCCTGGGGGAGGTTGTGAGGTTTTTTGTGATTACAACAATTTTTCAGCAGAAGCAGATAATATTATCTATGCCCATAGGTTCTTGCTCCATTATATTACGCAAGCGGCAAGCCGATTACTTGCTCCTCTTTGCTACGCAAGCGTCTCCTTACGTCGCCGAGCGAATATTACCTCTTTCCAAAAGTTAAGTTAACCTATTGCCGAAGGTTAACTTAACCTGTGTCGATAAGACCTAGGTCTTGTTGCGATAAGGTCTAGGTCTTATGACGACAGGAATAGTAATGTTAAGCACGGAACATTACTATCGCTTCCCCCGAAGGATTACTAATCCTACCTGCCAAGCCCTACTACCCCTCCGTTGGAAGGACTAAGGTGTTAAGGAATGAGGGGCTGGAGGGAGTGGGTGGCTTTGCGGATGAAGTCGTGGGTGCCAGAGCCGTCGTTGACGTACTGCACCACCATTTCGGCATACTTGATGGCTTCGCTCAGTTCCGCTGATTTATTGCTGACGTCTTTCGCTTTGGCTAACAGAACGAGAAGTTCGGTCAGGTCTTCGGGCTCTGCCAAGTTGCTGGGACGCATAGTGGCGAGAACCGTCTTCAGAGCCTGCGCATCCTCCGTTTCCATAGCTTTAAGCATACGGGCATAGCCGTGTGGAGCCCAAGCTTTGGGATTTGCCACTCGCTCCTGCGCGACTTCCGTCAGCCGCTTCATTTCGGCCTCGGCTTGCTGCTTGCTGAGCGGGTGTTTGGCCTTACCCATATCGAAGCGGAGATAGTGGGTGGAACGCTGGTCTGCGATGGCATAGTCGGGCTGGAATGTGGCCTTGCCTAATGGAAAATTGAAAATGGAAAATTGAAAATTATTTTTTAGAGGGAGTGGGAATACCGCATCTTCCCACGAAGTGATGTCGGGGGAAGCCATTACCAAGGGGCCGAGCATGAGAGCGCCCACCCAATGTGGCGAGAACTGCATCTTGTCGGGATGGAAATGAATGTGTGGCTGGTAGGGCATCACGACTTCCACCACATCACCAGTCTTCCATCTGCGGTGCGGAATCTCAATATAAGACCCCCCAGCCCCCTTTAGGGGGAGTTTGCGGTCGTTCAGGCGGACTTCAAAGCCTTTGGTAGCCCAGTAGGGAACACGCAGTTTCATTGTAAATTCCGCTTCGCCTTCTATGGTAATGCGCGTCTGTTCGGCAGGCCACTCGCATTCCTGCTTCAGAGTAACGCCTTTCTCACGCCAACGGGCTTCGGTGGGCAGATAGAGGGCAACCCACAAGGTTTCATCGTCAACGAAATAGGCTGCCTCCTGATATTTCACATGATTCTCAGCACCAGTTCCTCCACAGCAAGTTGACTGCGGTGTTTCGTTGCCAAAAGGCTTAGCAGCATTCATGCCCACAGCATACTGGTAGCACACGCCGTAATGCGTAGGATGAACAGAGCCCACAATCTGGTTGTAGAGAACCCGTTCGTAGTAGTCCATCAACGCTGCATCGTCAGGAGTGTAACAGTTGAGTTCCTTTGTCAGTTTCGCCAGATTATAGGCACAGCAGGTTTCGTTGACATGTTCGTCGAGCACCTGACTGTATGGCTGTCGGAACATCTCGCCATTCCCCACTCCACCCATAGCATAGATGTAGCGTCCCTGAACGAGATTCCAGAAGTTGAGGGCAAGATTATAATAATAAGGATTCTTGTTGCTGCGGTAAGAACGCAAGGCACCCGTAATCATAGGAATATGCTGATTGGCGTGACGAGTACGGATGTCGTCGATGTTGCGGCTCAATGGGTCGAAGAAAGCAGGAGCATCGAAATACGATGCAGCCTCAAGCAAACGACGGCTCTCTATGGAATCACTCACCATCTCCGACAGCCGACTGAGAGATTCTGCCATACCTCCAACCTCACCAGCGATGTACATGTTCCACATCTCGTAGCGATTGCCCGGACGGCTGCGACGTTCCTCGCGAGAGCCTTCGGTATTGACAAATGTGCGATAGTGCAAGCGGTTCCACACCCACAGCCCCATATCCTTAGCTATGAGCAGAGCTTTTTCAGAAATGGCGGTTTCATCGATATTTTTTGCAATATCGATAAGTCCAGCCAATTGTTTGTGGATGCTGTAATATGGAGCCCACACCCATTCCTCGTTATTATACGCACGATAGCACTCAATAAGAATGGCGTGCTGGGCAGGAATGGCATTCAGATAGCCATAACCATAGTGTTGCCAGTCCTTCTTGTACTCATCGAAGGCTGCCCAGTTGCCTTTCAACTCCCTCAACTCATTCTCAGGAGCAAGGTCACGTGCTTCCCAGTAGCGTCCCAACGAGTCGTTCCACACGAAGGTGCGCTCCTGACACAGACGTAGTTCGTCAACCATTCGACGAATGCGCTGTCTCAACTCACTCTTGACAGCATCGTCCTGAGCCGAGGCAAAGGCAAAGGCCAGAGCCGACATATAATGTCCGGAACCGTGTCCTTTTAGTTTTGTTGTGGGCGAATCCCACCCGTCTGCCACAGGATAGCCCTCAGTAGGCAGTCCGTAGGTATCACGATAGTTGTAAATCTGCTGAGCAACATCCCACGAAAGGATAGTACGGATGTCGAGGTCGCGGTTAGATGTCAGACGATTATTACCAATGAGCTGCACATCAGCCAAAGGCAAGGGATGAACTTTGGGAACGGGGTTGGGAGCAAGATACTGTCCTGCCACCACCCTAACCTGCGCCTTGATGGGATAACCTTCGTCTGTGGTGTTGTCGCCTAAGATGAAACCATCCACTGCGTACGAAGAGCCTACAGAAGCTTTAGCCTGTTCTTCTTCTATGGAACGTAAGGAATTTGTCCAACGTGTCTGTCGCCATTCGCCACTGCCGTCCTTATATGTCACCCATACTTGCCAAGGCAAACGAGGTGCAGTGCCTACAGGAGCGTCAACGGATATCGTCTCTACACGACGAATCTCGCGAACATTCTTTGCTGAGAAGCAAGAAATTGAGAAAATGAGAAAATGAGAAAAAGAGAGTAAGAACAGGAAGTTTTTCATGCTACAGCACAACAATTCTTAATTCTTAACTCTTAATTCTTAATTTTTATAGTGCTGAAGATGACATCGGAAGCACCTGCGTTGCTGACGATGTAGTCCTTGCAGACCTTGCCTCGCTGCGTTCGCAACTGGGCATCAGATACCAGACGGTCGGCAACAGCATTGAAGAGTGTCTGTCCAGTTATCTCGAAACATCCTCCCATGCGCAAGAGGTCCTGAGCCTCGCGGAAGTTCTTGTTGTTCGGACCTATCAGAACCGGCACTCCATACACAGCAGCCTCCGGAACATTGTGAATGCCAACGCCGAAGCCGCCTCCCACGTATGCTACATGGGCATATCTGTAGATGCTCGACAGCAAACCGAAGCAATTGATAATCAAGCAATCGGCCTCACCCACATTCTTCTCATTTGCCTCAGTGTAACGCAAACTGGGACGTTGAAGTTTCTGCTCTATCTGTTTCAAATGACTTTCACCGATAACATGGGGAGCCAATATGAGCTTCATGCTCGGATGACTGTTGAAATAGGGAATAATCAAATCCTCGTCGGGAGGCCAGCTACTACCCGCAACAAATACGAACGGTGCGTCCTTGCAGAAACGCTCCACCAGTGGCAAGTCCTTTGCCAGACGGGCAATATCTATCACACGGTCGAAGCGTGTATCGCCTACAATGGTTACATTATCCACATATCCCTTACTGGCAAGGAGTTCACGACTTTGTTCATCCTGCACAAAGAAATGCGTAACATACTTCAGTACATGGGCATAGGTGCGTCCATACCAACGGAAGAAAATCTTGTTGGGACGGAAAATACTGCTTACGCTGTAGAAAGGTATGTGATAATGATGGCAAGCCCAGAGATAGTTCCTCCAGAACTCGTACTTGATGAACAATGCCATTTCGGGACGCACATGACGGAAGAAGCGATAGACATTGCTGGGAGTATCGAACGGCAGGTAGCAGATAATGTCTGCACCTTTATAGTCCTTGCGCACCTCATAACCAGATGGAGAAAAGAACGTTAGCAGAATTTTGAATTCCGGATGCTCCCTCTTGAAACGCTCCATAAGAGGACGTCCCTGCTCGAACTCGCCCAACGAAGCAGCATGGAACCACACATAGCGTGCATTTTTATCGACTTGCTCTTTCAGTATTTTGTAAGCATGTCGTTGTCCCCTGAATAATGTCCGTGCTTTTTTGTGGAATGGACAAATCAGCATAACTACCAACTGGTAGAGGTAAATAGCAATTGTGTATAGCATTAGCCTAAGGTTTCAATAGCATAGTTCATGCGGCGCAATGTCTCCTCCTTACCGAGGAATGCAGCCAGCTCATACATATCAGGACCTTGTCCTGCACCTACAAGACAGATGCGCCAAGCGTTCCAAGGACGCAATCCAGAAGTTTCCACCCACGGGTCAACGACAGCCTTCTGTCCTTCGACACTGAAATCATCGATGGATTCAAGTATTTTTACAAACTGACGCATCTCGTCGGCTGTGGTTTCCTGCCAATTCTTACGGATGAACTTGTCCTCGCGATTGAACTCTGTTGGAGCCACGAAGAAGAAACGTGTCAGAGGCCAAAGGTCGCTGATGAAGCTGATATTGCGTTTTTTCTTATTGCCCTCACCATCAACGTATTCGATGACTTTCAGTTTCATCATCCTGACCACTTCGGTTTCTTTCTCAGGCGTTGACTCTATACCCTGTGCCTTGAGTAATTTGTCAAACTCAGGCACCCAAGCCTCATCGGGCTGTTGCAAGAGATACTGATGATTGAACCATGCTGCCTTCACGTAATCGAACTTGGCACCGTTTTTCGAGCACTTGGAGAGGTCAAAGAGACGAATCATCTCCTCCATCGTCATCATCTCCTGATCGTTGCCTGGGTTCCATCCCAACAGCGCAAGGAAGTTGCAAACGGCCTGTGGCAGATAACCACGTTCGCGGTAGCCGCTGCTAATCTCACCGGACTTCGGGTCGTGCCACTCCAATGGGAATACGGGGAAACCGAGCTTGTCACCGTCGCGTTTACTCAGTTTACCATTACCAACAGGCTTCAGCAACAGAGGCAGGTGAGCGAAACGCGGCATAGTGTCGGCCCAACCAAAAGCACGATACAGAAGCACATGCAAAGGAGCACTGGGCAACCACTCTTCGCCACGAATAACGTGACTAACCTCCATCAGGTGGTCGTCAACGATATTTGCCAGATGATATGTCGGCAACTGGTCGGCACTCTTATAAAGCACCTTGTCATCGAGAATACTGCTATTGATGACAACATCGCCTCGGATAAGGTCGTCAACATGAACGTCTTCGCCCGGTTCTATCTTGAAACGCACCACATACTGCTGTCCATCGGCAATCAGGCGGTCAACCTCTTCCTTCGACAAAGTGAGCGAGTTGCGCATCATACCACGGGTACGGGCATCGTATTGGAAGTTCTCTATCTCGTTGCGCTTGGCATCCAGTTCCTCAGGGGTATCGAAAGCAATATAAGCCTTTCCGTTGTCGAGCAGTTGCTGAACATACTTCTTATATATGTCACGACGCTCGCTCTGACGATAGGGACCATAGTTTCCACCATAGCTCACGCCTTCGTCGAACTTGATGCCCAACCAGTTGAAGGCCTCGATGATGTATTCTTCGGCACCAGGCACGAAGCGCGTAGAATCGGTATCCTCGATACGGAATATCATATCACCGCCATGCTGACGGGCAAAGAGGTAGTTATACAAAGCTGTGCGCACACCACCTATATGTAACGGTCCCGTGGGACTTGGGGCAAATCTAACCCTTACTTTTCTGTCACTCATTATGCTATTTTATATGTTGAATGCGCAAAGATAGTAATAATTTTTCACTTTTCACTTTTCACTTTTAATTTTGTTTTGTACTTTTGTGCAAAACTATGTCAACATGAGTCGTTATAATCACTACAACACATTCACCACACGTGGATATATATACAGGACATTGGTGACCATAGCATCCATCGTCATCCTTGTTTCTCTGATGCCAAGAGGCAATCAGGTTAAACTGGACATCAAGAAAGGAAAGCCCTGGAACTATGGTACAGTTATCGCCCGTGAGAACTTCCCGATTCTGAAAGCTGAGGAGCAACTGAAGCAGGAGCACGACAGCCTACTGCAGATGTATAAGCCCATATTTGAGATGTCCTCTGATTTGACTAAAGTGCAGATTGACGCATTCTATAAGGCTTTTGACAAAGAGATGGCGAGGAGTGTTCCTTCATACTATCGCAACCATATTGCCGATAAACTTCAAGAGATGTATTCTCGTGGCGTGATGCCTACCGACGACTATGAGAAACTGAAAAAAGACCGCATAAAGGAAATCGTTGTCTCAGTACAGAACATGGGAGCCACGAATGCACTGAGGGAAGTATTCACTCCACGTACGGCATACGAATTCCTAATACACGATGAAGACACGGCACACTATCAGCGAGGCATTTTGCAGCATTGCAATCTGAGTCGTTTTGTAACCACCAACCTTACATACGACGCTGAACGTTCGGCCTCGCAGATGGAAAACATAGACAAGCAATTAGTGCGCTACTCTGGACAGGTGCTGGCAGGACAAAAGATTATAGACCACGGCGACATCGTTGATGACAAAGCATACAACATTCTGCGTTCCATGCAAGAGCACCACAATGGGCAGAAACGTTCGGCAGCCGACAGGTTCAGCGAAATCGGAGGTCAGCTGATGTATGTAGCTATCCTCGTGTTATGTCTGCTGGTGTTTTTCAACCAGTTCCGCAGCGACTATCTCCAACGTCCACGTACAGTGATGCTGATAGCATTGTTGACATTTATATTCCCTATTGCCACCTACATAATGGTGCGCAACAGCTTCCTAAATGTCTATCTCATTCCCTATTGCATAGTGCCGATTTTCGTTCGCGTATTCCTTGATTCCAGAACGGCATTTATCACCCATTTCATCAGCATTATGCTGTCGGCAATAGTAGTCAATTCACCTTATCAGTTCATTGTCGTACAGAGCGTTGCCGGACTTGTGGCGATATATAATCTTCGCCAATTATCGCAACGCAGCGAATTGTTCCGCGCCGTCATTCAGGTAACCTTAGCCAGCCTATTATGCTATCTGTGCTTCGACCTGATACAAATGAGCGTGATAACAGTTGAGCACTTCGATTATGCCACATATACCTATATAGTACTCAATGGATTCCTCTTATTAATATCATACCTGTTGCTAATCCCATTCGAACGTATGTTTGGGTTCACGTCAACAGTAACGCTTGTGGAACTGTCGAATACCAACAACGACATATTGAGACGTCTATCAGAGGAAGCCCCTGGTACGTTCCAGCACTCAATGCAGGTGGCAAATCTTGCTGGCGAGGTGGCAAACATTCTTGGTGCCAAGAGCCAACTGGTCAGAACTGCTGCTCTCTATCACGACATAGGGAAACTGGATGCTCCTGTGTTCTTTACCGAGAATCAGAATGGAGTGAACCCTCACGACAATCTGTCGTATGTGAAAAGTGCACAAATCATCATCAGTCACGTGAAGAAAGGTCTGGAATTGGCAGAAAAATATCAGTTGCCAGACGTAATCCGCCAGTTCATCGCGTCTCATCACGGTACCAGCAAGGCTAAATATTTCTTTATTAAATACAAGCAGGATAATCCGTTGCTGGAAATAGATGAGAAGTTCTTCACCTACCCAGGTCCCAATCCATCAACCACCGAGCAGGCAATACTGATGATGTGCGATGCAGTGGAAGCTGCCAGCCGCAGCCTGCCGGAATATACCGAGGAGAGCATTAGCACTCTTGTCAACCGAATCATCGACAGTCAGGTCAGCGAGGGGTACTTTACCCACTGCCCTATCACATTCCAGGACATTGATACCACCAAGCAGGTGCTTGTGCACAAACTTATGACCATATACCACACTCGCATCAGCTATCCGGAGGAAAAAGAAAGAAAACAAGAAGTATAACTTATAACAAATAAAAACAATGAAAAAGACATTCAAACTTTTAGCTATTGCCTTTGCCGCTATGAGCATGGGCACCGTTATGACCAGTTGCAGTGAAGATGGTTCTGGCGGCTTCCTCAGCAGAATCTTTAATCTGTTTAACAATGACACTTACACCTATACGGGTCAAGCCGTAGTTTACACGATGAGCGGTTCAAGTAATACAAACACTTGGAATCGCTTAAGAAACAACGACGCTGTAATAAATAATGCGACAGTAACTATCAATAGCAGTTCGTCAACAGCAAGCATTGCTCTTCCAACCCCAATAACCGATGGCGATGTCACCATCACAGAAGTAGTCATCTATGACCTTGCCCTGAACAACAGCGATGCTACTAAAACGACATTTGACTTTGGAGAGAACACTTCAATTGTAGGTAAACTCAAAATTGGCAATGACACTTATGATGCCAAAAATCTATACATAGCCCCTGATAAGACCTATGCTACCACAACGAATATTTCTTTGGAACTCCAAGTTTACTTCGATGACAACGAGGACGGAGATTACACAAAGGTTATGAGTATTTCGTATGAAGGCGTAGGACAAACGGAATAAGGAATAAACTACACCGGATCAACGTCATAGACGATTTGAGCCGAACGATATTGGGGCAGTTGTAGCAGGTATTGTTGCAACTGCCTCAGTCGTTTGCGAGCCTCAGCCATTGATGCTGTTGCTTCTATCTTTAGAACCAAACGACGAATATACATCAATTGGATGCGGCTAATGGCTGGTGTATCAGGCCCTAAAACACGATTCCCAAACACTCGGCGCATGAGATTTGCCATTTCCATTGACATTCGCACGACTGTGTTTGCATCGCGATGCTTTATTATAATATTTACAAGACGACTATATGGTGGATAGTTGAAAGCCTTCCGCTCCTCCATCTGATCGCGATACAGACCTTCATAGTCATTGATGATTACTTGTTGGACGACTGGCAAATCAGGAGATTTAGTTTGCAATATCACCAAACCCTGCCTATTACGGCGTCCGGCTCTTCCTGCAACCTGGCTAAGCATCTGAAATGAACGTTCATAACTGCGGAAATCGGGCATATTCAGCATAGTATCTGCATTCAATATACCCACTACGCTGACACGCTCGAAGTCAAGTCCCTTGGTCACCATCTGCGTACCTACAAGAATGTCTGTCCGTCCGCGCTGGAAGTCTGCAAGCAGATTCTCGTAAGCAGTACGACTGCGAGTGGTATCCAAATCCATACGTCCGACTCTTGCATTCGGGAATATCCGTTGTATATCATCCTCTATGCGCTCCGTACCATATCCCATAGTCATCAACTCCTGACCCTGACAGTTGGGACAACGGTCTGGAATCTCATACGTAGAACCGCAATAGTGACAGGTCATTTTCCTTGTATCACGATGCATGGTCAAAGCTACATCACACTTTGTACATCTTGGAACCCAGCCACATGTATTACATTCCAGTTGCGGAGCATACCCTCGGCGATTCTGGAAAAGGATTATCTGTTCTCTGCGCTCTAAGGCCTCTCGCATAGCGCGAATAAGGTCTGTGCTAAATGGTCCCACCATCTCCTTACGATGACGACGGTCGCGCAAGTCCACAACCTCTATTCGTGGTAGTTTTACTTGTCCAAAGCGTTCTGCTAATGTTACCATAGCATAACGTCCCATCTGTGCATTATAGTACGATTCCAATGAAGGAGTTGCTGTTCCTAGTAATGTCTTAGCACCGGCATTGTGTGCTAACACCAATGCAACATTCCTTGCATGATATCGTGGTGCAGGTTCCTGCTGCTTGAACGAGGATTCGTGTTCTTCGTCCACAATTACCAATCCTAATCGTTGGAATGGTAAAAAAACAGATGAACGCACACCGACTATAATGTCGTATGGAGCATCAGACAATTGCTTTTGCCATACCTCCACACGTTCAGCATCAGGATATTTTGAATGATATACGCCCAAACGCTCACCAAAGACTCGTTTAAGACGTTCTACCAGTTGCGCCGTCAGTACAATTTCGGGCAACATATACAAGACTTGCCGCCCTTGTTTTAACTGTTCTTCGATAAGCCGGATGTAAATCTCCGTCTTTCCGCTCGATGTCACTCCGTGCAACAGACATGTATCGTGTTCCTTGAAAGACTCCTGTATTTCGTCGTAGGCCAACTGCTGCGCGTCAGAGAATGAGAAATTGAGGAAATGAGAGAATGAGGAATTAACTGAGACGGAATTTAGACGGGAGATTTGTTTCTCGCAGACCTCTAAAACGCCTCTGTCACGTAATCCTCGGAAAGCAGCTTCCGACTGGTTTTCCATCAGCACCTGTTTCTCTACTTCCACCAACAATTGAGGATTCTTTAACGTAAGTGCAGCCTTTGCCTTTGACAGTTCAAGGTATCTCAAAAGTAAATCCTGTTGCCGTTGAGCTTTTCGCAGTTCTTCGAATAGTTTATCGAGACGCTCCTCTGAGAAGAATTCTGTTGTTAATCGAACTATATTTACCGTGCGAGGCTTGTAATTGCGTTTAAGCTCTTCACGTATTACCAAAGCCCCCTTTTCAAGCAGGGACTTCAATATTGGCAACACGTTCTTTACCTCAACAACCTTCTGTAAATCCAGCACTCGTTGCTCACGCACATGTTCCATTATATCGAGCACGTGCTGTTCGTTTTTAGTCAGTGTCTGTCCGGCTGCATAATCGGGATTAAACACGACAACACTCTCGCTCTCCAACTTCAGTCCACCCGGAAGTGCTGCCTTATACACCTCACCCATCGTACACAGGTAGTAGTCAGCTATCCACCGCCACAGTTCCAACTGTTCAGGTAACACCACAGCACCATCATCAAGGACTTCCATCGCATCCTTCAGTTCGATTTCGCTCTCGCCATATCGAACATTCACAACAATTGCCGAATAAATGCGCTTAGCGCCAAAAGGTACAACAAGCCGACAGCCGACCTTGACACGGTCGGCGAGCATCTCAGGAATACGATAAGTGTAGGTTTCAGCAAGCGGTAGGGGCAGTACCACATCCGCTAAAAGAAATAGGCGAAGCGGATGTTCCATGTATGACCCTCCAAGTTGACATTGTTCACCTCGCCCATCTTACCAAGTGGGATGTTGTAGTTAAAACCAAACTGCACATGCTTAAACAAGTCCAAACCCATACCAATGTTCCAGTCGAAGTACGAATGGTTGAGTTTACCGATATTGCTTATATGACTTTTATCTAACAACCAGTTCCATTGTGGTCCTGAGGCGATATATAATATGAAATTGCTGTCTATCTTCCAGTTGTATCGAAGATTAGCAGGTACCACAATCGTATGCATTCGTTTTTGCCTGTAATCGGTACCTATCATATAATCAATATCATTCTGAGAGTACAATACCGCACCATCCACTCCAAGATTAGGAAGTGGAATCTTTGTCTTAATCTTCAAACCTGCGAACCATCCTGTCTGATTATCTGGTGAGAACAGTTCCTTGCTGGCAGAAAAGCGGCTTAAATCAAGACCTGCCTCAACACCTATCTGCCAAGGCTTAGCTTTCTTTACAACAGATGCAGGATTAGCAACAGGCGTTGGTACGGCTTGGGCATTTACGGATTGAGAGTATGAGAAAAGAAGAACATAAGAGAGCAATAATATCCACGTTCTCTTTTTGATTGAATATGTTACATTTTGCCTCATCATCTCATCTTCTTAATATTCCAACCCTCATTATCTTCTCTCACGACGAGCACTGGCAGCAGGACCACTGCTGTTTGAGCTCTCGCGAGGTTTTCTTTCCTTATTAGTGCTTACGGTTGTTGTAGAACGACGGGTAGTTCCACGTGCTGTAGTTTTCTTTTCTTCGGTATTGGCTTTAGCAACTGTCTTTGTGGTCTTTACCTTCTTTTCCACTACAACGCTATCAGTGCTCACAGTGTCAACCTTCTCGCGATGTTTCCAAATTCCTTCCTCAAAATCAACCAGTTGCTGTTCTATCTTCTGCTGCGCCTTATGCAGCTTCGCAGTATCTTGCTCGTTAATTAACACCTTACCTTGCATATTAGCCGTCTTGTAAATCTTTCCGTCATATCGATTCATCGTAAAGAAATCGTCGGCTGTCATGTTTGTAATATTGTTCAGATTAGATGTCATGATAGGCAGTCGGCTTAAGAACGGAGCGGCATCGTCGTACTTTATCCAGAACAAGGGTTTAGGAGTCACTGCTCCCTCATCACCAAAGCCGTCATCCTCCAACAGAACCGGACATAATGCAGTAACCTTAGCCTTGTATGTACCTGTTCGCTGGTCGAAGTAACTGCTTTCTTTCACGTAATAGCGTTTTACCTGTGCCGAAGGAATATCGTTGTCAGCGACTGTGTACTTTCCGTTATTCTCTTCATAGTAGATATAATATCGGTCCAGAATATCCTTAACATCCTCTACGCGGTCTTTTTCTGCAAAAGACTCGTTTCCGTCCAACTTATATGTATATACAGGTATTCGCTTGGTAAGGAACAGACGGAACAGATAAGTAAAGAGGTTTACCTGTCGGTCTGTTGGCTCCACGGGATAGTAAAGCGGAGCATTTTTGTCTGCCATCAAGTCAAGTTGACGGTATATATCGCGACGCCATACCACATCCTCAGGCATTTCTGCACTGGTAGGGAACATCAGCGATGCGCGATCAGCCTTCTGCTCTGTACTTTGTCCTTTCTGAGCAACAGCATTACTTGTTGTAGTACGACGCTTTGCCGGCTGAGCAAAGGCGGAGCCAATTGAAAATTGAAAATTGAAAATTGAAAGTTGACCGACGCAAAACAGCATTGCAACCATCAATAATAATCCTTTTCCTTTCATATCTCGTGTATTCTTAATTCTTCACTCTTAATTCTTCACTCTTCACCCTAATTAACTATAACTTCCATAGCACTATTCAGGGTACGTTCTATGCCATCAGGACCTACGGCACGTATCTTCGTAATGTAGAAACGCTTACCACGGTTCAACTGACGAATCATATTCTTTTGTCGAAGGGTAAACTCTGCCGATTGAGCTATCTCTGGTACAGCATTACCCATATTGTCATAGAACACCATTTCAAAGCCTCTAACCGAGAATGGGATATTCAACAGTCCATCATCAATAGCAGCACCCAAAGTGGTCATTGCCATCAGATTCTGTTTCGAGATCTTTCCACCCATTACATGGTCATCTTCGATGGGAATATATGCCGTTGGATCGGGCAATTTCCTAACACGGAAAGTAAACTTACCCATCTCTTGCACTCTACCTTCAGTTCGCGCAGCTACGGTAATGACGGCCTCACCACCAACGTTCGTAGGACGTGCTATGTATTTGCCATCTCCCTTTTGTGTGAAGCTGCCACCTGTCATGCTCACATGCAATCGGCTGGATGGAATTCCTGGTACGCTCACACTCATGGGATTATCATATCCAGCATACAGGACGTTCATGATATCGGCACTAACAGTAGCACTTGGAGGTATAACGGTGTATTTCTGTGAAAAATCGCGACGGACTTTTTCACCACTACCATTCAGAGTTTCTATCCATCCTGTCAAAGTGAAGTCTCCAGTCTTGTTGCATATAGTCTCATAAACACCACGGTCGCTCTGTATCTCACGTCCACCCACATATATTGTAGGACGGTTTGTGGTATCTACTGCTGCCATGAATATCTGAGCAGAAAAACGTCCTCCCTGCACAATTGTCTGTGAATTAGGAACTACGAAGGCATCTACCATGTTAACACGGATATCCTTTACATCAATATTAGAAACCAGACCGTGCAGGACCTCTCCCTCAGCATAGCGTACATCATTCTGCAGTTTTGTCAACAAGGTCACTGCTGCTGATGTTGGCATACTCTCAAACATATACTCCTGCCAGTTCTTGCCTTCAAGTTTTCCTTTGTGAGGAACTTCTGTGTTCAAGTTGCTCTCGATGATGAGACGTTGTGCCTTGTCGTTGACCATCTGGGTAATACGGTCACGATAGCTGTTGATGGCATCATATAGTTCCTTACCACGTCCTTTTTTAGGAGCCAGCATCACATTACTTGCAGCCTCAAGGTCTTCCTGGTTCTTGATATTGTGAACATCACCATTTTTACCATCACTCTTCTTAACGATTGCTTCCTTCAGTTCTTCAGCGAAATTGTAAAGCGAGTCGCTCATATGCTTCACATACTGCGCTTTGTCGTACCACTGCTTTACCTTCGTGGGATTAGCCTTCATCTGTTCGTCGAAGTTCTTATATATTCCCTCGTTGGTCTGCATCGCATTCTGTGTGGCCAGTTCTATTCCGTCGGATACAATGGTAAATCCCTTCAGTACATCGCTGCTGACATTAAGAGCCAACATAGCCATCAGCACAACATACATCAGATTTATCATTTTCTGACGTGGCGATATCTTTTTCTTTTTTATCTGAGCCATTTCTCAAATTGAAGATTGAATATTGAAAATTGAGAATTAAGCCTCATTCTGCGGATTGATTGGTCCTACAACATTAACAGTCAATGCCTTTATCATTCGTGCATAGACATTGTTGAGTTCCTCTATTTGCTGTGCCATACGACGTGTCTGCTCGTCGATTTGCTCAATAGTTGCCACCTGCTTGCTAATGTTGCGTAATTGCAGTTCATAAACTGTGGCAATTCCTGTAAGAGTACGATTAAGATTCTCCATTTCCTCACTGTCTGTGGACATTCGCTCAGCCTGAACCTTCACTCTGCCCAGAACCTCAGTGAGTTCACTCAACTGCTCAGTATAGTTCTTTACAGCCTCTTCCACACTTGCGGGGTTCGTTGCTACCAACTGTGCAGCCTCATTCAAACCAGCACCTCCCACAATGCCACCGCCCATTATTATGGGCTGACCACCAGCCACAACTTTCTGCGAAGAACCTTCAGTATTCTGTGACGAGGCTTCAGCGTCCTGTGACGAGGCTTCTGTGTCCTGTGACGAGGCTTCAGCGTCCTGTGACGAGGCTTCTGTGTCCTGTGACGAGGCTTTAGCCGAAGTATCCTGCTGCGAGGCTTCAGCCGAAGCAAAACCACCACCAATGATAACAGTACCACCACCGGCAACTCCACCGCTGACGACTGCTCCACCGTTCTGTGCAGCAGCAGATGCCACAGCAGCCAACTCTTCCACAGTCTCACTACTAAGACCAGCACCTGCCTGTTCTGGAACCTTCTCTGTTACACGTTCGAAACCTGCTACTATGAACACAAACACCTCTGTGCCCATACCGATAAACAGCATCAAGTTGGCACCTGGCAGATGGGTCAACTTAAACAATGTACCCAAAATAACGATTGCAGCACCCCATGAATAGGCATAGTTCATGAATGTCTGTCCTGCCATTGTGTCCATCCATTTCTGGATGATTTCTATGAGATTCAGTTTCTTTCCCATTTATCTTTTACTATTCTGTTGTTTACTATTATCATTTACCATTGAGCGCACGCAACGGAAACCCACATAAGAACGAGGTTGGTTTTGGTATTCGTAACTGCGCCATGCTGAACGTATCATGCTCTCTGGGTCTTTCCACGAACCACCGCGTACACTCTTCTTCTTCAATCTGTAAGGATCTTCCTTTGCAGCGTTGTAACGAAGTTCTGGGTTCATATCGCTCATGCTTTGCACACCAGCCTCTGTATATACGGTGCTTGTCCATTCTGCTACGTTGCCAGCCATATCGTATAGACCATTAGAGTTTGCACTGTAGATACCACACTTAGATGTGATAAGACTTCCGTCTTCTGTATAGTTTCCACGATCGGGCTTGAAGTTTGCATAGTAGCAATTCTTGTCACTCTTTACTTCACCGCTCTCCCATGGGAATGGATTTCCCGACTTCCCACGAGCAGCAAACTCCCACTCAATTTCAGTCGGCAGGCGATAGCGTTGTATCTGCTTAGCCATACCGCCCAATCCCTTCAGCAGGAACTTGGTACGCCATTCACAATAAGCATTTGCCTGTTCCCAAGTTACTCCCACCACAGGATAGTCATCAAATGCCGGATTGTTGAAATAAAGCTTCATATATCGCTCATTGTCGGCATTCTGGAAATCATTGACCCAACATGTTGTATCTGGGAAGATATTTACGATGTAAGTATTCAGGAAGTCCCACGGACCAGACAGTGGACGAGTGATAGTCTGTCGCTGAATACGACCTTCGTCATCCACCCATGCAGTATCCTTTGAAATCATCACTGTCTGGTTTCGAACGGCATCATGTGTTGCATCAGTGTTAAGGTCGCGTTCTTCTGGATTCATACGATACTTACGCTGAGCTGCTGCTGCATAATCGTATATCTCATAGCGATAATTCATCTGAGAGGCATCAAGCATCTTTGTACCATCAATGGGATGAGTAACATACACACTCTCTATGGCACGCTGTTCATCTTCATTGGCCTTCTTCCAAGGAATTGACTTATTCCAATTCAAATAAGGAGTGATGGGGTTGCCTTCTTTATCCTCCTCTATCTTGTAAGTCTCATCACCACCATACGCTGGATCTGCCAGACGTTCGCGAATGATGCTGTCGCGTACCCACATTACGAACTGACGATACTTGGCATTCGATACCTCATATTCATCCATCCAGAATCCATCGACAGAAATCTCACGTTGTGGGAATTCCGTGCCCCAGAGAGTATCGTTCTCCTCCAAGCCAACTTTCAGCGAGCCTTTTCTAATAGGCACCATACCAAACGGCGTGGGTTCACTGAAAGATGTACCACGCACACCCGTTACCTCACCACCTGTGGACATAGCATTATTGCTCATGCCCATACAACTATATAGGAGTATTAAAAATGAAAAATTAAAAATTAAAAGCGCTAACTTCTTCATTCTTATTTATCTTAGTTTTAATTGTATCTTTCAACTCTAAACTCTAAACTCTAAACTTTATAATACTCTCACACTTTTGTGCAAGTTCTTTCCTTTCTTAAATATGTTCAGGTCCATCTGATACCCCACCACCAGCTCATGACTACCATGCAGGGCACTGATGCCTCCTGTATATACCTCATACGAATATCCTATCTGCATACCATGGAATTGCGTTCCGATTAGAGCTCCTACACTTATCGTAGGACTGTAAGTCAGTCCGGCATACAGTTGCAGTTTCGGACCATTATATGCCAATCGGGCTGTCACATCACCTCGCCATGCTTGCAAGTCCGTGCGGACTATTGCCGAAGTGTAGAGGGCGTATTCTGGCTGTTTGAATTGCACAGTGTATCCTCCAGTCACGTAGTATAGTCTCGGCACTTTGGTTTCGTGCATCTTGTCATCACCCAGCTTAATGGTAGGACCTGTCAGGTGCATCGAGCTCAAACCGGCATACCATCTCTTCTTGTACGTATAACGTATTCCGAAGTCAACATCCAGCCCCATTCCATCGACCTCATTTGTAGCGAAAGCAGGATCTCCCGGATCAATCACATCAAGTTTCGAACCATCGAACGTCTCGTCCAACAGCCCCACTCGGGCTCCTATGCTCAACTGTCCGCCCCATAGCGGTTGGTGATAGGCATATTGCAGGTACAGTTTTTTATTGGAGAAAAGTCCTATCTTGTCATTCATGAACCCAACGCCAACTCCATGTCGTGGACTCAAGAAGAAGAGCGGCATGTCAGCCGTAGCCAACATTGTTTGTGGTGCGTTCTCGAATCCCACCATCTGCATACTGAGTGCAGCGCGTATATCGAGACGTCCGTCCAGTCCGCTTGCTGCTGGGTTGAAATAGGATTGCAACGTCCAGTAGTTTGTGAACGCCGCATCGTACTGAGCCTTGGCTCCTGCGGCCATCAGCACGCCCACTGCCAGCAACAACAGTCTTTTCATCCTCTTTTAATAACGCACGCTATCTCCGTTTTATTGTACATATTATATAAAATATGATATATTAAGGATGAATCATTTCATTAAGAACTTCTTGCCATTTATAACATTCACGCCTTTGGCGGGTTTGTTTAGTCTTTGTCCCGAAAGGTTATACACAGCATCATTTTCAATTGTGAATTGTGAATTGTGAATTATCTCAATACCTGTAGGCAATTCGCCTCCAGCCTTTACGAACCAGTCGAGAATCTGTTCGCGGGTAATTGTAACGAAGTTGATGGCATAGCCGTTGTCAGCGCTATAAGACTCGTCTTCGAACAAGATGGCGACATTGCCATTTGACAACTGAATCATCGTTGAATAGCATGAACCGTTCGGCTGGATGTTATATACGCCATTCCACGATTCACCAGCATCAAGACTCATGCTGAGTTGCAGACTCTCGCGTCCACTGGTATTAATGAAACTGTGAAGCATGATGTCGGGAGTTGTATCACTCTTGCGACTATAGTAGAGGATGTCGGCATTGCAGGCATTACCCCAAATGTCGGAGGTGCGCCACTGCGTGCCCCAGTTGAATGTAACCGTACCGTCGTCGTTCTTTGTGTATGTAGCTGTATTCCAACCGCGATTACCGCTCTGACGCACAGAGAGAAGCAGTGAACCGTCGTTACGCTGTTCCAGTTTCGACTCATCACAACCGCTATACGCGAGGGCATTGCTCAGTCTCCAGTGACTACCATTATCTGTAGAG
The DNA here is from genome assembly GCA_902781515.1 of uncultured Bacteroidales bacterium. Classification (GTDB taxonomy): domain Bacteria; phylum Bacteroidota; class Bacteroidia; order Bacteroidales; family Bacteroidaceae; genus Physcousia. The sequence goes on along the minus strand of CACZJU010000004.1, from coordinate 76,096 downwards.
TAAAGGATATAGCAAAGAGCAGTGTTGCCAGTATCGGCACGACGACAGTTGGTTGTGAACATTATCACGCCGTCAGTTGTCGTCAGGCCCTTACCAGAAGTGGTAAAAATGTTGTTTACACTAAGACTTCCGTCATTATTACTTTCATCGTAGAAAGCAGGAGAATCCAGAAGGTTCTTAACAAGCGTCCAAGTCTTGCCATCGTCGGAACTCTTGGCAAATCCAGCTGTAACCATTCCATACCCCCACATCTTACTGCCCGAAGCCATGATGCACACGAGGTCACCATTTGTGGCACGGGCCAGGGCTGCATCACCATATCCGAAATAAGCTGCAGTAGAACCATCGCCAACAGCTATCGTTGCATAATCCTGCCAAGTACGTCCGCCATCTTCACTGCGCTTACTTACAACATCAATCTTGTGGCTACCCAAGTCCGAATTGCTATTGTAACGTTTGTCGGCAGCAATAACAATATTGCCGTCTTTATCCAGAATCATCGCAGGAATACGATAAAAACGGCAGTTATCCGTTGTAGGCTTAAAGACAAACATCTGTTGGTCAAACACCTTCATACCTTGACGGTTTGGGTTTCCTACAGTACTTGCGTCAAATGAGGCGTCGGCAGAACTCGTGTAGTCGATCGCCACGAGTGAGGGCTTGAGGATAGCGCCCAATTCCGCATCGTCCTTCACTGTCGCACAGAGCCAAAAGCGATGCAGGCCAACAGTTATGTTCTCCACGGTAACACCCGTTATAGCAGAGATCTCATCATTGCGACCGACAGGAGCATCAGGAATATTTGCGATAAACTCAGTTGCCTTGGTATCATAGATATAAAGGCTACTGATATTGTTGAGTGTTGCCTCGTCGAGTGCTACACGGAAAGTCGCCTTCTGCAGGGCCTGAGACGGTGTCATATCAATACGCAGAAGCAGGGCATCGGCATTACCCCGGCCCGTTGTCTGATAGCCTCGTGTCACAGATACGTCACCATCGAAGAGTGCTATCTCTGCAGGTATACCAGAGAGGTTGACAGGATAGAATGCCCAGTCATTATTACCATTGACACTGGAAGGAACGTTAGTATTCCATCCTACAACGGTGGCCTTGTCAATGCCTGAGCTAAGATCGTTGGCATCAAGGACAACACCCGTACTAACACATTGCAGATAGAAATGACCATCGGTGTTGGCAATCTTCTTCACGGCAATAGGCACTGAGGCATCTTGCACCACAGCCACCTGAGCACTATGCTCGAATACTCCGAAATAGTTGCCAAAACCATTCTGGACATAGTAATTACCATCGCCGGCATCAACGAGGCGCACAAGGTACTTGGCGGCACTTGTAGCAACACCACTGGGTGCAGTGCCTATATTGAACAGATAATGGCTATCACTGTTTTCATACAAATAGCCGTGAGGCTTACCAGCGTTGACACCACGATCGAACATCGTGTACCACTGTCCCAGTTCGAGGTCACTGGCCGCGGTGGTGCTTACTGTCACCATTTTGCCCTCCAGCTCTTGGAGCGGTTCCGAAGATAGTCCTGCTTCAACAGCATATATTTTCATGCGCTGAGCGGCAGAGGTGCTCGTAGTATAGGCCACAAGTTTCTGTGACGAACGGTCGATACTACGCACCGTACCATTTGCATCTTTTGCCTTGGGATATGCGATACCACCAGAAATATTGAGCGACCACGCACCTGCCTCACTCTCTACTGTTGGCTCCAAAGCGGTATTATAAACAGGCTTACCCCAGTATTTCCCTGTATACAGGTTCTTTATACGCCATGTGCCATCATCGTTTTTGTAGAAATAATACACGCAAGCTGTTGTTGCCTTGTTTCCAGCATTAGGAACAGAATAGTAAGTCCCGGAATCAACGATATAAGGTGTGCCGCTGGCTTGCGACTGCAAAATATACTTGCCACCATCCACAATGCCACTTTCCTGAGTGATTTGCTTCCCCACACTCACAGAGGCCTGAGCCTTTGCATTGGCACTGAAGCCCATGAATATCACGAGGGCCATCATTATTGTCCACATAGTTCTTGTTTTCATGTTTTTTATGGTTTTTTGTAATACTTTCTATTTTGGGGAGCGCACATATGCGCGTAATAATGCTCTCGCATCACCCTCTGGCTGCAAATATACAATTAATCTGCGAAATAACAATAAAAATAATGATATTTCGCAGTAGTCTTCTTTAGAAGAGGTAAGAAATCAGCGCTTTTGCTTGTTATAGAATTTGAGTCCTCGTCGGACATTCTCGATAACAGCATCCGATGAGTAAGTTGCGCCCGTCAGAACATCAACCTCCTGAGTCTCAGCCTTCTTCACTGTCAGCCCGTTCCATTTTGTCAGCAGTTCTTTCTTTATGCGGACAAAGTATTTCGGAGTTTCCATATTGGGCAAAGCCTCAATGCGTTCAATCTTGTCTTTTTTGATGTAAATCTTCAAAGGAGTAGTGCCAGCATAGCCTTCTACATCAGATGCAAGTGTAGTTGTATTCACAACCGTCATATCGCTTTCTTTCGTAACAACATCCGCCACCTTTTGGCTCATAAACAGTACGCCCACAAAAAGGAGGGCAAGTGGCCTTAGTTTTCTCGTAAGTTCTACCAAACGACTCATTTGATTGGGAATACGTATTTGCTGCGGGCATTTGTTCAAACATTCGCCACAGTCCTGACACCGATTAGCGCGAGCCGCCTCACCAATAGTCTCGCGATAGGCTTTAGTGTAGGCCTGTTGACGCTCTGCATAATTTGCAGCCGTAGTTTCTGGCAGAGGCAATAGTCCTTTGTTTACAGCAGAGTTATAGAACGCAAAGTTGCCAGGAATATCTACCCCATATGGGCAAGGCATACAATAGGCGCATGTGGTGCAGTTGATAGTTGGAAAACCTGCCATTTCATCGGCGATATGTGCCAATAGTTCATTCTCAGAAGGCGTGCATGTTACCAATGGCGAGAAGGTTGCAATATTGTCCTTCACATGATCCATACGGTTCATTCCGCTCAGCACTGTCAGCACGTTGCTATGCGAACCCACCCAACGGAATCCCCATCGAGCAGGACTGTCATCGGGATGTACATTGCGCAGTTGCTGACCGATTTCTTCTGCGACATTCGCCAATCCTCCACCTCGAATCGGTTCCATTATCACACATTGTATGCCCAATTTCTCCAATCTGTTGTATAGATACTCGGCATCAGCATCTCCACCACGACGTTTTCCACCACGTGCATGACGCCAGTCGAGGTAATTCATCTGTATCTGCACGAAGTCCCAATGATATTTATCGTTATTGTCAAGAAGGTAGTCAAAGACAGATACATCGCCATGATAACTGAAGCCCAGATGACGAATGCGACCGGCCTTGCGTTCCTCAAGCAGGAAATCCAAAATGCCATTGTCGAGGAATCGTCCACGCAACGCATTCATGCCTCCACCACCTACGGAATGAAGAAGATAATAGTCGATATAATCAACACGCAACTGTCGGAAAGAGTTTTCGTACATCTCCTTTGACTTTTCGAACGACCAAAGTGCCTGATTCTGGTTCGACATCTTAGTAGCCACAAAATATTTATCACGAGGATAGCGGCTTAGGGTGGCACCTGTTACGGCCTCGTTACGACCACCTCCATACATAGGAGCTGTATCGAAGTAGTTCACACCATGTTCTATGGCATAATCTACCAAGCGGTCAACTTCCTCCTGCTCGCGAGGCAGACGCATCATGCCAAATCCCAGCAGTGATACAGACTTACCAGAACCGTTCTGCACACGATAAGTCATCTTAACATCAGCAGACATGCCATCGTCAGCACCTGCATAGCTGATGGGAGAATCAACCGTTGAAGCTACTGATTTGAATGGGTCAAGCAGCATTATCGAGGCTGCCGATACTGCTCCCATGCCGAATCTTTTAAGGAAATCGCGACGTTCCATGTCGCAATGCTCTTTCTCTTCCATTATACCTCTTATATATACTTATGTGGTTTAGACACAAACAATCGTAAAAGGTTGAAAAGGGAAAAGACAAAAAGCATTAGTAATGCTTGTCACTATACATTATTAATGCATCGTGCCAAGCGTTAGTAGCGCTTGACACGATGCGATGTTTTGCTTTAATACTCATCCTCGTTGAAGAGGAAATCTTCTTTGGTGGGATAGTCAGGCCAAACATCCTCGATGGTTTCGTAGATTTCGCCTTCATCCTCAATCTCGTTGAGATTCTCAATAACTTCCAAAGGAGCACCGCTACGTACCGCGTAGTCAATCAGCTCATCTTTGGTCGCAGGCCAGGGAGCATCCTCCAGCTTCGAGGCCAATTCCAGTGTCCAATACATATCTGTTCTTTTTTAAATGCTATAAAATAAGATTTCTTGCTCCGTTTCACTACGCAAGCGCAGAGCGATTACTTGCTCCGTTTCACTACGCAAGCGTCGTTTTCGGGGTGCAAAGATATAACACGGGAATGATATAATCAACGATTTCGCCAAAAATTTTCTTCAACGCCCAACAAAATATTCGTTTTCTTTGCCAAAACAAAGAAATAATCACTTAACCTATTGACATACTGCAACAAAACAGGGTCAACAGCCACTCCATCATCTATAGAATATATGCGGCGTTCGAGTCGGCGACATACTGTCCTGCATACATGGGCTTGAGCTGCAGCATGAGACCCGCCAGGCAGGATAAATCCACGCCATCCGCCACATAATTCGTCAGCCTCATCAATAGTATGCTCCAACCATTCCACACGCTCCGCAGTTACAGCATGTTTTGGTACTCGGTCAATGGTTGCCAGTTCGCTACCTACGGCAAACAGGTCGTTCTGTATGTCTATCAACCTCTTACGGTCTTCTTCATCAGTAATTTCGGCTACCAACAGTCCAACCTGACTGTTCAACTCATCCATTGTACCATAGGCTTCTAGTCGCGAATGGTTCTTCCTGATGCGCTGTCCGCCCACAAGTCCCGTCGTTCCATCATCCCCCCTTCGGGTATAAACGTTGCTTTTCATCTTATTATTTTACAATTTCACAATTTGACAATTACCAATTTATCACGTAGTCTTGCTTGTTAAGGCGAGGCAAACTGATCGCTATGCCAACATCGTATAGGTCAAAGGTTACACGCACTTCATCGCGTTTCTTCCACTCATTCCACAGATCCTTATATTTCTGAAGTTCAGGCAGTACCATCATATGTCCCTTATCGCCATCCATGCTGATATACGCTTTATCTGAGGGCATAATCCTTGTACGTTTACATGCAGATGCAATGTATGTATGATACTCCACCGGAGCCTCCACCGTAGTCGGTTGCCAATAGTTGGTCAGCCGAAACATCAGTCGTCGTACAGCAGTCATTCTCGGACGCAGTATTCTATCGGACAAAGAATAAAGATTTCTATCAGCGTAATAGTTTCCAGGACAGTTTATCACCTGCGTAACCATCTGATATGCAAATGGTGAGTGAATCCCATTGCCTCCAGTGTACCACAAGCGCCGTATAGCCACAAACGGATTCCTAACGCGCAACATTTTTATTCATTTTTCCTATTCCTATATAATATTTTAACGCGCGCGACGTTATATTATTGTGTAATAACTGCTAAAAGTAAAAAGCAAAAAATATGGAATACAGAAATTTAACCTATGAAGAGATATGGCAGTTGGAGCAGCAAAGCTGCACAGCTGAAGACTGGGCGAAGGTGATGGTTCACCCCGACATCAACATCAAGTACCTGCGTCATGTACGCTTTTCAGGTGAATGCCGTCTTGGGCGCTTCTCTGAATCGTTCACACTGCCAGGTGGTATGCACAAACATTCAGGCATATATCACGCCACGCTTCACAACGTAACTGTTGGCGACGACTGCTGCATCGAGAACATCAAGAACTACATTGCCAACTACGACATTGAACACGATTCCTTCATCGAGAATGTTGACATTATTATCGTTGACGGTCTCACAGCATTCGGCAATGGTGTAGAAGTGTCTGTCCTCAATGAAACTGGAGGACGTGAAGTCACAATACATCATCGTCTGACAGCACAGGAAGCATATATGCAGGCCATGTATCGCCATCGTCCCGTGCTGATTGAGCACCTAAAGCAGTTTGCAGCCGATGTAACCACTGCTGCCTCAAGCGAGAGGGGATGCATCTGTCAGCACTCCACAATTGTAGATACTGGCTACATCAAGAACCTTTATGTAGGCCCCTACTCTAAGATTGAAGGTGCCGGACGACTGAAGAACGGCTCTCTTATGTCGCGAGAAGAGTCTCCAGTACACATCGGCTACGGAGTCATCGCTGAGGATTTCATCGTTCAGGACGGCAGTCAGATTGAGGACTGCACCACCCTTACTCGCGTATATGTTGGACAGTCATGCACTCTTGGTCACAGCTATTCTGCCAGCGACTCACTCTTCTTCTGCAACTGCCAAGAGGAGAACGGAGAGGCATGCGCCATCTTTGCAGGTCCGTTTACCGTTACACACCACAAGAGCACTCTGCTTATTGCCGGCATGTTCTCATTCATGAACGCAGGTTCTGGCTCTAACCAAAGTAATCACATGTACAAACTGGGCCCAATACATCAGGGAGCATTGGAACGCGGAGCAAAAACCGCATCAGACAGCTATATCCTATGGCCCGCTCGCATCGGAGCATTCTCACTTGTCATGGGACGCCACTCCAGTAATCCCGACACTTCTGCCCTGCCATTCTCCTATCTTATTGAGAAGAACGGCGAAACATGGCTTGCGCCAGCTGTCAACCTACGTTCGGTAGGCACAATCCGCGATGCACAGAAATGGCCGAAGCGCGACCGTCGTTATGCTGATGGACGTCTTGACCTCGTCAACTTCAACCTTCTTTCACCATACACTATTGACAAGATGGTGCGAGGTCTCGGTGTACTGCAGCGACTGCGCGAGCTCTCAGGTGCCACCAGCGACACCTACACCTATCAGAGCGCAAAAATCACACACTCAAGCCTCGAACGCGGCATTAAGCTATATCGCATGGCTATTGTGAAGTTCCTTGGAAACTCCCTCATCTCACGTCTGGAGAAGACGAAGCCGGAAGGATGTAAAATGTCAGATGTAAAATGTAAATTGAAGCCAGATACGACAGAGGGCGAAGGCGACTGGCTCGACCTTTCCGGCCTTATAGCTCCACACACCGTTATTACACAGATGATGAACGAAATAGAGCAAGGCACCATCAGTAGCCACGAACAAATGATACAGCGTCTTTCCGACATCCACGCCCGTTACTATGACTATGAATGGGCATGGGCCTATAAGTTGATGCTTAGCTTCTACGACCTCAAACCAGAAGATTTAGAGCACAAGGAGACACTCATCTCCATCATACAAGACTGGAAGGAAGCAGTGGTGGACCTCGACAAAATGCTCTACCAAGATGCACACAAGGAGTTCTCGCTCTCCACGAAGACAGGATTCGGATTCGACGGCAACACGAGCACTGCAGAAGCAGACTTTGCAGAAGTGCGAGGACAGTTCGACAGCAACCCCTTCGTAACGGCCGTAGAACAACATATTAAAGTTAAATCGGCACTCGGCGATAAATGGATTGAAGCCCTCTCATAAAAAAAACCCTCCCGTTCTTTTGCAGAATTGGGAGGGATTTTTTAATTTTACCGCCGTAAACTGTATATTACTAACCTAAATCTACATGTTATGAGTAAAAAGATTACTTATTTCTTGATGTTGGTAGTCATGGCTTTCATGGCTTTGCCAACACTCGCTCAAGAATCAGACTTCGATTTTGAGGGCAAATCCATCTCTATCGGTGGAGCTTTAGCAACTTTCGAGCCTGGGACTTGGTATTTCCTGCACCAAGCACGTGCAAAAGGCTCCAATGCTGGTAAAGGTACACATAGTGTAGTGGGCGAATTGCCAACTACTGGTGGTGTGGCCTACGACAATGGTCTTGGTGTGGCCTTAAAGAAATCCACCCTTGAGGAAATTCCAGATCAGGGTTCAGCCGTGAATAAAGCTGCCTATTTGGTACGTTTCCTTGCCGATGCCACCAAGGAAGGAGCCTATCGCATCCAATTCGGAACGGGCAACTATTTGAAGGCAGCCCCTGGTGAGGGTACAACCGATGAAGAATCTGACGCTGGATTGTACAACGTTTACAACATCAAAGTAGGCGGTGAACCGACGGATGGTCATTTCGGAATCAACAAGTACAACATGCAAAACAGGCTCGACAACAATGGTGAGGGCTATACCATCGTATTTTGGGATAGCGGAGAGCTTACGTCACTCGACAGCAACAACGACTGGGCTATCCATGAAGTTATATGGGGTGACTTGAACGCACAAGCAGAAGCCTTAAAAGAGCTTGCAAACATCTATACCGAATATTCCGCATACGCTGAAGATAACTACTTCACTACAGGTGATAAACCCGGTGACTTCGACGAAGAGGCCGTTCAAGCATTTAAAGATGCATTGGAAGCTGCCAACGCCGGAGGTCCAGACTTTGAAGGTGACGATCTATCTATTGACGAAATAAAAGCATTGGGCGATTCCGTCAAAGCTAAGTACGATGCTATCTGGCCAACCGTTGTCCCCATCACTCTTGAGGAAGGCTACTACCGCATTCGCACAGCTGTAACCTACTACCAAGTAGATACTGACGCTGAAACAGGAGAAGAGACTGTTACCTATCCAAATAAATATATGCGTGTTAACCTTGACGTCAGTACATTAAAAGCCGTATGGGGTACTCCCGAAAATCTCGAAGAAGACGGTGCAGCCCTTTGGTATGTCAAGCCAACACAAGATGGTCGCTACGACATCATGAATGCCGGTTGGGAAGCCCGTTTCGACACTATTCAGACGAGCACAGCCGCAACACTCTCTACAACATCTACCAACGAAATGGTGATTACACCTTTGTACACCAACGAGGATGAAATCACATACGTTGACATCAATGTATATCCGCAGAAACATGATGCCTACTTCTGCCTTCATCAGGGAGGACATGGATATCAGGAAGAAGGTGAATATGTAGGCTATGGTAAGGGTAAGAGTGGTAATGTTGTAGGTTGGGCACCTGGTTTCGATCGTGCCACTAAAAAGCCCAAGGCCAGCGAATGGTTCTTTGAGCCTGTTGGCAAAGAAGAAGCCGAAGAAATACTGGAAGCATTTGCTCCTTTGAAAGACCGTGAAAAGCTGCTTGAGAACTTCGACAGCATCATGACAAATGCCAAGGCTAAATTGGCGATTGCTGGAAAAGTCAAGAAGACAAGTCACGTTGACGAAACACATCCTCTTATTACCGATAAGAGCCAATTCAGCAGTCCTTATAGCCAAAACGATTTGGGCGATGCCGATGGACAAGGACTTGACGAAGGTCCATTAAACGACAATAACAATACTACTTTCTGGCATAGTTATTGGGGCGGTGGTAATGTCGCAATGGACACCCACTACCTGCAAGTTGAAATTAATGATGCCAACGTTGAGGTTGCAGCAGCTGTTCTCACACGTCGAAGTGGCGCCGCGAATGACCATCCCACGGGCTTCAATGTACGCGGTACTGACAACAGTGATGCCGACAAGGAGGCTTGTGAACTATTGGCTACAATAGAAATGCCTATTAGCAATGTGGATGGCGAAACCGTAAAGAGTACTGTATTCCCAGTCAAGGGCTATAAGTATTTACGCTTCTACCTTAGCTCATCAGCCACAAAAAGCGGTTCATCCAGCAATCGTGGTTACTTCCATGTAGCAGAGTTCCAACTCTATCCTGGTACAGAGGAGATTCTTGCTCACGCTCAGTCCGAACACATGGGCAATTTGTACACCGACTTGAAGGAATTGGTTGATGTATATGACACCATCACAATCCGCGACAACATCACAGCCGACATGTACACTTCACTGAAGACTGCCTACGATGCATTCCTGACCAAGTATGTAGATCCAACACCTCTGAGCGATACATTGGATATCCGCAAGCAGTTGGCAGAAGACATCGTGAACATCGTAAAGGTAGGTACTGCTCCCGGCCAGTGGACATCTGCCGAATCCGGAACAGCTTACAAGCAACTCTATGACGAAGCTGCGGAATACTATAAGAATGCAGTCTATACCAAAGAGCAGTGTGACGACTATGCCCACCGTTTGAATGCAGACGCTGAAGCTCTATATGCTGCTGCCAATGGCATCCAGGAAGGCAAGTGGTATCGCATACAGTTCCCGACAGAGGAAATGTTCACAGCCTACAATTGGGACAAGGTTGCAGGTAATGCGGCTGTTAGCGGTGGTGTTAACACCAGTCCTGCCCTGTTTGGAAAGTATGCAGGTTTGGCATACGCATTCAAGTATGTAAGTAAAAACAATGAGCAGGAAGATGTGGACATTTATGAAATTGAGCCCATGTCTGCTGATACCGCTGGTGTAGGTCGCAACGTCTATTTTGTTGACGATAGTTATCTCCAGAGCGAGGCCGACAAGGATCTTACCAAGTTCCGCTTCATCAGCGTTGGCGACTCTGCCTATTTGCTACAAAACAAGGCAACAGGTTTGTTCCTTCGTCGTACACAAAACAGCAGCACTAATCCTGTAATACTGAGCATACAGCCTTCATTGTTCACCACCAGCGCTATAGGTTACGGATTAAGTGTTATATCTGCCGAAAGCATCACTGGCGAATACGAGTATAAACTACATGCCCAAGTGGCATCCAATGTTTGTGTAACATGGGAAGCTTCCACTCCTGGTAGCCGCAGCGGCCTCATCATCGAAGAGGCAGAAGATGTTGCCAGCGAGTACGATGGCTCAGAAGTCAATATCATGATGAAGCCCGGTGAAGTTCGTGGTTTCTGCTTCCCAATGGAAGTAGCCTTGAAGCAAAATCCCGATGCAGTAATGTGGAGTATCGCTAAGACCGAAGGCAACAAGATTACCCTGGTGAAGGTTGAGGACCAGAAAGCCATCGCAGGTCGTCCGTTCATCATCATCAATGGCGACACCACACTCTATCAGGAAAATGCAGCACCTGTTGCAGTAAAGGTTAAGCACAACTACACTATCAGCGCTGTCGAGCCTCAGGCTTCTGGTCTGCTGCGTGGTAGTTTCGGTAAAGAGACTGTAGGTGCTGGCGCAATTGTGATGTCTGGCAACGGATTCAATGTTACCAAGAGCAGCAGTGATGCTGTAGGTTATAATAGCGCTTACATCGTCTCCGAGGAAGGATTCGACAAGAAGACTGCTGTAGAGGTTGTTCTCGACAAGGAAGCTGAAGATGGAATCCAGACAGTACTTGAGAAAGTTGCCAAGGCTGGCGCTGTTTATACCATCGATGGTCGCCTTGTAAGCCGCCGCGCAACACTCAACGAGCTCTCTCGCTTCGGCAAGGGACTCTACATCCTCAATGGTGTACGAGTAATTGTAAAATAAACTAGTTGCTCTAGACAATATAGATAAACTAGTCAATCAAAAAAGGCGCTGCGATAAAAATTCGCGGCGCTTTTTTGCATTTACTGCTCCAAAATTTGGTTATTCGCTCAATTTGTACTATTTTTGTCCGCGGAAGACTAACCAATTTATTAATTAACCCTAATTTAAAAACCTATGAAGAAGCTTTACTTTTTCTTAATGGTGTTACTCTCATTAGTGGGAGTGACGCAAGCATTTGCACAAGAAGATGACGTTACCATCGAGGTACGAATCGACAATGGCCATTGGGTAGAATGGAATGGGAACACCAATGTTCCAGTTGCGCGCAGTTGGTACTCTGATACCAAACCAGCAATATCATTTTGCAGCACAATGGGAGGCAACAACACAACGGACATCCGTGGCAACGTATTTAAAGGAGCCAACAACATCACACCTTGGGGTGATGATGGAAACAATCTACAATTCTATACCAGCAATAACACCTATCAAATTATGGTTGAAAATGGTTGGTATATAAAATCTGTAGAATTCGATTTTAATGCAAGAGAGTGGACTCTAGCTCATGGTAATTATGACGAGGGTAGCAATAGTATAACCATAGGAGATGAAGATCCTGTTATAAGTTCAAGTCCTGAGGACAACCAACATGTTGAATGGTTTAACGTAGAAGATGATAAAACTATTTATTTCGTTAACATTAAAGCCGAAAAACAAAGCACCAATCACTCTTATGTACGTACCAGCAACTTTACAGTAGTTGTAGCTCCTCTTGGAGAACAGCAACAAGCTTTGGCAGATTTGGCTGCTCTTTACAAACAGTACGAGGATTTTAAGTCCAAGTTCACCGTCGGTGACAAACCCGGTCAGTATAGCGAAGAAGCTGTACAAGCTTTCTTAGACGCTTTGGAGGATGCTAATGCTGATGGTCCCGACTTCGATAATACACTTTCTGTTGAAGATTTGAAGGCTCTTGGTCAAGCACTGGTGGATGCCTACGAAGCTGTTTTGAAGACCAAAGTACCCATGTCGCTGGAAACTGGTTACTATCGCATCTACAGTGCACTGCCTTTCACTGAGACTTACGATGACGACGAGGGTGCCCAAGTTGTAGATGAGAACGTTACCAAGTACATGGGTGTTAAGCTTGCCGATGGCAAATACAATGTTAAATGGTACACACCCGAAGATATGGATGTAGAAGCTCCTGCCTTGTGGAAGGTTGAGCAGAAAGACACTCTGTTCGACATCGTAAATGGTGCATTTGAGTATCATTTTGCCGACACCAATCCTTTCACCTTGTCAGAAGGTAGCGACAGCCTGATTTCTATTGAGCCTATTGGCACAGACGAAAATGACATTACAACTGTTGCATTCCGTCTAGTTAGCAAGACTGTTGACGGTAACAGCTATTTCCACATCAGTGGTCATAATTCTGGCAAACAGTCAAAGCATAATTCAAACGGTAACATCGTAACATGGTATCCCGACGCAGCTGCTTCACAGTGGGTTTTCGAATCTGTTTCGGAAGGTGAGGCAAAAGCAATATTTGAAGCCTATGCAGCTATCAAGGAGAGGGAACTCATGCTGATGGCATACGACACATTGATGACAGCTTCAAAGAGAGAGCTTGGTAAGGCTCTGAAGTTAGACATCGTAAAGATGACTATCAACACTGAACAGAATCTGATTACCTCTGCTGACCAGCTTAGCAGTCCTTGGACTGAATCATCGGAAGGCTCACTTGCCAACATTATAGATGGCAACAAAACTACATATTGGCATTCAGCATGGTCGGCCGGCAGTGTAGCAAACCACACTCATTATCTACAAGTAGCCCTGACAGAGGCTATTGACTACGACATTGCTATGACCATTGCTCGTCGTGCCGTTGCAAATGACCATATCACGGCTTGGACTGTATTTGGCAGCAATGATGCCGAGGCTGCAGATGAAGAATGGAGCTATCTAGCTTATTTAACTACACCATTCGGCAATAACACCGAAACCTTGAACACCTTGCCATTCAGCACCAAAGGTAATCAATATCTGCGCTTCTATATTGATGGAACAACAACTGGTCGAGGCTATGGTCACGTCAGCGAATTCCAGTTAAATCCTGCTCAACTCGATGAAGAACAGACAGTAACCTTCCTCAATGAAGCTATGGCTTTAAATAACCTTGTTGGTGTATATAGTCTAAAGGACCGCGATGAAATCCAACAGGAAGATTTCAATACATTAATGGACGCATACAACGCCTTGATGGCAAAGTTTGTGAGCAACGAGAAACTGCGTAAAGCCTTAGCAGAAACCAAGGGCACAGACAAACTCATTAAGGTTGGTAGCAACCCAGGTGAGTGGGCAGACGATAGCCAAGCTACTGCCTTCCAACAGCTCTATGGCGAGGCTCAGGACTACTACGATGGCGGAACCTACACTGAGGAGCAGATTGAAGACTATGTAACACGTCTGACAGAGATGAAGAAAAACATCCTGAACAGCGCAAACAAGATTCAGACTGGTAAGTGGTATAAGATTCGCTTCGATAACGAGGCAAACTTCGTAGCTAATGAGTGGGACCTCGTAGCAGGTAAGGCTCTGACCGTAGAGACTCAAGACCAAGGTACAATCACCACAAGCCAACCTCTTTGGGATAAGGTCGTAGCCGTTGCAAAGTTGGATAGCAAGAAGACTTACTACAAGAGAGTTGATAAAGCTGGTACAGAAGAAGAAACAATCGTTGACGACTCTACAACTGTTCACACCGTACTGGGAGCACAGCCTACCGAGGTTGGTAGCGGCAATGGCATATATTTCATCGACGAAAACAACCTTAGCAACAAGGATATGGCTCTGTTCCGCTTCGTTGCAGTTGGCGACAGCGCATATGTTCTGCAGAACAAAGCCACAGGTCTGTTCCTGAAAGGTATCAGCAATGGTAGCACAGTTAACGCAAGCCTGCACCCCACTCTGTTCGATGCAAGTGCAATCGGTTATGGTAAGAATCTGATTTCCGTTCGTACACTGTCCACAGGTTCCAACCTGTACTATCTGCACGGACAGAAGGCTAGCAATGCTTTGGTAACATGGAATGCAGACACCCCAGAAAGTGCCAGCGCCCTCTATATTGAGGAGGTTGAGACAGTAGCCGATGGCTATGTTGGCCAGGCTAACATTATGATGGAGCCCGGTACAATCAATGCCATCTGCTATCCTGGCGAACTGACACCCACTACAACCGGTGATGCCGGTCAGGCTTGGACAGTATCAGGAATCGAAGGCAATAAGATTACATTGGCTAAGATTACCGACAAGATTCACGCTGGTCGTCCGTTCATCTTCGTCAATGGTCTAACAAGTTGGTATCAAGAAAACGCTCCTGCAGAACCTGTAACATTCATGGTTTCTACCGACAACTTCGCAGCAGAGCCTCAGACTAACTTGCCATTGAAGGGTACCTACGCACGTACTGGCCTGCACAAGGGAGATGTTTACTGTCAGGATACTAGATTCTGTGTTGCGACCATTAACGCTGGCGATGTTGACTTCGACAATAAAACTGTCTATGTTGCAGGCAACAGCGCATACATCTCTAACGAACCTGCTATCAACCACAACGCCGAGTTGGAGGTAATCTTCGATAAAAATGCTGAAGACGGTATCCAGGCTGCCATTGAAGCAGTTTCAAAGGCAGGTGCCGTTTACACCATCGATGGTCGCCTTGTAAGCCGCCGCGCAACTATCAACGAGTTGTCTCGCTTCGGCAAGGGTCTCTACATCCTCAACGGACATAAGGTGATTGTGAAGTAAACTAGATAATCTAGTAGTACTAGAAAGACTAGCCTAACAAAAAAGCGCTGCGATAAAAATCGCGGCGCTTTTTATATCTCATATAACATTTTGAATTTTGAATTTTGAATTTTGAATTTATTATTGTATCTTTGCCCCGAAAGAACATTAATATTATACTACCATGAAAAAAGTCTATCTACTCCTTACTCTTTTATTAAGCCTGTTTGCAGGCAACAGGGCTATGGCTATTGAACAGCCTACGGGACAGATGAAACTTGGTGATGCCGTTAATACCATTGAAACCGGCAAATGGTACTTCATGTTTACCCCCAAGCAAAATAAGTTTGTAAAGGAAAGCAATAATGCTCTTAAGCAAACCACTATCAGTCCTGACAACAAATCAGTTGATGGCAACGAAGGCTATCTCGTAGCATTTGAAGATGCTGGCGAAGGAAAGTACTACATCGTTACAGCCAATGGTAACTACTTCCGCAAGCCAGGAAGTTCAGCACGCGGAACCGCAGCCGAAAAAACTGCTGACGATGTTTTCACCCTTATTGCTATAGAAGGAGCAGAAGGGCACTTCGGTCTGCAGGGCACTGATGCCACATATAAGTATCTATCGGCTCCCGACAATGGCGACCTGAAAGGTGGCACTCTCACTCCTGCATCCGGGAAATCAACCGACTGGCAGTTCTATGCCGCCAGCTTTAAATCGGCAGACGAGTTGACTGGCAAGGATCTTTTTGACTATATTGTTGGCAAGGACCGACTCATCCGCATTCATAACAAACGTACCGCTACAGCATATCTGACATCAAATACGGCAGGTAGCGCAGTTGGTGCTTCAAAGGCAGCTACAGGCTTAACGCAAGTGTGGATAATGGAAAAGAGCGGTGTGGGTTATACTCTCCGCTCGGCACATACCGGCCAGTACCTTCAGGACGACTTCGCAAAACCCGCTACAGCAAGCAGCCAGAAGTACATACTGTTCAGTCCTAACAACACCGGAACAGAATCGTATGTAAACATCTCTAATTCCCAACAACCAGGTGAGAGCGAAAGAGTCTGCATGAACCTCGGTACTGACGGAACCGCCATTACCAAGTGGTATTACAAAAACGACTCTGGCAGTGACTGGGTAATAGAAATTGCGACAGACGTTACAGAGGACGAAGTTCGTGCCAACCTGAATGACGTTAATGGTTACATAGGAGAGCTGAAGGATGGTGCATACTATCGACTACAGAGTGTGAAATACGACCTGTATGCAACTGAATCGGAAAACGATGTCAGGAGCACTCCCAAGGACGATGACAACTTCGCACAATATTGGAAACTGACACAGAACGGCAACGGATGGGTATTCCAAAATGTCTTGACACAGAACTACATCCAGCCCCAAGGAACAATATATCATTTATATCGAACTGCAGCGACAATAGCAACTCTATATCCCAGACGTACCAATGATAAGTGGCTATATCGCTGGGTTATTGCCAATGCCGATGGTGGCACAACAGGTATGCACACCGACGCTAACAAAAACGTGGTTCCTTATGGTACAGATAACGATGGTAACATTTGGGCCTTCCATGAGGTTCAACTGACTGATGAACAGATAGAGGTTGCTCGCGGTTCGCGCAAGGTATTCGATGAGTTGGTAGCCAATATCAATACCATCAAGGCAAACCTCGCCAACCTGTTTGCCGACGATGCTTGCACAACGCTGAAGGACGAAATACAGGCACTGAGCGATGATCAGTTGGCAGCGAACGCAGACTTCGCAGCCCTGAACAATGACCTTAAGGCATTGGTTCTGAAGATTAAGAACAACACTTGGCAACAATTCACAAACGCATCAACAGGATATAGCGCTGGCTACGAAAAGTTCTTCCGCATTGCCGACTACAAGGTGTATAGCAACTACACAGAGATGTGTAATTCAAGCAACTTTACGATGAGTAACACCTTTGGTCGCCTCTCTGGCCCCACGGGTATATATGCAAATGCTGGAGACATCCTATACATCTTCGTTGACAAAGACGCTGAAAGCGAATGCACGTTGAGACTGGAGATGGTAGGTACAGACGGTGTAGCAGGCAACCACTCTACCGGTACGCAAAGCGCACTTCAGAAGGGACTGAACCTCTTCTGCCCAAGCCAGCAGGTAATTCTCTACATCTTCCACCAGTTGAACAACACTCAGAAGTATCTTGCCGACTATCCCGACATAAAGGTACATATCGAGGGTGGACGACTGAATGGCTATTGGGATGCAACACGCGGAATGACCAATGCCGACTGGGCACTGCTGCAGCAAGACCTGCTAAAGGCTCCGTTCGTTAACCTGAAGACAAAACATCTGGTATTCCAGATGGATCGCGACCTCTTGTTGGCAGCCGAGCCAAAGGAAATGGAAGGCCTGATGAAGATTTGGGACAAGATTGTGGAGAACGAGGACCGCTATATGGGCGTTGAGGACTTCGAAGGCCGGTATAATAATATATGGAATGCTTTCAGCGGTGCCAGCAGCTACATGCATGCTTCTACATACGGTACATGGTACACCGAAAGCACCATATCAACCATTATGAACTACGCTAACATGCGTAAGCCTGGCAACATTTGGGGACCAAGTCATGAGATTGGTCACAACCATCAGGCAAGCATCAATGTGATTGGTACTACAGAGAGCTCCAATAACCTGTTCTCAAACATCAACCGCTTCGAACAGGGAATACAGACAGCACGTGCCCAGTTGCCTTGCGACAACTTCGCAGCACTGGCAGAAGGCACTCCCTGGGTGGGTCGTGGAATATGGAACACCACCAACATGTTCTACCAGCTCTATCTCTACTTCCATGTGCAGGGCCACGACCCGAACTTCTACCCCAACCTGTTCCGCATGATGCGTAAGAAGCCTATCAACAAGAAGAGCGGCCCAGGCGGCTCTGGTCCAACTTCATATGGTAAGGACGATTATCTGCATCTGGCAAAGATGATATGTGATGTGGCTCAGGCCGACCTCTCGGAGTTCTTCGAAGCCTACGGTATGTTCGTGCCTGTTGACATGTTCGAGGTTGGCGACTATGCTACTTACTTCGTAACAACAACTCAGGCCGACATCGATGCTGCGAAGAAGCATATGCAGAAGTACGAGAAGAAACTTGGCAACATCATGTTCATAGACGACCACGTAAAGACTAAAAAGGCCGATGGAAACAACCCGTTCCTGGGAATACCTCAGGGAACTTACAAAGTGAACGATACCGGTCAGCATACCGAGTTGGGCAATAATCTGCCAGTGGGCGATAGCGGCGACTATGAGGATTATGACGGTCACACGGAGTACACCACGGACAACGACTATTGCACTATTTCAAGTGGAAAGATTTCGTTCAAGGGCACAGGCTATGTAGGACACAAGTTCTATGACCAGAACGGCAATCTGGTGTGGGCAACAAATGCTAAGGAAATAGCCATTCCATCAGCTATATCAAGCAAAGTTCAAAGTGGCGAAATAACCATTGTGGCTGCTGAAGCCAACTTCAAGGATGTCCCCTGTCCATTCTACAAGAGCGGAACATCACCCGTCTATGGTACAGACATCTACTTCGGCAACGAGAAGGACAAGAAGAAATGGTGGTTCGGTACCCAAACAAACATTACCGAGTACCTGCCTGCTAACGCAATTGGTGTCGTTGCGAGCAAGGGTGCCACAGAAAACGTAACCAACACTCCTAACATCATCAGTAAAGAAGGTACTGCAAAGAGTATCGTGCTCGACGGCAATCTGCCTGCATACATCCCATCAGAGGTCGCAGCCGAACAAGTGAAGTTCACGAAGAACGTAGAAGGCTATGCTGCACTGAACCTTCCATTCGCAGTTTCCAATGTCGAGATGCCCGGACTGAAGGTGGCATTCGTGGACAACGGCAACCTGAATGTTGTAGAAGTTGAGATGGCAGATGCTGGACAGCCCGTAGTGGTGAACGGCAACGTTGACCTTACTCTCGCTAATGTAACACTGAAGAGCGCCAGCTATCAGGAGCAGGAGAACATCAACGTTCTGGCATCCGACGGCAATAGCGTCGTTGCAGCAGAAAAGGCCAGCCCATTCATCTTCAACATGGCTAATGCAACGGCCATAGAGAGAATTGAAAATGGAAAATTGACAATTGACAATGATGGAATCTACGACTTGTCTGGTCGCCGCATGCATAGCGTGACAAAGCCCGGTCTATACATCCAAGGCAACAGGAAAGTTGTGTTGAGGAAATAACGTAATTACGATATAACGAACTATTAACTCAAAAAACGAAGAACTATGAAAAAGTATGTTTGCGACGTATGTGGCTACGAGTATGACCCCGCAGTAGGTGACCCCGACAACGGTATCGAACCAGGTACAGCCTTCGAGGACCTTCCCGAAGATTGGGTTTGCCCCCTCTGCGGCGTAGGAAAGGACGAGTTCAGCGAAGCATGAACCACAAAAACCAGACTCAAGTTCGAGTCTGGTTTTTTATATGTCTATGAACGATGAGAAAAAGGTTATATTAACCTATGGCGATAGGTTATATTAACTTATGGCGATAGGTTATATTAACTTATGGCGATAGGTTATATTAACCTTCGGCGAAGGATTAATATACCTGTTTTCTTTGATATATAAAGTGGAATTACTAACTTTGTATTCGTAATGGCAAAACAGAAGGAAAGGAAAGCGCGGAAGCCCATCTTACTGTCGGCCACACTGGTAATGTTTGTTGCCGTTTGGCTTTGGGCTTGGTTATGGTACGGCGATGTATTGCGCATCGCTCGCGAAAACTCCTTTTGGTCTCCCGACAGCCTCTTGATGTACTACATGGAGGGACGTCCCTGGGGCGCTCTGTGGTGGTGCGGACTTGCTCTGCTGCAGCTCTTTCGTTGGCCTGTATTGGGAGGAGCCGTTTTGGCACTTATGTTATCGCTGTCAACATGGCTGGTGGGCTACTGCCTGCGCCTGCGAGGCTGGTGGAGAGTCCTTGAATATCTGCCTGCCACCGCGTATCTGTCGTGGATGGCATATCAGGGAATAGACCTTTATTTCGAAACTGAGACAGGTTGCATCATGGGCATTCCCATGCTGGCAATGTTGGTACTCCTGACTATTGCCATCATCATCCGTTCATTCAGTCACAGTCACCATTTCCCACCAATATTTCTTCCGCCTCACGACGAATCGCCCCGTCAGAATCACATCCAGTGGGCAATGGCAGTGGTGTGTGTGGCAGTGCCTATGATTATGACACAATTGTTGCGACCAGATGTCAGGGTGGTGACAAAGATGCAATGTCAGATGATGGAGCACGACTGGCGCGGTATGGCCGAAACGGCACGAAAAAACGCAGAACTGTCCTACCGTCCCATTGCTGCATATTATGCAATAGCCCTTGTAAACACTAATGAACAAGGTTCACGGCTGTTCGACATACGACTCGACTATGACGAGCCCTACATACACGGCTACAATGGCAGCACCTCGAATGCCGCCAACTACTACCTGATGGATTGCGACCTGACAGCCGGATTAGTAGAGCCTGCTATGCACCATGCTATGGAGCACCTTACAATGAACGGGCCTACGATACGTGCCCTGAAGGTTCTCACCAAGTGTGCACTACTTCGCAACGAATGGGAACTTGCCGAAAAGTACTTGCGCATACTGCAGACCGTCCCATTCGAGAACAACTTCGTAGAAAAGTACACCACAATGTTGCACAAGCCCGAGGCAGTAAATGCAGATCCAGAATTTGCAACAATCCGACTGACAGAACCAATTCACGATTCCTTCGAGAACTTCTACACAAAGCCTGTTTTCTTAGGATACAATGCCGCACTTATGGAAGGCCGCAGCATGAATGCACTGATGAATTCGATGGTTGTACACATATACACTAAGTCAATGCCGCAATTCCTGGCTCGCTGTGAACCCATTGCCGGCACTACCCCACCGCTGTCAATTTCGGAGGCTTTGGCCATGATGTCCGGCAAGTATCCTCAGGTGGCACAGATGTTCCCATCGCTTCAGTACAATCAACCACGCGTGGTGTCTTTCCTCAATGATGTACGTCCTTACATCAAAGATTACGACACCCGCAAGGAACATGCCCGTGAGCTTTTTCCCCGATGGAAAGGATATTATCCCTACTACTATTTCTTCGGGAACTTGAAAGCGACTAAGGGCCATATAAAGGAGAACGAAGGTAGCAGCAACCAAGGAGTGAATTAACAATGGATAATTGATAATTGACAATGGATAATGTAAAAAAACTCTGTGTACTCTGTCTTCTCTGCGTGCTCTGTGTGGCGTGCAGCCACAACTACGAAGTTCCGACGCAGTATGCAGAGGTGGACAGCACTGCAGCAATTTATCCTGATTACACCGATATAACGATACCTGCCAACATCGCACCTTTGAATTTCATGCTTAAGGAAGGCAGCGCAAAAAGCATGATAGTGGAAATGAAGGGTGAAAAGGGCGGAAATCTCGTTTGCGGAAGTGGCAAAGACCTGAAAATAGACATTGACAGTACGGAATGGCGCACACTGCTCGAAGAGAATCGCAGCACGACGATAAGCGTCAGCATATACGCACAGATGCCTTCCGGATGGATTAAATACCAGCCATACACGATTGCCGTTGCCAAGGAGGACATCGATCCCTTCCTTTCCTATCGACTCATAGAACCTGGCTACGAACTCTACCGTCAGCTCGGACTCTATCAACGCAATCTGACGAACTTCGAACAGCATGTAATTTACGAGAATAATCGAGTTTACTCCGATGAAGACAACCATTGCATAAACTGTCACAACTATCAGAACTACTCTACTCGACAGATGCTGTTCCATGTGCGTGCACAGCACGGCGGTACCATCATTATACGCGATGGAAAGGCTCAGAAAGTACAAATCAAGGGCGACAGCATACTCACGGCTGGTGTCTATCCCTCGTGGCACCCCACCTTGCCGCTCATAGCCTTTAGCACCAACAAAACAGGACAGGCCTTCCACATGTATCATGATGAAAAGCTTGAGGTGCTTGACGAAGGTAGCGATTTGTTGCTCTACGATGTTGAAAAGAACGAGGTCAGTCTCGTACTTAACGATAGCATACAATTTGAGACATTCCCCTGCTGGTCGCCCGACGGGAAATGGCTGTACTACTGCACCTCCACCGACCCGCTATTTGGCGAAGAGGTTCCTGATTCGGCTAAGGAAGCTGCACGTATCACAAAATATCAGGACTTTCACTACGACATCCGCCGTATGGCTTTTGATGAAAAGTCACGCCGTTTCGGACCATCAGAACTGGTAGTCGATTGTGCTGGTAGAAATCGTAGTGCATCGTTTCCACGCATCAGTCCTGACGGACGTTATCTCCTGTATGCTGAAGGCGACTACGGTCAGTTCCACATCTGGCATAAGTCCAGCGACTTATACGTCAAGGACCTGCAAACCGATAGCATCTATGCCCTTAATGAAGCCAACTCTACCGATGTAGATTCGTATCACTCATGGAGCAGCAATGGGCGCTGGATAGTGTTTGCCACACGCCGAATGGATGGCAACTACACACGCGCCTTCATAACATACTTCGACAAACAAGGCCGTGCCCATAAAGCATTCTGTATGCCGCAGCGCGATCCGGAGCACAACATCATGCTCTTAAAGAGTTACAATGTTCCTGAACTGACACGCGATGCAGTACAAGTCAACGAGCGTTCTCTGCGTCAATGCATATTTGGAACGGAGGGCGAAGCTGCAAAATTCGCACCTCGAAGGCAATAAACTGGTTATCAATAACGTTATATTATCAAAATAACGAAATATCGATATAACGAAACATAATTATTACTAAATCATTAAGACTATGAGAGTAATTATCGAACCCGACTACAAAGAGTTGTCACGCTGGGCTGCTGAATATGTTGCTGCCCGCATCAATGAAGCAAAACCAACGGCTGAAAAGCCTTTCAAACTGGGATGTCCTACTGGATCTTCACCTCTGGGTCTCTACAAGCACCTCATCGAGATGTACAAGACTGGTAAGGTTAGCTTCGAGAACGTTGTAACATTTAACATGGACGAATACGTGGGTCTGCCCGAAGAGCACCCCGAAAGCTACCACAGCTTCATGTGGACAAACTTCTTCTCACACATCAACATCAAGAAGGAGAACGTTCATATTCTGAATGGTAATGCCAAGGACCTCGCTGCCGAGTGCGCTGCCTACGAAAAGGCAATCCAAGATGCCGGTGGCATTGACCTGTTCATGGGCGGTATCGGTCCTGATGGTCACATCGCTTTCAACGAGCCCTTCAGCTCACTGGCAAGCCGCACCCGCGTAAAGAGCCTGACTACCGACACAATCATTGCCAATAGTCGTTTCTTCGACAACGACGTTAACAAGGTACCCAAGACAGCCCTTACAGTTGGTGTTGGTACTGTTATGGATGCAAAGGAAGTTCTGATTGTATGTAACGGTCACGGCAAGGCACGTGCTCTGCAGCATGCAATTGAGTGCGCCGTAAGTCAGGAATGGACTATCAGCGCTCTGCAGATGCACCCCCACGCAATCATCGTATGCGATGAGGCTGCAACTGACGAACTGAAGCACGGTACCTACAAGTACTTCAAGGACATTGAAAAGAATAATCTTTAATAAATAATAAAGATAAAAGATTAAGCCGCTCAGTTGAGCGGCTTAATCTTTTATTAGAACAGGGTATTTTCGATAATCTTACCCATCTGCCAGATACATCTGATTTCAAGCTTATCGTCAAGAATCATGACATCGGCATCCTTGCCACGCTGGAGGGTTCCCTTGCGGTCGTTGACGTGCATAATTAGAGAAGGTGTCTCAGAACACATACGAACAGCATCCTCCAGAGGAATCTCAGCAAGGTTTACAGCTGTACGAATCAGGCGGTCAGTAGTTGCAATAGAGCCAGCCAAAGCCGAACGGTCGTTAAGTTTTGCCACGCCATCCTCTACTATTACACGTGGGTCGAAAGCTACAGCATCAGCTGGGGCTGCAGCCACAGCCAAGGCATCTGTAATCAGAGCCATACGCTCTACACCCTTAATCTTATATGCCATACGTAGGATTGTGGGAGGAACATGTATTCCGTCGGCCACGCACTCGATGGTCATATCGTCTATCAGGTAAACACTCTCAACAGTTCCTTCGTACTTGTAACCCTGCTTGTTATGGAAACCAGGCATTGCATTATAGAAGTGAGTAACGTGAGTATAACCAGCCTCGAACGCAGTCTTTACATCACTGTATTCTGCATGAGTGTGGGCGATACTTGGTAAA
Organism: uncultured Bacteroidales bacterium; assembly: GCA_902781515.1. Classification (GTDB taxonomy): domain Bacteria; phylum Bacteroidota; class Bacteroidia; order Bacteroidales; family Bacteroidaceae; genus Physcousia. The sequence continues at coordinate 51,456 of CACZJU010000004.1, read as the reverse complement.
ATGCCCTTCTCTGCACAGAACTTACCGAACTGCATTGCGCCAGGCAACTCTGGAGCTGCATCCCAACGCTTTAGACACGGACTATTCTCAACAATAGGTATATACTCATTGGGGTCTGGATCTTTCAGCCATTCAGGGATTTGTGCACCTGCTTTCATCGGATTCAGATAGTGACCTTCGAGGTGAAGACCCAATATAGGACTATTGGGATCTTCCATCATTTTCGAACACGTCTCTACAGCCTGTTCAATCATGGGGACTGTGCTGCTCGACAGTGTGGGGAAAATACTCGTGGTGCCGTGTTTGGCATGTGCCTCTATGGCTGTGCGGAAAGCGTCCTCGGTACCCTCTTGGAAGTCACGGCCACCACCGCCATGCACATGCATTTCAATACCGCCAGGTACTACATACATACCCTTGGCATCAATGATATTGGCACCGATAACAGCGAGGTCGCAGTTTGTTACCTCTAAGATTTTATTGTCGCGCAGGATGATGCTACCATCCTTCAGCCAACCCTGTGGGGTCAGTATGCGACCGTTGATAATCTGTGTTAACATAGTTCTTTACTTTACCATTGAATATACCACATCCATAATGTCTTTGCCAAGCTGGTCGGCAGCTTCCATAGTAGCGGCTTCGCTATACACACGAATGATGGGCTCGGTGTTCGACTTGCGCAGATGAACCCACTTATCGGGGAAGTCGAGCTTAACACCATCAATATCGTTCACCTCAGCCTTACCGGTGTACATTTCCTTTACCTTCACCAAAATAGCATCAACATCGGTATCTGGAGTCAGGTCGATGCGGTTCTTAGCAATCTGATATGGAGGATAAGTAGCACGCAGTTCACTTGTCTTCATACCCTTCTTTGCCAAATATGTCAAGATGAGTGCTATACCTACAAGGGCATCACGACCATAATGAGCAGCAGGATAGATGACTCCACCATTACCTTCACCGCCAATAACTGCATTGGTTTCCTTCATCTTAGTTACCACATTTACCTCACCTACAGCTGCAGCATTATACTGCTGTCCATATTTGCGAGTGACATCGCGCAGGGCACGTGTAGAACTGAGGTTAGATACGGTATTACCCGGAGTATGCTGCAGGATATAGTCGGCTACAGTAACCAAAGTATATTCCTCACCATACATAGTACCGTCCTCGCAGAACAATGCCAAACGATCGACATCGGGGTCAACAACAAATGCAATATCGTGCTCGCCCTTCTGCATTAAAGCCTTGATATCGGCAAGGTTCTTTTCCAGAGGTTCGGGATTGTGCTGGAAGTCGCCTGTAGGTTCAGTAAACAAGCCTGTAACTTTCTCAACTCCCAAAGCCTTGAACAATTTTGGCAGGATGACACCACCTACAGAGTTCACAGAATCAAAGGCTACACGGAAATGTGCATTACGGATAGCCTCAACATCCACAAGGTCAAGTCCGAGAACCATATCAATGTGCTTCTGATCATAGGTGTCGTTCTTGATGTAGTGTCCCATATTGTCAACATCGGCATATTCGAAATCCTCTGCCTCGGCAATACGGAGGACTTCTTCGCCCTCTGCCTTATTCAGGAATTCACCCTTCTCGTTCAACAACTTCAGTGCATTCCACATTCTGGGATTGTGACTGGCGGTCAGTATAATACCGCCGCATGCTCCTTCCATAGTGACGGCAATCTCAGTTGTCGGTGTAGTTGCCAAACCGATGTCAACAACATCAAAGCCCATACCCATGAGTGTTCCGCACACAACATTACGCACCATCTCGCCGGAAATACGTGCATCGCGGCCAACTACAATCTTGTTCGACTTAACCTTTGTAGTGCGTCGGATAATAGTAGCATAAGCCGTTGTAAACTTCACAATATCAAGAGGATTGAGCGTGTCGCCCGTGCGTCCGCCTATTGTACCGCGGATACCAGAAATTGATTTTACTAATGTCATAGTATTGAATTTAGGATTATCACACCGCAAATATAACGCTTTTAGACATTTCATGCAAGCATTTCCCACCAAAATCTTACCTATTTAATATATAAGGGGAGTAAAGCTCCTGCGGAGCGAGGAGTTAAAAGGGAGTTATAGGGAAGTTAAGGGGAGTTAAAGGAAAGTTTAGGGTAACATTTGGAAATATCCATATTTCTGTGTAATTTTGCAAAGACATTTAGCCCAAATACAAGAAAAACATAATTAACATGAAACTGAGACACTTACTTTTAGGAACTATGCTCGCAACCTGTCTTTACACGGTTGCTGAGGACAATGTAATCACAGTTGACGCACTGAAGCCCGGTGCCGAAGTTCAGCCAACAATGTATGGCATATTCTTCGAAGACATCAACTTCGCTGCAGATGGTGGTCTTTATGCCGAGTTGGTAAAGAATCGTTCGTTCGAATTCACCCCAGACCATTTGCTTGGATGGCAGGCCTTCGGTAAGGTAGAAATAAAGAACGACGGTCCTTTCGACAAAAATCCCCATTACGCCCATCTCTCCTCTATGGGACATGGTGACTGGTGGACTGGTTTGGTAAACGAAGGTTTCTTTGGCATTGGCGTAGAACAGGACAAGGAATATCGTTTTTCTGTCTATGCCCGTGTTCCAGATGGCAAGACCCAAGTGCTACGCGTTCAACTGATTGAACCTTATACACAAGAAGAGCATCAGGAGTTTACATCCACAGACATAAAAGTTTCTTCCAAAGACTGGCAAAAATACACTGCAATCATCAAGAGCCGTAAGACTTCTGGCAAGGCTCAGCTCCGTTTATTCCTGTGTGACGAGAATGGCCGTTCAGGTTCTGGTTCTATGGACGTTGAACATGTAAGTCTATTCCCTGTTGATACTTGGAATGGACACGAAAATGGTATGCGTAAGGATTTGGCTCAAGCTTTGGCCGATATGAAACCGGGCGTATTCCGTTTCCCTGGCGGTTGTATCGTAGAGGGTGTTACTCTTGAGAACCGCTACAACTGGAAGAACTCTGTAGGTCCAGTTGAAAACCGTCCGATGAACAAGAATCGTTGGGAATCCACCTTCACATACCGTTATTATCCCGACTATTTCCAGACCTACGGTCTTGGTTTCTATGAGTTCTTCCTGTTGAGCGAGGAGATTGGAAGTGAGCCTCTTCCCGTATTGAATGTCGGAATGGCTTGCCAATACCAGAACTGGAACAACGAGAAGGCACATGCAGATGCAACATTAGAAGGACTGCAGGAGTATATTGACGACTGCAATGACCTAATTGAGTTTGCAAATGGTTCTACAGACACCAAATGGGGTAAGCTGCGTGCAGAAATGGGACATCCCGCACCTTTCAACATGAAGTTCTTGGGTATCGGTAACGAGCAGTGGGGCGACTTCTACTTCAAACGCGTAAAGATTGTTGCAGATGCCGTACGTAAAGCTCACCCGGAAATTAAGATTATCGGCACCAGCGGTCCCAACTCTGAAGGTCACGACTTCGATATCGGCTGGGAAGCTATGAAGCGCCAAAAGGCCGACCTCGTAGATGAGCACTTCTATCGTCCTATATCGTGGTTCCAAAACGAATGGCAACGCTACGACCTCTATGACCGCAAGGGTCCGAAGGTATTCGCCGGTGAATATGCTTGTCACGACAGTGGAAAGAAGTGGAACCATGCAGGTGCCAGCATTTACGAAGCAGCCTTCATGACAGGTCTTGAGCGCAATGCCGACATTGTACACATGGCCACATACGCTCCCCTATTCAGTCACGTTGACGGATGGCAGTGGCGTCCCGATATGATATGGTACGACAATCTGCGCGTTGCGAAATCAGCAAGTTATCACGTACAGGCCCTCTATGCTCAGAACAAAGGAACCAATGTACTGCCTGTCAAGAACAGCAATTTCCCAAAGAAGGGTGAAGATGGTGTGTTAGCCTCAGCTGTTTGGGATAAGGACAAGCAAGAATACATCGTCAAGGTGGTAAACACCTGCAATGAACCGAAGGATGTACGCATCGTCATGAATGGCCCGAAGTCATTCAGCGAAGGTAGCGTTATACGTCTTATTCTGGACAAATATGACTTGGAGAACACTGTTGACAATCCTAATGCCATTGAACCCATAGAAAGCAAGATGGAGTCAGTCGGCAACAGCATTCAGGTGCAATTGCCTGCTAAGTCATTCTACGTATATAAACTTAAGAAATAAGTTAAAATAATCAAAAAAGTTTGGAAGTGTAGTTTTTCTTCCATAACTTTGTAGCGAATAAAGGCCGAATAATTAGAATTCCGACGATGAGAAGTCGTCGGGATTCCTTTTTTGACCATCGAAAAAAAGTGAGAAGTAAGAAGTGAAAAACGTAAAAATAAAATAAATATGGCTTATATGTCACAACAGGGCTACGACAAGTTGGTAGCCGAACTACAGCACATGGAGAGCGTGGAGCGTCAGGCCGCCAGTGCTGCCATTGCCGAGGCACGCGACAAGGGTGACCTCAGTGAAAACGCAGAGTATGATGCTGCAAAAGAGCATCAAGCTAAGTTGGAAACCAAGATTGCATTGCTTAAGCAGACTATCATGGATGCAAAAATCATCGACACCAAGACGTTAGATACTAGCAGCGTGCAGATTTTAGCAACCGTAGGTTTGAAGAACAAGAAGAACGGTATGCAGATGAAATACACTATCGTAAGCGAAAGTGAAGCGAATCTGCGCGAAGGCAAAATCAGTGTTGGCACTCCCATTGCTCAAGGTCTGCTTGGCAAACATGTTGGCGACACTGCAACCATCAAGGTTCCCGCAGGTATGGTAGAATTGGAAATCACTAGCATTACCTTTGACCTATGACAATATTCTCTAAGATAGTAGCTGGTGAGATTCCAAGTTACAAATGTGCCGAGAACGAACAGTTCTATGCATTCCTCGACATTGCCCCATTGGCAAAAGGACATACATTAGTTATTCCTAAACGTGAAGTAGATTATTTCTTCGATCTTACCGATGAGGAAATTGCGGCCATGCAGGTTTTTGCCAAGCATGTTGCCGAAGCCATTAAGAAGGTATTACCCTGCCGCAAGGTCGGTCAGGCAGTTCTCGGTTTGGAAGTTCCACATGCCCACATCCACCTTGTACCTATGCAAAGCGAAGGTGACTTGAACTTTGCAAATCCCAAAAAGCAATTCACATCAGATGAAATGCAGCAAACTGCAGATGCCATCCTCGCAGCCTATGGAAAACCATAACTATTGTCTCATACTGGCAGGTGGCATAGGAAGTCGTCTGTGGCCAATGAGTCGCAAGAGTTTGCCCAAGCAGTTCATCGACATCTTTGGCACTGGTCGAACAATGCTTCAGGAAACCTACGAACGTTTTCTGCGCTTTATGCCTGCCGAAAACATATACATATCTACTAATGTAGAGTATCTCGATTACATCTACCAGCAACTGCCACAGGTAGATGACGCACACATTCTAGAAGAACCTCTGCGACGCGGCACATTGGCGAGTGTGGCATGGGGTACGGTATTCATTAAAACACTTGATGCAAAGGCTAACATCGTGGTATCTCCTTCCGATCAGCTCATACTGCAAGAAGACAAATTCCACGAGGACATTAATCGTGCCTTTGAATTCGTGAGCACCGGCAACCGTCTTGTGGTTATGGGCATTCGTCCAACACGACCTGAGACTGGATACGGATACATACAAATGAACGATGAAGATGTAGTAGAAGGATTTCCCCACGTAAAGACCTTTACCGAAAAACCCAAACTTGAGTTTGCCGAAATCTTCTTGCGTGACGGAAGTTTCCTTTGGAACACAGGTATCTTCCTCTTTGGTGCCGATGCTATGCTCGACAATATCTACAGTCTGGTTCCAGAATACCGTATAGAACTGCCTCAGATGATGGCCGATGCAAAAATTGCCGACCCGAAGTTCCTACCTGAGTTCTTCAGTGTACTACCCAAATTCAATGTAGATATGGGTATTATGGAAAAGAGCCATAATGTCTTTGTACACGAGAGTCATTTCGGATGGGCTGACCTTGGCACATGGCATACCTTAGATGCTCTACATCCAGGCGATGACGATGGAAACCTGTTGCTTGACACCAAGGCTTTACTTAGTGACAGTTCAGGGAACATCATTCGACTTCCTAAAGAACGTATAGCTGTCATTGACGGGCTGAAAGACTTCGCCATAGTTGAAGAAGGAGATGTACTGATGATATGCCCTAAGACCAATGTATCTGCAATGCGTCGTATGATGACTGAAGCTCAAACTCAAATGGGAATAGAATAATCCTTCCTATTTTGTTTGCAGCGTAACAGTCTGTGATAGTTTACGGCGGGCATCTTTGACGCGAAGCGTTAGGGTGCCTGCCTCCTTTTTACTACGTACCACTATAACCAATTGACCATTGAAAAGTTTCATTGTCGGTTGTTTGAAAGATTCCAAACTGGTAGCATCACCATTACACACGGCCTCAAAACATCCTGCACCACTAACCTCAAAAGTCAATTGGTCATCGGCATCAGGAATAAGTGTGCCATTTTTGTCCGTCAGCGATACGGTAACAAACGCCAAATCCTCACCATCGGCCTTTAACAGTGGTGAGAGGTGCTGTGTCCATACATCAAGCTTAAGTTTGGCAGGTTTTCCAGCTGTACGAACAATCTTCTCGCCTGCAGGTTGCCCATTTTCATCGTACACTATAACCTTCAGTTCACCAGGTTCATACTTCACATCATTCCAACGCAGACGATAGCGGTCAAGACGACCATCACCCTTAGAAATACGTCCTTGGCTCTTTCCGTTGACGAAGAGTTCTGCTGTAGGATAGTCGGTATAGCAATACACCGGAGTTACCTGTCCCTTTCGTTCAGGCCATGTCCAATGCGGCAAGAGGTGGATGGTGTGTTCCTCTTTATTCCAATGAGAGCGATAGAGGTAATAACGATCCTTTGGCAGTCCAGCTAAATCACAGATACCGAAATAGCTGCTACGCGAAGGCCAGTATTCATCGTATGGCGATGGTTCGCCCAAATAGTCAAAACCAGTCCAAACGAACTCCCCTATTACCCAATCCTTATCGTCCTGCCAACGCCAATCGTCATCGGGAAGGTTCGACCACGAACAATATTGCACATCATAACTGGAACACTGTCCATTATAGTGTTGCTTGCGAAGTGTCGATTTAGCATTATCTGCCGCTTCCACCACAACAGGGAATTGATAGACGCCACGACTGCTTACCGTGGATGCAGTTTCGCTGCCCAGTAGGAATCCCTGTGGCAAACGGTCGTAATTTTGCTGATATTTATGTACACGATAGTTGAAGCCTGGCACCTCCATAGCCTGTGCGAATCCACTACCGAGAGCAGCATCTGCACGGTCCATACCCTGTGTCACAGGACGCGAGGGGTCAAGACTATGGCAAATACCTTGCAAACGAATGGCTATCTGTCGTCCTTCCTCACTCCATTGCTCCGGTATCTCGTTACCTATAGACCACATAATGATACTTGGGTGATTGCGGTTGGCAAGCACAAGGTTCCGTATGTCACGCTCACTCCATTCACGGAAGAAACGTGCATATCCGTTCTTACATTTTGGATATATCCACATGTCAAAGCTCTCCGCCATAACCATCATTCCCAAAGAGTCGCAAATCTCCATCTGCCACTGACTGGGCATATTATGAGCCGTACGTATAGCGTCGCAACCCATATCCTTCATTATCTTTATTTGACGTATTATGGCTGCTTTATTAATGGCTGCCCCCAATGGACCAAGGTCATGATGCAGGCATACGCCTTTCAGTTTACGTTTTTTCCCATTCAACTGAAAACCATGTTCGCGACTCACACGTACCGTACGAATACCTGTCTTTATGCTCTTTGTGTCAATCACACGACCATCAACATCAGCGATACTTGCAGTTAGCGTATATAGATAAGGACTTTCAGGCGACCACCACTGCGGGTCAGCTATTTGGAAACTGGCATGAAAACTTCCATCCTGAGCAAGACTTAGACTCTCACTCTTGGCAACAACCTTTCCGTCAGCAGATGTCAGGGACAAATTTGCTATAATAGAGCCATCTGCATCCACTGCTTTTCCAGTAACCTCCACAACAGCTTTGCCATTACGTTCCCCAATGGTATGGAAATAAATACTCCAATCGTCTAGATGAGTACGCGGAGTAAGTATTAATGTAACAGGTCTGTATATGCCCGCCCCAGGATACCATCGCGAACTTTCCTCCACATTTTTCAAGTCAACCTCAAGGAGGAGGTTATGCGGTTTTGCGGTTATAAGGTTTTGCGGTATTTCTACACGAAAGGCATTATAGCCGTATGGCCAATACCCCACATTCTCTCCATTAATTCTCACAGTCGGTTCTGCCATAGCACCATCGAACAGCAGCTCAGCCCTCAAATTGTCAATTTTCCATTTTCCATTATCAATTAGGAAAGACCTCCTATAGTGTCCCTCGCCAATCCACGGCAGCGCACCAGAGCGTCCACTCTTTTCCGTGGCTTCAGTTTCTCCGTTCTGCACTATTGCCACGCGCTGCAAGTCCCATTTCTTATCGAAAGGACCAGCTATTGCCCAATCATGAGGAAGGGACACTGGTTGCCAGTTGTCTTTCTTTTCACCACGACAAAATTCCCATCCGTCAGTTAAAACTATTTCTTTACGCTGACTCCAAACGGCTGAAAAAGCACACAAAAGGCACAAAAATACGAGGGTTCTTTTCATTTTATTTAGGTTTTATGTGACGAAGATAGTAAATATTTATGATTTTTTCATATCTTTGGCACAAATAAAGCAATAATACCATGAATATAGGATTCAGAATTGCCTACCAAACAGTATGGGGTGAGTACGTTGCAATAAAACTAACATGGCGTACAAAGACCGGTAAAGAGAGTGAAGGAGAACTATCTCTGTCCACAATTGACGGTACATGGTGGAGCGGACAAATAGCATCTCCAACAAGTGCTGTAAACGTAACTTACGAGTACCGCATCTGCAATGAAGACAAGGTAGTGCGACGTGAGTGGAACAAACTACCTCGCACCTTGTCCCTGCCACAGGGACTAAATAGAGTTGTAGTCACTGACCGCTGGCGTGACCAACCTTACGAACAATATCTTTATACCAGCGCTTTCACCGAGGCCTTTGTGCATCATGCTTCTCAACCTTGGCCAATAACCGATGGAAAGAAAGCACTGACCCTGCGAGTCTTTGCTCCAGAGGTTCCACAAGGACATACGTTAGCATTGTTAGGCAGTTCTCCATTGCTTGGGAAATGGCAACAAGGGAATGAAGTGCACCTAGTTCCGGTAAGTCCTAACGAGTGGGCCGTAACATTAGACTTGGAGCAGTTGGACGGTACGATGGAATACAAGTACCTTACTATTGACAACAAATCGGGGCAACGTACATGGGAACTCCATGACAACCGTCTGCTGACCTGTCCGAATATAGAACAGCGAATGGCCGTTGTCATTGAGGATGACCCCGTGAAGCTACCCTTTGCCCCATGGCGAGGTGCAGGCTGCGTAATTCCGGTTTTCAGTCTGCGCAGCGAGAACAGTTTCGGTGTCGGTGACTTCGGTGACCTGCGTCGCATGGTCGATTGGATATCTATGACTGGTCAACACGTCCTGCAAATACTTCCCATCAACGACACTACCCTGACCGGAGAATGGACAGATTCGTACCCCTACAATGCGATAAGCATCTATGCCCTTCATCCACTATATGTCAATCTCGGTGCATTACCAGCATTGAAAAACGCCGCACAGCGTGCGACCTTCCAAGAAACGCAGAAGAAACTTAACTCGTTGGTACACTTGGATTATGAACGTGTAATGGAAGCTAAACGCAAGTACCTGCGACTCCTGTTCACGCAGGAATGGTCCAATGTCCGCATATCAAAAGAATACAAACAATTCTTTGTCCGCAACGAGGAATGGCTGGTTCCATACGCTGCTTACTGCTATTTACGCGACCATTACAAGACCCCCGACTTCCGCAAATGGGGAAAGATGAGTACATACAAGGCCGCCGAAATTAAGAAACTGACAAAGAAAGATACAGAAAGTGTCAGTGAAATGGAACTGAATTACTATATCCAGTTCATTCTTAACGAACAGTTAAGCGAGGTTCAACACTATGCTCGCGAAAAGAGCGTGGTTCTGAAAGGCGACATACCCATAGGCATAAGTGCCACAAGCGTAGAGGCATGGACCGAGCCTCATTACTTCAATCTTAATGGGCAGGCTGGTGCACCACCTGATTATTTCAGCCAGAACGGACAAAATTGGGGGTTCCCGACATATAATTGGGAAGCAATGCTTGCTGACGGTTGCAAATGGTGGCGTCGCCGTTTCGAGAAGATGTCAGAATACTTCGATGCATACCGTATCGACCATGTTCTGGGTTTCTTCCGCATTTGGGAAATACCAAAGGACAGCGTGCATGGTCTGCTCGGTCACTTTGCTCCATCACTGCCAATGAGTATCGATGAAATCGAAGGTTTTGGACTGCCATGGCGAGAAGATACGTATACAAATCCATACATAACAGACCGCATCATCAATAGAATCTTTTCTGATGATACTGCCGATGTGCGCCGTCTCTACCTCGACTCTATTGGCAATGGACATTATGCTATGAAGCAGGAATTCGACACACAACGTAAGGTGGAGGCAGCATTCAGCGGAAAAAATGATGCCAAGAGCATTGCTATTCGTGATGGACTCTACCGACTGATAAGTAACGTACTATTCCTACGCGATACAAATCAGCGCGACCATTTCCATCCACGCATAGTAGCCATGCACGACTTCCTCTATGAAGACCTCGGTGATTGGGAAAAGGAAGCCTTCAACCGCATTCATGAGCATTACTTCCACCAGCGTCACAACCAGTTCTGGTACGAAGAGTCAATGAAGAAACTGCCCACACTTGTTGGAGCAACACGTATGTTAGTGTGTGCTGAAGACTTGGGTATGATACCTCAGTGCGTGCCATGGGTAATGGATGAACTGGGAATATTGACTCTGGAGATACAAACTATGCCTAAGAAAGGCTGGGTGAAGTTTGCCAACCTTTGGGAGAACCCATATCGCAGTGTGGCAACCATAAGCACTCACGATATGCCAACAATGCGTCAATGGTGGGACGAACAGAGAGAGACGGCACAACAATACTACAACCAGATGCTATATCACGAAGGTCAGGCACAGCATCCTATGACAGGTGCTGTAGCAGAAGAGATAGTAAGTCGTCACCTTGAGTCCCCATCCATGCTATGTCTGCTAAGCTTACAGGACTGGTTGGCCATTGACGAACAGGTGCGCAATCCAAATATCGAAGACGAACGCATAAACGTGCCAGCCAATCCTCGTCACTATTGGCGCTGGCGCATGCATCTCACCATAGAACAGTTAATAGGCAACACTGCCCTTAACGAAAAAATTCGAGGCCTCGTCAAAAGCCACGGAAGATAATAAAAACGAAAGAAGGCGGCCGTTTGGTCGCCTTCTTCGTAGCGGGAAAGGGACTTGAACCCTTGACCTTCGGATTATGAATCCGACGCTCTAACCAGCTGAGCTATCCCGCCATCATTAACTCTTTAAAACCATGCACCTCTTGCGAAATGCGGTGCAAAGGTAGGCAGAAAAAACGAATCCGCAAAGAAAAGATGCGTTTTTTTTATCTTTAACATCTAATTCTTTAGTTCGTCTTTATTTTTTTGCTATCTTTGCACGCTTAACATTGTGCGCGCACACGTATATGAGAATAATAAAACGATTAGACCTGTTTATTCTGAAGGCGTTCCTACAGTTGTTTGCTGCCACGTTCTTCATATGTCTATTCGTGTTTATGATGCAATATACATGGCGCTATATAGACGAACTTATCGGAAAAGGTCTATCGCCTAAAGTCTTGGGGCAGTTCTTCTGGTACATGGCACTTAACTTTGTGCCTGCAGCCCTACCCCCCGGTGTACTGTTGGCATCACTAATCACCTTTGGCAACATGGGTGAGAAACTGGAACTACTGTCGATGAAAGCTGCAGGCATTCCTCTGCTTCGCATTTTGCAACCACTGCTAATCGTTGTTCTGATTCTGTGTGGTTGCAGTTTCTATTTCCAGAACAGCATAGCGCCGGAGGCAACCAAACAGTTGGGAGCATTGGTGTGGTCCATGAAACAGAAATCGCCGGAACTTGACATTCCCGAAGGAGTGTTCTATGGAGAAATCCCTGGTTACAATATCTTTGTGGAGCGCAAAGAACCTGGAACTGGTATGCTTTATGGAGTGATGATATACAGCAATGCCAACACTCAGGAGGACACACAGATTGTGCTTGCCGACTCAGCACGACTACAAAGCACTGCTGACAAGATGCACCTCATGCTGACACTATATAGCGGCGAACGATTTCGCAATATGGATGCCCACAGTGCCAATATGATGAAGGCACAAGTACCATACATGCGCGAAACATTCCATCACGAGATAGACCTTATAGAGTTCGACGGCAACTTCAACGTGATGGATGCATCCCTGTTTGCCGGCAACGCACAGACCAAGGATCTGACGAACATTCAGCGGGGCATAGACTCACTCACCCATCGTATTGACAGTGTTGGTGCCTCGCTTTACGATATCCAGATGCACGGAACAATGCAACGCAATGTTTCAATCCCCGATAAAAAGGATTCTACAAAACTGGTTGCAAGGATTGCTGAAACCCAGCCGTTCGACTCTTTGTATATGAGCCTCAACCCTGAACAATTGCAATCCACCATCAGAAGCGCCACGAACAAAGTACGCCAACTGGAGGCAGAATACGAATTCCGCAGACTTATCTCTGACGAAGACAACAGAATGTTACGCATTCACAAAGTGGAGGCACATAAAAAGTTCACATACTCCCTTGCCTGTCTGTTGTTCTTCTTCATCGGTGCTCCTTTGGGAGCCATTATACGCAAAGGCGGATTGGGAATGCCGGTAATAATCAGCGTTAGCATATTCATCTTCTACTACATCGTGAACGTAAGTGGTGAGAAGATGGCAAAAACAGGACAATGGTATATTCCATTCGGCGTATGGCTTAGCAGTATGGTGCTGGCACCAATAGGCGTATTCCTGACATACAAGTCAAATCAGGATTCTGCGGTATTCAACGTAGATGGCTACAGGATGTTTATGATGCGACTATTCGGACTGCGCGAATCCCGCAAGCTGAACCGCAAGGACGTAATTATCAACGAACCCGACTACCCTGCCCTCATAGAAAAGATAAGAGTGCTGCAAAACGATTGTCGCAACTATACCGAGCAGCACCATCTTATGAGGATGCCTAACTACATACAGGTGTTCTTTAAATACGAAGAGGATACGGCTGTGATAGGAATCAATGACCGACTGGAAGACATTATCGAGGAACTTCACAACAGTAGAGACAGCCGCTTGGTGGCAATGCTCAATGAACTACCTGTTTTGGTTCCCGATGCACACACACGACCCTTCCACAAAGCCAATTGGAACATCGTGACAGGCATTGTATTCCCCATCGGTCTGTTCTTTTGGTTCAGAATCTGGCGCTATCGTTTGCGACTGTTGCGTGATATGGTCGTCATAAAGGAACAGTCCGACATGATTATCAATAGAATAGAGAATAACATATTAAAAGAGATATGACAGAGAATCTAAAAAACATCGAACTTGCCATCGAGGATTTCCGACAAGGAAAGTTCGTAATTGTGGTTGATGACGAAGACCGTGAAAACGAAGGCGACTTCATCACAGCTGCCGAGACCATCACTGCCGAGAAGGTGAACTTCATGTTGCAGAATGGACGCGGCGTGCTGTGTGCTCCCATCACGATTAGTCGTGCCGAAGAGCTTCAATTGGCTCATCAGGTAGAAGAAAACACTTCTATGTTGGGCACACCGTTCACTGTCACCGTCGACCTTTTGGAGGGCTGCACTACAGGCGTAAGTGCTCACGACCGTGCAGCAACAATACGTGCTCTTGCCGACCCTGAACGCAAACCCTCGGACTTCGGTCGTCCAGGACACATCAACCCACTCTATGCTCAAGACAAAGGTGTACTTCGTCGTGCAGGACACACCGAGGCTGCTATCGACCTTGCCCGTCTTGCCGGTCTGCAGCCCGCATCGGCCCTCATCGAGATTCTAAACGAAGACGGCACTATGGCCCGTATGCCTCAGTTGCAGGAAGTGGCAAAGAAGTTCGACATGCGCATCATCACCATCAAGGACCTTATAGAATACCGCCTGCAGCGCGAATCGTTGGTTGAAAAGGGAGTTGAGGCCGATATGCCCACCGAGCATGGTCATTTCCGCATCATTCCCTTCCGTCAGAAGAGCAACGGTCTGGAGCATGTAGCCCTCTTCAAAGGCGAATGGAAAGAGGACGAGCCAATATTGGTTCGTATGCATTCGAGTTGCATGACCGGAGATATATTCGGCAGCCGTCGTTGCGACTGCGGCGAGCAGCTACATAAGGCTATGGAACTAATTGAGAAAGAAGGCAAAGGCGTGGTGGTTTACCTTAACCAGGAAGGTCGTGGCATAGGTCTGATGAACAAGATTGCAGCATACAAGTTACAGGAGCAGGGCGATGATACAGTGGATGCAAACATACATCTTGGATTCCAACCCGACGAACGCGACTATGGTGTGGGAGCACAGATTCTTCGCTCACTTGGAGTAGGCAAAATACGCCTTATAACCAACAATCCTGTAAAACGTGTGGGATTGGAGGGCTATGGACTGGAAATAGTGGAGAATGTCCCCATAGTCATCGAGCCTAACGAATATAACCGCCGTTATCTTGAAACCAAGAAGAACCGCATGGGACACAGACTATAATTAAGAATTAAGAATTAAAGCTTAAAACTAATAAATATGAAAACTTTATCAGAGAGAATGAACCGCCTGTCACCAAGCGCCACACTGGCTATGAGTCAGCGCAGTAGCGAACTGAAGGCACAGGGAGTAGACATCATCAACATGAGTGTGGGAGAACCCGACTTCAACACACCCGACCACATCAAGGAGGCAGCTATACAAGCTGTACGCGACAACTGGAGCCGCTATTCTCCAGTACCCGGTTACCCTGGTCTGCGTCAGGCTATTGTTGACAAGCTGAAGCGCGAGAACAATGTTGAATACACTCAGGCACAGATTCTGTGTTCCAACGGTGCCAAGCAGAGCGTCTGCAACACTATTATGGCACTTGTGGGCGAGGGCGATGAAGTAATCATTCCTGCGCCCTACTGGGTAAGCTATCCGCAGATGGTGTTGCTGGCTGACGGAACTCCCGTTTACGTTGAAGCAGGCATTGAGCAGGACTTCAAGATTACGCCTGAACAGTTAGAGGCTGCCATCACTCCTAAGACTCGTGCCCTCATTCTTTGTTCTCCCAGCAATCCCACAGGTGCTGTATATACTCGTGAAGAGTTGGAGGCACTGAAGAACGTACTGCTGAAGCACGAGCGAGTAATCGTCATTGCTGATGAGATATACGAGCACATCAACTACATCGGCGAACACGCCTCTATGGCACAGTTCCCCGACATCAAGGACCGCGTAGTCATCATCAACGGTGTTTCCAAGGCATACGCCATGACTGGTTGGCGCATAGGTTTCATCGCAGCTCCCGAATGGATTGTGAAGGCTTGCAACAAGCTGCAGGGTCAATACACCAGTGGTCCATGCAGTGTTAGCCAGAAGGCTGCCGAGGTTGCTTTTGCCGGTCCACAGGAGTGTGTCGAGGAGATGCGTCAGGCTTTCGAGCGCCGCAAGAACCTTATCGTAAAGCTGGCTCGTGAGATTCCCGGTCTTGAGGTCAACGACCCACAGGGTGCATTCTATCTGTTCCCCAAGTGCAGCAGCTTCTTTGGTAAGCGCGATGGTGACCGTGTCATCAACACCAGCACCGACTTCGCAATGTATCTGCTGGAAGTAGGTCATGTGGCAACTGTTGGCGGTGATGCATTCGGCAGTCCTGAGTGCTTCCGCATGAGTTATGCCACCAGCGATGAGAATATCGTCGAGGCAATGCGTCGCATCAAGGAGACGCTCGCACGTCTTAATTGAGAATTGAAAATTGAAAATTGAGAATTGAATAAGACACGATTCATACGGAAACTATTCGTGCCGCGACTGCGCCAACTGGACCAGTACGCGACGGATGCTGAATTCCTGCAGCGCAAAACACTTATTAAGTTATTGCGTAAGGGAAAACAAACGAAGTGGGGAGCGGAGCACGATTACGGCAAGATACTCTCGTACGAGCAATTTGCCAAGTCGTCGCCCGTGAACACATACGAAGAACTGAAGAGCTACATCGACCGCATGCGTCACGGCGAACGTGATGTACTGTGGCCTGGACAGGTTAGATGGTACGCCAAGTCGAGCGGCACAACAAACGACAAGAGCAAATTCATTCCTGTCAGCAAGGACGGACTGAACGACACGCATTACCGCGGTGGAGCAGATGCCGTGACATGGTATCTTCACAACAATCCCAACAGTCGTCTCTTCGATGGTAAAGGGCTTATACTTGGCGGCAGCCATGCACCCAATTACAGTCTACCCCACTCTCTCGTGGGCGACCTCAGTGCCATTCTCATAGAGAACATTAATCCTTTGGTGAACTTTGTTCGCATACCAAAGAAATCAACGGCACTACTTAGCGACTTCGAAGAGAAGCGCGAACGCATTGCCCGTGAATCCATCGGCAAGGACGTTACCAGTCTGAGCGGTGTACCTTCGTGGATGATGTCGGTGCTCAACTGCGTTTTGGAGATTTCAGGCAAGGAACACATTGAAGATGTATGGCCTAACCTCGAAGTATTCTGGCACGGAGGTGTGGCTTTCACTCCTTATCGTCAGCAGTACAACAACATCATTACCAAGCCCAGTATGTGCTACATGGAGACATACAACGCCAGCGAAGGATTCTTCGGAGTGCAGTCAGACCCGTCGGATGCAGCTATGAGCCTGATGGTGGACTACGGCATCTTCTACGAGTTCATTCCAATGAACGAACTGGATAAGGAGAATCCGGCTGTCGTACCACTTTGGGGCGTGGAAAAGGGGAAGAACTACGCAATGGTCATCAGCACATCGAGCGGACTATGGCGATACTTGATAGGCGACACCGTTCGCTTCACCAGCCTCAACCCATATAAGTTCATCATCACCGGACGTACGAAGTCATTCATCAATGCCTTTGGCGAGGAACTGATTGTTGACAATGCTGAACGTGGTCTTGAAGTAGCCTGCAAGGCAACAGATGCCGACGTGCGCGAATACACTGCTGCACCTGTGTTTATGGACGAACGCGGTCAGTGTCGTCACCAATGGCTCATTGAGTTCAACCGTGAGCCAAGTGACCTCGAAGCCTTTGCCCGCCGTCTCGACCTTGCCCTTCAAACCCTTAACAGCGACTACGAAGCAAAGCGTTACAAGGACATCACGCTACAGCGATTGGAGGTGATACCTGCACGCCGAGGCGTATTCGACGATTGGTTGCGTCAGCAGGGCAAGCTTGGCGGTCAGCACAAGATACCCCGCCTCTCCAACGACCGTCACATTATCGAACAGATAATGAACAACCCCTCCCCCATTACCCCTCCCGAGGGAGGGGAGTAAATACTAATAGGCCCAAACTAACGAATGAAAATAATCAACAAACTACGAATGAAGATTCTCCCCTCCCTCGGGAGGGGATTAGGGGAGGGGTTTCTTCTGCTTTTAGCAGGCTGTGCCAGCCTGGGAACGCCTGACGGCGGCCCATACGACGAGACACCGCCGAAAGTGGTAGAATGCTCTCCCCTCAACAAAGCCAAGGACAACGACAAGAAGAAGATAAGAATACTCTTCAACGAGTTCATAAAGATGGAGAACGCCAGCGAGAAGGTTGTCGTATCTCCTCCACAAATCGAGATGCCCAACATCCGGGCTGAGGGCAAGAAGGTGAAGATTGACCTTTTCGACTCGCTTCGTGCCAACACCACATACACTATCGACTTCAGCGATGCCATTGTAGATAACAACGAGGGCAACCCTCTTGGCAAATACACCTATTCGTTCAGCACCGGTCCCACCATCGACACTATGGAGGTATCCGGAACAGTACTTGCTGCCGATAATCTGGAGCCGGTGAAGGGAATACTCGTAGGTCTTTATGCAGCCGACAGCACGTTCCACGATTCGTTGTTCTTCAATAAGCCCCTGATTCGTGTTGCCCGCACCAATGGTAGCGGACAGTTCACCATCAAGGGAGTCAAGGCCGGACAATACCGAGCCTATGCCCTGAAGGACATGGACAACAACTACTTCTTCAACCAGAAGAGTGAAGTATTGGCGTTTGACACCACTATGTTCAGCACAAGTCAGCGACCCGACATCGCCCCGGATACTGTATGGACAGTGGACAGCGTGGTAGAGAAGATTCGCATGGTGCCATTCATTCATTATTATCCCGACAACATCGTACTGCGCACATTCCTCGAAGAAGGACAGGATAAGCATCGCCTGAAGGAAGAGCGCAAGACTCCCGAATCGTTTACTTTGTATTTCACAGCTCCGATGGACTCACTGCCGCACATCGAAGGCTTTGGCTTTGATGCCGACCGTGTCTTGGTGCCCGAACCTTCGGAACATAACGACACCATCACCTATTGGATAACAGACACCCTTGTGTCATACCCCGACACCATAAGTTTCGCACTCACCTACCCCGATACCGATACGCTGGGCATTGACCAGATGCGCACCGATACTTTGGAATTGGTGGCAAAGACCACACACAAGAAGCTGGAGCGCGAACGTATAAAACAGTCGGAGGAATGGGTGAAAGCACGCGAGAAGAGAGCAAAACGCTCGAAGGAGCCACTGCCATACGAGGAGAATCCTTTCGAAACGACATACATGACCTTGCAGACGAAGCCAGGCAATACACTCGACCCCAACCAGAATATGACCTTCATATTCAGTGAGCCGATAGCCAAGGTGGACAGTAGCCGCATTCACTTCTATCAGATTATAGACTCGACACAACACGAGATACCATACGTATTCCAACGTGTGGAAGGTCAGGTGCGCCAATATCGTCTTTATGCCGAATGGGAGCCGAAAGCTAAATACAAGTTCGAGGCAGACAGCCTTACCTTCCTCGGTGCCCTTGGTAACCGTGCCCACAGCATCAAGAACGAGATACGAGTGCGCTCTACCGATGAATTCGGCAACATCTTCATAAAGCTCGTGGGCATAGAGCCGGGCGATACTGCCGACTATGTTGTGCAGTTGCTCAACAAGAGCGATAAGCCCGTACGCCAGTTGACAGCAGAGGACGGAAGAGCCGATTTCTTCTACCTGAAGCCCGGTGAATACTATATGCGCATGTTTGTCGATAATAACCACAACGGCATTTGGGACACTGGAGAATATCGCTCACTACGTCAGCCGGAAATGGTCTATTACTTCCCACGCCCCATTCCCCTGCGTGCTAAGTTCGATATGGAACAGGAGTGGAACTTCCGCAGCATAGATGCCACCAAGCAGAAGCCTATGGCAATCACCAAACAGAAAGCCGATAAGAAGAAGAGCATACAAGACAAGAATCGCAAGCGCGAGGAACAAAAGCGCCAAGGTAAATAATTAAACCACTACGCAAAAGACAAGTCTAACGAGTAAAGCGACATAGTTAAATGGTAAAAAGTAAATGATTATGAAACGCATAGCACTATTCCTCATCCTCTCATTTTCAATTGGCTCAGCCCACGCCCAGTGCCCAGTTGAGAACACTGCCTTTCAGGGCGGCGAACGACTGGAGTATAAGCTCTATTTCAACTGGAAATTCATCTGGAAGACCGCAGGTTCTGCCAGTATGACGACACAAAGCACAACATTCCAAGGGAAGCCAGCTTTCCAAACCGACCTGATAACACGTACGGCAAAGATGGCCGACCGCTTCTTCCAGATGCGCGACACTCTGCGTTCTGTCTATACCACCGATATGGTGCCACGTTTCTATCGCAAGGGGGCAATGGAAGGCGGCAAATACCGCGTCAATGAAATATCCTATAAGTATCAGGGCAACCAAGTGAAACTCCACCAATACTATCGTCACGGCGACGGTCGCATCGATGAAGTCGATAACACCGCCACAGGCTGTGTCTATGATATGGTATCTATGGTAATGCGCTGCCGCAGTTATCTTGCCAGCGACTTCGTGGTAGGTCAGCGCGTGCCCTTCCAGTTTGCCGACGGTGCTTCCATAAAGACCGAGCACCTTGTCTATCGCGGCATCAAGAAATTCAAGGTTGAAGACACCAAGATTACCTACCGCTGCCTCGTATTCTCCTACATGGAACGTAACAGTAAGGGCAAGGAGAAGGAAGTTGTCACCTTCTACATCACCGATGACAACAATCACATCCCTGTGCGTCTCGACCTCAACCTTCGTTTCGGCACTGCTAAGGCATTCCTACGCAATGCTACAGGCCTGCGCCACGCCTCCACCAGCATCGAACAATGATGCAAAGAGGAAAAGTAATTAAGCATTAGTAATGCATGGGGCGGAACATTAGTAGTGTTTCGCCCTATACATTAGTAATGTTTTTCAAAAACACTAATAGTGTGTGAGGCAAGTCACTATAGTGTCTTTTCCCTTTCACTACTAATGCGCAATACAGGACATCAGTATCAATAAAATAACAGTGGCGACCGGAAGGCCGCCACTGCTGTTATTATTAGATGTGAGGATTAATAGTAATACTCATCCTCGTACTCGTCGTAGTAGAGCTCATCCTGCTCCTTACGTTCTTCCTCGCCCCAGATGTCCCAAGCCTGTTCCTGATGAACCCAACCACCTAATTCATCATTAACAGTTGTTCCATCCTTCTTCTCCAAGGAACCTGCAAGAATGGAGGCACCAAGCTTAATGTTCACAATCTCAAATTGGGGCTGCAAATATGTCTTTTTCATAATCGTGTCCTCCTTTCTTTATTTTACCATTACTTTCTTACCATTCACAATGTAGAGACCCTTAGTAGGCTTCTGGATACGGCGACCGCTGAGGTCATAGACAACTTTGTTAAGGTTATCGTTAACGTTAAGGTTCTTAATTCCAGTCTCATCGTCCCAACTGAGAACGTATCCCTTAACACCAGGCTCTGACTGTTCAGGAGTGTCAACATAAGCACGATTAGCAGCTAAGCTGCTCTGGTTCCAATGATAGAATCCAACGACACCTTCATTAATACCCAGCACGTAGTCTGTTGCGCCATCAATAGTAGTTTCAATATAAACTCCTGTTAGAGCCGTTGAAGTAACAGGTGTCGCTTCATCGCTTGTACCAATTGTCAGAGTAGCAGAGGATGATGTACCCTTCAACAGGACAGGTGTACCAGCAGGTACTTCTCCAACGACCTCAGTTGGAACAAGCCAATTACCACTTGCTGCCAATGTATAAGCAGTTGTTCCATCGCTAACTGTGTAGCTGAAAGGAGCACAGAACGTTGCATAATAATATTCATCACCTCCATTGTGGAGCGTCACTGTGACGTCATCTACCTCTACTATATACCAAGCAGAAGCTGCACCTGGATCGTTTGCATTCCAGTTAATAAGTGTTCCTGATGTCCCTGCTCCGCTGCCATGTCCGTTAGCATGAATCGTTTGTACATTGATTCTCAGTGTATGTTGAGCTGAACCGATAGCATTTACATAAACAGTACCTGGTTCATCGCCAATAGTACCTGTCTGTGCACTAAATGCTGTGTTGTCATGGATTAAGTATTTCTGCGCATTGGGACTTTTAATATTCCAATTCTCATCACTTGATTCAAACTTAAAGATTGAGTTCACCTGTTGCTCCGAAGTTGTAGCAGCTTTAGCCCATGTGATATGGTCAGCGCTTACGCTCGGATTGTAGTACCATGCTGCTGTCTGATTGAAGCCAGGAACTGCACTGATAATGCGATAGTAGCCATCGGTAAGGGTAATGAAATCCGAAGAATTAACAGGATCCAATATCGTGTTCAACATAGTGAACTGTCCAACGACACAGAACGGGTCATTGGTAATATTTGTCTGTGCTTCCACCATACTCGTACGCAGAGATTCGGAAGTGATATAAGACTTCGTTCCAACAGCCCCCACAGGCGCATTGAGATTCCAAGAAGACATTGCAGCAAGATGGTAAGTGCCAGGAGCAAAGAAACGGCAAGAGGAGCCTTGATCTTTGTCAGTCCAACCCTGCAACTTCAGATTCTGCTTGTTCAAATAGTAATCGTCTCCATCCAGCTTGAAACAATAAGAATTGGAAATTGCACCATTGGATTCGTAGAGTTTGAACCTGTTATGGTCATCCGTTGTTGACATATAAGACACTGTGTTACCAGCATCTGCCTTGCGGATTGTCATCGTGTTTCCTGCAGCCTTATTGTAAATCTTGAAGCCTTCGTATGGATTACCTACGAAGCACCAGAGGTTGTTATCGGTGAGACTACCGTAAGCATTCTTAGCAATGACAGGTGTCTTAATTTCTCCTGACTCAGAATCATACTGCCACGTATAGTCATTCTCATTGGAGTGCATATCAACCACATACCAGATGTTCTGTGTAGCTGCATTATAGTCATCAGCGATGTTGAACGGACCATTCCATGTAGCGGTCACTGTCACCTCTGTGGTTTCAGCGGATATGATGGCAGGACTATAAGTGAAGCTGACAAACGGATTCGCAAACTTTGAGGGAACGAAGTCTGCAGGGTCACCACCAATGGTAACTGTAACATCACTTTCAGTATCAAGAGTTGAGCCACCATTAAAATTGAGGTTGTAGGTTACGTAGCGGACATCGAACATCTCCAACGCGAGTGTAGGATCGAAGTTGGCAACCTCAATGATTGCATTGCTATTACCGGCATCTACAGTTGACCAATTGTCAATGGTAAGTGCAGGGGCGGTTGTGACATTGATGTTTTTGTCTGCTACGTTCTTGAATTTAAAGAACCAGGGATAAGTGGCATTACCAGTAGCTGTGATACTAACCTGTTCGTTGTCTGTAGGCATTGAAGTCAATGTATTGCTGGCTGTGAGGTACTTGCCTGCATTGACGCTGAAGAGATAGTAGTTCTCATTCTTATAGATGAGAGCTATTTGCTGTTGAGTGTTGTCAAAATTCGTATTAGCAGGAGTTACCACACTCATGCCAGTAGCGTCATCTGCAAAATTAAATGTAGCACGTGCATTTGCAATCACGTATGCCTTATTGTTAGCTGTGGGAAGTGAGGTAATACTGCTATAAGGAGCAAGTGACACCTCCAAAGCGTGCAGGAACAAACCTGAATTCTCTCCTGTCAGCGTGAAACTGGTAGAAGGTTTACGGAAACCCGAAACACAAAGGCTATTGCCCACACCGGTAAATCCTACAGCAGAACCACCTTCGGCAGGGGTTACTGTCTGAGTATTAGCAGCTGTGATAGCATTACCGAACAACTTGTACCCCGAAATCATATAACCCGCAGGAGCAGTAATCGTGTATGTTGCGCTTTTGGCTGTACCACTTCGGATATCCAAGCCACCTGCGGGTTTGCTCGCAGAATTGTTGATATTGTTGGCGTTACAGGTTATTGTGAACGAAGGAGTCGTTCCAGAAGTCCACAGGTTTTTCCAGTTACCACTGTCCATGCTTCCACCCAAAATGTCACCTGTGCAGAAACCTGTAGCAGGAGAGGACTCTACAGTAGCCTTGTAGTAAAGCCAGTGGGTACTAGTCATGCTAAAGCTGTTGCCATAAGTATAAGTTCCATAATCCGTATGGTTCAAAGAAAGACGTCCAGCCCGTACAGGATAAGCACCATCTGTCGGTGTATTGGAAGAAAGGAATACTAAGTAATACGTAGTTCCACCCAACAACTCTACACCAGCACTGAAATCATAGGTTTCGAGAGAGCCCGTTGACTGAGCTGCTGCCAAATGGTTATCAGAAATGGCAACTACATGGTTTGCATCAAGAGTAGAGGTTGCTGACACACGCGCAATGGCCAAATAGTTATCATTATTACCACTACCTGTTTGCTGCATAAGTTGAATAGCAGTCAAGGAATACTTTGTAGATGCATCTCCAGGAGTATGAACACCAAACCATGTATATGAACCCATACCACCACTAGCCTGTGTCCAGCCTTCCTTAGATTCCCATGTAGATGTTTCAGCCCACGAGGCCGTTACGCCCAATAATAGCGTAAGAAAGAGTAAAATTAGTTTTTTCATAGTTAATTAATTATGATTAGTTATTAATTGATTCAGGTTTAAGGCCTTGCTGCGCCGCTGCGCAGTCGCAAGAGTGCACAAAATGCACTATCGCGCCGTAAAGATAGTGATAAGTTGGCATACGGCAAAACATATCGCCGTTTTTTTGCCTGACAACACTAAAAACGCTTGTTTCACAAGACCTAGGTCTTATGGCAACAAGACGCACGTCTTATGACGATAAGGTCTAGACCTTATGTCAGAAGGTTCTTTAAGTCGCTACGCTTTGTTAAAGCGATCAGAGATCGAGCGAAGTTAACCTTTGCTCACAAGTTAAGTTAGACTATTCCTTATTAGTCCTCACACTTTCCAAATCAAAATAAAGCAGGCGCGTATCAGAGTCTTCATCCTCTTTAGAGAGAGGGGCAAAACCCTGTTTGTAATAGAATGGAAGGGCATCTTTGTATGCATCAACGGTAATAAAGCGACAACCAGCCTTATTATCATTACGATAAGATGCAATTATCATATTTATAATCATAGCTCCAAAGCCCTCTCCATGATACTTCTTGTCTGTAGCCAAACGACAAATCTTTAACGCGGGATAGCTTTTAAACATCTTCCCTTGAGCAAAGAATTGCTTGCGAAAACGATTATACGCAGAGTTTGTTGGGAAATCAGTCAAGGAAATGCGGTCATGGGCAAGACTAAAATAACCGATAATGTTTCCATTTTCACTGTCTTCTAATACATAACTTGTAGCCAGACGAACCTTGAAGTATAATGATGCATCTGTGCTGATGAAGTCATTCAAGTCTTCATCTCCGCAATCGAAGTGGTTAACAATATCGTTTTCACCAAGTCGACGTAGTTGTATAGCGTTTTTGTCCATTGATTAGAACGAACAATTCACACATTTAGTGCGCATAAATTCATAGTCGCGATCGATAGCTTCCTGACGTTCTTTAGAAACTGGTTCAGGATTCATCATGCGCATCTCGAATTGACGAGCTTCTGCACCATACAGAATAGGTGTTTCTTTAATTGGTCTTGCCATAATTATGCTTAATTTATACCTCAAATGTGTTAGTCACAATAAACACTTCCATGACGCAAAAGTAGGTATTTTGTTTTATTCCGCAAAGCATTTCGCTGTTTTTTGAGGGTAAAAAACAACAAAGTGCTTACGAGCGTAAACACTTTGTTAGGAAATAAGTAGTAAAAAGGATTAGCAGACTTGGCTGCCGGGACGGACTTCGTGTTCAGTAGTGGTGACTGAGATGGTGCCGTCGTAGTTGGCAGCAGAGAGTATCATACCTTCTGAAACGAGGCCGTTCTTGAACTCTCGCGGAGCGAGGTTTGCCACGAAGAGCACCTGCTTGCCAATAAGTTGTTCGGGCTCGTACCACTGGCTGATGCCGCTGACGATGGTCCTATCCTGAAGCCCGTCTGCAATGCGGAACTTGAGAAGTTTCTTCATCTTTGGCACGCGCTCGCACTCCAGAACTGTGCCTACACGAATATCAAGCTTCTCGAAGTCATCGAACGAAATGGTCTCCTTTATTGGCTCTGCCTTATAGTTGGCAGCCTCGTTGGCTTTGATGGTATCGGCAAGTTTCTGTTGCTGGGCAGCAATCACATCGTCCTCTATCTTGCTGAAAAGAAGCGAAGGTTTGGGCAGTTGCTTACCTACAGGCAGCAGGTCGGTACGTCCGAGCCAGTCCCACTGGAACTCGTCCATTGCCAACATCT
Organism: uncultured Bacteroidales bacterium; assembly: GCA_902781515.1. Classification (GTDB taxonomy): domain Bacteria; phylum Bacteroidota; class Bacteroidia; order Bacteroidales; family Bacteroidaceae; genus Physcousia. Next base: position 25,389 of record CACZJU010000004.1, on the reverse strand, counting down.
CGCGCAAACGCTTGCTGCTGAACGGCAGGAACGGCTCGAAGGCAATGGCAAGGTTGGCTGTGAGCTGCAGACTGATATATATTATGGTACGCACGCGTTCGGGATCGGTCTTGATGACCTTCCAAGGTTCGCAGTCGGCGATGTACTTGTTGCCGATGCGTGCCAGATTCATTGCTTCCTTCTGAGCATCGCGGAACTTGAAGTTCTCGAGGAGGTTCTCAAGCTTTTCCTTCACGCCCTGAAACTCTGCCAGTGTCTCACGGTCATAATCGGTCAACTCTCCACATTCAGGCACGCGACCTTCGTAGTACTTCTGCGTAAGCTGCAGAGCACGATTGACGAAGTTGCCATAGACTGCAACCAGCTCATTGTTGCAACGAGCCTGGAAGTCTGCCCAAGTGAAGTCGTTGTCCTTGGTTTCAGGAGCATTGGCAGTGAGCACATAGCGCAGTTCATCCTGACGGCCAGGCAGTTCATCGAGGTATTCATTGAGCCATACGGCATAGTTCTTAGAGGTGCTTATCTTGTTGCCTTCGAGGTTCAGGAACTCATTCGAAGGAACATTATCGGGCAGGATGTATTCACCATGAGCTTTCAGCATTGCAGGGAACACGATGCAATGGAACACAATGTTATCTTTGCCGATGAAATGGACAAGTCTGGTCTCGGGGTCTTTCCACCAAGTCTCCCACGAGCCCAGTTCCGGATGGGCGTCGCACAGTTCCTTAGTATTGGAGATGTAACCGATGGGAGCATCGAACCAAACATAAAGAACCTTACCCTCTGCTCCCTCAACAGGAACAGGAATACCCCAATCGAGGTCGCGAGTAACGGCACGCGGATGCAGACCACCGTCGAGCCAGCTCTTGCACTGACCATAGACATTGGGACGCCATTCCTTGTGCTCCTCTAGAATCCACTTCTCAAGCCAAGCCTGGTCCTTGTCGAGAGGCAGATACCAATGCTTTGTCTCGCGCTTCACCAGAGGATTGCCGGTCTCGGCATTATAGGGATTGATAAGTTCCTCGGGAGAGAGAGTGGCTCCACACTTCTCACACTGGTCGCCGTATGCTTCAGGAGCATGACAACGAGGGCATTCACCCTTGATATTACGGTCGGTGAGGAAGTGTCCCGTCTGTTCATCATAGAACTGCTCGGTCACTTTCTCCACGAACTTGCCTTCGTCGTAGAGTTTCTTGAAGAAGTCGCTTGCCAGTTTGTGATGAGTCTCGCTGGTAGTGCGGCTATACACATCGAACGAAATGCCGAAGCGTTCGAAAGAATCCTTGATGAGATTATGATAACGGTCAACCACCTGCTGAACGGTGATTCCCTCCTTACGGGCACGGATGGTAACAGGTACACCATGTTCGTCGGAACCACCGATAAACAGTACATCGCGTCCCTTAAGACGAAGGTAGCGCACATAGATGTCGGCAGGCACATAGACACCGGCAAGATGTCCGATATGTACTGGGCCGTTGGCATACGGCAGAGCCGAGGTTACTGTTGTTCGTTTGAATTTTTTTTCCATATTGCGGTTATATCTTTATTACGAAATTACTGAGGAAGCATGATGACAGTGATGCGGTTGCGAGCCTTCAGCAGGAGGGAAGCCATGCGGGCAAGATCCTTTGATGTTATGGCTTGCACCGTACGCTGATAGTCGGTGTAAGTATCGAGACGGTCGCGGTCGAGCTCCTCTATATAGCTCAGCCATACCTGATTCTTGCGCTCGTTCTCCGTGTAGCTCTTCAACAAGTATTCCTTTACCTTCGTAAGATACTTATCCTCGGCACCGTTTTTAGCCATCTTATCCAATTCCTGACCGATGACAAGGAGCGAAGTGTCGCACATCTCGGGCTTGATGGGAGCATAGATGCGGACATTGAGGCGGTCGCTGCCATCGCTCTGACGCATAATGCCACAGGTGGCACCAACGCTGTAGGCAGCCCCCATTTCCTCACGGATTGTTTCGAGCAGACGCATAGAAAGCACCTGACCCATCATATCGGCAACCACCTGATTCTTCAGAGTGTTCTTGATGGGAGCCTGTAGAAACTGTATCATCTGTGTCTGAGGTTCCTGCATCTTACGGGTGAAGCGTGTGGTATATGTGCCCAGACGAGTGCTGAAATGATTATCGACAGGACGGTCATTACGCTTTACGGTGGGCAAGGTAGCAATGTACTGCTCGATGTAGAGACGGATGCTGTCGTTGTCGAAGTTACCCACATAGACAAATGTGAAGTCGGAAGCATCAGCGTAGCGGTCGGCATAGATGTCGAGCACGCGACCGTAATCCACCTTATCGACATTGCCCTCCGTCAAGATTGCAAGACGTGGATTGTCGGCTCCGTAGAGAGTGGTCTGCACCGAGTCGCTAAAGGCTTTCATGGGATTGGCAGCCTGATTGCGCAACAGTTCCTTAGTCTGCATGATAGTGGAAGCAGCAGCCTTGTCGTCGCGCTTGATATGTCCGAACTGGAGATAAGTGAGCTCGAACATCGTGCGGAGGTCCTTGGGAACAGCCGAACCACTGAGATATTCGCTACGGCCCGACAGTTGGGTATTCACTCCTGCCTGCTTGCCAGCCATAGCCTTGTCGAGTTCTGTCGAGGTGAAATTGCCAAGACCTGATGCAGCCTTCAATGCACCTGCCCACTCCAAATTGTACTTATCCTCTACTCCATAGCGACCAGTGCCACCATAGCTGTATGCCTTCATCAGCACCTCGTTGTCCTGGAAGTCGGTCTTCTTGAGAATGACACGAGCGCCGTTGGAAAGAGTCAGCACACGAGTACCGAACTTACCGTCCTGCTCCTTCACGATGCTACCCTTAGCAGGCAATTCGGCAATCAGGGGCTCGTCCTTAACATTATCGACATAAGCCTCGAGTTTCATCTGCTGGGCAGCGTGAATGGCATCGAGCAACTGCTGCTCGGTGGGCTGCACATAGCCTTCCTTCTCAGGGTTGACGCTAAGTACCACGAGATTGGTGTCGCTGACACCCACCAGTCCTTTCATCATTTCACTAGGGAAGTTGACAGGAATCTGAGGAGCCACAGCGTTGTAAAGCATGTTCTCGAACTCTATACCAGGCATAGGCTCGTTGTCGAGGAAGTGACGAACACACTCGTGGATGTAGCTGCTCGTCTTTGTCGTTTCGCGGTTGTTATAGAGAGCCTCTATCTGACTGAGGAACTCGGCACGGGCGCGACCATACTCACTGCCTGTGAAACCATGCTCTGCAGCACGATACACCTCAGCCATCACCGCCTGCACAGCCTCACTGATGCGTCCTTCCTTAGGGATGATGGTGGTTGTGAAAGCAGGACTGTTGGCGAGCAGGAAGTTACCATCCTCTACACCAGCCTGAATGAACGGGCACTCTGGGTCGAGAGCCTTCTCTGCCAAACGCTGGTTGAGCATCTGCAATGCCATATTCTTGACAAACGACATCACCATATATGGCTGCGAGTTGCGATATTCACGGGGAATAGCCTCATCGTGCTTGTTGGATATCATGATGATGGGCAGTGTCTGCTCCTTGTCGTGGTCGCTGACAACAATAGCCTCGTTGTTCTGTGGCACAGTGAAATATTCGCGCTTGGCAGGATTCTCGGGCATGGTGATGGGAGCAAACATCTGCTTGATACTCTGCTCCGTACGGTCAACATCGAGGTCGCCGACAACGATGATTGCCTGAAGGTCGGGACGATACCATTTCTCGTAGTAAGCACGCAAGGCTTCGGGCTTGAAGTTATCTACAATCTCCATCAGACCGATAGGCATACGATTACCCGGACGACTGTTGGACATCAGCTTAGGAAGCTGACGAGTGAGGATGCGCTGCATGGCACTGGTGCGCAGACGCCACTCCTCGTGAATCACTCCACGCTCCTTGTCTATCTCCTTTGGGTCGAGGGTGAGGTTATGACTCCAGTCGTGCAGAATGAGCAGCACGGAGTCTATGGTTGCTTCGCGAGCGGTGGGAACATTATTAATGTTGTAAACCGTCTCGTCGATGCTGGTGTAGGCATTGAGCTGTTCACCGAACTTCACGCCCAAAGTCTCAAGATAGCGGATGACACCATTCTCGGGGAAGTTCTCCGTACCATTGAAGCACATGTGTTCAAGGAAGTGAGCAAGACCGCGCTGGTCGTCCTCCTCCTGTACCGAACCCACCTTTTGGGCAATGTAGAAGTTTGCCTGTCCCTTGGGGTATTCGTTATGACGAATATAATAGGTAAGTCCGTTGTCGAGCTTGCCGTAACGTGTCTTGGGTTCGAGGGGCAGAGGCTGCATTGCCTGTTCCATCCCTTGTGCCATTACTAATGTTGCCAACGCAACAAATGCTGTACTAATTATCAATCTCAGTTTCATATCTTTTTTTATTATTTGAACTTCGTTCTAGCTTTCTCATTATCTCATTCTCTCAATCCCATTTTCAAGAATTGCTTAAAGGCTTCAACATCCTCGTTGTAGCTATATGGGGCAGCCAATGGATGTCCATCGGCATTCACCAATACATAGAAAGGCTGTGCATTGGCTCCGAACTTTGAGCGTTGCAGATAGCTCCACTTATCACCAACGGTACGCAGACGGCGTGTCTCACCGCCCTCCTCCACCTCGATTGGAGCAGGCAGAGGTGTCTTATCGTCAACCCAAAGGGATATTACAACATATTCATCGTCCATCAACTGCTGCACCTCGGGATGAGTCCATACGGCAGCCTCCATCTTGCGACAGTTGACACAACCATAGCCGGTGAAATCGAGCAAAACCGGTTTCCCATGTTCCTTGGCATAGGACATACCTTCTTCGTAGTCCTCGAAAGATTCATTTCTCTTACCTCCTACCTCATAGTTCTTACCTCCCAAAACAAAGTTTTGAGTATTCATAGGAGGAGCAAAGGCACTTACGGCCTTGCAGGGAGCTCCCCACAGGCCAGGCACCATATATAGTGCAAAGGCAAAGCTGACAAGAGCCATGAAGAAACGTGTGACCGAAGTATAGTTGTTCTCTTCATCAACCTCGTCATGAGGGAAGCGTATCCATCCTATCAGATAAGCTCCCAAGAGAGCGAAGATTACTATCCACAGACAGAGGAAGACTTCGCGGTCGAGCAGATGCCAGCCGTATGCAAGGTCTGCTACGGAGAAGAACTTCAGGGAGAAAGCCAGCTCAAGGAATCCCAATGTAACCTTTATGCAATTCATCCAGTTGCCGCTCTTTGGCATAGACTTCAGCCACGATGGGAAGAGAGCAAACAATGTGAATGGCAAAGCCAAGGCAACTGCAAAGCCGAACATTCCTATTGACGGTCCAAGGATATTGCCTTGCGAAGCCACCTCGACAAGGAGAAAACCTATGATGGGGCCTGTGCATGAGAAACTTACCAGCACAAGGGTGAATGCCATCAGGAATATGCTCAGCAAACCGGAAGTCTTAGTCGCCTTGGAATCTACGGCACTGCTCCAACTGGAGGGCAGTGTTATCTCGAACCCACCCAAGAAGGAAGCGGCAAACACCAGCAACAAGAGGAAGAAGAAGATGTTGAACACAGCATTCGTACTCATTGCATTCAACGCGCTTGCACCGAACAATGCGGTGACAAGCAATCCCAGAGCCATGTATATAACGATGATACTCAGACCGTAAAGCATCGCATCCCTAACGCCCTTTGCCCTTTGCCCTTCGCCTTTAGCCCTCTTGAGGAAGAAGCTGACAGTCATGGGAATAATAGGCCAGACACAGGGAGTGAGCAAAGCCGCCAATCCACCGAGGAATCCCAAGAAAAATATCATCCCCAAAAACCAAGCCCCCCTCTGGCTCCCCCCAAGTGGGGAGGAACTGTTACTTGAGAAGGCCTGCAGTTCATCGATGACGGGTGTCCATAATGACCCTTCGGGCACAGAGGATACAGAGGACACAGAGGATACAGAGGGCACAGAGGTTGTATCCTCAACCTGCTCAGCCAGAGGGACAAGATTTTTCTCTGTGTTCTCTGTCTTCTCTGAGTGCTCTGTGGAATAATTCTTCTCTGAGAACTCTGTGTTGCCTGTGAAGGCAAACTCGACATCGGCAGGAGGAATACATTGTTTGGTATTTGTATTGCAGGCTCCGTAAGTCAGGTACCCACTTACCTCATACGTCGGTTCGGTGATTACAAAACGCTGACTAAACGTAGCTTTGCCTTCCATGTACGACACTTCCATGTCGAACATCTCCTCTGCCACGCGCTTGACATTGCCATTCGCACGTAAAGCGCCCTTGGTCTTAACACCTTGTTGATGCTCAAGCGTCAGTTCGGCATTTATAGGTCCACCCTTTTTGTTATCGGTGCTGTAAACGTGCCAACCATCCTCTATATCACCGCTGAAGACAATCTCAAACTCTGTGTCGGATATCTTCTGCTGGCGCACACTGAAGTGCACTGGATTGTGCATCTGCGCAAAAGCCAGTTGACATACAAACGACACCAATAAAAAGAGGTTCCTTCTCATATTTGTATATAATCTCGCGCAAAGATACGAAAAAAGCGGCTCCCCCGAAAGGGAACCGCTAAATATTTGCAGGTTTGAACCCGATTAGAGCTGAGGACCAGCAGCAACCAGAGCCTTACCAGCCTCGTTTGTGGTGTACTTGCCGAAGTTCTTGATGAAGCGTGCAGCCAAATCCTTAGCCTTCTCTTCCCACTCACTTGCGTTAGCATAAGTGTCGCGAGGATCGAGAATAGCGGGATTAACGTTAGGCAGAGCTGTGGGAACCTCGAAGTCGAAGTAAGGAATCTTCTTGGTCTCAGCCTTCAGGATGCTGCCATCCAGAATAGCGTCGATGATACCACGAGTGTCGGGGATAGAGATACGCTTGCCAGTACCGTTCCAACCTGTGTTCACCAGATAAGCCTTGGCACCGCTCTTCTCCATGCGCTTAACCAGTTCCTCGGCATACTTTGTGGGATGCAACTCGAGGAATGCCTGACCGAAGCAAGCAGAGAAGGTAGGAGTGGGCTCAGTGATACCGCGCTCTGTACCAGCCAACTTAGCAGTGAAACCAGACAGGAAATAGTACTTGGTCTGCTCGGGAGTCAGGATGCTAACGGGAGGCAGTACGCCGAATGCGTCGGCAGAGAGGAAGATAACGTTCTTAGCCTCTGGACCTGCACTCTTGCCGTTCACCTTCTTGGCGATCTTCTCGATATGCTCGATAGGATAGCTAACGCGAGTGTTCTCTGTTACGCTCTTGTCAGCGAAGTCAATCTTACCGTCAGCAGCAACAGTTACGTTCTCCAGCAGAGCATTGCGCTTGATGGCACCATAGATGTCGGGCTCGTTCTCCTTAGAAAGGTTGATAACCTTTGCATAGCAACCGCCTTCGAGGTTGAATACGCCCTCGTCGTCCCATCCGTGCTCGTCGTCACCGATAAGCAGACGCTTGGGATCGGTTGACAATGTGGTCTTACCAGTACCAGACAGACCGAAGAATACAGCGGTGTTCTTACCATCCATATCAGTGTTGGCAGAGCAGTGCATAGAAGCGATACCCTGCAGGGGCAGATAGTAGTTCTGCATAGAGAACATACCCTTCTTCATCTCACCACCATACCAAGTGTTGATGATAACCTGTTCGCGGCTTGTAGTGTTGAAGGCTACGCAAGTCTCAGAGTTCAGACCCAGTTCCTTGTAGTTCTCAACCTTTGCCTTAGAAGCATTGTAGATAACGAAGTTGGGCTGGAAGGCCTCCAACTCAGCCTCTGTGGGCTGGATGAACATGTTCTTTACGAAGTGAGCCTGCCAAGCAACCTCAACGATGAAGCGAACAGCCAGACGTGTAGCCTCGTTGGCACCGCAGAAAGCATCAACAACATAGAGCTGCTTGTTGCAGAGCTCCTTGATGGCGATGTCCTTAACCTTTGCCCAAACCTCTTCGCTCATGGGGTGGTTGTCGTTCTTGTAACTTTCGGTGGTCCACCATACCTTGTCGTGGCTCTGAGCGTCGTCAACGATGTACTTGTCTTTAGGAGAACGACCAGTGTAGATACCAGTCATTACGTTCACTGCGTTCAGTTCAGTGTTCTGACCCTTGTCAAAACCTGTCAGACCAGCCTTTGTCTCCTCTTCGAAGAGGAACTCGTAAGAAGGATTGTGGGCAATCACGGTGCTACCGGTGATGCCGTACTGAGTCAAATCTAATTTTGCCATAGCTTTGATTTTATAATTTAAAGATTTTATGATTTAATTACGTTACACCTCATAATTCGCACAAAAGTAATGAAAAAATACGAAATACGTGCGAAGCAAGACGATTTTTCTCTTACGAGAATACTATTTTTCTGCCTATGTCGCAGTTTTGAGATGCAGAGTTGGCAAAAAATTGAACATTGAACATTGAATATTGAACATTGTATTTTTATTTTTTATATCTTTGCTTCCGAAAGAATGTAACCTTAATTAATATGAAAACAATCAATCTTTCAAAAGAAAACTCAGTAATGAATCATTTCATGGCTGAGTTAAGAGACAAGAGCTACCAGAAAAACCGTCAGCTCTTCCGCAACAATATCCGTCGCATCGGTGAGGTCATGGCATACGAAATATCGAAGACTCTCGAATACAAGCCAAAGACCATCACTACCCCACTCGGAAACTCCGATACACATCTTATCAAGGATGATATTGTGCTGGCAACGGTACTGCGTGCCGGTCTGCCTTTCCACGAAGGGTTCCTCAACTTCTACGACCATGCTGAAAACGCCTTCGTTTCGGCATTCCGTATGTACACCAACCGCGAACACACCGAAGTAGGAATACATACCGAATACATGGCCTCTCCCTCCATTAAAGGCAAGACGCTCATCATTGTTGACCCCATGCTGGCAACAGGCGGTTCGATGGTTGCAGCCTACGAGGCATTGCTTAAGACCGGCAAGCCCCATCAGGTGCATATCGCAAGCGTGATAGCAGCTCCCGAAGGTATAGAAATGTTAGAAAAGAACGTAGCAGAAGACGTAACCCTCTGGTGTGCCAATATAGACCCTGGCATGAACGAGCACAAATACATCGTTCCGGGCTTTGGCGACTGTGGTGATCTCTGCTACGGCGAGAAGTTATAAAAAGAATGGAGGCTCAACGGCCTCCATTTCTCTTTTATTTATTTTACTGTCCAAATATCGTTGGTTTCAAGCAGTTCTGCGAAGGTGTGGTAAGGTTTCTTTGCCTTCACCTCCTCTATCTGTGCCTCGACGGCATCGTTATAGGTGGGAGCATCAACATCGCGAATAACGCCCAGAGCAACGGGGAATCCGTCGCCGTCGCCCATCAGGGCAAGTTTCAACTGCAGGGTGTTATCCTGACAATGAGCATCGTGTACAAGGATATCGTCGATAGTATAGCCGTCCTTGCCAATCTCAACAATCTTCAGACCGAAACCGTCCTGTACAAGACCGTATTCATTATTAGGACCGTAAACCAGAGGCTTGCCGTGCTCTACATAGATGGCATTCTTCTGACGTCCCTCCTTGGTATATACACTCTCGTGAGTACCGTCGTTGAAGATGACGCAGTTCTGCAGAATCTCGCACACAGCAGCACCCTTGTGGGCATGAGCCGCCTTAAGTACAGCAATAGTGCCAGGAGCATCTGTTGCCACCGCACGGGCGAAGAAATGTCCGCGAGCACCGAAGCAGAGTTCGGCAGGACGGAAGGGATCTTCCACCGTTCCATAGGGGCTCGACTTGGAAACGAAGCCACGAGGACTTGTGGGTGAGTACTGTCCCTTTGTCAGACCGTAGATGCGGTTGTTGAGCAGAATCATGTTCAGGTCTATATTACGACGATTGGCATGAATGAAGTGATTACCACCGATAGCCAGTCCGTCGCCGTCGCCCGATACCTGCCATACATCCAGTTTGGAGTTGGCAATCTTACAGCCGGTAGCAATGGCTGCTGCACGTCCATGAATGGTGTTCATGCCGTATGTTGCCATATAGTGTGGCAGACGACTGGAGCAACCGATACCGCTGATGACGGCAATGTTCTCAGGAGCCGTACCTATCTCAGCCAGTGCTTTGTGGAACGAAGCCAAGAAGAAGTGGTCGCCACAACCCGGGCACCAACGTGGCTGCCCTTTCTTATAATCATTATTAGTGTATGCCATAGTTAGAAGAGTTTACTGAAGGATTCTACTAATTCGGAAACCACGAATGGCTGTCCTTTAACCTGATTGAACTGCTGAGGAACGAAGCCATCGACATTCATGCGCAGATAGGCAGCCAACTGTCCCATGTTCTGCTCGGCAACAACGACTTTCGGATAGCGCATAAGCACCTCGGCAGTGTTCTTGGGCAGAGGACGGATGTAACGGAACTGAGCCATTGCAACCTTCTTACCCTGAGCACGAAGCTCGTCCATAGCAGTATGCAGATGACCGTATGTGGAACCGAAGCCGACGATAAGCAGCTCGGCATCGTCCTTGTCGCCCAGCACCTCAAGGTCGGGAACCTCGATGTTGTCAACCTTCTGCTGACGCAGGCGAGTCATCAGGTCGTGGTTCTCGGGAGCCGTAGAAATGGCACCGGTCTTGTTATCTTTCTCCAGTCCACCAAGGATGTGGGTGAAGCCCTCACGACCGGGCACTGCCCAGTAGCGGGTACCGTTCTCGGCACGCATATAAGGAGTCCAAGTACCCTTCAGTTCCTCAGGTACATAAGGAGGATTGATGGCAGGATATTCGTCGAGGTTGGGCAGACGGAAAGCAGCCGAACCATTGGCGATATAGGCATCTGTGAGCAGGACAACGGGAGTCATGTGTTCGAGAGCCATCTTGGAAGCCTCGTAAGCAGCATCGAAGCAGTCGGCAGGACTGATGGCAGCCATCACAGGCATTGGACTCTCACCGTTACGTCCGTAGAGCACCTGCAGGAGGTCGGTCTGTTCCGACTTGGTGGGAAGACCTGTAGCAGGACCGCCGCGCTGAACATCGAGAACCACGAGGGGTAGCTCCATGATGACAGCCAAGTTCATAGCCTCACTCTTAAGGCAGATACCAGGACCTGAAGTAGAAGTCACTGCAAGAGCACCACCGAAGGATGCACCCAGAGCCGAAGCACAGCCGGAGATTTCGTCCTCGCACTGTACTGTGGTAACACCAAGACTCTTGTGCTTCGACAACTCATGAAGCACGTCTGTAGCAGGAGTAATGGGATAAGAACCAAGATACAGTTTCAGACCGGCCTTCTCGGCAGCAGCGATGAAGCCATAGGCAGTAGCCTTATTACCAGTGATATCCATGTAACGGCCCGGCTTCTTCTCACGAGTCTCGATACGACGTACGTTCATAGCCGACGAGTGAGTATTGTGTCCGTAGTCGTAACCAGCCTGAATAACCTTGATGTTTGCCTCAGCGATGGCAGGTTTCTTGGCGAACTTCTCGCGCAGGAAGTTAAAGGCAACCTCCAAGTCGCGGTCGAACAACCAGCAAACCAGACCCACGGCAAACATGTTGCGGCACTTCAGCATTGCCTTCTGGTCCATGCCTGTATCAGCCAGCGCATCCTTGACCATAGTGGTCAGGGGGCAAGCGATTACACGGTCCTGATCTATGCCCATCTCACGAACAGGGTCGTCTGTTGTGAACTGTGCTTTCTCCAAATCCTTGGGACCAAAGGCGTCAGTGTCAATAATGATGGTAGCCGTAGGCTTAGCATAGCGCAACTGTGTCTTCAGTGCAGCAGCATTCATTGCCACCAGCACGTCGCACAGGTCGCCAGGAGTATATACCTGACCTGCACCGATATGCACTTGATAACCACTGACACCTGTCAGCGAACCCTGCGGGGCACGTATGTCGGCAGGATAGTCGGGGAAGGTGCTAATACTGTTTCCTACAGTAGCTGATACCGTGGAAAAAATGTTTCCAGCCAACTGCATACCGTCGCCGGAATCACCTGAGAAACGAACAACTACGCTGTCCAGCTCCTTAATCTCCATCTCTTTTAATTTTTAATTTTTACTTTTTACCTTTAAACTAACACCAGTACCCCCGCCGGGAATCGAACCCGGATTGGCGGTTTAGGAAACCGTAGTTCTATCCATTGAACTACAGGGGCCCACCTATGAAAAAACCTCTGCAAAGGTAAAGTTTTTTTCGCATTCTCGGAAGAAAATGTTCAAAAATGTGTTCTTAAACACGATATTACGTTGCCGAGACATACATTAATAATATTATACGCGCGTATGCGTATGGAGAAAACCAAGAACGCTCAGACCTCCTCAAAGTCAACATACTCGCCTTCGTCCTTGAAAACCTGCTGACGCTGAGGTTCCTTGGGCGTCTGCACATCGGGGGCGTTGCGTTTCGGTCCGAACACGTCGAAACCGAGCATACGCATCACAACTCTCACTATGCTTATTCCGAAACTAAGCACAATAAAGAAGCCGACAAGCAGCAGGGAAAGAAGACAACCGATGAATTGCATGTACGGTTATGAGGTTTTGCGGTTGGAGGCTTTGAAAACGACTATAGAAAGCAGCACGTACCACACTATCATAGCCGCAATAGAGCTGACGCCCAAAGGCAGGAAAGCAAGACAGCCCACAAGGAATATGTACTTAATACTATTATTCTGCCACGAAAGGTCCTTGAACTTCAAGGCAAACAAGGGTATCTCTGCCACCAGCAACATGCACGAAAGCAGCATGAAGAGGAAGAGGAACACAGCATTGAACTTCAGTGATACGAGGAATGCATGCTGTCCCACCACAAGGGAGCCCCAAAACAGGGCGTTGGCTGGTGTGGGAAGTCCTATGAAGGATGAAGTCTGACGCTCGTCGAGGTTGAACTTTGCCAGTCGGAGTGCCGAGAAAGCAGCCATCAGGAAAGCAGTATAAGGCAAGAAATCCTCGATGGGTTGGATAAATTCAGGATAGTGAACATGATGAAACAGGTGGAACAATATCGCCGAGGGAGCAACGCCGAAAGTCACGACATCAGCCAGCGAATCCAGCTCTTTACCAATGGGCGAAGAGACATGCAGGAGTCGTGCCACCATACCATCGAAGAAATCGAACACGGCACCAACAATGATCATCACAATAGCCCAGCGATAGTTGCCATAGAAGGCAGCACCTGTAGCCATGCAACCGCACATAAGGTTGCAGCATGTCAGTGAATTAGGAATATGCTTCTTTATCATTTCAGTTTTGCAATTACGGTTTCGTTACCCGTGGTCTTGTAGCCCAGACCTACACAAGGCGAGGCCGACAGGGGCAGATAGACATCTACACGCGAACCAAGCTTTATGAAGCCAAGATGTTCGTCAATCTCGTACTCCATTCCTTCCTCCAGATAAGTCACCACACGACGAGCCATAGCTCCTGCCACCTGGCGCACGAGGACCTCTTCTCCTCCGGGCGTTTCTATAACGATGGTGCTACGTTCGTTCTCGATGCTGGACTTGGGAAGCCATGCAGCATTGTGATTGCCGTCGTAATGGCGTACATATTTCACAAGTCCGTCAACGGGAATCCAGTTGGCGTGAACATTGAAGGGGCTCATGAAGATGGAAATCATCAGACGGCGGTCGTGGAAATACTCGTTCTCGTCCGTTTCCTCCACCACTACCACCTTTCCGTCGGCAGGAGCCACCACAAGGTCTGTGGTGTCGAGCTCGAATTTACGGATGGGACAACGGTAGAAGTTCGCAATCATCACATAAATAAAGGAACAAACCGACGTAACCACGATGAACGGAATGCGCGACTCGAAGCAATAATACAGGCAACCACAAAGGGCAGCAATGAAGATTCCGGAAGTCACAAGGATGTGAGTACCCTCGCGATGCAGTCTTATCTTACGGATTTTACGTAGTTTTCTTAGTCTTTGTCCCATGCGAACATTATGGAGGCGAGTTGATTACCCGCCTTTAACGAAACAAAGTTAACACTTTCATTTCAATATACAAAGAAACGAGCTATAAATTGTTCCATTTTACTTATTTGTAATACAAAATAGTCGTGTAAAGTTGGTTTTTCCGTCAAAGAAGTGTACCTTTATGCTCCAAAATTACGTTCAGTCACACTATATGCAAGATTTCGTACATCTTCATGTTCATACACAATACTCTCTACTCGACGGACAGGCGAGTATCCCCAAGCTGTTGAAAAAGGCCACAGCCGACGGTATGCGCGGCATGGCGGTTACCGACCATGGCAACATGATGGCAATAAAAGAGTTCACCAACGCCTGCAAGAAGCTGAACAAAGAAAGGAAAGAGCAGGGACTGGAGCCGTTCAAGCCTATAATCGGCTGCGAGATGTATGTGGCGCAGAACAGCAAGGACTCGAAGAACAAAGAACTTGGAGATGCCATCCGCTACCATCTCATAGTGCTGGCGAAGAACGCTGTCGGCTATCACAACCTGATAAAGCTTGTTTCGCGCTCGTGGATAGACGGATTCTACGGAAAACCGCGTACCGACCACTCCGACATAGAGCAATTCCACGAGGGACTCATCATCTGTTCGGCATGTATTGCCGGCGAGGTGCCTCGCTACATCCAGAAGGGCGACATAGCAGGTGCCGAAGCAACTATAGAATGGTATAAGAACATATTTGGCGACGACTATTATCTGGAGATTCAACGCCACGAGGTGAAGAACCCCAACCAGCGTGCCAACAGAGAGACCTTCCCCATACAGCAGCAGGTGAACAAAGTGATACTGGAACTTGCGCAGAAGCATGGCGTGAAGGTGGTGTGCACCAACGACGTGCACTTTGTCGATGAAGACGACGCAGAAGCCCACGACCGTCTGATTTGCCTCTCCACCAACCACAACATGAGCGACCCCGACCGCATGCTCTACTCAAAACAGGAGTGGTTCAAGACTATGGCCGAGATGAACGAGATATTTGCCGACGTGCCCGAAGCATTGGCAAACACGCTGGAAGTGCTCGACAAGGTGGAGATTTACGACATCGACCACAGTCCCATCATGCCCAACTTCGAGATTCCCGAGGAATTCGGCACCGAGGAGGAATATCACAAGAAATTCACCGACCAGCAGTTGTTCGACGAATTCACGCGCGACGAGAACGGCAACGTCATCATGAGCGAAGAGGCTGCCCAGAAGAAGATAAACGGCATGGGAGGCGTGGAAAAACTGTATCGCCTGAAGCTGGAAGCCGACTACTTGGCGCATCTCACCTTCATCGGTGCCAAGAGGGTGTATGGCGACCCCGTGCCCAAGGATGTCATGGAACGACTGAAATTCGAACTTCACGTGATGAAATCGATGGGTTTCCCGGGCTACTTCCTCATCGTACAGGACTACATCAACGCGGCACGCCACGAGCTTGATGTCAGCGTAGGTCCCGGACGTGGTTCGGCAGCCGGCAGTGCCGTAGCCTACTGTTTGGGAATCACCCAGATAGACCCCATCAAATACGACCTGCTGTTCGAGCGTTTCCTCAATCCTGACCGTATCTCATTGCCCGATATCGATGTCGATTTCGACGACGACGGTCGTGGCAAGGTGCTCTCATGGGTGACACAGAAATACGGCGAGAGCAAAGTTGCTCACATCATCACCTATGGCACCATGGCAACAAAACTTGCCCTGAAGGATGTGGCACGCATAGAACAGTTGCCGCTCGACGTGGTGAACGGGCTCTGCAAACTCATTCCGGACCGCATGCCGGAAGTTAACGGCAAGGCCTTGAAAATGAACCTTCCCAACGTCATCAGCATAGTGCCGGAACTGCAACAGGCAGAGAACTCGCCAAATCCGGTACTTTCCAACACCATAAAATACGCCAAGAAGCTGGAAGGCAACGTGCGCAACACCGGTGTACACGCCTGCGGTGTCATCATCTGCCGCGACGATGTCAGTGACTGGGTGCCCATCTCCACTGCCGAAGACAAAGAAACAGGCGAAAAACTGCTCTGCACGCAGTACGAAGGTTCCGTCATCGAAGACACCGGCCTTATAAAGATGGACTTCCTGGGACTGAAGACTCTGAGCCAGATAAAGGAATGTCAGCAGAACATACGCGACAGTCTTGGCATAGAGGTGGACATGGAAAAACTGGACATCAACGACCCTGCCACATACCGACTGTATTGCGACGGCAGAACGATTGGAACATTCCAGTTCGAATCGGCAGGAATGCAGAAATACCTGCGCGAACTGCAGCCCTCCACATTCGAGGACCTCATAGCCATGAACGCCCTATATCGTCCGGGGCCAATGGACTATATCCCCGATTTCATCGATAGGAAACAGGGGCGCAAGCCTGTAGAGTACGACATACCCTGCATGGAGAAATACCTGAAGGATACATACGGCATCACTGTCTATCAGGAGCAGGTCATGCTGCTCAGCCGCCAATTGGCAAACTTCACCCGAGGCGAGAGCGACACACTGCGTAAGGCCATGGGTAAGAAACTGAAGGACAAGCTGGACCACATGAAGCCGCAGTTCATCAGTCAGGGACAAGCCAACGGACACGATCCGAAGATACTGGAGAAGATATGGGCCGACTGGGAGAAGTTCGCATCCTATGCCTTCAACAAGAGTCACGCCACATGCTATTCGTGGGTGGCATACCAGACGGCCTACCTGAAAGCCAACTTCCCTGCCCAGTTCATGGCTGGCGTTATGAGCCGTGCAAAGGATATCGGCGAGGTGACAAAACTCATGAACGAATGTAAAGGCATGGGAATAGCCACTCTGGGACCGAATATCAACTACAGCCGTCACAAGTTCAGCGTTGACCCCGAAGGCAACATACGCTTCGGACTGAACGCGATATCTGGCTTGGGCAGCAGTGCCGTGGATGCCATCGTCAACGAACGCGAAGCAAATGGCCTGTACAAGGACATCTTCGACTTCGTAAAGCGCGTCCCCATGGGAATGGTGAAACGCAGCGGCCTCGAATGTCTGGTGCTGAGCGGTGCCTTCGACGATTTCTCCAGTCAAATCACCCGCGAGCAGTTCTTTGCCAAGAACCACAAGGGCGAGGAATTCATCGACACCCTGACGAAATTCAGCGTGCAATACCAACAGACCGAACAGGAGGCCAAGTTCTCACTCTTCGGTGACTTGAATTCCGTAGAAATCACCATTCCACCGATTCCCGTGGCACCGCCTTGGAGCACACTGGAACGACTGAACAAGGAAAAGGAGAAGATTGGCATCTACCTCTCCGCTCACCCTCTCGACGACTATGCCGTAATACTGAAACATGCCTGCAACATGCACATGAACCAGATGGAAGCGAAGGAACAGTTCGCAAACAAAGAGGTTCATTTCGGTGGCATCGTCACCGGCATCCGCAAGGGAATGTCGAAACGCGGCCTGCCCTACGGAATAGTGACGATAGAGGACTACGAAGGTTCCGGCGAACTGCCGCTGTTCGGCAACGACTGGGCAACATGGGGCAGCTATATGGACATCGGTAACACGGTGTACATCACAGCCCGTGTGCAGCCCCGTCAGTACCAGCCCGACCGTCTGGAGCTGAAGATTGGCAGCATAGAGTTCCTTGCCAATGTCAGGGAAACACTGCTGAAGAGCATCACCATAGCCTTCCACCTCGAAGACCTCGACGAGGATTTCGTGTTCGCCCTTGCCAACTACGCGAAGAACAACCCGGGCAACACACAGCTCATGTTCCACGTCACGGAGGTTGGCAAGCGCATAAGCCTGCAGACAGTTTCCACGCAGTACCACATCAACATCACAAACGAACTGCTGGAAATGCTCGACAATAATCAATCACTAACCTATAAAATCAATTAAGTTATGGCATTACAAATCACAAGTGCAAACTTTCAGGAGCTGCTGGCAGCCGGCAAGCCCCTCGTTATCGACTTCTGGGCCACATGGTGCGGTCCCTGCAAGCGTCTCGGTCCCACCATCGAGGAACTGGCAGCAGAGTATGAAGGCCGTGTAAACATCGGCAAGTGCGACGTGGAGGAAGACGAAGACCTGCCAATGCAGTTCCAGGTCAGCAGCATTCCCACCATCGTGTTCTTCAACAAGCAGGGTGAAATGTTCAAGCGCCTCACAGGTCTGCAGACCAAAGCCACCCTCGCCGAAAACATCAACCAACTCCTCTGATTATGGCTGATTTTGAAGACGAGTTGCTACAAGATGCTGAAGACGATGCCCGCACCGTCGAATACATCAAGACTCACCTACCCCAGGAACTGAAGGATAAGTTCAGCGAAGAAGAGCTCTACTATTTCCTCGATTCCATCGTGGAATACTATGCCGAGAGCGGCATTCTGGATGCAGAGCCCGACAAGGACGGCTGCATCGAAATCGACATGGAAGCCATTGCCCAGCACATGGTCAAACAGGCCAAGAAGGACAAAATGGGCGACTACGATGCCGATGACCTCCGCTGGATCGTCGAGGCCGAAATGGATTACGCCGAACAGCAAGAATGAGAAAAAAGCAGCGGTTTCCGCTGCTTTTTTCTCACTTTTACGTTTTACTTTTTACTTTACCACCAGTCGCTGGTGAGGTGCGGGTCGGAGAGACCTGCGAGAATGAAGCCCGTGTTCAGCGAACCGATAGGGACTGCCGAGGGCGGACAGCCACATTCCACGCACGTCATTGCCGCCAGCATGGTTGCTGCCTGTTGCACTCCGGGTTTTGTCCACAGGGGCGCCATGCGTGTGTCCTTGTCGCCCAGACGGTGCATCAGTTCGAGCACTCTGTGAAGGTACGCACCGGTATCGTTTTCCGAAGGTGGTGCCCAGCGGTTTATCACGTTCTCCACGCTCCACTGCTGCCCGCGTTGTGCAAAGATGCGTGCATACGATTTCAGTAACTTCACGCCAGCCCTGTAGCCGTAGGTCATGGTCAGGAACTGGCAAAACTGCGGGTCGGTTTGTTTCGATGCGAGGCCCGACCACTGTTCACCTCGTCTGATATTCAGCGGATTGTTATTCCTCCATCCGCGCGTTGCTTGGTAGTGCTTCATTGTTTAGGTGCTTTTTTAAAACTGTAATCCGTAATGCGTAACACGTAGTGACGGAAAATCCACTGCCGTATCATGTTCTCGCAACGGTGCTCATCGTTGTTCATGCCCTGCTCCTGCCGTATGCGCTTGGCATCGTCCAGTGTGAAGTGCTCGGGCAGCAGCGCCAGCAGGTTCTGCGGACCGCGTTTCGACACTTCCACATCGCCGTCGGCCTTGCGAATCTGGTCGCCCCAGAGCTTCATCTTCAGCCACAGGTCGTAGTAGAGGCTCCAGCGACAGAAATCCTCTATCTCAGGCTCCCACCGACAGCCGTTGGCGGCATATATGAGGCAGGCCTTGCGAAATACGGCCACCAGTGCGCGGTGCGAGAGATTGTCGAACACCTTGTCCTGCGACAGTTGTGCGAACTCGGCACACTCGCGTTTCAGTTGCCTCACCATGTCCTTAGCCTCCGGGCAGTCGATGGTTCCCGTGGCAGCCTTCAGGTTGTCGATGAAGGGTTTCAGGCGCTCGTCGTACTCCTTGCCGTAGTGCCCGAACACGGGGATATCGCTTCCCAGTTCCTCCTCGGGTATCGTGGCCAGCGAGAGGCGCGAAATGGGGCCGTCGGTCACCACGTAGCGGAAGTAGCGCAGGGCCTTTGCCGTAGTGGTGTTGGCGTTCCAGTTGAGGTGCAGACATCCGTCGCCCATCACGCTCTGTGTACTGGCACGGTCGGCTCCGAAGTCGTTGCCCTCGTCGTCGCACTGCTTCATCACAGTAAACTGGTTGCCGCGTCCAGTGGCAGCCTCCACCTTGTCCCACTGCTCCAGCTCGTTCAGTCACGCCTTCAAGCAGCGCACAGGCCAAACCGTCACCTCCTGGATGCGCGATGCCGACCAGTAATGTTTTTTCCAGTTTTTGTCTTAAGCATATTCATTGTGAATTCTTACCCCTCGCCCCACAAAAAAGCATGTGCCTGAGAGTCAGACACATGCCGTATGTATGGATGAAGGTGATGGTTATTCGAGGGGCTACATTTTGCCTCAGGTGGTAACGTCGGCCATGAGGTCGCGACGGCCAATGAGACTAAAGATAGTGATGCGGTTGTCCTCGTTCAGGATACGCAGCGTGCGCAGCACCTCGCCCAACGTGGAACCGCTGGTGGTGACGTCGTCGATAACCAGCACGTTCTGCTGACGTATCGTCTGGCAAAGCTCCTCGTCGGTCCTGTTGGCGAAACGCAGGAACTGCGTCATGTAGGGGCGGAAGCGACTCTTCTTCACGTCGCGGGCGATGGTGAAGTAGTCCTTCTGGTGAATCAGGTCGAGCATATGACTAATCTGCTGTCGCACCTCCTCCTTCTGGGCCTCAGTGTAACGGGGACGGCCGTTCTCGAGCACATCGTCGAGATATGCCTCTGTGAAGGCATCCATGTCAAAGGAGATATTGGCAGGCAGATTCTTCACCAGTTCCATCTTGCGAAGCGTGGGCTGGGCGAAACGATAGATGTAGCGCAACATGTAGTTGTTGACGCGGCTCGACGACTGTGGCATTACTACAAGGTCGTAGTCGTAGAGGTTTATGCGACTGTTCAGGTTGTTCACCGCTTTTTGGATGAATTGTGTCAGATTCGGGTCGTCCTGCAGGCGTTCGGTAAACTTGACGTACTTGATGAATGCCGAGCGTACGCTACCATCCACCTCGTCGCCAAACTCATAGCCGTAGTAGAAGCATTTGCCGAAAGCCTCCACCTGGTAGCCTTCACCCGTCAGACTGACGATGTCATCCTGTCCGTCGTGTTCAAAGTCGAACACAAACCGCTGCTGCTCGCTGTCGAATCTTACGCCCATAATCGCCAATATTTATATATTTCGCCTGCGAAATTACAAAAAATCCCCGTCATTCCAAAGCAAATGACAGGGATTTTTCAATCTTCCGCTCGAACTTGTTCGCTTTCAGAGCGAAGCGGGGAAAGAATTAATGATTATTCCGCCCCGCTCTCGATGTCTCGGCGTATATTTTAAGGGGGAAAATAGTATCGGGGTCAGAACAAGTCTGAGTGCGTGCCTGTCTGCAGGAAGAGCAACGTCAGTTCGGTGTCGTTTTGTTCCCATATCATCAGCCAATCGGGCTCGATGTGGCATTCCCACTGACCGTTCTTATCGCCCGAAAGTTTGTGCGGGCGATACTTCATGGGCAGGGTGCCAGTGGCTTCAAGCAAGTCCATCGCATCAGTTATGTGCTTCATATCAAGTCCGCGCTTAATGCAACGGCGGAAGTCCTTCTTGAAGCGGTTGGAAAGTGATACCTTATATGCCATAGCTATAGACCCATTTCCTTATAAAAGTCCTTTAGCGAGTCATAGTGAGTGACTCTGCCGTTCTTCACGTCGTCCATCGCCTCGCGGTAACCCTTAGTCTTTGTGATGTCGAACTCCTTTGTCTTTTTCACCGTCGTTACGCCTTTCAGCATTCTGATGGCCTTCTTGATGTCGTTCATCATCGACAAGTCGCTGACGCCTACCAATAACTGGCCAGCTGTGGGTAATGGTGTTCCTATTGCATCCATAATCGCCAATATTTATATATTTCGTCTGCGAAATTACAAAAAATCCCCGTCACTCGCAAGGATGTGACAGGGATTTTTCAATTGTCAATTTTCAATTTTCAATTGTCAATTAATGCCTATTCCGCATTTCCCTGGCTGACGCCGCTCTCGTCCAGAGGGATGTTGCCGCCAGTGATTTCGATGGTGATGGAAGCCGTGGCTGCGGCGTTCTCCTTCGAAGTGCAGGTGATGGTCACGGTGCCGTTCTTAATCGGGGTCAGCACACCGTTGGCGTCGATGGTAGCGATGCTGGTATCGTCAACGCTCCATATCACGTCAGTCTCTGTGATGTAGGCAGGAGTGAACACAGCGCCGAGCTTATAGTTCTCGCCCACAGCATACTTACCGCCGGAGGTGGTGGGGATGTTGATAGCCAGACTGCCGGCAGTGGGACGAGTCACCACATACACAGGAGTATAGGCGGTCTGGTACGAGCGACCATCCTCCTTATAGAGCAGTGACAGACTATATGTCTTGCTGCCGTCGAAACCACTGGGAGTAGCGGTAACGGTCAGCGTGCCCTTGGTGTCATTGCCTGCTGCGGCAGTGACAGTCATGGCGGCACCGTGCTGTGTCACGAGCTGCAGGCGTGTGATGTCTGCTGCCAGTGTACTTGCCAGTTCCTTCGGCTCCACCTCATACACGATGGTGGTAGCAGTGGGCTGGTCCACGGTGATGTTCACTACACCCTCCTCGGTCTGGAACACCACGCTGTTCAGTTGCGAAATGGTCTGGTTGTTGTAACTGCGCAGAGCGTCGTTCTCGGCACCCAGCTTGTCAATGTCGTCCTGATAGTCTGTGCAGGACACTACGCCCATCATCATTACGGGCATCATCAATGCAAAAAATACTTTTTTCATATCAGTCATTTTTAATTTTCAATTTTCATTTTCCAATGGTTATCGCTACTGCGGCGCGGTCCTCGCGGTTGTCACCCTTGCCACGCTCGCCCTTACCTTCGGTCTTGATGCGCGAAGCATCGACGCCACGGGCCACGAGAGCCTTCTTCACGGCATTGGCACGCCATAGCGAGAGTTTCTTGTTGTACTCCCACTTACCGGTGCGACTTGCCCAACCTGTCACGGTGAGGTTCTTGTCGGGATGTGCCTTCATGTAGTTGGCAATCTCGTCAATCTTCGACTCCTCGGAGGCCTGCAGGCGTGCCGAATTGAAGCCGAAGTACACCTTCACTTCCGACATTGCGGGTTCCACTACGGGCTCTGGCTTCTTCTCCTCTACCACGGGCTTCGGTTCTTCCTTCACCACGGGCTTCGGTTCCACCTTAGCCTTCGTCTCTTCCACTACAGGCGTCGGCTCCTCCACCACTACGGGCTGCGGCTCCTCTATCTTGATGTGCTTGCGGGTCTTGCCCAGCGCAATCTTCACGCCGAAGAGCAGGTTCTGCTGCCAGTCCACCTTGTCCTTACCTTTCTTCGAGTTCCATTTGTCGGGCAGGATGTTGGCGTTGTATTCCAGTCCCAGTGCCACACGCTCCGAGACATCGAACTCCACGCCGCCACCCAGACGACCTGCGGGGAACAGCTTCGTGCCGTCCCACAGCTTCTCGAAGCCGCCGTTCTGCAAAGCAGGGATGCCCGTACTCTCGTTGATGGCTTTCAGAGCTACTGCATCGTCGTTGTTGAAGCCGACGTTCATACCGATACCGGCCAGTCCATACACGTTCCACTTGCGCTTGGGGTTCCAGCCCCAAATCAAGTTGGTCAGCGACACCGTAGCGTCCAGATTGGCCTGCACGTAGTTCCATTTATACTCTGCCACGGGGTGAGTCTGCCAGTTGCGGCCCTCCCAGCCCGACGCACCGAGGCGCAGGCCGAAGACCGGCGTGAACTGACGGCCCACGCTCAGCGCGGCAGCAGGCGACAGCAGCTTCGAGAACTTGGCCTCGCCCACGTGGTAGCCCACGCCCACCTGGGGCTGGACGAACCAGTGGGGCTTAAACGCCACCGAGTCCCTCGTCTGCGCCTGTGCTGGCGTGGCTCCCACAAGAGCCACCGCCATCATCAGCATCATTATTATCTTTTGTTTCATAGTCATATTTTTTTTAGGAGTTATAGAAGTTAAAGAAGTTATCGCTTCGCTCGAAGTTAGAGACGTTACATTTGTCCTCTGATTTGTTCTCTGAAGTTTTGAAGTCAGCAGCAAGACTATCGTCTTTAACTCCTTTAACTTCTTTAACTTCTTTAACTTCTGTAACTTCATATTATCTTACCACTACTTTCCGTCCGTTGTGGATATACATTCCCTTCGTGGGCTTAGCAACGCGGCGTCCGCTCAAGTCATAGAACCTATCGTCGTTAACTTCTTTAACTTCGATAACTTCGTTAACTCCTGTAGCATCGCCTTCAGCAATCTGCAGCACCATCGCCTTAGCTCCGGCCTGTTCATCACCCAGGTGGAGCACAGCCTTACCGGCAGGCACCTTCACCTCGTCGCCCTCAGCCAGGATGGCGTGGAACTCGTTGTTCTGCAGCACGAAGTAGTGACCGCTGTCGTAGTGCTTCTTCTCGATGACGGGCTCCAGGCAGTTCTTCTGACCATAGTCCTTGTTGTCGCTCGTTGCCACGGGCATACCGCTGGCGATGCGTCCGCTGTAGGCCACCAGGTCGTAGCTCTGTCCGGCTGTGCCGAGCAGCAGCACGCCGTTGTTAGCCTTCACGATGCGCTCGTTGCCGTACTTCAGTTGGTCTTCGGGAACAATCTCCGTAGCCACCTCGGCAGTGTTCTTCACCTGCACGGTATATACGTCGATGCCGTCGGGGATCACCACGTCGCAGCCGGTACCCAGTGTCCAGTATTTGTTCGCGGGAGTCACGGTGCAAACCACCTTCGCGCCCTCGTAGTTGCTCTGCAGTGCAGCCATCAGTGCATAGTCGTCGAGCAGAGCAAGCGTGGTATGGATTGTTGCCAAAGCGGGGAATGCGCCAGCCTCCACCTCGATAGGCTTCTCGGTGTCAGGCATAACAATGTCGGTTACGTTGTTCATGCCAGCCATAGCGTTAGCACCTACGCTCACCACTTTCCAGCCGTTGATCTGTGCGGGAATCTCCAAGGTGATACCCTCGGTGGTAGGTGTGCCCTCGCTGATGTTGTCAATCTGCAGTTCCTTCTTCTCGCGGTCCACCACGGTCACCGTCATGTCTATGTCGTCAACCTTCTCTTCCGTCTCGGTCTTCTCGCCTTCGCCGTCAACCACTTGGTCCTTGATGACGAAGTCTGCCGTTACGGTGCCCTGGAAGTTGGTCTTACCCGTTACGGTGACGGTGTACGTGCCCGGCTCGGTCTGCGTGTTGCCCTCTACCTCGTACTGTTCGGCGGGAACAGTCAGGTTGCCAGCCTTCACCTCAGCAATCTCGGCGGTCTGAGCCACCGGTGTAAACAGGTGGTACTGGAACTCGGTCTGAGCGAGCGTTACGCTGGTCAGCGTAGCAGGCTTGATGGTGAAGGTAGCGGTCTGCGTGCCGCTGTAGTTACCCTTACCTGTTGCGGTAACGGTAGCGGTTCCGGCGTTCGTGTTGGCGGTGTAGGCCAGCTTGTAGTCGGTATTCTCCACGAGGGTAGCCTCTCCGTCCTTAACGGTTACGGCGGGCGTCTTGGCTGTGCCGTCGTAGGTGTACTCGTTTGTGCCCAGCGTGATGTTGAACAGGTTGGCATTGGCAGCCACGATGCTCCACTGCACCTTCACCTCGCCCTTGAAGTTGCCCTTACCGGTCAGCGTGGCGGTGTAGTTGCCCACGTTCGTTGCCTTGTTGTCGGCAATCTCGTAGCCTGCATCGGGAACGGTGAT